>NZ_BLTG01000024.1 GCF_017312405.1 Mycobacterium sp. PO1
GACACAGGGCTACTCATCGGGACCCTCGGCTCTTCGCGCAAGCGCTCATCGGACCGTGATCCCTTCAGCCTTCATCGCCGCCTTCACCTCACCGATGCTCAGTTCGCGGAAGTGGAACACGCTGGCCGCCAGCACAGCGTCGGCTCCGGCCTGCACGGCTGGCGCGAAGTGCTCGACGCGACCCGCCCCGCCGCTGGCGATGACCGGCACCGTCACCGCGCCCCGCACCGCCCGCAACATCGCCAGATCGAACCCGGCCTTGGTGCCGTCGGCGTCCATCGAGTTCAGCAGGATCTCCCCGACACCGAGCTCGGCTCCCCGGGCGGCCCAGTCGACGGCGTCGATCCCGGTGCCGCGCCGGCCGCCGTGCGTGGTGACCTCCCAGCCCGACGGTGTGGGCTCGCTGTCCGCGGGAACGGTCCTGGCGTCGACCGAGAGCACGATGCACTGCGAACCGAACTGCCGGGACAGCTCCGACAACAGCTCCGGTCGGGCGATCGCGGCGGTGTTCACCGACACCTTGTCCGCGCCGGCGCGCAGCAACACGTCGACGTCGGCCACAGAGCGCACACCCCCGCCGACCGTCAACGGGATGAACACCTGCTCGGCGGTCCGGCGCACCACCTCGAGCATCGTGGCCCGGCCCGACGACGATGCGGTCACATCCAGAAACGTCAGCTCGTCGGCGCCCTCGGCGTCGTACACCGCGGCCAACTCGACCGGATCACCTGCGTCACGCAGGTTTTCGAAGTTGACGCCCTTGACCACCCGGCCGTCGTCGACGTCGAGACACGGGATGACGCGGGTGGCGACGTCGCTGCTCATTGTCACAGGTAATCCTCCGGAACGCCTGCGGCGCGGACGATGTCGAGCATCTCTTCATGCACCCCGGGGGCCGCGGCCAGCGCCGACGGCGACGAGGCCGTCCACGGTCGCCCGGCCAGGTCGGTGACGACACCGCCCGCGGCGCGCACCAACGCCACCCCGGCGGCGTGATCCCAGATGTGGTGGCCGAAGCTGATCGCGGCGCCGAGAATCCCCGCCGCGACGAACGCCATGTCGATACCGGTCGACCCGTGCATCCGCACCCGCGAGCATTTCCGGCTCAGATTGGCGAGGACCTCGGCCCGGTACCGGCCCGGGTAGCGGCCGCGCGAGTCGATGTTGAAGGTGCCGATGCCGACGACCGACTCCGACAGGGCGCCCGGACCCAACGAGGGCAGAGCGTCGCCGTTGCACAGCACCGGTTCGCCGGTCATCGCGGTGTAGCGCTGCCCGACGAACGGCAGCCACGTCAAACCCAGCACGGGGTCCCCGTCGGCCAGCAGAGCGAGCAGCATCGCGGCCATGGGTGACCCCGCGGCGTAGTTGAACGTGCCGTCGATGGGATCGAGGACCCACACCAACTCGGCGTCCAACGACTCCCCGCCGAATTCCTCGCCGTGCACACCGATGCCGGTCAGCCTGGTCAGTTCGGCCACCACCCGGCGTTCGATCGCGAGATCGACCTCGGTGGCGAAGTCGTTGCCCTTCTTCTCCACCGCCGAATCGGCGCGATGGCCGGCGACGAACTGCGCGGAGGCCGAGTCGAGTACGCCGGCGGCGGTGGCGAGCAGGTCGCGCAGTTGCTGCGGCTCCACGGTCACGAGCGAACCGCGGCCAGTGCCTCGGGCAGCGTGAAACGCTCCGCGTAGAGCGCCTTCCCGACGATCGCACCCTCGACCCCCCGATCGGTCAGGGTCGCGATCGCGCGCAGATCGTCGAGACTCGATACCCCGCCGGACGCGATGACCGGGGCCTCGGTGCGTTCACATACCGCGGCGAGCAGGTCCAGATTCGGCCCCTTCAGGGTGCCGTCCTTAGTGACGTCGGTGACCACGAAACGCGAACAACCTTCGGCATCAAGGCGTTCCAGCACCGCCCACAGGTCACCGCCGTCGGTCTCCCAGCCGCGGCCCCGCAGCCGGTAATCGTCGCCGGAGATCTTGACGTCGAGCCCGACGGCCACCTTGTCACCGTGCTCGGCGACGACCTTGGCGCACCACTGAGGATTCTCCAGCGCCGCGGTGCCCAGGTTCACCCGGGCACATCCGGTGGCCAGGGCCGCGGTCAGTGAGTCGTCGTCGCGGATTCCGCCCGACAGTTCGACCGCGACGTCGAGCTTGCCGACCACCTCGGCGAGCAGTTCCCGGTTGGAGCCGCGGCCGAAAGCCGCGTCCAGATCGACCAGGTGGATCCACTCGGCGCCGTCGCGCTGCCAGGTCATCGCGGCGTCGAGCGCCGAGCCGTACTCGGTCTCGCTGCCGGCTTGGCCCTGCACCAGGCGCACCGCGCGGCCTTCGACGACGTCGACGGCGGGCAGCAGGACGAGCGAGGGAGAGGTCGCATTCACGGGGCTCAACTTAGCGCCCCGATCCAGTTGGACAGCAATTCGGCGCCGGCGTCCCCGCTCTTCTCGGGATGGAACTGGGTGGCCGACAACGCACCCGTCTCCACCGCGGCCAGGAACGGTACGTGGTGGGTGGCCCATGTCAACAGCGCCGACGGATCGCCCTCCCACTGCTGAGCGGCATAGGAGTGCACGAAGTAGAACCGGGTGTCGGCGTCCAGACCCCGGAACAGCACGCTGCCGGCCGGGGCGTCCACCACGTTCCATCCCATGTGCGGAATCACCGGCGCGTCCAGCCGGATCACCGCGCCGGGCCACTGCCCGCAACCGGTGGTCTCCACCCCGAACTCCACCCCGCGACTGAACAGGATCTGCATTCCCACGCAGACGCCGAGGACCGGACGGTCGGCCGCGAGCCGGTCGGCGATGATCTTCTCGCCGCCGATCTTGCGCAGGCCCGTCATACAGGACTCGAAGGCGCCCACCCCCGGCACGACCAGCCCGTCAGCCTCCATCGCGGCGTGCGGATCGGCGGTCACCTCGACGTGCGCGCCGACGCGTTCCAGCGCGCGCTGCGCCGAGCGCAGGTTGCCCGAACCGTAGTCCAGCACGACGAGTTTGCGTGTCACAGCGTGCCTTTGGTGGACGGGACGCCGGTCACCCGGGGGTCGTACTCCACGGCCTGGCGCAGCGCGCGGGCAACGGCCTTGTACTGCGCCTCGGTGATGTGGTGAGGATCGCGGCCGTAGAGCGTGCGCACGTGCAGGGCGATTCGGGCGTTGAAGGCCAGCGATTCGAAAACATGCCGGTTGACCACGGTGTGATAGGGCGCCTGCGAGCCGGCGATGGTGAATTCGACCAGATAGTCGGGCTCGCCGGTGTGCACGAAGTAGGGCCGGCCCGACACGTCGACCGCGGCGTGGGCCAGCGTCTCGTCCATCGGGATGAAGGCGTCGCCGAAGCGGCGGATGCCCTTCTTCTCGCCGAGAGCCTGGCCGAGGGCCTGGCCGAGCACGATCGCGGTGTCCTCGATGGTGTGGTGGCCCTCGATCTCGATGTCGCCGGTGGCCTTGATCGTCAGATCGAAGCTCGCGTGGCTGCCCAACGAGGTCAGCATGTGGTCGAAGAACGGCACGCCGGTGTCGACGCTGACCTGCCCGGTTCCGTCGAGATCCAGGTCGACGACGATGTCGGATTCCTTCGTCTTGCGTTCGACCCTTGCGCGGCGTTCGGGACGTACCGGCTCGTTCACGATGCTCCTATCCGGGCGCTGGCAGCCAGCAGCGCGTCGTTCTCGTCGGCCAGGCCGATGGTGGTGCGCAGATATCCGGGGATGCCGACGTCGCGGATCAGCACGCCGGCGTCCAGGTAACGCTGCCACGTGCCGGGCGCATCGGCGAACTCGCCGAACAGCACGAAGTTGGCGTCACTGGGAATGACTCGAAAACCCATGCCGGTGAGCGCTTTCGCCACCCGCTCCCGTTCCTGGATCAGCGTGGCGACGCTGCCGAGCGTGTCGTCGGCGTGGCGCAGCGCGGCTCGGGCGGCGGCTTGGGTGAGCGCGGACAGGTGATAGGGCAGGCGCACCAGCAGCATCGCCTCGATCACGGCGGGTGCTGCGATCAGATAGCCCAGTCGGCCACCGGCGAACGCGAACGCCTTGCTCATGGTCCGCGTCACGATCAACCGTGTCGGGAACTGCTCGATCAACCCGATCGCGCTGGGCTGCGAGGAGAACTCGCCGTAGGCCTCGTCGACGATCATCACTCCGCGGTCCATCGCGTCCAGCAGCGCACGCAGTTCGTCGGGTGTCGCGCTCTGCCCCGACGGGTTGTTCGGGCTGGCCACGAACACGATGTCGGGGGTGTGCTCCTTGATGGCGGTGGCGGCCACCGCCGCATCCAGGCTGAAGTCGCCGGCGCGGTTGGCCACCAGCCACCGGGTCTGCGTCCCGTCGGAGATGATGGGGTGCATCGAGTAGGACGGCACGAACCCGATCGCGCTGCGGCCGGGACCCCCGAACGCCTGCAGCAGCTGCTGCAGGATCTCGTTGGATCCGTTGGCCGCCCAGACATTGTCCACGCCCACCGTCACCCCGGTCGCGGCACTGAGATAGGCCGCCAGATCGGTGCGCAATGCGACCGCGTCGCGGTCGGGATAGCGGTGCAACTCCGCTGCTGCCGACCGCACCGACGCGGTGACGTCGTCGATCAACGCCGGGGTGGGCGGATGCGGATTCTCGTTGGTGTTCAGCCGCACCGGCACGTTCAACTGTGGTGCGCCGTAGGGGGATTTACCGCGCAGATCGTCTCGCAGCGGCAGCTCGTCGAGCGTGGCCGCGGCACCGGGAACGCTCACGACTCGAACCTCCGGCGCACCGCTTCCCCGTGGCTGGGCAGATTCTCGGCCTGCGCCAACGTGATCACGTGGCCCGCCACGTCTTTGAGCGCCGCCTCGGTGTAGTCGACGACGTGGATGCCGCGCAGGAAGGTCTGCACCGACAATCCGCTGGAGTGCCGGGCGCATCCCGCGGTGGGCAGCACATGGTTCGACCCGGCGCAGTAGTCCCCGAGGCTCACCGGCGCCCACGGGCCCACGAAAATCGCACCGGCCGAACGGATTCGGCCAGCCACGTCGGAGGCGTCGGCGGTCTGGATCTCGAGGTGCTCGGCGGCGTAGGCGTTGACGACGCGCACTCCGGCGTCGATGTCGTCGACGAGCACCGTCGCCGACTGATCGCCGCTCAGCGCGGTGGTGACCCGCTGGCGGTGCACCGTGGTCTCCAACTGCCGGGCGAGCTCCCGATCGGTCGCGTCGGCGAGTTCGGTGCTGGGGGTGACCAGCACGCTGGCGGCCATCTCGTCGTGCTCTGCCTGGCTGATCAGGTCGGCGGCCACGTGGGCGGGGTCCGCGGTGTGATCGGCCAGGATCGCGATCTCGGTGGGGCCGGCTTCGGCATCGATACCCACCTGTGAACGGCAGATGCGCTTGGCGGCCGTGACATAGATGTTGCCGGGCCCGGTGATCATGTCGACCGGCGCGAGCTCGCCGCCATCCGTGTCGGCACCCCCGTAGGCGAGCAGCGCGACGGCCTGCGCGCCGCCCACCGACCACACCTCGTCGACGCCGAGCAGCGCTGCCGCGGCCAGGATCGTCGGGTGCGGCAGGCCCTGGAAGTCGGCCGGGTTGGCGGCCTGGGGCGGGCTGGCGATGACCAGCGAGTCCACGCCCGCGGTCTGGGCCGGGACGACGTTCATCACGACGCTCGACGGGTACACCGCGTTGCCGCCGGGAACGTAGAGACCGACCCGCTCGACGGGCACCCAGCGTTCGGTCACCGTGGCGCCGGGGGCGAGTGTGGTGGTGGTGTCGGTGCGGCGCTGATCGGCGTGCACGGTGCGGGCGCGCTCGATGGCGACGTTCAGTGCGGTCCGGATGTCCGGGTCCAGCGCCGCGAGCGCGGCTGTGAGTTTGTCCGACGGGACACGGATGCGGTCGGGGCGCACACCGTCGAACGAGGCGCCGTACTCCAGGGCGGCCGCCGCGCCGCGGTCGGCGACCGCGTCGACGATGGGCCTGACGGTCGGCACCACCGCGTCGACGTCGACACCACCACGGGGCAGGGCGCCGCGCAGCCCGGCCGCTGACAGCGTGGTACCACGCAGGTCGATGCGTCGCAGAGGCCCTGGCGTTAGATTCACGCTGTCCATTGTCCCAGAGCAGGCCAAATCGGTTTGGAGGCGTCATGTCGGAACTGCCGCGGATGTTCCCGGAGTGGCTCGACCGGATCCAGATCAAGTACTTCAACCCCATCGTCAAGCCGCTGGCCGGCCGGATGCCCGGGCTGTCGGTGATCAAACACCGAGGTCGTACCTCCGGACGGCCGTACGAGACCATCGTGACCGCCTACCGCAACGACTCCCAGCTGGCGATCGTGCTGGGCCACGGAAAGACCGACTGGGCCAAGAACGTCCTGGCGGCCGGCGAAGCCGACGTCACGATGTCCGGTGACGAAGTCCACATCGTGAACCCGCGGATCGCCCCCAGCGGCGACGGCGTCGAGGCGCTGCCGGGGTTCGCCCGCCGCCAAGCCCGCAAGGTCGCCGTCTTCGTCGCGGACGTCCAGCCGAAATCGGTTGGACACCCCTGACAGACTCAGGTCATGACCTGGCAGATGTGGCTGGCGTTCTTCGGGGCGGCAATCGTGATCGCGGTGTCGCCGGGCGCCGGCGCGGTCCAGTCGATGGCGACCGGGGCGACGCACGGAATCAAGCGCGGGTACTGGTCCATCGCGGGTCTGGAGGCGGGCTTGGTCCTGCAGCTGGCGCTGGTCGCCATCGGCCTCGGGGCCGCCGTGGCGAACTCGATCCTGGCGTTCACGATCATCAAATGGCTGGGAGTGGCCTACCTGGTCTACCTGGCGGTGCGGCAGTGGCGCGCCGCCACCGTCGACCTGGTCGGCCGACTCGACGATGCTGCCGGCGGGGGACGTTGCGCGCTGCTGGTCCGTGGCTTCCTGGTCAATGCCAGCAATCCCAAGGCGCTGGTGTTCTTTCTGGCGGTGATGCCGCAGTTCGTCGTGCCGACCGCACCGCTGCTGCCGCAATACCTGGCCATCGGCGCCACGATGGTGGTCGTCGACCTGGTCGTGATGGGCCTCTACACCGGGCTGGCGGTCCGGCTGTTGACCTGGCTGCGCACTCCCCGCCAGCAGACCGCACTCAACCGTGTCCTCTCGGGCCTGTTCGCCGGCGCGGCGGTGGTGCTGGCGTTGGTGCGCCGCGGTCCCGCCGCGGCCTGACGGTCAGGCGCACAACCCGCTGATCTGGGCGCCGGCGTCCTCGGCCTGCTCGAGACGGCCGGCCTGCACGGGATCTGAATCGGGCACGCCGGCGGTGGCGGCCGCACCGATGTCCATCACCAGACCGGCGAACCGGCGGATCTCGCCCGCCAGCTCCGGCGGAGTGGCCGGATCCAGCCTGGCCAGCAGGTATTGACCGCCGTCGAACAGCGCCGCCCGCGCGTTGCCCGACACCGCAAGAGCTCCTGCGATGTCGCCGAAGCCGCCCGGCGGCTCGCGGTTGGTGTTGATCGCCACCCCGGTGCGCACGGTGGCGAACGCCGCGCAGATCGCCGTCCGAGCCTCGTCGCGCTGGGCCTGGCTGTACTCGGGGACGCTGTCGCGCTGCCGCAGCAGCGCGACGAGCGCCAGACCCAGCGACAGCACTGCCAGAGCGAGTGCGACGACCGACGTCATCGGGCGTCTCGGAGACCTCTCCACGATCTACAGATCCAACCCCAGGTCGAGCACCTGCACCGAGTGGGTGAGCGCACCGACGGCCAGATAATCCACCCCGGTACCGGCGTAGTCGCCGGCGTTCGGCAGGGACAGGCCGCCGGAGGACTCCAGCTTGGTGCCGGGTGCCCGTGCGTCGCGGCGCTGCACCGCGATCTGTGTCTGCCACACCGGGAAATTGTCGAGCAACACCAGCTCGACGTCCTCGGCGAGGATCTCATCGAGTTGTTCGAGCGAGTCCACTTCGACCTCGCACGGCAGGTCGGGCGCCGCGGCTCGCACCTGGCGCAGCGCGGCCAGGATCGAACCCGCCGCGGCGACATGGTTGTCCTTGATCAGGGCCGCATCACCGAGTCCCATGCGGTGATTCACGCCGCCACCGACGCGGACGGCGTACTTCTGCAGGGCGCGCAGGCCGGGCAGTGTCTTGCGGGTGTCGCGGATCTGGGCCCGCGTTCCGGAGATCGCCTCGACCCACGCCGCCGTCGTCGTCGCGATGCCGGACAGGTGGCACAGGACGTTCAGCATCGTGCGCTCGGCCGTCAGGATCCCGCGGGTCGGGCCCTCGATCGTCAGGGCGACCCCGCCGGGCTGCAGCCGCGAACCGTCGGGCACCCGGTGTGTCACCCGGTAGCTGTCGGGGCCGAGCACGTCGTCGAGCACCATCAGCGCGACGTCCGCTCCTGCGAGCACGCCGGGTTCGCGGCTCACCACCGAGGCGGTAGTGGTGGCGTCGGCGGGCACCGTGGCCAGCGTGGTCACATCCGGTCCGTAGCGCAGGTCCTCGTCGAGCGCCCGCGCGATGACCCCACGAGCTTCGGTGAGCTCGGCCTCGCTGAGTGCGGTCAGGTCGATCATGTGCCCGCCACCTCCGGAACCAACGTGCGACTGAAAGCCTGCGCCGGATCGATGTCCGGAAAGTCGGCGCGGTGATGACATCCGCGGGATTCGGTGCGCGCGCGGGCGGCGGCCGCGACGGCGCCCGCCACCGTCGTCAGCGATGCGTCTTCGACGTCGCGGCGGCAGCTCAAGCGGCGCATCGGCGCGCCGTCGAGAATCTCCTGCAGAGCAGCCAACCCCTCACCGGTGCGGGTGACGGAGGCGTTGGCGGTCATCGCCCGCTGCAGCTCGGCGCGCGGTACCGCCGGCCGAGCCGGGAGCGCCGCCGCAGTGACCCGGCTGGGGCCGGCGTGCGCGGCGTGGTCGGCGGCCGCCGTCCCGGCGCGTCCACCGACGACGAGCCCTTCCAGAAGGCTGTTGCTGGCCAACCGGTTGGCGCCGTGCATCCCGGTTCGTGCCGCTTCTCCCGCGGCGAACAAGCCTGTCACCTCGGTCCGGCCGTGCACGTCGGTGGCGACTCCCCCGCAGCTGTAGTGGGCGCCGGGAACCACCGGGATGAGCTCCCGCACCGGGTCGATCCCGGCTCCCAGGCACGCCGCGGTGACAGTGGGAAATCGTTCAGGCAGACGGTCGATCGCCCGTGCGTCGAGGAACACGCACGCATCACCGGTCTGCGTCAGACGGGCCTCGATCGCGGCTGCGACGACGTCGCGCGGCGCCAGATCGCCCATCGGATGCGCACCCGCGGTCACCGAGTGGCCCCGCGCGTCGACGAGCACAGCACCTTCACCGCGCAGCGCCTCGGTGATGAGCGGTCGCCGGCCGGTACTGCCCGGGTCGAACAGCATGGTCGGATGGAACTGGACGAACTCGACGTCGCTGACCGCCACCCCGGCCCACATCGCCAGGGCGACGCCGTCGCCGGTCGAGCCTTCGGGGTTGGTGGTGGCCTGGTACAGATGTCCCAGACCTCCCGTCGCGACGATCACCGAGGGCGCATGGATGACTCCCGGTCCGTCGCCGCTGAGGACCAGTACCCCGGACACCATTCCGTCGTCGAGCAGCAGGTCCACCGCGACGTGGTTGTGGCGGACGTCGAGCCGGGCGGCAGCGTCGTCCAGAGCCCGCTGGACCTCTGCGCCGGTGGCATCGCCGCCGGCGTGGATGATGCGGTGCCGGGTGTGACCGCCTTCGCGGGTCAGCGCCCAGCCGCCGGCTGCGGATTCGTCGAACCGGGCTCCCCACCCGACCAGGTCGGTGACGGCGCGGTAGCCGTCGGCCACGATCGACCGGACGGCGTCGGGATCGCACAATCCCGCCCCTGCGGAGAGTGTGTCGGCGACGTGGGCCTCGACCGAGTCGTCGGTGTCGCGAAAGCTCTCCGGCAGCACCACCGCAATGCCGCCCTGCGCGTAGAACGTGGCGGTGTCCCCGACCTTGCTGAGCACGACCACAGTACGGCCGCGGCGGTGCGCGGCCAGCGCCGCGGCCAGGCCGGCCACGCCGGTGCCGATGACGACGACATCGGCACGCTGGCGCCAGAGGTTGGTCCCGCCGCAGGCGGGTGGGCGCGTCATTCGCCGCCGCCGGGCTGTCCGATCTCGATCATCCGCTGGACGCTGGCTCGCGCCGCCGTCGCGACGTCCGGGTCCACGTGCACCTCGTCGGCGCCCTCGACGAGGCAACGCAGCAACGCCGCCGGGGTGATCATCTTCATGTACCGGCAGGACGCGCGGTCGTTGACCGCTTGGAAGTCCACCTCCGGCGCGGCGCGGCGCAGCTGGTGCAGCATGCCCACCTCGGTGGCGACCAGAACCTGGCGGGCGCCGGTCTGGCGGGCGGCGTCGAGCATGCCACCGGTGGACAGGATCTTGACGCGATCCTCGGGGAAGGAACCTTCGCCGGCCAGGTACAGCGCCGAGGTGGCACACCCGCACTCGGGGTGGACGAACAGTTCGGCGTCGGGATGCGTGCGGGCCTGCTCGGCGAGTTCGTCGCCGTTGATCCCGGCGTGCACATGGCATTCGCCGGCCCACACGTGAAGGTTGGTGCGCCCGGTCACGCGGCGCACATGGGCGCCCAGGAACTGGTCGGGGCAGAACAGAACCTCGCGGTCGGCAGGGATCGAGTCGACCACCTCGACCGCGTTCGACGACGTGCAGCAGATGTCGGTCTCGGCCTTCACCGCTGCGGTGGTGTTGACGTAGGACACCACCACCGCGCCGGGATGCTCGGCCTTCCAGGCGCGCAACTCGTCGGCGGTGATCGAGTCGGCCAGCGAGCATCCGGCCCGCTCGTCGGGGATGAGGACGGTCTTGGCCGGCGACAGGATCTTGGCGGTCTCGGCCATGAAGTGCACACCGCAGAAGACGATGGTGTCTTCGCCGGCCTCGGCGGCGATGCGCGACAGTGCCAGTGAATCGCCGACGTGGTCGGCCACATCCTGGATCGCCGGCAGCTGGTAGTTGTGCGCCAGCAGCGTGGCGCCACGCAGATCGAGGAGGCGACGGACTTCGGCCGCCCACTGCTCGTCGCCGTCGACACCGGAATAGCCACCGGGACCGTCGACGATCCGAGCGGTCAGGTCGTGAGCGGTGTTCTGGTCCAGGACCGTCATGTCCGCCTCCTTCACTACGTGCGAGGTTTTCGACTTACAATCGAAAACGTGGCCCATATTATCACCGAGCATGAGGTGCTGGCAGTGGTGTTCCAGGTTCGCCTGCCCACCGCCGCCGACACCGACGGGAAACCCGCACTTCACGTGCTGTTGTGGCAGCGTGCACTCGATCCCGAACGCGGAAAGTGGTCGCTGCCGGGCGGTCGACTCGGCGCCGACGAAGACCTCACGAGCTCGGTTCGGCGCCAACTGGCGGAGAAGGTGGACCTGCGCGAGTTGGCCCATCTCGAGCAACTCGCCGTGTTCTCCGACCCGACCCGCGTGCCCGGCCCCCGCACCATCGCGTCGTCGTTCCTGGGTCTGGTGCCCTCCCCTGCCACCCCGGAACTTCCCTCGGACACCTGCTGGCACGCAGTCAGCGACCTGCCACCGATGGCGTTCGACCACGGGCCGATGGTCGAGCATGCACGCACCCGACTCGGCGCGAAACTGTCCTACACCAACATCGGATTTGCCTTGGCGCCAGACGAATTCGCACTCTCCACACTGCGCGACATCTACAGCGCGGCACTGGGGCACCCCGTCGACGCGACCAACCTGCAACGCGTGCTCGAGCGGCGGAAGGTCATCACCAGGACCGGAACCACCGCGAGATCCGGCCGCAGCGGAGGACGTCCCGCGGCGTTGTATCGGTTCGCCGATTCCCGCTATCGGGTCACCGATGAGTTCGCTGCTTTACGCCCCCCGGGGTGAGTCGACTGGATTCTTAATGCCTTCTTAAGTACCGTCGCGGAGATGGAGATGGGTAGCGTAGCGCGGGCGACCGGCGCCGAATGGATCGGTCAGGCGGCCCACGAACCGCTCAAGCCCAGGTCAGCGCCCGTCGTGCCGGACAAGGACCCGTTCTACCAACCGCCGGCGGGCTACGAGCACGCGCGCCCCGGCACGGTGCTGCGGTCCCGCGACGTCGAGCTGGCGTTCCTCGGCTTCATCCCCCAGAAGTTCACCGCCACCCAGCTGCTGTACCGCACCGCCGACTTCGAGGGACAGCCCCAAGCCGGCGTGACGACCGTCGTCATTCCGACCGAGCGCGCCCGCAAAGGCCCGCTTCCCATCATCTCCTACCAGTGCGCGATCGACGCGGTCGCGGCCCGCTGTTTCCCCTCCTACGCGATGCGCCGGGGCGCCAAGGCCATCGGCTCCATCGCCCAATTCGAGTTCCTGTTGGTGGCGGCGGCCCTGGCGGAGGGATGGGCGGTGTCCGTCCCCGACCACGAGGGGTCAACCGGCATGTGGGGGGCACCGTACGAGCCCGGCTACCACATCCTCGACGGCATCCGCGCCGCGATCAGCCACGAGCCGTTCGACCTGACCGCCGAATCCCCCGTCGGGTTGTGGGGATATTCCGGAGGCGGACTGGCCTCGGCGTGGGCTGCCGAGGTCCAGGAAAGCTACGCACCCGAGCTCAACATCGTCGGTGCCGTGCTCGGCTCACCGGTCGGCGACCTGGGCCACACGTTCCGGCGCCTCAACGGCAGTCTCTACGCCGGCCTGCCGGCGCTGGTCGTGGCGGCGCTCAGCCACATCTACCCGGACCTCGACCGTGTCATCGACGAACACGTCACCGACGAGGGCAGAGAAATGCTGACGCGCATCCAGCGGATGACCACGGCGCACGCCCTGGTGTGGATGGCCGGCAAGGACATGGCGCACATGATCGACCGCCCCCTGGAGGAGATCCTGCTGACCCCCGAGGTCCAGCACGTCTTCGACAGCATCAAGCTCGGGACCGCGGCGCCCAAGGTTCCGGTGTTGATCGTTCAGGCGGTCCACGACCGCGTCATCTCGGTCGAGGACATCGACGACCTGGCCGAGACCTACGCCCGTGGCGGGTCCCGGGTGACGTATCACCGCGACCTGTTCAGCGAGCACATGCTGCTTCATCCGATGTCCGCGCCCATGACGCTGCGTTGGCTGCGGGAACGCTTCGCCGGCCAGCCCTTGCGCACACACATCAAGCGGACCAAATGGCCCACTCTGCTCAACCCGTCGACCTACCGCGGAATGATCACGCTCGGCATGATCACGGCGAAGGTGATGACGGGCCGGCGGGTGGAACGGACCCCGCTGTCGCGGTTCGATCTGTAGGAACGGCGAGATAGTCCACCGGCGGCCAGCCACCGAGGTCGTCGCGCGGGGTCGACACCGCGCACAGCAGATACACCGTCGCGGCCACGGCGGCGGGCAGCAGCAACGTCGCCGCGATCACCAGCGGCGAGTGCCCGAAGAAAACCGCCGGCGCCTCCACGACATAGTGCACCCGGTTCTCCGGTGACACCGGTGCCCCCGCCACGTCGACCGAGCCGTAGCGCCAGTGCGCGCCCAGCGCCCCCACCCCAGTCGCGACGGCGGCGGCCGCCACCGAGCCGATGGCCAGCGCAGACGCCTGCAGCGGACCGCGATGCGCACGCCACTGCCATACCAGCACCGCGGCAATCACGGCCAGCACCGACAGAAAGCCGACGGCCATCGCCGCGGCGGTGAACAGGTGCTCCGACTCGTTACCGAGGTAGGCCTGGACGCGATCGCCGTCGTCGGTCAACGCGACGACTCCGTGGATCCCGGGCGCCAGCCATGCCCACAACGCACCCACCAGCACACCGGCCACAGCCATGCCGACCACCACCGTCACTGCGGCGCGCCCGGGAGAGGTTCTCGGCCCTTCGCCCGAGGGGCTCATCGCTGCGACTCCAGGTCCTTGGAATCCACCAGACCGTGCCGGGAACACTTCGCCCACCAGCCGTCCGGCCGCACCTGCACGATCATGCGCCGCCCGCACTCTGCGCAGAATCTCGGCGGCTCCAGGCCGAGCTGCGCGGCCGTGGGGACCTCACTGCCCGCCGGGGCGCCGGTATAGACGTTGTACACACCCGCACCCACCGGGGCGGGGAGTTCGTCGAGCATCACAGTGTGGCGTTGAGGGCCTTGATCGGCATCTGCAGATCGTCCAACAGCTCGAGGTCGGCCTCGGCGGGCCGGCCCAGTGTGGTCAGGTAGTTGCCGACGATGACCGCGTTGATGCCGCCCAGGATGCCCTTCTTGGCCCCCAGATCGCCCAACGTGATCTCGCGCCCACCCGCGAAGCGCAGCATCGTGCGCGGCAGCGCCAGCCGGAACGCCGCGACGGCCTTGAGCGCCTCGGACGCGGGCAGCACCTCCAGATCGCCGAACGGTGTGCCCGGTCGCGGATTCAGGAAGTTCAACGGAACTTCGTGGGGGTCGAGTTCGGCGAGGTTGGCGGCGAACTCCGCGCGCTGCTCGAGCGTCTCGCCCATGCCCAGGATGCCGCCGCAGCACACCTCCATGCCGGCTTCGCGCACCATCTGCAGGGTGCCCCAGCGCTCTTCCCAGCTGTGGGTGGTCACCACGTTGGTGAAGAACGAGCGCGCCGTCTCGAGGTTGTGGTTGTACCGGTGCACTCCCATGGCCGACAGCTGTTCGACCTGATCAGAACTGAGCATGCCCAGCGAGCAGGCGATGTGGATGTCGACCTCGTTGCGGATCGCCTCGATGCCGGCCGCGACCTGTGCCATCAACCGCTCATCGGGTCCGCGCACCGCCGCGACGATGCAGAACTCGGTCGCCCCGGACTTGGCGGTCTGCTTGGCGGCCTCCACGAGGCTGGGCACATCCAGCCACGCACTGCGCACCGGCGAGGCGAAAAGACCCGACTGCGAACAGAAGTGGCAGTCCTCGGGACAGCCACCGGTCTTGAGACTGATGATGCCCTCGACCTCGACGTCGGGGCCACACCAGGCCATCCGGACGTCGTGAGCCAACGCCAACAACTCGTCGAGCCGATCGTCTGGAAGTTGCAGCACCTGCAGCGTCTGGTCCTGGTCGAGGCCCTCGCCCCGCTCCAGCACCTGCTCGCGCGCTACTGCCAGAATGTCGCTCACCCGTTGCCTCCTGTGCGAACTTCACCACGCCGGCCGGGCCGACATCCGAACACGTCGACCGAGCCGGCGCGTCACCACGTCGACCGAGCCGGCGCGTGACCACGCCGGCGAGCCGACAGGTGAAACCAGCGGCGAGCCGACACTTGAACACCGTTCAGGTTAGGGTACTGGCGTGCAGCTCCACAAACGCGACGTGGTCGAGGCGGCGACGGGATTGCTGGACGACTACGGCATCGCCGATCTGTCGATGCGGCGCCTGGCTCGCGAGCTCGAGGTGTCCCCCGGCGCGCTGTACTGGCACTTCGCCAACAAGCAGCAGCTGCTGGGCGCGGTGGCCGACCGGATCCTGGCAGCGGTGCAGGACTCCGGCGGTGACTGGCAGACACGGATCGTGCAGACCTGCGGTCGGCTCCGCGAGGCGCTGTTGTCGCACACCGACGGCGCCGAGTTGGTGTCGGCCAGCTTCGCGGCCGGCCAATCGGCGGCGATGACCGACCTGCTCGCGGTGCTGGCAGCCGCAGCCGACGATGCCGGGGTGCCCGCCGACAGCACTGAATCGGCCGCCCGCACGGTGGTCTATTTCGTTCTCGGCTCGACCGTCGACGAGCAGTCCCGGCTGCAGTGGGACGCCGCGGGAGCCGATGTCAGCGCCCCGGTCTGGGCCGAGAATTCCGACGCCCGGTTCGCGTTCGGTTTGCGGCTGCTGGTCGACGGGATCGCCGCGCACACCCGAGCAGACGTCCAGCCATCACCGGCGACGCCCGGGTGATGTCACCGACGTACGAGTGGCGACATGCCGAGTCGGTCTTCACGGTCAGCCGATCGGGTGGACGACGCGGTTGTTGCCGTCCCAGTGGCGCAACGCCACCGCCGTCGCGCTGATGTCGCCGAACATGCCCGGCTGCATCACGGCGGTGGCCAACTGATCCGGCGGCACCCGGCGCGCCAGCGTGACGTGCGGGGTCCACTGTCCCGGCTCGGTATGTGGCAACGGCCCACCCGACATGTGCGGCAGGCAGACTCGGTGCACATCGGCGTGCAAGCCGAGGAGGTTCTGCGACGGCACCAGCATCCGTACCAGCGTCACCGTCCGGCCGCCGCCGAACAGGGTGGGCGCCCCCAGCACGCAGGGCATCGGTAGGCGATCGAGCAGCGCGCACAGCGCGTCGTCGACGCTGTCGTCCATGGACTCGGCGACCGACAGCGTGACGTGCGGTCGATTGCTCGGAGACCTGTGTGTGGCCAGGCTGCGAATGCCTGCGGCCAGGAGGTCGTCCCACATCCTTCCGACCGCCGCCTCGGTGCCGTGGTCGAAGAGCAGCTCGACGGAGTGAACCATTCAGACCAGGCTCTGCACCCAGGACCGGTCGAAAGCCTGCGCGCTGATCCGTTCGAAGTCGGTCCTGCCCAGCGACGCCACGCCGGTCGGCAACGCCGCGCGCACCGGCGCCAGGCGGGCCAGCGCATCGCGGTTGTCCACCTCCGCCACGCCCGGATGCGCCGGCCACGACCCGATGACCAGACCCGCGCCGGGGACGCCGTGCGCGGCGAGCGCTTCCAGCGTGAGCGCTGTGTGGTTGAGCGTGCCCAGACCTGGCGCGACGACCGTCAGCACCGGCGCACCGACCGCAGCGGCCAGATCGCGCAGCGTCGTCGCTTCGGCGCCGATCTCGACCAGCAGACCGCCCGCACCCTCGACGAGGGTGAGTCGTCCCGGCCGATCGGCCCCGGTCACGAGCTTGAGCAGCTCCGCCCTGCTGGGCAGGGCAGATCCGACCCGCTGGGCGGCCGCGCGCGGCGCCAGCGGCTCGGGAAACGTCGCCAGCGAGTAGAGGTTCTCGATGCCGGCCAGCCGGGCGATCTCGGCGAGGTCGTCGTCACCGTCGCGAGTGCCCGTTTGCACCGGCTTGCACACGGCGACGTCGAGCCCCGCGAGCCGCCCGTGACAGGCCAGCGCAGCGGTGGCGACAGTCTTGCCGACGCCGGTGTCGGTGCCGGAGACGAAGAGGATGCTCATGACGGGGAGAGCACGTCGGTCAGGACCTCACGGGCCAACGTCATGTCGTCCTCGGACAGCGACGCACGTGCGGTGAGCCGCAGCCGGGACGTTCCGGCGGGCACGGTCGGCGGCCGGAAGCAGCCGACCCGCACGCCGCGCTGCAGGCATGCGGCCGCGGCGGCCAGCGCCACCTCGGGTGCTCCGAGGATGACCGACACCACGGCCGAGGACGGCACCTCGTCGACACCGCACACGGCGGCCAGCTCGGCGGCGCGATCGAGCACTCGTTGAGCCCTGCGCGGTTCGTCGACGAGCACCTGCAGGGCGGCGCGCGCCGATCCGACGGCAGCGGGCGCCAACCCGGTGTCGAAGATGAACGGCCGGGCCGCGTCGATCAGGTGGTCGCGCACGGCGGCAGGTCCGAGCACCGCACCACCCTGACTGCCCAGCGCCTTGGACAGCGTCACCGTCATCACCACGTCAGGCTCACCGGCCAGGCCCACTTCGTGCAGCAAGCCCCGACCACCGGTGCCCCGCACCCCCAGGCCGTGCGCCTCGTCGACGACCATCAGGGCACCGTGGCGGCGACACACGTCGTGCAGCTCGCGCAACGGCGCCAGATCGCCGTCGGCGGAGAAAACCGAGTCGGTGACGACCACGGCACGCTGTTCGGAACGGTTGGCCAGAGCTTCGGATACCGCGGCGACATCGGAGTGCGGGGTCACCACGACACGGGCGCGGGACAACCGGCACGCGTCGACCAGCGACGCGTGGGTCAGCGCGTCGGAGACCACCAGCGATCCCTGGCCCGACAGCGCCACCACGGCACCCAGGTTGGCCGTGTAGCCCGAGGAGAACACCAGCGCTGATTCGGCGCCGACGAATTCCGCCAGGGCGTTCTCGAAGTCTTCGTGCAGTTCGGTGTTACCGGTCACCAGACGGGAGCCGGTTGAGCCGGCGCCCCAGGTTCGCAGGGCCGCGATTCCGCCCTCGAGCACGCGCGGGTGCTGCGACAGCCCGAGATAGTCGTTGGAAGCGAGGTCCAGATCGGCGCCGACGGGGGTACGGGCTTTCAGCGACCTGCGTAGCCCGGCGGCGCGCCGCTCGACGGCGACGTCGTCGAGCCAGGCCAACGGGGACAGACCCGTGCGCGTCATGGCACTCCCCTCCAGAACTGGATGCGTCGGCGAGCCGACGGTTACGCGCGTCGGCGGGCCGACTGGAAATCAGCGGCGAGCCGACACTTGAACACGTCGGCGAGCCGACACTTGAACACCGTTCAGGTTAGTGCACGCGCGACGCCCACCATCGCCGAGGTGATCTGGTCGATCTCGGCGTCGGTGCAGATGTACGGCGGCATCACGTAGATCAGATTGCGGAACGGGCGCAACCACACGCCCCGCTCCACCGCCGCGGGAGTGGCGACCCGCAGATCGACCGGTCGGTCGAGTTCCAGCACTCCGATGGCGCCGAGTACCCGCACGTCGATCACGTTGGGCAGCGCCTCGGCAGCTCTGAGCCCGTCGGTGAGACCGGACTCGATGCGGCGCACCCGGGACTGCCAATCCCCGGTACGCAACAACTCGACCGACGCGACACTCACCGCGCACGCCAACGCGTTGGCCATGAATGTCGGGCCGTGCATCAACGCTCCGGGCGGATTCGCACTGATCGTGGCCGCGACGTCGCCCGTGCACAAGGTGGCCGCGAGTGTCAGGTAGCCACCGGTCAGCGCTTTGCCGACGCACATGATGTCCGGGCTGACCCCGGCCTGGTCGGCGGCGAACATGGTGCCGGTGCGCCCGAAGCCGGTCGCGATCTCGTCGAAGATCAGCAACACGCCGTACCGGTCGACGATGCGTCGCAGCTCGACGAGGTAGCGGGGATCGTGGAACCGCATCCCGCCGGCGCCCTGGACGACGGGCTCGACGATGACGGCGGCCAGTTCGTCGGCGTGGGCGGCGAGCAACTCCTCGAACCGCCTGACGTAGTCGGCGTCGAAGTCCCGGGGCGGAGGCGGGGCGAAGAGCTGGTCGGCGAGTAACGAATTCTCACCCGTCCACAACTCGTGCATACCGCCGTCGGGGTCGCAGACGCTCATCGGGGTGAAGGTGTCACCGTGGTAGCCGCCCCGCCAGGTCATCAGGCGCCGTTTGGCCGGATGTCCGCTGCTGCGCCAGTACTGCAGCGCCATCTTGACCGCGACCTCGATCGACACCGACCCGGAGTCGCTGAAGAACACCGTTTCCAGCCCCTGCGGCGTCACCTCGACGAGCAGTTGGGCAAGTCGGGCGGCGGGTTCGTGGGTCAGACCACCGAACATGACGTGGTTCATGGTCCCGAGCTGGTCGGTGATCGCTGAATCGAGCGCGGGGTGGCCGTGACCGTGCACCGCCGTCCACCACGACGCCATCGCATCGAGCACCTCGACCTGGCGTCCTTCGTGAATCACGGTCAGCCAGGCGCCCCGCGCGCCGACCGCGACGAGCGGCGGCACCGCACCGTCGCCGATCGCGCTGTAGGGATGCCAGACGTGGGCGGCGTCGATGGCGCTGATCTCAGCGGGCGTCATCGCACACACCTTCGGTAGATTAGCCGTCGATCATGATGACCCTTGCCCCCGCCCGGCCGGCACCGAGGACCGTCCCGGGCAGACCTTCGTCTGCCGCGGCGACCTCGTCGCGCCCCGGCATGGGCACCCGCACGTCCGGTTTCTACCGGCATGACCTCGACGGGCTGCGCGGTGTCGCCATCGCGCTCGTCGCGGTGTTCCACGTGTGGTTCGGGCGGGTGTCGGGCGGAGTCGACGTTTTCCTCGTCCTGTCGGGCTTCTTCTTCGGCGGCCGGCTGCTGCGCGGCGCGCTGACCCCGGGTGCGTCGCTACGCCCGGTGCCCGAGATCAAGAGGCTGGTGCGCAGGCTGCTGCCGGCGATGGTCGTGGTGCTGGCCGCCTCCGCGGTACTGACCATCCTGATCCAACCCGAGACGCGCTGGGAGACGTTCGCCGACCAGAGCCTGGCGAGCCTGGGCTACTACCAGAACTGGGAGCTGGCCAACTCCGCCGCGGACTACCTGCGCGCCGGGGAAGCCGTCAGCCCGCTGCAGCACATCTGGTCGATGTCGGTGCAGGGGCAGTTCTACATCGCTTTCCTGGCCCTGATCCTGGTGTTCGCGTTCGCGTTTCGCCGCCTCTTCGGCAGCCACATGCGGGCGGCGTTCGTCGTCCTGCTTGCCGGGCTGACCATCGCCTCGTTCGTCTACGCGATCATCGCGCACAACACCGATCAGGCCACCGCGTACTACAACAGCTTCGCCAGAGCCTGGGAGCTGCTCGTCGGCGTGCTCGTCGGGGCGGTCGTACCGAACCTGCGCTGCCCGATGTGGTTGCGCGTCGCGATGTCGGTGACGGCCCTGGCGGTGATCCTGTCGTGTGGGGCGCTGATCGACGGAGTGCGGGAGTTCCCCGGCCCCTGGGCGCTCGTCCCGGTGGTGGCGACGCTGTTGTTCATCCTGTCGGCGGCCAACCGCCACGCTGATCCGCACACCGGCGGCGCGATGCCGGCGCCCAACCGGCTGATGGCCAGCAAGCCCTTCGTCGCCCTGGGCGCGATGGCGTATTCGCTGTATCTGTGGCACTGGCCGCTGCTGATCTTCTACCTCGTCTACACCGGGGAGACCCGGGTCACCGTGGCCGAAGGAGCCGCCATCCTGGCGGTCTCCGGCGTGTTGGCCTGGTTGACCACCCGCTACGTCGAGGATCCGTTGCGTCAGCGCAGCGGGCCGTCGGCGGCGGTCAGCCCGGCCTCGCCGGTACCGCTGCGGGTCCGCCTGCGGCGCCCGACGATCGTGCTCGGTTCGACAGTGGCGTTGCTCGGGGTGGCGCTGACCGCGACCTCGTTCAGCTGGCGCGAGCACGTCATGGTGCTGCGCGCCGACGGCAAGGAGCTCGCCGGCCTGTCATCCCGCGACTACCCGGGCGCGCGTGCCCTTGTCGACGACGCCCGGGTCCCCAAGCTGCCGATGCGTCCGACGGTCCTGGAGGCCAAGGAAGACCTGCCCATCTCCACCATCGACAAGTGCATCAGCGACTTCTCCAATGCCGGGCTCATCAACTGCACCTACGGCGACCCGGACGCCGCGCGAACCATTGCGCTGGCGGGCGGCTCGCATGCCGAGCACTGGATCACCGCACTGGATCTGCTCGGGCGGATGCACCACTTCAAGGTGGTCACATACCTGAAGATGGGTTGTCCGCTGACCACCGAGGAAGCCCCGCTGATCATGGGCTCCACCCGCCGGGACCCGCAGTGCCACACGTGGAATCAGCGGGCGATGTCCGCATTGATCGCCGACCGGCCCGACTATGTGTTCACCACCTCCACCAGGCCGTGGAACACCAAGGACGGAGACGTCATGCCGGCCACCTACATCGGCATCTGGCAGAAGCTCCTCGACCACGACATTCCCGTGCTGGCGATGCGCGACACGCCGTGGATTCTCGACGAGGACCGTGAACCGTTCCGGCCCGCCGATTGCCTGGCCGACGGTGGTGACGCGGTGTCGTGCGGTATGGACCGGTCGATGGCCCTGGCCGATCACAACCCGACGCTGGACTTCCTCAGTCGCTTTCCCAACCTCAAGCCCCTGGACATGACCGACGCGGTATGCCGCGCCGACACATGCCGTGCCGTGGAGGGAAATGTGTTGATCTACCACGATTCCCATCACCTGACCGCGACCTACATGCGGTCGCTGGCCCCCGAACTGGGCCGTCAGATCGCCGCCGTCACCGGCTGGTGGACGGATTGATGACGTCGTCCGGTTCGACGTCCATCCCCACTGTCTGGCCCGGCGACGCCTATCCGCTGGGCGCCACGTACGACGGAGCGGGAACGAACTTCTCCCTGTTCTCCGAGGTTGCCGAACGGGTCGAGCTGTGCCTGATCGGCAAGGACGGCCGCGAGGACCGCATCGAACTCGACGAGGTCGACGGCTTCGTCTGGCACTGTTACCTGCCCACGGTGACCCCGGGCCAACGCTACGGATATCGGGTGCACGGGCCCTGGAGCCCGGCGGCCGGGCACCGGTGTGATCCCAGCAAGCTCCTGCTCGATCCGTACGGCAAGTCCTTCCACGGTGACTTCGCGTTCGGCCAGGCGCTGTACTCCTACGACCTGAAGGCCGACGACCTCGTCACCGGCGGCACGCCGCCACAGATCGACTCGCTCGGACACACCATGACCAGCGTCGTCATCAACCCGTTCTTCCAGTGGGGCTCCGACCGCGCGCCGCGCACGCCCTATCACGAGACGGTGATCTACGAAGCGCATGTCAAGGGCATGACCCAGGCGCACCCCGGCATTCCCGACGAGCTGCGCGGCACGTATGCCGGGCTCGCGCATCCGGCGATCATCGATCACCTCAAGTCGCTGAACGTGACCGCGATCGAGTTGATGCCGGTCCACCAGTTCCTCCACGACCACCGCCTGCTCGACCTGGGGCTGCGAAACTACTGGGGCTACAACACGTTCGGCTTCTTCGCGCCGCACGCCGACTATGCCGCCACCAAACATGCCGGCGGCGCGGTCGGCGAGTTCAAGACCATGGTGCGCGCCTTCCACGAGGCCGGGATCGAGGTCATCCTCGACGTGGTCTACAACCACACCGCCGAGGGCAATCACCTCGGCCCCACCCTGAACTTCCGGGGCATCGACAACGCCGCCTACTATCGGCTGCTCGACGGTGACCTCCGCTACTACAAGGACTTCACCGGCACCGGCAACAGCCTCAACGCCCGGCACCCGCACACCCTGCAACTGATCATGGACTCGCTGCGGTACTGGGTCACCGACATGCACGTCGACGGGTTCCGCTTCGACCTCGCCTCCACGCTGGCGCGGGAGTTCTACGACGTCGACCGGCTGTCGGCGTTCTTCGACCTGGTGCAGCAGGATCCCGTGGTCAGCCAGGTCAAGCTCATCGCCGAACCGTGGGACGTCGGCGAGGGCGGCTACCAGGTCGGCAACTTCCCAGGTTTGTGGACCGAGTGGAACGGGAAGTATCGCGACACTGTGCGTGACTACTGGCGGGGAGAGCCCGCAACCCTCGGCGAACTCGCGTCCCGGCTGACCGGGTCGTCGGATCTGTATGAGGCGACGGGTCGGCGACCGTCGGCGAGTATCAACTTCGTCACCTGTCACGACGGTTTCACGCTGGCCGACCTGGTCTCGTACAACGAGAAGCACAACGAGGCCAACGGAGAGGACAACCGCGACGGCGAGAGCCACAACCGGTCGTGGAACTGTGGGGTCGAGGGACCGACCGACGATCCTGAGATCCTCACCCTGCGGGGACGGCAGATGCGCAACATCATGGCCACCCTGATGCTCTCGCAGGGCACCCCGATGATCGCGCACGGCGACGAGATCGGCCGCACCCAGTCGGGGAACAACAACGTCTACTGCCAGGATTCGGAACTGTCCTGGATGGACTGGTCGCTGTGTGACACCAACGCCGACCTGTTGGCTTTCACCCGCAAGGTGGTCAAGTTCCGCAAGGACCATCCGGTGTTCCGCCGCCGACGCTTCTTCGAGGGGAAGCCGATCCGCACCGGCGACCAGGTCCGCGACATCGCCTGGTTGACGACCTCCGGCAAGGAGATGGACTACGACGACTGGGGTGCCGGGCTGGGCACGTGCGTCGCGGTCTTCCTCAACGGGGAGGCCATCCCCGCCCCCAACGAACGCGGCGAGCGCGTCATCGACGACTCGTTCCTGCTGTGCTTCAACGCCCACGACCACATTCAGGACTTCGTTGTGCCTCAAGGCAATTACGCCAATGAGTGGGAGGCCGCGCTCGACACCGCCGACCCCACCGGAACCACCGCCCTCACCGTGTCCGCCGGGGAGAAAGTCTCGCTGGCACCGCGCTCACTTCTCGTACTGCGTAAGACCGCCTGATGGCGGTCACCTCGACCTACCGGCTGCAGATGCGCGGTCCGGCCAGCGGTCAGACGTTCACCTTCGCCGACGCCGAGAAGCTGGTGGACTACCTCGCCGAACTGGGTGTCTCCCACCTCTACCTGTCCCCCATCCTCACCGCCACGGAAGGTTCGGGACACGGTTACGACGTCACCGATCCGACCGCGGTGTCGGCTGAACTGGGCGGCGCCGAGGGCTTCGCCCGCCTGGTGGCCTCCGCCGAGGCGGCCGGCCTCGGTGTGATCGTCGACATCGTGCCCAATCACGTCGGCGTCGACGCACCGCGCCAGAACCGGTGGTGGTGGGACGTGTTGACGCACGGTCGCCAGTCCGAGTACGCGCGCTATTTCGACATCGACTGGGGCGTCGACCCTGACGGACGAATCCTGTTGCCGGTACTGGGATCCGACTCCGACGTCGCGGACCTGGTGGTGGACCGGGGACAGGACGGAGCCGTGCTGCGGCTCGGCGATCTGGAATTCCCGGTCAGTCCGGGCACCGAGGAGGGCACCGGACCGGAGGTGCACGACCGCCAGCACTACAAGCTGATCGGTTGGCGCAACGGGGTGTGCGGGTACCGCCGCTTCTTTTCGATCACCTCGCTGGCCGGGCTACGCCAGGAGGACCGCGAGGTGTTCGACGCCACCCACGTCGAGGTCCGCCGCTGGTTCAGCGAGGGGCTGGTCGACGGCATCCGGATCGACCATCCGGACGGATTGTCCGATCCCACCGGCTATCTCGAATGGTTGCGTGACCTCACCGGTCCGCAGGCCTGGATCGTCATCGAGAAGATCCTCGCCGTGGACGAGGCACTCGACCCCAGCCTTCCCGTCGACGGGACCACCGGTTACGACGCGCTGCGCGAGACCGGAGGCCTGTTCATCGACCCGACCGGCCGGGACGCGTTGACCGAACTCACCGACTCAGCCGGCGCCGACTACGCCGCCGTCGCCGAGGAAGCCCGCCGGCTGAAACGCCAGGCCGCCACCGAAACGCTGGCCAGTGAACTGGCCCGGCTGCACCGAGCGGTGGTGGCTGCCGCCGGCGCCGATCACGACCGTCTGCCCGAGTCGATCGCGGTCCTGCTCAGCCACGTGGGCGTGTACCGGTCCGACTACCGGGCACTGGCCCAGGTGCTGCCGGTGGCCATGTCGGAAACGGCATCTGAGCATCCCGAGCTGAGCCGACCGTTGGAGCTGCTCAGCGCGGCGCTGAGCAACGCCGAGGAAGTCGGGGTGCGGCTTCAGCAGCTGTGCGGCGCCGCCACCGCCAAGTCGATGGAGGACTGCCTGTTCTACCGCGACTCCCGGCTCGTATCGCTGAACGAGGTGGGCGGCGAGCCCGAGTACTTCGGCGTCAGCGCCGCGGAGTTCCACCAACGTGCGACGGCGCGGGCCGCGCTGTGGCCGCGCGCGATGACCACGCTGAGCACCCACGACACCAAACGCGGCGAGGACGTGCGGGCCCGTATCGGGGTGCTGTCCCAAGTGCCGTCGCTGTGGTCCGAGCTCGTCGGGGGCTGGCAGAGCACCGCCCCGGCCCCGGACGCCCAGACCGCCATGTTCCTGCTGCAGAACATGTTCGGGGTGTGGCCACGAGACGGCGTGGTGAGCGCCGAACTGCGTCAGCGTCTGCATGCGTACGCCGAGAAGGCCATCCGGGAGGCTGCGCTGCACACGACCTGGAATGATCCCGACACCGAGTTCGAGGAGGCCGTGCACACCTGGATCGACTCGGTGATCGACGGCCCCGTCGCCGTCGAGATGACGGCGCTGGTTGATCGGCTCGGTCCGCACGCAGACTCCGATGCGCTGGGGCAGAAGCTGATCGCTCTGACCGCGCCCGGGATCCCCGACGTCTACCAGGGCACCGAGCTGTGGGAGGACAGCCTCGTCGATCCGGACAACCGTCGTGAGGTGGACTACTCCGAACGCCGCCACGCCCTGGACACCATGACCCACCCGAAGATGCGGGTGGTGCGCGAGGCTCTTCGGCTGCGCCGGGAGCGCCCAGACACGTTCGTCTCGGGTGGCTACCGTCCGGTACCTGCCGGCGGGGCGTTGGCCGAGCATGTGGTGGCCTTCCTCCGTGGCGAGGATGTCCTGGTCGCGGTGAGTCGCTGGACCGTGCGCCTGGGCGACAGCGGGTGGGAAGACACGGCGGTGACGCTGCCCGACGGCGTGTGGACCGACGTCCTGTCCCGCACCCGACGTCGCGGCACGGTGCCGGCCGCTGAGTTGTTCGCCGAGATGCCCGTCGCATTGCTGGTGCGCGCCGATGCCTGAACATGAATTCGCCGTCTGGGCACCACGTCCCGACCTGGTGCGCCTCGACGTCGAGGGCACCCTGTACCCGATGACCCGCGGAGAGGACGATTGGTGGCGCGCCGTCGTCGACACCGCTGCCGACGCCCGCTACGGATTCGTCCTCGACGACAACCCCAAGGTGCTGCCCGATCCGCGCTCTCCACGCCAACCCGACGGGGTGCATGAACGCTCGGCGCTGTGGCGCGCGGCCCCGGACGCGTGGACCGACGGTGACTGGCAGGGCCGCTCCATCGAAGGTGCCGTGATCTACGAGTTGCACATCGGCACGTTCACCCCCGATGGCACGTTCGACGCAGCGATCGAGAAGCTCGACCACCTGGTCGACCTCGGCGTCGACTTCGTCGAGGTGATGCCCGTCAACGCCTTCGGCGGCACGCACGGCTGGGGCTACGACGGCGTGCTCTGGTATGCGGTGCACGAACCCTACGGTGGACCGGACGGATTGATCCGGTTCGTCGACGCGTGCCACACCCGTGGGCTCGGCGTGTTGATCGACGCGGTGTTCAATCACCTCGGCCCCTCGGGGAACTACCTGCCCGAGTTCGGCCCCTACCTGTCCACCGGCTCCAATCCGTGGGGCGAGTCGATCAACATCGCCGACGCCGAGGCCGACGAGGTGCGCCGCTACATCCTGGACTGCGCGCTGCGGTGGATGCACGATTTCCACGCCGACGGCCTGCGCCTGGATGCGGTACACGCCCTCGTCGACACGACCGCGATCCACATCCTGGAAGAGATGTCTGCCGAAACCGACGACCTGGCAGCACGGGTCGCTCGGCCGCTGTCCCTGATCGCGGAGAGCGACCTCAACGATCCCCGGCTGATCACCCCACGCGACGCAGGCGGTCTGGGCATGACCGCGCAGTGGGACGACGACATCCACCACGCGATCCACGCGGCCGTATCCGGCGAACGGCAAGGCTATTACTCGGATTTCGGTTCCCTGGAGACGCTCGCGCAGACGTTGCGCGGCGGCTACTTCCACGCGGGCACCTTCTCGTCGTTCCGGCACCGCCGCCACGGCCGGCCGCTGGACACCGCCACGATTCCGGCGACCCGATTGCTGGCCTACACGGTGACCCACGACCAGGTCGGCAACCGTGCGATCGGTGACCGGCCCTCGCAGAACCTGACCCCGGGTCAGCTTGCCATCAAGGCTGCGCTTGCCGTCGGATCGCCTTATACCGCAATGCTTTTCATGGGTGAAGAGTGGGCGTCGTCGTCACCGTTCCAGTTCTTCAGTTCCCATCCCGAGCCGGAATTGGCTCGCGCCACGGCCGAGGGCCGTAAGCGGGAGTTCGCCGAGCACGGCTGGGATGCCGACGCCATACCCGACCCGCAGGATCCGCAGACATTCCTGCGTTCCAAGCTCGACTGGGACGAGGTCGGCACCGGCGAGCACGCTCGTCTGCTCGACTTCTACCGCGCTCTGATCGCCTTGCGCCGCTCCGAGCCCGACATGGGCGATCCCTGGCTGGACCACCTGCGTGTCGACTACGACGAAGACGCTCGCTGGGTCGTCATGCGGCGCGGTGCGCTGGCGATCTGCTGCAACATCGGTGCCGAGCCGGTCGACATCCCTGCCGCCGGGGAAACGGTGTTGGCCTTCGGCGAGACGTCATCCGGACGCGACACCTCGAGGCTGGGTGGGCACTCGGTGGCAGTGCTGCGCGCCTGAGGCCCACCGAGAGCTCAGCGGGGTATCAGGTCAGGTATCGGTAGGTCGGCGACCCGGGCTCGAGCAACTGCACGTGGCATTCCGAGGTCCGCATCCGCGCCATGAGACCCTCCAGGTCGGACGCCGAGCCCATCTCGATGCCGACCAGAGCTTCTCCGGTCTCCCGATTGTTGCGTTTGACGTATTCGAACAACGTGATGTCGTCGTTGGGGCCGAGAACCTCGTCGAGGAAGCGGCGCAGCGCCCCCGGCTCCTGGGGGAAATCGACCAGGAAGTAATGCTTGAGACCCAGGTGAACCAACGAACGCTCGAGCACCTCCCCGTAGCGGGACACGTCGTTGTTGCCACCGGAGATCAGACACACCACCGTCGATCCCGGCTCGATATCGGCCTCTGTCAGCGCGGCCACCGAGAGCGCGCCTGCGGGCTCGGCGATGATGCCTTCGTTCTGGTACAGGTCCAGCATGGCGGTGCACACGGCACCCTCGTCGACGGTGGTGATCGACACCATGTCCCCCGCTGCGGTGAGGGCCTCGAACGGTTTGGTGCCCACACGGGCGACCGCGGCCCCGTCGACGAACTGGTCGACGTGCTCGAGCGTGACCGGGGCGCCGTTGGCCAGCGCAGCCACCAGTGCTGCCGCTCCGGCGGGTTCGACGCCGAGCACCGACGTGGTGGCGGTGCGCTCGGCGAGGAACGTGGTGATCCCGCTGATGCAGCCGCCACCACCGACCGGAACGATCACGGTGTCGGGTTCGGCTCCGAGCTGGTCGAGGATCTCCACCGCGATGGTGCCCTGCCCTGCCATCGTGCGCACATCATCATAGGGCGGCACCAGCGTCGCGCCGGTGCGCGCCACATCCTCCCGCGCGGCCTCGGCGGCCATGTCGTAGGTCTTTCCGCCCACGATGAGTTCGATGAAGTCCCCGCCGTGGTAGCGGATCCGGTCGCGCTTCTGTTTGGGCGTCTTCGCCGGCACGTACACCCGTCCGTGCACGCCCATCGACCGGCAGGCCAGCGCGAAACCCTGGGCGTGGTTGCCGGCCGACGAGCACACCACCCCGGCAGCTTTCTCGTCGGGGCTCAGCTGCATCAACAGGTTGTAGGCGCCGCGCAACTTGTACGACCGCACGGCCTGCAGATCCTCACGCTTGAGATAGACCTGCGCACCGGTGATCTGCGACAGTCTCTCGCTGAACTGCAGTGGCGTGGTGGAGACGACGCCCGCAATTCGCCGCGCCGCCTCATCGATGTCCGCGGCGCAAAGCGGCGCGGCGGAACCGGTGCGGGGACGGTGGCTCAGGTCAGCGGACACCGATCAATGGTGCCACCCCGGGCTCGACCGGCAAAAATCGGAATTCGGCGCCACCCCGTGAACCCGATGACAGGACGCGCCGAAAACGGCGTTTCGGGTGGCCGAAAACTTTCCTGCGAGCTATCGTCAAACCATGACCACTGTCCACCACCTGCGCGATGTGGTGACCCGTCCTGCGTCGACGGTGTCGATTGCCGGCGTGCCCTGGCCCACCTTCAAGGTCGTTGCCCTGGTTCTCGGCCTGCTGGTGTTCACCGTCGTCGGGGTCGCGACCGCGTCGGCAGCCCCGGCGGTGCTCAGCGGTGCCGGGGTCGCCGCAGTGGTCTGGATCGTGTCGGGGTTGACAGCTCCCGCCGGCCACTGAAGCCCAGCCGAAGAGCACGCCGGCTGAAGCCGGCAGGGTCTCGGGCGATTCCTGTGGCAGTGCCCATGCCGCCTCACACCCGCCCCGGCGTATGCGTTGCGCGGCGAACCGCAGGCAGCACCGACAAACTGGCCACCTGGATGGCGATGACGACGGCGATCAGCGCACCGACGGACTGTGAATACAACAGACCCGTCAATGCTCCCCCGGCTGCTGCCGCGACGCCGATGACGGCCGCGTACACCCCGTAGGCGGTGGCCCGTCGGGCCGGCTCCACCAGGTCAGCGACGACGGCACGCAACGTGGACTCCTGGATGCCGACCGCCGCGCCCCAGAGCAGAGCCCCGATCACCACCGAAGACACGGCGCCCTGGAACGCGAAGACCGGCACGAGGGCAGCCAGCAGCGGCAGTGCCACCAAGACGCGTGCACCCCGGCGGTCATACATCCAGCCGGTGGCCAACGCCGCGACCGCATCAGCGGCCATCGCGGTCGCGTAGATGACCGGGACCAGCGCCACCGACACGATCCGCCGATCGACCAGATGAAACGACAGGACACCGAAAGTCGTGAAGCCGACCATCGTGGCAGCCGAGAATCCCGCGTACACCCAGAAGGCGCGCGGTAGAGCCCGCACAAAGAGCTGCGCACCGTCAGACGCAGATGAAGACTCCGTCGCCGCGATGACCTCGTAGGCTGCGGGCTCGGGTACCCGGGCCCGCAGCCACAGCAGCAGGACCAGCACGGCGACCCCGGGAAGCGCGAGAAGGGCGAACGTGGGGCGGTAGTCGCCCCCGAAGATCACCAGCATGCCCGCGACCGCGAGGGGTCCGACGAAGGCACCGACCTGGTCCATCGCCTCGTGCACCGCGAACCCGCGGCCCCGGCCGGTCACCGACGTGGCATGGGAGAGCAGCGTGTCCTTGGCGGGACTGCGCACGGCCTTGCCCACCCGTTCGGCGATCACCAGCACCGCGGCCACCCAGACCGCACCGGCGAGCCCCAGAAAGGGCACCGTGACCACGGTCAGGAAATAGCCGCTGATCGCCCAGGCCCAGAAGTGCCCCGTCCGGTCGGCCAACGGTCCGGACACGATTCGCAACAGCAGCGCCGCCGCTTCGCCCACCCCCGTCACGACACCCACGACGACGGCGGTCGCTCCGAGCGAAGCCAGAAGCGGCCCGGTGATCGACCGCGCGCCTTCGTAGACGATGTCGGCGAGCAGGCTGATCAGGCCGAAGGTGGTGACAAACCGCCAGGCGCTCAATCCCACCCCCGACCGTGGCGTCATCCCCCCAGACAGCCCGGACCCAGCAGCTCCTTGAGATCACCCATCAACGCCGAGGACGGGGTCACTCGCAGGGACTGATCCAGTTCGAGGGTGGTGATGCGCTCACCACTGATCAACCGCAAGTGCACCTGCGCCGTGCCGGGATGGCGGGCCAGCACCTGCTTGAGAGCAGTGACCTTGTCGACCGTGCACTGCCGGGTCGGCAGGCTCACCGCGACCGGACGGTTGACCTGGGCGCTGGAGAAGTCGGGCACGATCAGCTCGTTGGCGATCAGCGAGATCCGGTCATCGCGGATCGCCACCTTCGCCCCGATCAGCACCACGACGTCGTCGGCGATCTCAGCACCGAACATCGAGTACGTCTGAGGGAAGAACAGCACCTCGATACCGCCGGTCAGATCCTCGATCTGGGCGGAGGCCCACGGCAGGCCGTTCTTGTTGACCCGCCGGTTCACCGAGGCCAGAATTCCACCCACCCGCACCTGGGTGTCGTTGGCGATGTCCCCGTCCAGGATGGCCGGGATCTGGGTGTCGACCTGTGCGGCGAGAAGGTGGGCGATGCCGTTGAGAGGGTGACCGGAGACGTAGAGGCCGAGCATTTCGCGCTCGAGCGCGAGTTTGTGCTTGTCCTCCCACTCGTCGTCGGGCACCTTGATCGTGAAGACCGACTCCCCTGCGTCGGCGCCGTCACCGCCGCCGAACAGATCGAATTGTCCCATCGCCTCGGCCTTCTTGGTGCCCAGCACCGAGTCGACGGCGTCGGTGTGGACCAGGAACAGACCCTTGCGCGGATGCTCGAGCGAGTCGAAGGCGCCGGCTTTGATCAGCGATTCGGTGACCTTCTTCGTGCACGCTGCGATGTCGATCTTGTTGAGGTAGTCGGAGAAGTCGGTGAACTTGCCCTTCTCGGTCCGCGTGCTCACCAGCGACGAGACCACGTTGGCCCCGACGTTGCGCACCGCACCGAGCCCGAAGCGGATGTCGTTGCCGACCGAGGCGAAGTTCTGCACCGACTCGTTGACGTCCGGCGGCAGCACGGTGATGCCGAGCCGGCGGCAGTCGGCCAGATACACCGCTGCCTTGTCCTTGTCGTCGCCGACCGAGGTGAGCAGACCGGCCATGTATTCGGCCGGATAGTTCGCCTTGAGGTAAGCCGTCCAGTACGAGACCAACCCGTAACCGGCCGCGTGTGACTTGTTGAACGCGTATCCGGCGAACGGCAGGATGGTGTCCCACAACGCCTTCACCGCACCCTCGGAGAAGCCGTTGTTGGTCATGCCTTCGTGGAAGCTCTTGTACTCGGCCTCCAGCACCTCGAGTTTCTTCTTGCCCATGGCCTTTCGCAGCGCATCGGCTTTGCCCATGGTGTAGGAGGCCACCTTCTGGGCGATGAACATGATCTGCTCTTGGTAGACGATCAGGCCGTAGGTCTCGGCCAGGATCTCCGAGAGCGGCTCCTCGAGTTCGGGGTGAATCGGTTTGATCGGCTGGCGGCCGTTCTTGCGGTCGGCGTAGTCGTTGTGGGCATTCATGCCCATCGGTCCGGGCCGGTACAGCGCGAGCACGGCGACGATGTCGTTGAACTCGGTGGGCTGCATGCGGCGCAGCAGGTCGCGCATGGGCCCGCCGTCGAGCTGGAACACGCCGAGCGTGTCGCCGCGACCGAGAAGTTCGTAAGCCTTGGGGTCGTCGAGTTCCAGCGACTCCAGATCGAGGTCGACACCCCGGTTGGCTTTGATGTTCTCGATGCAGTCGCCGATGATCGTCAGGTTCCGCAGCCCGAGGAAGTCCATCTTGAGCAGACCGATGGCCTCACACGACGGGTAATCCCAGCCGGTGATCACCGCGCCGTCCTGCGGACGGCGCCACAGCGGGATCGAGTCGATCAGCGGTTCGGAGCTCATGATCACCGCGCAGGCGTGCACCCCGGCGTTGCGGACCAGCCCCTCCAACCCGCGGGCGGTCTCGTAGATGGTCCGCACGTCGGGATCGGTGTCGATGAGGGCTCGGACCTCGGCGGCCTCTTTGTACCGCTCGTGGTTGGGGTCGGTGATGCCCGAGACGGGGATGTCCTTGGCCATGATCGGCGGTGGCAGCGCCTTGGTGATCCGGTCGGCAATCGCGAACCCGGGCTGGCCGTAGTGCACGCGCGCCGAATCCTTCAGCGCGGCTTTGGTTTTGATGGTGCCGAAGGTGATGACCTGGGCGACCCGGTCGCTACCCCACCTATTGGCCGCGTACCGCAGCATCTCGCCGCGACGACGGTCGTCGAAGTCGATGTCGATGTCGGGCGCCGACGGGCGCTCGGGGTTGAGGAACCGCTCGAAGAGCAGGCCGTGCGGGATGGGGTCGATGTTGGTGATGCCCAGCGCGTAGGCCACCAGGGAACCGGCCGCCGAACCACGCCCGGGGCCCACCCGGATGTCGACGGACTTCGCGTAGTTGATGAGGTCCGCGACGATCAGGAAGTACGACGGGAAGCCCTTGTCGCAGATGACCTTGATCTCGTAGTTCGCCCGGTCGATGTAGTCCTGGCCGACCGCTCCGGGGAAGCGCCGCTCCAGTCCTGCCATCACCTCGTGCTGCAGCCAGGAGGCCTGGTCGTGACCGTCGGGAACCGGGAAGATCGGCATCCGGTCGCGGGGCTCCCACACGTCGGCGTAGGACGTGACGCGCTCGGCGATCAGCAGTGTCGAGTCGCAGGCGCCCGGGACCTGGTCGTCCCACAGTGCCCGCATCTCGGCAGCGGACTTGAGGAAGTAACCGTCGCCGTCGAACTTGAACCGGTTGGGGTCCGAGAGTGTCTTGCCGGTCTGGATGCACAGCAGCGCCTCGTGGTTCTGCGCGGCGTCGCGGGTGACGTAGTGGCAGTCGTTGGTGGCCAACGGCGGGATGTTGAGTTTGCGTCCCACCTCCAGCAGTCCCTCGCGGACGCGGCGCTCGATGTCGAGGCCGTGATCCATCAATTCGAGGAAGAAGTTCTCCGGGCCGAAGATCTCGCGCCACTTCGCTGCGGCTTCCAGCGCCTCCCGCTGGTGCCCGAGTCGCAACCGGGTCTGCACCTCTCCCGACGGGCACCCGGTCGTGGCGATGATGCCCTCCGCATGCTCGGCGATCACCTCGGCATCCATCCGTGACCACTTGCCGAGCTGGCCCTCGAAGGACGCCAGCGAAGACAGCTTGAACAGATTGCGCAGCCCGGTGGCACTCTCGGCGACCATCGTCATGTGCGTGTAGGCGCCGCTGCCCGAGACGTCGTCGGACTTCTGGCTCGGGTCGCCCCAGAGCACCCGCTTCGTGTCGAAACGCGACGCCGGGGCGATGTAGGCCTCGATCCCGATGATCGGTTTGATGCCGGCGTCGGTGGCGGCGTTGTAGAACTCGCTGGCCCCGAACATGTTTCCGTGGTCGGTCATCCCGATCGCGGGCATCTCCAGCCGCTGCGCCTCGGCCAGCATGGGCTTGACCTTCGCGGCACCGTCGAGCATCGAATACTCGGTGTGGTTGTGCAGATGCACAAAAGACCCTGAAGACCCTGGAGACCGCCCGTCTGAACCACTCATAGGCCAGCCAGTCTATGGCCGCCCACCGACAGTGCGCGGCGTGTCGCGGTGCGTGTCTCGCGGCGGTCGACGACCCGGCCCCACCGGCCCCCGCCCGGTTCCGCTCACGCGTCGATGTGCGCCGCGACAGGCGATTCCAGCAATCCGCTCTCGAACAGGGTCAACAATTGCCTGGCAACACCACCGGCGTCCTGGTCGGAGGTGCTGTGCCGAAGGAAACCGGCATGAAACCCCGCGCCCCAGAACAACCCGGCCAGCATGTCCGCCACCGCGGCAGCGTCGATGTCGGACGGCAACTCACCACGCCGCATCGCCTCGACGACCACAGAATCGTAGAAAGAATGCACCGCGGCGAAGATGCGCGCCGCGGCCTCGGCCCGATGTGGTCCACGGTGGTGTTCCAGCCGCGCCGCGACGAGGAACCGCAGCGTGTCGGCATCCTCGAGGCTCCACCGCTGCAACGACCCGAGAAAGCTGGCCAACTGGTCGCGTAGGCCGACCTGCTGCTGGGCTTCGGCGACGCAACCCATCATGGCGTGGTGGACCTCGGCGAGGAGTACGTCGTAGATCTGCTCACGGCTGCCGAAGTAATAGTGCAGCGTGGGCCTGCTCACCCCGGCCCGCATCGCGATCTGCTGGAACGTCGCCGCTTGGTAACCGCGTTCGGTGATGACGCCCCGCGCCGCGACCAGGATTCCGCGGCGCGTGTTCTCGGAATCAGCCCCCACCGGGCGGCCGCGGCCCCGAGGGCGCTCGCCGGCCGAGCTGACAGTCTCCACGAGCAAACGTTATTGCATAGCTATTGGGGGGTCAATCGCACCGATCGCAAATTCTCAGGCTGCTGTGGTCTGTATTGTGCGCCGGTCGGAGCGTGCGCGCCGCACCGCGTCGACGGTGAACACCGCCAGCGCCAGCCAGATGAGCGCGAAGCCCAACCACCGCGCCGGTGGCATCGGTTCGTGCCCGACCAACACGCCCCAACTGAGTTGCATCGCCGGGGTCATGTAGAACAGCAGCCCCAACGAGACCATCGCCAGCCGCTGCGCCGCGGCGGCGAACAGCAGCAGCGGCAGCGCGGTGAGCACGCCGGCCAGGATCATCAGCACCACGTGTGTGCCGCCGTGACCGGTGAACGTCGCATGCCCGGCGGCGGCGGTGACCCCGACATAGGCGAGCGCGAACGGCGTCGCCAGGCCCGCCTCGATGCCGACGCTGACGCGCGGGTCGGTGGACACCGACTTCTTCACCGCGCCGTACATGCCGAACGACAACGCGAGCCCCAGGCCGATCACCGGAGGTGCCCCGACATTGATCGTCAACACGATGACCGCGACGACGGCGATCACCAGCGCGCTCAGCTGGCACCGATTCAGCCGTTCCCGGAAGATCAACAGCCCCAGCGCTATCGAGACCAGCGGGTTGATGAAGTACCCGAGCGCGGCGTCGACGACGTGACCGTTGTTCACCGCGTACACGTAGATCACCCAGTTCGCCGCGATCAACGCCGAGGCCGCGGTCAGCAACAGCCAGGTGCGCCGGTCGAGCCGACGCACGTCACCGAGGCGCCGGACCGCCGCCACCACGACCAGCAGGAACAGGAAGCTCCAGATGATGCGGTGCGCCAAGATCTCGACGGCGCCGGCCGGCTTCAGAAGCGGGAAGAACGCCGGGAACAGCCCCCACATCGCATAGGCGCCGAACCCGAACAGCAGTCCCGACCTCACAGCTGTTGGTTGCGAAGCACGTCGAGCGCATGCTGCAGATCAGCCGGATAGTCGCTGGTGATCTCCAGCCGGCGGCCGTCGGCGGGATGCGCGAAGGCCAGCGAGCAGGCGTGCAGCCACTGACGTTCCAGTCCGAGCCGTTTCGCCAGGGCCGGGTCCGCGCCATACGTGAGGTCCCCGCAGCATGGGTGGTGCAGCGCGGCGAAGTGCACCCGGATCTGATGAGTGCGTCCGGTCTCGAGTTCGATGTCGAGCAGGCTGGCCGCCTGGTGCGCCTCCAGCGTGTCGTAGTGCGTCACGCTGTGGCGGCCGTCCTCGACGACGGCGAACTTCCAGTCGTGGCCGCGGTGCCGGCCGATCGGTGCATCGATGGTTCCGCTCGACGGGTCAGGGTGCCCCTGCACCAGTGCGTGATAGCGCTTGTCGACGGTGCGCTGCTTGAAGGCCCGCTTCAGTACCGTGTACGCCCGCTCGGACAACGCGACCACCATCACCCCCGAGGTACCGACGTCGAGACGGTGCACGATGCCCTGCCGCTCGTGGATACCCGAGGTACTGATCCGGAAGCCGGCCGCGGCCAGTCCACCCAGCACGGTGGGCCCGTGCCAGCCCACCGTCGCATGCGCCGCGACCCCGGGCGGCTTGTCCACCGCGACGATGTCGTCGTCGGCATACAGGATGTCCATGCCCTCGACATCGACCGGGGTGTTCTCCACCGGCGGCGGCGCGTCGGGCAGCCGCACCTCCAGCCAAGCCCCTGCCGGCAGCTTGTCCGATTTGGCCGCACGCACGCCGTCGACCTCGACGCCGCCCTCTTCGGCCAACGCCGCCACCGCGGTGCGCGACAGGCCGAGCAGCCTGGCCAGACCGGCATCGACGCGCATCCCAGCCAGGCCTTCCGGCACCGGCATCGACCGTGTCGTCATTCCCGACCCGACTCGTCGTCCGGCTGACGCCTCCCGACCGGATCGTCGCCGCCGTCCGGCTGACGCCTCCCGACGGAACCCTCGCCGCCGTCCGGCTGACGCCTCCCGACCGGATCGTCGCCGCCGTCCGGCTGACGCCTCCCGACGGAACCCTCGCCGCCGTCCGGCTGACGCCTCCCGACCGGATCGTCGCCGCCGTCCGGCTGACGCCTCCCGACGGAACCCTCGCCGCCGTCCGGCTGACGCCTCCCGACGGAATCGAAATCGAATCCGAACAGCGACAACACGACCAGCAGGATCGCGCCGCCCACCACCGACGGGTCGGCCACGTTGAACACCGGCCACCACCCGATCGACAGGAAGTCCACCACGTGGCCGCGCAGCGGGCCCGGCGACCGGAAGAAGCGGTCTACCAGGTTGCCCATGGCCCCGCCGAGAATCAGCCCCAGGCCGATCGCCCACCACGGTGACACCAGCCGGCGCCCCATCCAGATGATGCCGAACACGACACCGGTGGCCACCAACGTCAACACCCACGTGTAACCGGTCGCCATCGAGAACGCCGCACCGGAATTGCGCACCAACGTCCAGGTCACGGTGTCACCGATGATCGACACCGGCTGACCTGGCGTCAGCAGCTCGACGGCCAACACCTTCGTGACGATGTCCAGCACGAGTACGACTCCGGCGACGCCGAGCAGAAGGCGCAGCCGGCGCGGCGGCGAGGGATCCCGAGGCGCCGCGTCACCGGCCGCCGGGTCGGCCGGGCTGGAAGATTCGTCAGTCACGCCCCCCATCATCGCAAAGCACAGGTGGGGAAGAATCCCACCCATGGGTCGCCTCCTCGTCCTCGCCACCGGTGGCACGATCTCGACCAGCGCCGATGCTGGTGGGGTCAAGCGTCCCAGCCGGTCCGGCGCAGATCTGACCGAGGGGCTCGATGTCGAGGTCATCGACCTGATGGCGGTGGACAGCTCGCAGCTGCGCCCCGAGGACTGGGACGTGATGGCCGCAGCGGTACGGCGCGCCTCGGCGGACGCCGCCATTGACGGCATAGTGATCACCCACGGCACCGACACGATGGAAGAAACCGCGTTGTGGTTGCAACTGGTGCACCCGGGATCGCCACCGGTGGTGTTGACCGGCGCGCAGCACAGCGCCGACTCCCCCGACGCAGACGGACCGGCGAATCTGCGCGATGCGCTGGCCGTGGCCGCCAGCCCGGCCGCACGCGACCTGGGTGTGACGGTCTGCTTCGCCGGCACGGTGTTCGCTGCGCTGGGGCTACAGAAGGTCGCCACCGCAGGCTTGCAGGGTTTCACCGGGCGGACGCTCGGCACGGTCGCCGACCACACCTTCATGGCCGAAGCCGACCGGGCCGACCGTCCCAGCCTCGGTGCACTGTCGGCACGTTCGGCGCCGCGAGTCGACATCGTCGCCGTCTATCCGGGAGCCGACGGCGTGGCGCTGGGCGCGTGCGCTGCGGCCGGTGCCCGCGGAATCGTGCTCGAGGCGTTGGGGTCGGGCAACGCCGGCGCGGCCGTCATCGACGCGGTGGGCAGGCTCACCGCCGACGGTGTCACGGTCGCGGTGTCCACCCGCGTTCCCGCCGGCCGGGTGCATGCCGGGTACGGCCCGGGTCGTGATCTGCTCGACGCCGGAGCCGTCGTCGTGCCGACCCTGCGGCCGCCCCAGGCGCGGATACTGCTGATGGGCGCGCTGGCCGCCGGGGTCTCCGCAGAAGACGCCCTCACCCGCTGGGGGTGACAGGCCGGTGACCGGAGCCGGGCGACCGTTCCGTGCTCCCGTTACGGCGTGCTCTGGTAGCGCGACGTCTCCTCGACGAATTGTGGCCAGTCCAGGCTGTCGACGGGATTGGCCCGCGACAGTGCCGGATCGGTTGCGCTGAACGTCCGTGCGGTGCCCGGGCCGGTGCTGCGCGTCTCGAATCGCACCGTCGTCACCCCGTGGCCGGCCCCCTGGATCCAGCCATGCCCGTAGTCGGCGTGCACCACGTCGTCGCCGACCCGCCAGGCCGGAAGCTGGTCGCCCTCGGGCGCCACCGCCGACGACGCGGCGACGCTCGCCGTGTGCTCGGTTGCGGCCAGCTCCAGGTCCGGGAACAGCGACTCCTGCTGCACGTCCGACAGACCCGAGAAGCCGACCCCCACAAGGCGGATCGGCCCGATCTCGATCGGGTCGAGCAGTAGCCGTCGCGCCATGGCGGTCAGTGTCGCCACATCGGTGGTGGCGTAGGGCAGCGTGGCCGAGCGGGTGAGGATGCTCATGTCGGACTTGCGGAGTTTCACGGTCACGGTGCGGGCGCCCCGACCGTCCTTGAGGAGCCGGCGGTGAGCGTGCTCACCGATCGGCCCGACCGCATCACGGAGTTGGTCCAGCGTGGTCAGGTCCTGCGCAAACGTGGACTCCGCACTGATCTGTTTCGCCGGGGCGTTCTCGGCCACCGGACGCTCGTCGATGCCCCGGGCCAACCTGTGCAGCGCCGGGCCGACGGTGGGTCCGAGGATGTTGGCGACCTCGGTGTCGGACAGCGCCGCGAACCCGCCGATGGTCTCGATGCCGAGGCGGTGCAGCTTCTCCTCGGCCACCGGTCCGATGCCCCACAGTTTGCGCACCGGCAGGCCGTGCAGCAGAGCCGCCTCCTCATCCCGCGCCACCACGGTGACTCCGTCCGGTTTCGCCAGGCCCGATGCGATCTTGGCGATCTGCTTGCCAGACCCGGCGCCCACCGAGGCCACCAGGCCGGTGACGGCCGCCACCTCGGCGCGAAGCCGCTGACAGAACTGCTCGACCTGCGCCGGCGAGGCGCCGGCCAGCGCACCGGGTTCGCCGAACGCCTCGTCGAACGACAGTTGCTCGAGCACGGGCACCGTGGCCCGAACCGTCTCGAACACCCGCCGACTGGCCAGACCGTAGACGACGCCGCGAGGCGGCAGCACCACCGCCGCGGCGCCGACCAGGCGCCGCGCCTGGTGCATGGGCATCGCCGACCGGGCGCCGAACACCCGGGCCTCGTAGCTGGCGCCGGCCACCACCCCACGTCCGCCCAGACCCCCGACCAGTACCGGGCGACCCCTCAACGTGGGACGGGTGAGCTGCTCCACCGACGCGAAGAACGCGTCCATGTCCAGGTGCAGGACCCATCGCGCGCCCACAGGGCGAATCGTAGGCGCTACCGTTGCGGTCGTGTCCGAAGTGCCTATCCGTGACGAGTCGATCCGGCTGGGCCAGTTCCTCAAACTGGCCAACCTCATCGACAGCGGCGCCGATGCCAAGGCGGTCATCGCCGACGGTCAGGTCAGCGTCAACGGTGACGTCGAGACCCGCCGCGGGCGTCAGCTCCGCGCCGGCGACGTCGTCGAGTTCGCCGGCCGGACCGCGCGGGTGGGCTGATCACCGCGAGCGTGCGCGTACGGTCGTTCGCACGCCGAAATCACAACCGTGGCTGCACGCTCGCGCCCCCGGCCGCCGCTGCACGGCGGCGAACCTCACGCTTTCTGCAGCGCGACCCGCACCCCGTCGCCGATGTCGGCACCGTCGGCGGTCTCGCCGAATTCGAAGCGGGTGGCGAGGATCTCGTGGGCGATCAGATCCCGGTGGGTCTGGGCCCAGGCCAACTTGTCGGCCGGTACCGCCATCGTGACGCTGATCCGGTCGGACACATCGAGGCCAGTGGCCTTGCGCAACTCCTGCAGCTCGCGGATGCGGTCCTTGGCCCACCCCTCGGCTTCCAGCTCGGGGGTGACGTTTCCGTCGAGCACGACCAGCCCTGCTCCGTCGGGCAGTGCCGCGGTGAACTCCGGGTCCGCAGCGACCAGCCGGGAGCTGAACTCCTCGGGCAACAGCACCGCAGGACCCGCGGTCAGCGTTCCGTCGGCGTTGACCACGCCCTCGCCGGCCTTCACCGCCTTGATCGCCGCCTGGACGTCCTTGCCGAGGCGGGGACCCGCGACCCGCGCGTTGACCGTGAGCTCGAATCGGCCGTGTGCGGCGATGTCATCGGTGAGTTCGACGGCCTTGACGTTGAGCTCGTCGGAGATCAGGTCGGCGAACGCCGCGAGTCGGCCCGGATCGTCGACCGCCACAGTCAGTTTGGGCAGCGGCAAACGAACCCGCAGCTTCTTGGCCTTGCGCAGCGACGAACCGGTGGAGGCCACCTCGCGCACCAGGTCCATGTCGGCGACCAGCTGCGGATCGGCAGGCAGCACATCGGACTGCGGCCAGTCCGACAGGTGAACCGAACGCTCGCCGGTGACTCCCCGCCAGATGACCTCGGTGATCAGCGGCAACAACGGCGCGGCCAGCCTGCTCGTCACCTCCAGCACCGTGTGCAGGGTGTCGATGGCGTCGGCGTCTTCATCCCAGAACCGTGACCGCGACCGGCGCACGTACCAGTTCGTCAAGGCTTCGGTGAACTGGCGAAGCTGATCGCACGCCCGCGAGATGTCGCATTCGTCCAGCGCGACGGTCAGGTCATCGCGCAGCACCGCGAGCTTCGCCAGGATGTAGCGGTCCAGCACGTGAGTCGAGTCGGTGCGCCACGCGCCCTTCTTCGGCGCGTAGAGCGCCAGGAACGTGTAGGCGTTCCACAGGGGCAGCAGCACCTGCCGCACCCCTTCGCGGATGCCCTGCTCGGTGACGATCAAATTGCCGCCCCGCAGGATCGGTGAGGCCATCAGGAACCAGCGCATCGCGTCGGAACCGTCCCGGTCGAACACCTCGGTGACATCGGGGTAGTTGCGCAGGGACTTGCTCATCTTCTGGCCGTCGTTGCCCAGCACGATGCCGTGCGACACACACGTGCGGAACGCCGGCTTGTCGAACAACGCGGTGGCCAAGATGTGCAAGGTGTAGAACCAGCCACGGGTCTGGCCGATGTACTCGACGATGAAGTCACCGGGGAAGTGGGCCTCCGCGCCGGCCGCGCCGTCGAACCACTCGCGATTCTCGAAGGGGTAGTGCACCTGCGCATACGGCATCGATCCCGAGTCGAACCACACGTCGAGCACGTCCTCGATCCGGCGCATCGTCGAGCGGCCGGTCGGGTCGTCCGGATTCGGCCGGGTCAACTCGTCGATGAACGGGCGGTGCAGGTTGTCCGGCCGCACCCCGAAGTCGCGCTCGAGTTCGTCGAGGCTGCCGTACACGTCGACCCTCGGATACGCCGGATCGTCGGACTTCCACACCGGAATCGGCGTGCCCCAGTAGCGGTTCCGAGAGATCGACCAGTCCCGGGCGCCGGCCAGCCACTTGCCGAACTGGCCGTCCTTGACGTGCTCCGGGTACCAGGTGATCTGCTGGTTCAGCTCCACCATGCGGTCGCGGATCTCGGTGACCTTGATGAACCACGACGACACCGCCCGGTAGATCAGCGGATTGCGGCAGCGCCAGCAGTGCGGGTAGGAGTGCTCGTAGGTGTCGTGGCGCAGCAGCACCGCGCCGTTGGCCTGCGCAGGTCCGGATCCGGCTTTGAGATCGCGGATGATCTGCGGATTGGCGTCGAACACGTGCTGCCCGGCGTAGTCGGGCACGCCTGCGTCGAACCGGCCCTTGGCGTCGACGGGCGTGACGGCTGCGATACCGGCGGCCTGCGCAGTGGCCATGTCGTCTTCGCCGTAGGCCGGGGCGAGGTGCACCAGACCGGTTCCGTCGTCGGTGCTGACGAAGTCGGCCGGCAGCACCTGAAATGCATTGGCCGAGTCCATGAAGTATGGGAACGGCGGCACGTAGTGGACGCCGATCAGCTCGGCTCCGGAGAACGTGGCGAGCACCGTCGGCTCCTCGCCGAGCTCGCGGGCATAGGCGGCCACCCGGGCCTCGGCGAGCACGTAGCGGCGGCCGTCCTTCTCCACGACGACGTAGGTCACCTCGGGGTTGACCGCGACGCCCTGGTTGGAGGGCAGCGTCCACGGCGTCGTGGTCCACACCAGCAGATGCGCGCCGACCAGTTCGGCTGCTCCCCCGTCGATGCGGAACCCCACCGTCAGCGCCGGATCCTGGCGATTCTGGTAGACGTCGTCGTCCATCCGCAGTTCGTGGCTGGACAGCGGGGTTTCGTCGTTCCAGCAGTACGGCAGCACCCGGTTGCCCTCGTAGGCCAGACCTTTGTCCCACAGCTGTTTGAACGCCCAGATCACCGACTCCATGAAGCCGATGTCGAGGGTTTTGTAGTCGTTGTCGAAATCGACCCAGCGTGCCTGGCGGGTGACGTAGTTGCGCCATTCGCCGGTGTACTTCAACACCGACGCACGGCAGGCATCGTTGAACTTCTCGATGCCCATCTCTTCGATCTGGGCCTTGTCGGTGATGCCGAGCTGGCGCTGCACCTCGAGTTCAGCGGGCAGGCCGTGGGTGTCCCAGCCGAAGCGACGGTCCACCTTGTAGCCCCGCATGGTGCGGTAACGGGGAACGATGTCCTTGACGTAGCCGGTCAGGAGGTGACCGTAGTGCGGCAGGCCGTTGGCGAACGGTGGGCCGTCGTAGAACACGTACTCCGGGCAGTCGTCCCGACGGGCGATGCTCGCCCGGAACGTGTCGTCGCGTTCCCAGTAGTCCAGCACATCGGCTTCCAGCGCCGGGAAACTCGGCGCCCCGGCGGCGGGCTTCGGATATCCGGTCACGTGCGTCGTCTCCTGTGCCTCGGCGTTGTGGACGACGATGTCGTCGTCAAGGCACGGGGACGAACGTCGCGCCGGTGCGCGAGCGCCGCGGTACCACCCCGCTTGCGCGCACTGTCGCGCGCCGCTCCACTGAAGGCGATGACGGGCCCACCCGTTCGGCTCTACTGGGCCGTGGCCGGTAGCACCGGACACGGCTGTTCTTCCGAAGGCTCCCCGGTGATGGCCGGATCGGCGCCGATGGCGCTCAGTTTAGCGGGCCGGCCCGCTCAACTCACATCACAGCGGCGCAGCGGCGTCCGAGGTGATCTCGATCAGCGCCAACGGAAATTGCTCGGCCATCTCCTCGACCGAGTACCGGTCGAGACGGCTCGGGTCGTAGCACCACTGGATGTGCAGGTCGTCAGACTGGCGCGCGACGCGCAGCTCCAACGCCCGCGGACTCTGGCCGGTCGCGCCGGCGCCGGTGACGTCGAGCAGGATCTCGGCGCGCGCGTCGGGATGGCTGGACGCCGCGATCAGGCTGTTGTGCGCACCCTGCAACATCTCGGTCGGCCCCATCGGCGCACCGGCCGCGCACAGCAGCGACACCCGCCGGCACAGTCCGGGTTGACCCGCCGCGACGTCGACGACGACAGCCCCGTCGCCGCGGGTCCGTCCGAAGGTCCGGCCGAGGGCGGCCAGCAGGATTTCCTCGACCGTCACGCCGAGCCATTCCGCCGACGAGTCGAGCTCTGCGGACAGTTCGCTCGACGGTGGGGTGACCACATTCTCGAATTGCCGAGCTTCGCCGTCTGCCGCGGCGTGATCGACAACAACCAGCGATTCCGGTGCGGAGGCGACGAGAGTGTTTCTGACCTCGTCAGCCATGTACGGAGCGACCATGCAGCCAACCGTACAGCGAATGTCCCAGATATGGGAGAGTGGTCCCAGAACTGTGACGGCCGTGTCAATTAAGATTGTGTTATCCGTTTGCCGGGTGACTCTCCCCATTTGCCGGAACGCAGTTTATGGTGGTCAGATGCCACGGACAGACGAGAACGGTAGACAGCTCAAGGCGCTGCTCGACTACCTCCTCGACGGAGAGATCGACGCGAAAGACCTCTTCGACGCCTTGGGCATCTCCAGCAGCACGTATTACCGGCGCATCAAAGAGGCCGACTACCCCAGCGCCGAAGAGCTGCGCCTGGTCGCCGATCGCTTCCAGCTCAACTACCCCGATCTGCAGATCCAGTTCGGCTTGATGAGCAGGCAAGAGGTATGGCAGTACATCGAGTCGACGGCCGCCGTGGACGGTCCCGGCCGCGGCATCGACACGGCGGTTCGCGCGCGCACCACCACCGACACACGGCGTCGTCCCAAGCTCTCCGAGCTGACACCGCGGTTCGACGCTCCCCCCCTGTAGGCGTCTGACCACATACACTGTTTGCTGATCAGGCTCAGCTCGAAGGCGACACCCCATGGCTCTGGCAACTCTCATCGCGATCACGTTGATGTGCATCGCGTGGAGCCTGTGGATTCGTCGCGTCACCTGGTCCTGCCGGTGGGAGGTCGCGGCCACCCTGAACATCGCCCTGCAGGGGCTGGCGGTGTTGCTGATGTCGCCGCTGGCGTCGCAGACGCTCGGGCATTGGCTCTACTCGCTGACCGGTAAATGGAACCTCGAGGACTACCTGGGCCACGACGCCTACATCGTCGCCGCGTCGGCGGTGGTGTACAACACGCTGGGCCGGCTGGAGCAGGACAACGCCATGCACCAGCGCTTCCGGCAGTTCGTCGAACGGCCCGCCACACTGTGCATCCCGGTGCTGCTGGCGCTTTTCTGGATGGGCAACGGTGCTGCGATCTACCGGCCCGATTTCTTCGACGTGCCGACGGACTTCTGGCTCAACATGTACTGGCTGCTGCTGTGCGGCATGCTGATCTACCTGCTGGGATACGGGGCCCGCGCGCTGCTCATCCTGCGCACCGACCCGCGGTCGCGCCACATCGCCAACGTCTATCTGTTCGCCTCGGCGATGGGCATCATGGCGTGCGTGGTCCGCATCATCACCGCGTTGGTGCCGACGCTTCAGACCGTGCAGGGCAGCACGCTGGTGTGGTTCTTCGCCTGCGCCTGCGGCGCCGCGTTCGCGCTGACGTCGGCGCACTCCTGGCGGATCAAGACGAAGTGGTTCACGCGGGCCAACAGCTGAGGACCGCCGCGAGCGGCGAATAGAACACCAGCCGCGAGCGGCGAATCAGGCCACCGCCGCGAGCGGCGAATAGAACACCAGCCGCGAGCGGCGAATCAGGCCCTGGTCGAATCAGGCCCTGGTCGAATCACACGGCCGTCGCCGTGGCCGGGGCGTAGGGCGCCCCGAACTCGCGCACGGCGCGGTACCCGTTCCGGCGGGCCGCCGCGGCTCCGCGCCGGATCAGTGCCGCGGTGGCCACGAAGCCAGCCTGGTCGGAGGCGACCAGCGGGGTCAGCAACCGATTGTGGACGTAGCCGAACCCCAGACCGGTTGCCGGGTCGGCCCAACCCAGTGAACCTCCGAGCCCGACGTGCCCGAACCCGGGCAGCACGCCGGGGAAGGGCAGCCCGTGGTAGCCGAGGTGGAACGACAACGGCATCACCATGCTGTGGTCGGGACGCAGGCTGGGCCGCCCCACGAGCGCGGCGGTGGTCTCCGGGGACAGGAACTGGACACCGTCGATCTGGCCGCCGTTGGCGATGGCACCGTACATGCGGGCCAGCGCCCGCGCGGTGGCCACCCCGTTGGCGGCCGGGATCTCACTGTCCAGCAACGGCGTTTCGCCCTGAACCATGGCTTTGACGCCCGGGAAGTAGATCGCGCCGAACGCGGCGGAGAACGGCAGCGCAGCCACGTGCGGCGCCACCATGTTGAACAGCGGGTTCTGCAGCGCGCTCTGCGGGCCGATGATCTGTGCGGCGTGGGTGGCTGCTCCCGCCGGGGGCCGGCCCAGGTGCAGACCGTCGGTGCCCAGCGGCTCGGCCACCTCGGTGCGCATGAGTTCCCGCATACCGGTTCCGGTCACGGCCCGGGCCAGTCCGGACAGCAGCCAGCCGAAGGTGAGCGCGTGGTAGGCGGGCTTGCCGTGCAACCAACTCATCGGGGCCGCGGCGAGGCGCTCCTCCATGCGCAGATGGTCGAGCAGGTCGGCCTTTCGCACGCCGTTCAACTGGGACAGCCCGGATCGGTGCCGCAGAACGTCGCGGACGGTGATGGTCGACTTGCCGTTGGCGCCGAACGCCCGCCAGTACTCGGCCACCGGGGCGTCGTAGTCGATCAGCCCGCGGTCGACCAGGCGGTGGATGACGGTCGCCGCTACCCCTTTGGTGGCCGAGAAGACCATGGTCCCGGTGTCGGCCGTCCAGTGCTGAGAGCCGCGGCGGTCACGGAAGCCGGTCCAGACGTCGACGACCGGCTCGCCGTCGAGGTACACCGACAAAGCCCCGCCGCCGAGCCGTCGCCAGGGGAACATCTGCGCGAACGTGCGCACCGCCAGCATGAAGTTCTCGTCGGCGGCGCCCTGCACCCCTCGGGGCAGCGGTGCGCCGTCGATGCTCTGTGAGGGCGCCACGTTGCGCTCCCCGAAGTTGACGGACGTCACAATGATTTGAATTTACCCCGCCGGGCGGCAAAGTAGACAGGTGTTACCCATTTGTTAACCGTCGGCTTTGGCCGGCCAGTCCACCGCCTCGAGGATCTGCTGCGCAGCAAGCGCCGGGGTCAGTTCACCGTCGCGCACCTTCTGCTCCACGTCGTCGCGAATCGCGCGCACCCCGGCACTCGACAACACCCGGTCGAGCACCGTGTCGCGGACCATCGACCATGTCCACTGCACCTGCTGGGTGCGTCGACGCGCCTCGAACTCCCCTGCCTCGGTGAGCACTTCGCGGTGTTTGAGAACGGTGTCCCACAGTTCGGTCAGCCCGGTTCCCTGCAGCGCGCTCATCGTCAACACCGGTGGCCGCCAGAGCGTTTCACGCGGATAGATGAGCCGGATCGCACCGGCGAGCTCGCGAGCGGCCGACTTCGCCTCCACCGCATGCTCACCGTCGGCTTTGTTGACCACGACGATGTCGGCGAGTTCGAGCACACCCTTCTTGATGCCCTGCAGTTGGTCTCCGGTGCGCGCCAAGGTCAGGAAGACGAAGGTGTCGACCATGTTGGCAACCGTCACCTCGGACTGCCCGACCCCGACCGTCTCGACCAGGATGACGTCGTATCCGGCAGCCTCCAGCAACACGATGGTCTCGCGTGTCGCCTTGGCCACCCCGCCGAGCGTGCCCGAGGTGGGCGACGGCCGGATGTAGGCGTCGGGGTGCACGGCGAGCTTGGCCATGCGGGTCTTGTCTCCCAGGATGGAACCACCCGTGCGAGTGGACGACGGGTCGACCGCCAGGACGGCGACCCGGTGACCCTGTTCGATCAGGTAGATGCCGAGCGCTTCGATCGACGTCGACTTACCGACTCCCGGCACGCCGGTGATGCCGACGTGCAACGCGCGGCCGGCCTCCGGCATGAGCTCGAGCAGCAGTTCCTGCGCGGTCTGGCGGTGGTCGGCGCGGGTTGATTCGACCAGCGTGATGGCCCGAGCCAGCGCGGAGCGGTCACCGTCGCGGATCGCCGCGGCGAGCTCGCTGACCGATGGGCTCATCGCGCTACTGGAGGGTGTAGCCGAGGCGGTGCGCGAGCTTGTCGAGCAGGCCGATCGCGGCGTCGGCGATGACGGTACCGGGCGGGAAGATGGCGGTGGCCCCCGCCGCATAGAGCTCCTCGAAATCGCCCGGCGGGATGACGCCGCCGACGACGATCATGATGTCGGGGCGGCCGACCTCGGCGAGGGCGTCCCGCAACGCCGGCACCAACGTCAGGTGGCCGGCGGCCAGCGACGAGACACCGACGACATGCACGTCGTTGTCCGCGGCCTGCCGCGCGACCTCGTCGGGCGTGGAGAACAGCGAGCCGACGTCGACGTCGAAACCGATGTCGGCGAACGCCGTGGCGATGACCTTCTGACCGCGGTCGTGCCCGTCCTGCCCCATCTTGGCGACCAGGATGCGGGGCCGCCGGCCGTCGGCCTCGGCGAACTTCTCCACCATCTCGGTGGCGCTGCTGACGTTGCTGGCCATCCCCACCTCGTCTCGGTACACGCCGGCGATGGTCCGGATCTCGGCCTGGTGCCGGCCGTACACCTTCTCCAGGGCGTCGGAGATCTCGCCGACCGTGGCCTGGGCTCGGGCCGCATTGATCGCCAGCGCCAGCAGATTGTTCCCCAGACCGTCTTCCCCGGCGGCGCCGGTCGCGGCCGCCGCCCGGGTCAACTCGGCCAGAGCGGCCTCGGTCGCGTCGTTGTCACGTTCGGCTCGCAGCCGCTCGAGCTTGGCGATCTGCTCGGCACGCACCCGACTGTTCTCGACCTTGAGGACCTCGATCTCGTGGTCCTCGTCGACCTGGTAGCGATTGACCCCGATGACGGTCTGCTGCCCGGAGTCGATGCGGGCCTGGGTGCGCGCGGCGGCCTCCTCGATGCGCATCTTGGGAATGCCCTCGTTGATCGCCTGAGCCATGCCACCGTGCTCGGCGATCTCGGCGATGTGCGCACGGGCCTTCTCGGCGAGCTGGTGGGTCAGCCACTCCACGTAGTACGAACCGCCCCACGGATCGATGGGCCGGGTGGTGCCCGACTCCTGCTGCAGCAGCAGCTGGGTGTTGCGTGCGATGCGCGCCGAGAAGTCCGTCGGCAGCGCCAACGCCTCGTCCAGGGCGTTGGTGTGCAGCGACTGGGTGTGCCCCTGGGTCGCCGCCATCGCCTCGATGCAGGTGCGAGCGACGTTGTTGAAGGCGTCCTGCGCGGTCAGCGACCAGCCCGAGGTCTGCGAATGGGTCCGCAGCGACCGCGATTTCGGGTTCTTGGGATCGAAATGCCCGACCAGCTCGCTCCACAGCAGCCGCCCGGCGCGGAGCTTGGCGACTTCCATGAAGAAGTTCATGCCGATGCCCCAGAAGAAGGACAGCCGCGGGGCGAACTTGTCGATGTCCAGTCCGGCGTCCAAACCCGCCTTGATGTATTCGACGCCGTCGGCCAACGTGTATCCCAGTTCCAGGTCGGCCGTGGCCCCGGCTTCCTGGATGTGGTAGCCCGAGATCGAGATGCTGTTGAACTTGGGCATTTTCACGCTGGTGTAGCCGAAGATGTCGGAGATGATCCGCATCGACGGCTTCGGCGGATAGATGTAGGTGTTGCGGACCATGAACTCTTTGAGGATGTCGTTCTGGATGGTCCCGGCCAGTTTCTCCGGCGGTACGCCCTGTTCCTCGGCGGCCACCACGTACAGCGCGAGGATCGGCAGCACCGCGCCGTTCATCGTCATCGACACACTCACCGCGGACAGGTCGATGCCGTCGAACAGCTGACGCATGTCCAGGATCGAGTCGATGGCCACCCCGGCCATCCCGACGTCACCGGCGACGCGCGGGTGATCGGAGTCGTAGCCGCGGTGGGTGGCCAGGTCGAAGGCCACCGACAGACCCTTCTGTCCTGCCGCCAGGTTGCGACGGTAGAACGCGTTGGACTCCGCCGCGGTGGAAAAACCCGCGTATTGGCGGATGGTCCACGGCTGGTTGACGTACATGGTCGGGTAGGGACCGCGCACGAACGGCGGCTCCCCGGGCAGGCTGGCCAGCGGGAAGCCGGCATCGACGACCTCGTCGCGGTCGGCCGCGATGTAGACGGGTTTGACGTCGATGCCCTCCGGAGTGGCCCAGTCGAGCTGCTCGGCGGTGTAGCCGTGGGCTGCTGCCGCGGCCTGAACGTGTTCGCCCACCTGCTCGTGGGTCGGCGACGCCACGGCATCCCCGGCGTGCAGCGGCACGTCGGCGAAGCTCTGGATCTTGGGTTGTGTCGCAGTCACCTCAGGCCCCCATTCGGGTCAGCAGATCCGACAGGGTGCTGACAGCGTCGATCTTCATGGTCAGGTATCCGTCGGGCTTCGAGTCCACCGCCGCGACAGCCTTCTCCGGTCCAGCCAGCAGAACGTGGCGCATCCCGGCCGCCCTCGCCGCGTCGACGACAGCGCCGACCTCCTCGGAGTAGCGGGCGTCGGTGCCGCAGATGACGGCGACCTCGGTGGACGCGGCATCGGCGACCGCGGCACCGACGTCGGCGGCGCTGAGCGGACCGGGGTTGACTGCTTCGATCCCGCCTGAGGCCAACAGATTCACGGCAAAGGTGGCCCGGATGTTGTGCTCGGCCAGCGGGCCCAGCGGCAACAACAGAGCTGTCGGCCGCGCCCCGGTGGTCTGCAGGTGTGCATCCGAGCGATCCCGCAAGGCTTCGAAGTCGGCGGCGTAGCGCCGGACGTGTGGCAGCGGATCGCCCTGCGGCAGAGGCACTTCCGCGAGATCCGGGTATTCGTTGACCCCGGTCAGCGCTGTCCGGCGGTGCGCGATGTCGCCGGCGCGGCGTTCGGCGACCTCGGCGATCGCTGCCGCGATGTGCTCGCGGGCCGCCTCGAAGCCACCCTTCGCCTCGATCTCCTGGAAGTGCGACCACGCCTGTTCGGCGAGCCGGCGGGTGAGGTCCTCGACGAACCACGATCCGCCGGCCGGGTCGAGAACGCGGCCGATGTGGGATTCCTCGAGCAACAACAGCTGGGTGTTGCGGGCGATGCGCCGCGCGAAACTGCGTGCGGTGCCGGGAAAACCGCCGTCGATCGCCACGTCGAAGGGATGCACCTGCACGGTGTCGGCGCCTCCTACGGCTGCCGCGAAGGCCGCGACCGTCGTGCGCAACATGTTCACCCACGGGTCCCGCTGCGACATCATCGGCAGCGACGTGGTGACGTGAACGGTCGCCGCGCCGGCGTCACGCTCCCCCACCACCTCAGCCACGCGGGCCCAGATCTGGCGCGCGGCACGCAGTTTTGCGATCGAGGTGAACTGGTCGTCATCCACGGCGAACCGGAACGCGACCTGTCCCAGCGCGGCCGGAACCGACAGACCGCGCTCGACCAGGTGGCGCACGCACGACACACCTGCGGCGATCGCGGCGCCGAGCTCCCAGGCGGCATTGGCGCCCAGGTTGTGGAACACCGGTCCGTCCACGGTGATCGTTCGCACGTGGCCGTCGTAGGCGCTGGCCTTGGTCGCCGCCGCGACGACGTCCTCGAGGTCGGGCGCGGCCCGGCCGGCCAGTGGCGCGACGAGCGGATCGGCGCCCAGATCGATCGAAAGCCTGGACCGCTGTTCGTCATCGAGTCCGGTCACCAGTGCCAGCACGGCGTCGGCGGCGGAGCGGAACGCGTCACCGACCGGCTCGACCACGATGGGGACGAGGTCGAGGTACACGCCGTCGAGGAGACGCTCGAGATCGGCGGGGGCCACCGCGTCGCCGGCGTCGCCGCTGCCGACGCGCAACACCAGCGCACTGATGCCCTCGGTCAGCCCGAGCAGGATCGACCCGTTGGCCTCGGCGACGCCCGCGTTGGCTGCCGGGTAGACGTCGGCGACCTTCCACCCGGCCTTCACGTCGCGCAGCGCGTCGCCGCCCCGCACGTAGGGCCAGTGCCCGGGGAGAGCTGGTTCAGCCAGTTCGTCGGCGTCGGTGTACAGAGGCCGGACCGGGAAACCGTCGTAGGTGTCCGAATCGAGCAGACGCTCCGGCTCGGCGCCCAGATCGGCGGGATCCCGCTTCGTGGACTTCGCCAGAACGCCCGCAACCGCGGAGCGCCATCGGTCCAGATCGGAGTCTGCTACCCCGGCAGAGCCGGCGCTGGGTGTCTGCACAGCCATCAGGCTAAATGATGGGCGTCACATCAGCGCACGCCGGTGTGCAGACTCCACACCGCGCTATTTGAGCCGGTGAGCGCGCACACCCGTACTCTTGGAAGGCGTGAAATCCGTCGTCAGAACGCTGCGCACCGCCCGCGCCGCGTTTCTCGGCACCCTGGCGACCATCCCCCGCGGCAGGCTCGTGGCGGTCCTGTGCGCGATTGTGATTCTCGTCGCAGTTGCGCTGCTGGTGCCGATCCCGTCCGCCGTTCAGCTGCGCGACTGGGCGACCTCGGTCGGTGCGTGGTTTCCGTTGGCGTTCTTCGCCGCACACGTGGTGGTGACGGTGTTCCCGTTCCCGCGCACCGCCTTCACGCTGGCCGCGGGCCTGCTGTTCGGTCCGGTGCTGGGGATCCCGATCGCCGTGGCAGCCAGCACGTTGTCCGCACTGATCGCGCTGTTCCTGGTGCGCTCCGCCGGTTGGCAGGTCAGCAGCCTGGTCCGGCATCCCAGGATCGACGCCGTCGACGCGCGGCTGCGGGAACGTGGTTGGCCGGTGGTGCTGGCGACCAGGCTGATCCCGGCGGTGCCGTTCTCCGTGCTGAACTACGCCGCGGGCGCGTCGTCGGTCCGGGTCCTGCCCTACACCCTGGCAACCCTGTTCGGGGTGCTCCCCGGCACCGCGGCGGTCGTGATTCTCGGCGACGCTCTCACCGGGCGGGTGAGCCCGCTGCTGCTCGCGGTCTCGCTGTGCACCGCGGGTGTCGGCGTGGCCGGCTTGGCCTACGAGATACGCCGGCACCGCCGCGCCGAGGACGCGGTCAGCGTGTCCTGAGGTCAGGGCCCTCCACGGTCATCGTGCCGAAGAGTGCCAGGAATGCCGACGCCGCGATCAGGTTCGGGCTGAAGTCGCGAACTCGCAGGTGGGATCCGACAGCCAGCACGAAGTACACCGTCAGCATGAACGTCGTCAGGCGGGCCAGGGCGGGGAACCGCAACACCGACAGCAGGCCCACCGCGCTCGCGGCCTTGACGACCGGGATGAGCGGGCGCAGTTCCTCCGGGAGGCCGACATCGTCGAACGCCTTCTTCACCGGCGCCATGGGTCCGACGCATGCCGCTGCATCGGCCGCCTGGAGCACCGCCAGCGCCAGATAGGCCCGTCGGGAGGTCAGCGCGCTCACTGGTTCTCCCCCGGCGGGGTCGAGCCCAGTTGCGGGTTCCGTGGCGCCGACGAGAGCAGCCCCGGCCCGTCGACCGGCGACCGGGCCTCCGCCTCAGCCTTGGCCACCGCCTGCGCGATCACCGGATCGGTCTCGGTGGAAAACCAGTCGGCGACGGCCTCGCTGTCGTCCTCCGGCCGGGCCAGATCGTCCTCGACCGGCGGCGGTGTCCAGCGGAACACCCCGTCCTCGCCGGGCGCGCCCAGCATCTTGGTGAAGCCCTGCAGCGCGGTACCGAAGTCGCTGGGCACCACCCACACCTTGTTGGCGTCGCCTTCGGCCATCTTCGGAAGCGTCTGCAGGTACTGGTAAGCCAGCAGCTCCGGGGTGGGTCGGCCGGCCTTGATCGCGGCGAACGTCTTCTCGATCGCCTTGGCCTGGCCTTGAGCTTGCAGGTAGGCCGCGGCGCGTTCGCCTTGGGCCCGCAGCATGCGGGACTGGCGGTCGGCCTCGGCGGCCAGGATCGCGGCCTGCTTGGCGCCCTCGGCGGACAGGATGGCGGCCTGCTTCTCACCCTCGGCCTGCTTGATCGCCGACTCGCGATGGCCCTCCGCGGTCAGGATCATCGCGCGCTTCTCCCGGTCGGCGCGCATCTGCTTTTCCATCGAATCCTGGATGGAGGGTGGCGGATCGATGCTGCGCAGTTCGACCCGCGCCACCCGCAGCCCCCATCGGTTGGTGGCCTCGTCGAGCACCCCGCGCAACGCGGTGTTGATCTGGTCGCGTGACGTCAGTGTCTGCTCCAGCGTCATCCCGCCGACCAGGTTGCGCAGCGTGGTGGTGGTCAGCTGCTCCACCCCGACGATGTAGTTGCTGATCTGGTACACCGCGGCCTGTGGGTTGGTCACCTGGAAGTAGACGACGGTGTCGATCTGCACCGTGAGGTTGTCTTCGGTGATGACCGGCTGCGGCGGGAAGGACACCACCCGCTCGCGCAGATCGACCCGGGCCCGGATCTTGTCGACGAACGGCAACAGCAACGTCAGCTGGCCGGACACGGTCTTGCTGTAGCGGCCGAGTCGCTCGATCACGGCCGCCTCGGCCTGTGGGATCAGGGCCACCGACTTGGCGACCACGATCACGGCGAACACGACCAGCACAGCCAGCAGGACCAATCCTGCGATGGTGCCGTCCATGATGGGGCTCCTTCCCTCGCCGAACTTCTCAGGCGATCTTCGACACCACCGCGGTGGCACCGTCGATCTTCACGACCAGGACCTGGTCGCCGGGTTCGTACACATCGTTGTCGTTGAGCGGACGCGCGGTCCAGACCTCACCCTCGAGTTTCACCTGGCCTTCATGGCGCGCGACGCGGCCGAGCACCAACGCGTTCTTGCCTTCCAGGGCGCGGGCCGGCTCGGGCAGTCCCTGACCGGACTGCATCCGTCGCCTCAACGCCGGCCGGACACCGACCAGCAGCAGCACCGACACCAGCAGGAACACCAGTCCGTCGGCCCAGATCGGCCAGTCCAGCACCCACGCCGACCCGGCGGCCGCCAGCGCACCGCCGCTGAGCATGAGCAGGAACAGATCGCCGGTCAGCGCCTCGGCGCCGGCCAACGCCAGGGCCGCGATCAGCCAGATCAGCGCAACAGGCATATGGCCAGCCTATCGCGCGACCGACCGGGCCAGCATCGAACAACTACACTGCAGCCATCATGTGGTGTCCCAGTGTTTCGCTTTCGGTGTGGGCCAATTCGTGGCTGGCCGGCGCCGCCGCGCCTGACGACGTCCTGGACGCGTTATCTCTGTGGACGCCAAGGCATTCGGTCACGGCCTACGACTCCGCAGCCGCGGAGCGCACGGGCCTGTCGTGGCCCGACCTCGACGATCCGGGTGCGGTGTCGCTGCTGCAGACCATGCGTACCGCGGCCCGGGCCGCCGGCACGCAGCCGGCGATCACGCTGGCGCTGCCCGTGCCCGGCGACGTCCGGGGCCTGCCGCCCGGCACCCAGTTCGGGCGGGACGCCATCGCCGCCGGTGAGGCGGTTCTCGTCGGTCCGCCGGAAGCGCTCGTCGGCCTCGTCCCCGACTTCGAGTACCCCGATGGCTTCCCCGAGACCGACCTGGGTACCGACATGTTCGACCCCGACATCTTCGACCCCGAACCCAGTGGCCTGTCGTGGACGGTGTACTCGCTGCCCGGCCCCGTCATCGTCGGGTACTTCGATCTCGGCGAGGCGGAGTACGCCCTGCGCGACGCGGTGCGCTCGGCGGCCGACGCGCTCGGCGCGTTGCGGGCCGGCGCGTCCGGCGGTGACATCGGCGACCCCCGCCGACTCGTCGAACAGGTCCTCGATTCCACTCTCGCCCATCGCGTGCCCGACCACGCGCCGGCGCGCGCGGTGCGTGTGTTGGAGAACGCCGCGCACGTCGACGCGATCATCACCGTCAGCTCCGGGTTGATCCCGAGCGGTCTGCAGAGTTCCTCGGAGGTCCAGGTCGCCAGCGACGCATTGCGTCCGCTGACCGCGGTGGTCCGCTCGGCACGGCTGGCCGCCGTCGAGGCGATCCTGCATTCCGCCTGGCGTCGTTGACGATTCGGCGCTCGTCAGGCCTCACAGTCCGGGGTGCACACCGCACCGTTGACGCTGCAGCCGTAGCCGGGCACCGGCTGCGGCCCGGTGACCCGGGCGGCCGGGGCATCCATCCGCATCTCGTCGAGCAGGTCGACCGCCAGCCGGGCGAACCGGGTCTGGGCGTTGGGCGTGGAGGCCCGCGCGAGCGCGATTCCCGCCTGCGCGGCCTGCTCGGCCAGTTCGTTGTCCAGGTCCCACACCACCTCGATGTGGTCGGCGACGAACCCGACCGGACACACGATCACCGCTGGGGTGCCCGCCCGCTGTAACGCCTCCAGATGGTCACCGACGTCCGGTTCGAGCCACGGCACCTGCGGCGGGCCGGAGCGGGACTGCCAGACGTGGTCGTAGTCGAGGTAGCCCGCGGCCGCGGCCACCAGTCGGCAGGCGTAACCGACCTGACGTTCGTAGAGGTCGGGGCCGCACCGGTTGGCCGCGCGCAGCGGGATCGAGTGCGCGGTGAAGACCAGGCGCGCTTTGTCACGCAGTTCGGCGGGCAGTGTGGCGGCGGCGTCGCGGATCGCGTCGGCGAACATCTCGACCAACAGCGGGTGGTCGAAGTACTGGCGCAGCTTCACCAACTCCGGTGCACCCACCCCAGCGGCCGCGCGGCCGCGTGCGATGTCCTCCTGATACTGCGTGCAGCCCGAATATCCGCCCCACGCCGAGGTGGTGAAGACCGCTGCGCGTTCGATCCCGTTGTCGCGCATCTGCGTGACGGTGTCTTCGACGTAGGGCTCCCAGTTGCGGTTGCCGAAGTAGACCGGCATCCGGCGCCCGCGGCGGGCCAGCTCGGCCTCGATCTCGGCGATGAGCGCACGGTTGATCCGGTTGATCGGCGAGACCCCGCCGAAATGCAGGTAGTGCTCGGCCACCGACTCCAGCCGCTCCCGCGGGATGCCGCGTCCGCGAGTGACGTTCTCCAGGAACGGCATGACCTGCTCGGGCCCCTCGGGGCCACCGAAGGACAGCAGCAGTAGCGCGTCGAACTCCACGGTCACAACAACTGGGTGCTGGCCCCGCCGTCGGCGTAGACCACGGTGCCCGTGGTCGCCGGCAGCCAGTCCGACATCAGCGCACACACCGTCTTGGCCACCGGTGTGGGATCCTTCATGTTCCAGCCCAGCGGCGCACGCTGGTCCCAGCCCTCTTCGAGCAGCTGCATCTGCGCTCCGGCCTCCTCACCGAGCGCGCCACCGACGATGGCGCTCATCGCCAGAGTCCGGATCGGTCCGGCGGCAACGAGATTGGAGCGGACGCCGACCTTGCCGGCCTCGCGCGCGACGAAGCGGTTCACCGATTCCAGCGCGCTCTTGGCCACCGTCATCCAGTTGTAGGCCGGCATCGCGCGGGTCGGGTCGAAGTCCATGCCGACGATGCCGCCGCCGGGATTCATGATCGGCAGCACCGCTTTGGCCAGCGAGGCGTAGGAGTAGGCCGAGATGTGGATGCCTTTGGCGACGTCCTCGTACGGCGCGTCGAAGAACGGGTTGATGCCCATGCCGGTCTGCGGCATGAAACCGATCGAATGCACGACACCGTCGAGCTTGTTGCCCTCACCGATCTCCGCGGCGATCCGGTCGGCCAGCGTGTCGAGGTGTTCGGTGTTCTGCACGTCGAGCTCCAGCAGCGGCGCCGGATTCGGCAGCCGGTCGCAGATCCGCCGGATCAGCTTCATCCGGTCGAACCCGGTCAGCACCAGTTCGGCGCCGGCCTCCTGGGCCACCTTGGCGATGTAGAACGCGATCGACGAATCGGTGATGATGCCGGTGACGAGGATCCGCTTGCCCTCGAGAATGCCAGTCATGTGAACGTCCTTATCTGTGTCAGGGCCGCTGAGGCCTCGCTAGTGGCCCATACCCATGCCGCCGTCGACCGGGATCACCGCGCCGGCAATGTAGTTGGCGTCTTCTGAGGCCAGGAAGCTGACGACGCCCGCCACCTCGGCAGCGGTGCCGACCCGCTTGGCCGGGATGAAATCCAGCGCTCCCTGCTGGATGCGCTCGTCGAGCGCACGGGTCATCTCGGTGTCGATGTAGCCGGGGGCCACCACGTTGGCGGTGACGTTGGCCTTGGACAGCTCCCGGGAGATCGAGCGCGCCATCCCGATCAGTCCGGCCTTGGAGGCCGCGTAGTTGGCCTGGTTGCCGATGCCCCACATGCCCGAGACCGAACCGACGTAGATGATGCGGCCGAAGCGCTTGCGCTGCATGGTGCGCGACGCGCGCTGGGTCACCCGGAACGCCCCGGTGAGGTTCGCGTCGATGACCTTCTGGAAGCGTTCCTCGGTCATCCGCATCAGGAAGGCATCCGCGGAGACACCCGCGTTGGAAACCAGGACCTCGACCGGGCCCTGGTGCTCCTCGACCTCGGTGAACGCCCGGTCGACGGCCTCGCTGTCGGTGACGTCACACTGCACACCGAACAATCCGTCCGGGGCACCGGAGCCGCGGTGGGTGACCGCGACCTTGTGGCCGTCTGCGGCCAGTCGCTGCGCGATGGCCAGGCCGATCCCCCGGTTGCCGCCGGTGACCAGCACAGACCGCGCGACGAAAGCCGGCCGGCCGGTGTCGGTGGGTTCGGCGACGGCGTTCGCCGTCTCCGTCTGAGCGGCTCCGGAGGTGTCGGTCATGCCGCCAACTTAGTGCGTGGACTGCACGGATCCGAAATCAAGGTCGGCGCGCTCGGCTACTAGTTGGGCAACCGACGGTTGATCAGCAGCGCGCCCAGTGCGGCACCGGCCAGTACGAGTGCACCCAGCCGTAGCCAGCCCACGCTCGCATCACCTTTGATGGTTTCGTAGCCGATCTGCTCTTGAAGGTTGCTGAACACCTGTTTGAGCTGCTCGAGGCTGGATGCGGTGAACGCCTCGCCACCGGAGAGCTCGGCGATCTTGGCGAGCATCTCGTCGTCGACGGGCACCGGTTGGCGCTGCTCGTTGATCTCGACGTAGCCGTACGGCGTGCCGAACGACACCGTCGAGATCGGGACGCCCTGATCCTTGGCGGTGCGCGCCGCGGTGTAGGCCCCTTTGGGGTTGTCCGGGTTCGACGGAACGGTTTCCTTGCCGTCGGACATCAGCACGATGCGCGCCGGCGGCGGTTCGTCTCCGCCACCGATGACGGCTCCCACCGTCGCGATGGCCTGCAGCGCGGTGAACACTCCCTCACCGGTCGCCGTGCGGTCGGCCAGCTGCAACTTGTCGATGGCGTTCTTGGTGGCCTCGCGGTTGGTGGTCGGCGAGACGAGCACCGTGGCGGTGCCGGCGTAGGAGATCAAGCCCAGGTTGATACCGGGGGTCAACTGATCGGCGAACTGCTTGGCGGCTTCCTGGGCGGCCACCAGCCGGTTGGGCGACACGTCGGTGGCGCGCATCGACTGCGACACGTCGATCACCAGCATCACCACCGCGCGGTTGCGGGGAATACGCACGTCGTGGGTCGGGCCGGCCATCGCGATGGTGAACAACACCATCGAGGACACGAGGAGCACCGCCGGCAGGTGCCGCCAGCGGCTGGGGCGCTGTGGGGCAACACTTTCCAGCAGCTCCATGTTGGCGAACCGCAGCATGCGCTTCTGGCGCGCCATCTGAACGATCACGTACAGCGCGATCAGCCCGATGACGACCAGGAGGAACAGGAAGAACCAGGGATGCTCGAAGCCCGTCAGCGACATCGGGCCGAAAAACGGTAAAGTCATGTGCTCGCTGTCATTTCGTTGGTCATCGCGCCGAGGCCAGGGCACCGCGACGCCGGCTGGCGACGAAGCGCACCACGTCCGCGATCCAGTCTCGATCGGTGCGCAGCGTCAGCAGCGGCGCGTCACAACGCCTCAGCGTGCGGGCCACCTCGGCGCGGTGCGCGGCGGCGGCCCGCTCGAAGTCGCTGCGCAGCTGTTCGTCGATGGTGAACTCGCGGGTGCGCCCGGTCTCGGTGTCCTGCAGGATCACGTCCCCGACCGGCGGCAGCTCGATGTCACGGGGATCGAGGATCTCGATCCCGAGCACCTCGTGGCGGCCCGAGATGGCGCGCAGCGGACGCATCCAGTCGATCGGGCCCAGGAAATCGCTGATGATCACGGCCATTCCACGTCGACGTTCGGGCCGGCGCAGCGCATCGATGGCCGCGGCGAGGTCACCGCGGGTACCCATCGGGGCCCGGGGGGTGGTGGCGATGGCGCGCAACAGTTCCTGCTCGTGCATCCGGCCGGACAGGGCGGGCACCCGGCGCATCGTGTCGCCGTTGGAGATGATCGCGCCCAGCCGGTTTCCGCCGCCGCTGTTGAGGAAGGCGATCGAGGCCGCCGCGGCGACGGCCAGATCACGCTTCTCACAGCCGGTGGTGCCGAAGTCCAGGCTGGCGGACACGTCGACCACCAGCCAGGTCTCCAGTTCACGGTCGGCGATCATCTGCCGGACGTGGGGCTGGGTCGTCCTCGCGGTCACCGACCAGTCCATGCGGCGCACGTCGTCGCCCGGCTGGTAGCTGCGGGACTCGCCCGGTTCCGTTCCGGGTCCGGGCAGCAGACCGAGATGATCTCCGTGCAGCACGCCGTCCAGTTTCCGGCGCACCGTCAACTCGAGCTTTCGCAGGGCCGCGGTCAGTGCCGGGTCCCGGATCTCCCCGCGCTGCAGAGAGGGCAGGTCGATGGAACGAGTGGAGTTGGTGGAGCCGGAGGAACTGGAAGGATCTGAGGGAGCCGTCACCGCGTGAGCCGCCTACGCATGCTCAGCGCCCACCCGCGGCCGCGCCGGCGGGAACCCCGGGCGAAGCGGAAGGACCTTGCTGCGGAATGGCATTCACCTGGGGAAGTGCCACGGTCTGCATGATCCGGTTGATCACCGTCTCCGAGGACACCTCGTCGGCGAGCGCGTCGTAGGTGAGTACCAGGCGGTGCCGCAGCACATCGGGGATGATCTCGACGACGTCCTGCGGGATGACGTAGTCGCGGCCCCGCACCAGGGCCAGGGCCCGGGCCGCCGCGATGATGCCCAGCGACGCACGCGGTGAGGCGCCGTAGGCGATCCACGCCTTGGCGTCGGGCATCCCGAACTTCTCCGGCTCGCGGGTGGCGGTGACGATCCGCACCACGTAGTCGACCAGCGCGTGGTGGACGAAATTGTTGGCTGCGGTCTCCTGCAGCCGCAGCAGGTCACCGGTGTTGAGGATCTGCTTGGGCTCCGGCGGCTTCACGCCCATCCGGTAGATGATCTCGCGCTCTTCCTCCGGTGAGGGGTAGCCGACGTTGAGTTTGAACAGGAAGCGGTCGCGCTGCGCCTCGGGCAGCTGATAGACGCCCTCCTGCTCGATGGGGTTCTGCGTGGCCATGACCAGGAACGGACTGGGCAGCGGGAACGTCTTGCCGCCGATGGAGATCTTGCGTTCGGCCATGATCTCCAGCAGGGCCGACTGCACCTTGGCCGGCGCGCGGTTGATCTCGTCGGCCAGCAGGAAGTTCACCACGCAGGGGCCGAGCTCGATGTCGAACTCCTCCTTGCCCTGACGGTAGATCCTGGTGCCGACGATGTCGGTGGGCACCAGGTCGGGGGTGAACTGGATGCGGGCGAACGTGCCGCCGACGACCTTGGCGAAGGTTTCGACCGCCAACGTCTTGGCGACGCCCGGCACACCTTCGAGCAGAACGTGGCCCTTGGCCAGCAGACCGACGAGCATCCGCTCGACCAGTTGGTCCTGACCGACGATGATGCGCTTGACCTCGAAGATGGCGCGCTCGAGCGTGTGCACCTCGTGCTGCATGCCGCCGTTGGTGCCCGACGAACCCGACTGTCCGGTGCTCGGTGCGGCATGCGCACCCGGGGAGTAGCCGGGTGCCGGGGCCTGCCCGGGAAATCCTCCAGAGCCCTGTGGCGGCCCACTCGGTGCGGTCATCAAACTTCCTTCCACAAGCGCAGTACCTACAGGTCTGTGCGCACGGGCCCGTTGTGGCACCGTGCTCGCCGTCAACTATTCCAGGCGGTTCGGAATCCGTCGACGCCGCCCATGCCGAGCCGGGCCGTACCCCAGCCATTCACCAATGGTGCTCAGCTTTAACTCAGGCCACACTCAGGTTGGCGGACGCGCGGGCGCCTCAGGGTGGCGGACGCGCAGGCGCCTCGGGCTTGCGCACGCGCAGGCGACTCGGCGTGGCGCACGCGCCGGTGCCTCGGGGTGACAGGCGCGGGCACCTCAGGGCGCGGGCACCTCACGGTGACAGGCGCGGCCGCCTCAGGTTTCGATGACGCGCACCGCGTAGGGCTGCAGGCCTGCCGTGCGCACCGGGCTCACGGTCACCCGACCCGCACTGCTGGCCGACTCGAGCATCTTTCCGCCGCCGAGGTACATCGCGACGTGCTGGCTGCCGCCGGGTCCCCAGAACAGGAGGTCTCCACGCTTGGCCTGCGAGACGGGCACCTTGCGACCGGTGTTGTACTGGTCGCCCGAGTACTTCGGGATCAGCACGCCCACCCCGGCGTAGGAGAACTGGGTGAACCCGGAACAGTCGAATCCGACGGTGTTGGCGCCGGAGTCGACCCCGGTGCTGGGGCCGCTGGGCTTGCCCCCACCCCAGGAATAGGGCACACCCATCTGGCTGCCGCCACGCCGGATCGCGTATTCGATGGCAGCCGGACCGCGCACGGTTCCCGGTGCCACACTCGCCGGCGCATCGGCCGGCACCAGACCGATGGTCTGCAGGAACTTGCGCCCGAGGTTCATGGTGACCTCGGTTGCCTGCGCGGTGGCGGCCAGCGAGGCGTTGGCGATGGCCAGCGGGTCGCCCGGAGCGCCCGCACTGATGAGCTTGGGCAATGTGGGGTCCCACTGTCCGGCCGCGGGCTGGGCGGAGGCGGGAGCGATCGGACCGAACGCGACACCGGCGACGGCCACCAACGCGACGAGCAGGCGGCGCACGGGGATCACCACTCGATCATCCGGGTGACGAAGGGGGTCATGCCGCTGGTACGGACCGGCGAGATCTTGACCACCGAACCGGTGTAGGGCGCCTCGAGCATCTTGCCGTCGCCGAGGTACATCGCCACGTGCTGGCTGGCGTTGGGGCCGTAGAAGATCATGTCGCCGCGGCGCATCTGCGAGGACGGCACCTTGCGGCCCGCGTTGTACTGCGAGCCCGAGTAGTGGTCGAGCTTGATGCCGACGCCGGCGAACATGTACAGCATCAGCCCCGAGCAGTCGAACCCGACGGTTCCGGCGCCGTGATCGATGCCGCGGCTGGGTCCTGCGGCGTTGCCGCCGCCCCACGAGTACGGCACGCCCAGCTGCGACATGCCGCGCCGGATCACCAGCTCGGTGGCCTGGGGTCCGGCGACGGCCGGGATGGCACCGTTGGTGATGCCGGTTTCGGTCGGCAGCAGGCCGAGGCTCTGCAGGAACTTGCGGCCCAGGTTCTGGGTGATCTCGAGCGACGTCGTGATGATCTTGATCACCGCATTGATGATCTGGATCGGGTCTCCGCTGACGAACGCGCTCGGGATCTGCGGCAGCGTCATGTCCCAGGCGGTCTCGCGGTTCCCGGTGGCCGGGTCGACGTCCCAGTTCGGGTTTGCGGCGCCCGGCTTGGCCGGCGCTGGCGCGCCGGACGAGGAGGACCCGGGTGCGGCGGCGGGCCGGCCGGCCCCGGCCGGGCTGCTGGGCGCGGCCAGGGTCCGCGCCTCGGCCAGTTTCGCCTGGGCCTGCTGACGTTCGGCGGTGAGGCGGTCGAGCTCGGCCTGCTGGGACTTGAACGTCTCCTGGGCGCCGGTCAGCGCGTCGACGGCGTCCTGCTGGCTGGCCTCGGCCGCCGAAACGGCCGCGTCGGCCTGCTGTTTGGCCAGTCGCGCCGCGGACTCCTTGTTGACCTGTTCGACGCGGGCGCTCTGCAGCTCGGTCATCACCCGGCGGGAGCTGATCGCCAGCGTCTCGCCGGCCGCGGCGGTGTTGAGGATGTCGACCGGATCCGAGGCCGTCAGGTACGAACTCGACGGGCCGTTGACGTACATCGCGGCGGCGAAGGTGTCGAATCGCTTCTGGGCGTCGGTGATCGCGCCATTGGCCTGCTCGACGCGCTGTGCGCTGGCGTCGACTTCCTGTTGCGCAGCCGCGGCGGAGTCCCGCGCGGTCTTGACCTCCAGAATGGCCTTGTTGACACTCTCCTGCTGCGACTGGATCGCCGCTCCGAGATCCTGCAGCTTTTGGTTGACGGTGGCCACCTCGGTGACGAGCTCGGCCAAGGTGTCAGAGCTTGCGGGCTGGGCCAGTGCCAGGCTGGGCCCCAGGTTCGGCACGGTCACGACCATGCCGAACGCCAGGGACACCGCACACAGCCGCGAAGCGGGGGCGCCAGGGGTGCGTCTCATCCGACTCAAGTCTCCTAATGCTCCACGCGAACGTGTCGGAAGATTCTCGGGCGCTCGAGCACAGTGAGCACAAAGATCACAGAAGTAACACGAAGCACTACTGCAACATCAAGCACCGATTGCACCGTACGTCACATCTGACGCTAAAGAAACTTTAGTAACGAATTACAACAATGTAATTGCATTTCGCGTTATCAAACGGTGATGTTTGAATTTGCGCAGGGCGCGGAACCCGTTAATCGACGCTGGTGGACGCCGCCTTCGACCCGGTTGCCCGTTTGCCCCATTTTTGCAGTATGCGGGTGGCCACGACGGCCAAGACGGTGACGAAAATGACCACAATGGTGAATGGCGTCCACGCAAAGTGGGAATCGGTCAACTCGCCGACGAAATTGGTCGACGACTGCACCGGGTTGCCGGTCTCGGCCAAGTCCTCACCGGCCTCGAGCGTGACCCGATCGAAGTCGGTGCTGTAGGTCCCGGCGTACGAGGGGCTCATCGCCAGCACGGTCGAACCGGGGTTCGCCATCCCCACCTCGGTGGCGATGTCGCGAAGCGGCGTGTCGATCGGAGGGTTGACGTCGATCGCCACGATCTTGAGGTCGATGCCCTGTTCGCGAGCGTCGGCGACGACCTGGCGCAGCGCGGGAATGTCGGCCTGATACGCGGGCGCGACGCTGATACCGTCGTCGGCGACATCGCTCTGCACCCGGTCCATGTCGATCTCGGGCGGGATGTATCCCGGCAGAAACCCGACGAACTGAGCTTCGGTCACACGAGCACGGTAGCCGACCCGGCCTCCGAGGCGACGCCGACACGGTCGGCGGCGATTCGGGGTAACCCAGGGGCGGCCAGGACTGGCACCGCCAGCGGTCAGCGACAACACTAGAGGCACCCTGGGATTACTTACAGGACAAGCGTACTGTTAGGGTTACGGACGCCGCCGACACAGCCCGTCGCGGCGATGAATACAGCCGGGAGTTGATGTGAGCACCAAGAATTCATCCCTGAACTCGTTCGGAGCACGCGACACGCTCGAGGTGGGAGACAACAACTACGAGATCTACCGCCTCGACGCCGTTCCCGGGACGGAGAAGCTTCCCTACAGCCTCAAGGTGCTCGCCGAGAACCTGTTGCGCACCGAAGACGGCGCCAACGTCACCAAAGACCACATCGACGCGATCGCCAATTGGGACGCGTCGGCCGACCCGAGCATCGAGATCCAGTTCACGCCGGCCCGCGTGGTCATGCAGGACTTCACCGGCGTGCCCTGCATCGTCGACCTGGCCACCATGCGCGAGGCGGTCGGTGACCTGGGCGGCGACATCGACAAGGTGAATCCGTTGGCCCCCGCTGAGCTCGTGATCGACCACTCGGTCATCGTCGACGTGTTCGGCAGCGCCGACGCCTTCGAACGCAACGTCGAGATCGAGTACGAGCGCAACGGCGAGCGCTATCAGTTCCTGCGCTGGGGCCAGGGCGCCTTCGACGACTTCAAGGTCGTCCCCCCCGGTACCGGCATCGTGCATCAGGTCAACATCGAGTACCTGGCTCGCACCGTGATGGTCCGCGAGGGCGACGGGACCAAGGTGGCCTACCCCGACACCTGCGTCGGCACCGACAGCCACACCACGATGGTCAACGGGCTCGGCGTCCTCGGCTGGGGCGTCGGCGGCATCGAGGCCGAGGCGGCCATGCTCGGCCAGCCGGTCTCCATGCTCATCCCCCGCGTCGTCGGCTTCAAACTCACCGGGGAGATCAAGCCCGGCGTGACCGCCACCGATGTCGTGCTGACCGTCACCGACATGCTCCGCAAGCACGGCGTCGTCGGCAAGTTCGTCGAGTTCTACGGTGAGGGCGTGGCCGAGGTGCCGCTGGCCAACCGCGCCACGCTGGGCAACATGAGCCCGGAGTTCGGTTCCACCGCAGCGATTTTCCCGATCGACGAGGTCACCATCGACTATCTGCGGCTGACGGGCCGCGACGAGGACCAGCTGGCGCTGGTGGAGGCCTACGCCAAGGCGCAGGGCATGTGGCACGACCCGAGCCGCGAACCCGAGTTCTCCGAGTACCTCGAACTCGATCTGGGCGACGTCGTGCCGTCCATCGCGGGCCCGAAGCGCCCGCAGGACCGGATCGAGCTCTCCGATGCCAAGAACGCGTTCCGCAAGGACATCCACAACTACGTCGAAGAGAACCACCCCGCCCCCGAGACGAAGCTCGACGAGGCCGTCGACGAGTCGTTCCCGGCCAGCGACTCGGTGTCACTGTCCTTCGCCGACGACGACTCCGTCGACGTGGCATCGGCGGCCAACGGTTCCGAGGGTCGTCCCACCAAGCCGGTCAAGGTGACCTCCGCCGACCGCGGCGAGTTCGTCCTCGATCACGGTGCGGTGGTCGTCGCAGCCATCACCTCCTGCACCAACACCTCCAACCCGTCGGTGATGCTGGGCGCGGCGCTGCTGGCCCGCAACGCCGTCGAGAAAGGCCTGTCGGCCAAGCCGTGGGTCAAGACCTCGATGGCGCCCGGCTCCCAGGTGGTCAGCGACTACTACGACAAGGCCGGCCTGTGGCCGTACCTGGAGAAGCTGGGCTTCTATCTCGTCGGATACGGCTGCACCACGTGCATCGGCAACACCGGTCCGCTGCCGGAGGAGATCTCCAAGGCCGTCAACGACGAAGACCTCACCGTGACCGCGGTGCTGTCGGGCAACCGTAACTTCGAAGGCCGCATCTCCCCCGATGTGAAGATGAACTACCTCGCCTCCCCGCCGCTGGTGATCGCCTATGCACTGGCCGGAACCATGGACTTCGACTTCGAGGCCGATCCGCTGGGCCAGGACTCCGACGGCAACGACGTCTTCCTCAAGGACATCTGGCCCTCGCCCAAGGACATCTCCGACACCATCGCCTCGGCGATCAACCAGGAGATGTTCACCAAGAACTACGCCGACGTCTTCAAGGGCGACGAGCGGTGGCGCAACCTGCCCACCCCCGAAGGCAAGACCTTCGAGTGGGATTCGGACTCGACGTATGTGCGCAAGCCTCCCTACTTCGACGGCATGCCCGCCGAGCCGGAGCCCGTCTCCGACATCAAGGGCGCCAGAGTGCTGGCCCTGCTTGGCGATTCGGTCACCACAGACCACATCTCGCCGGCGGGCAGCATCAAGAAGGGCACACCGGCGGCGCAGTACCTGGAGGCCAACGGCGTCGAACAGAAGGACTTCAACTCCTACGGATCACGCCGCGGCAACCACGAGGTGATGATCCGCGGGACCTTCGCCAACATCCGGTTGCGCAACCAGTTGCTCGACGACGTCTCCGGTGGTTACACACGTGACTTCACCCAGGATGGCGGGCCGCAGGCCTTCATCTACGACGCCGCGCAGAACTACGAGAAGGCCGGCATCCCGCTGGTCGTGCTCGGCGGCAAGGAGTACGGATCGGGCTCGTCGCGTGACTGGGCGGCCAAGGGCACCACGCTGCTGGGCGTGCGTGCGGTGATCGCCGAGTCCTTCGAACGCATCCACCGCTCCAACCTGATCGGCATGGGCGTCATCCCGCTGCAGTTCCCCGAAGGCGAGTCGGCGGCGTCGCTCAAGCTCGACGGCACCGAGGTGTTCGACATCGCGGGCATCGAGGAACTCAACAACGGCAAGACGCCCAAGACGGTCAAGGTGACCGCGAAGAAAGAGGACGGGTCGACGGTCGAGTTCGACGGGGTCGTGCGCATCGACACCCCCGGCGAAGCGGACTACTACCGCAACGGCGGCATCCTGCAGTTCGTGCTGCGCAACATGTTGAAGTCCTAGACGGGCACACCGGAAACATGCCCAGGGTCACCGAGGATCATCTGGCGGCCCGCCGCCGCCAGATCCTCGACGGCGCCCGGCGGTGTTTCGCGGAATACGGCTATGAGAGCGCGACCGTGCGGCGGCTCGAGGAAACCATCGGGCTGTCGCGCGGCGCGATCTTTCACCACTTCCGCGACAAGGACACGCTGTTCTTCGAACTCGCCCGCGAGGACGCGGAGCGGATGGCCGACGTCGCTGCCCGCGAGGGGCTGATCCAGGTGATGCGCGACCTGCTCGCGGCGCCGGAGCAATTCGACTGGCTGGCCACCCGGTTGGAGATCGCGCGCAAACTGCGCAACGACCCGGCGTTCAGTCGCGGCTGGGCGGAGCGGTCAGCGGAGTTGTCCGCCGCCACCGCCGAGCGGCTCCGACGCCAGAAGCAGGCCGGGCGCCTGCGAGACGATGTGCCCGGCGACGTGCTGCGCACGTATCTCGAACTGGTGCTGGATGGGCTGGTGGCCCGGCTGGCCTCCGGCGACGATCCGGAAAAGCTCAGCGCGGTACTCGATCTGGTCGAGGACTCGGTGCGTCAGCCCTGAACGGTCCTACGTGCGGCGCCGGTGGTTGGGTCCGCCGCGACTGCGCATCGTGGTACCCGATTCACGGAGCAGACTGTGGACCGAGCCGTACGACCGACCGGTCGACGCCGCCAGGTTCCGGATGCTGGCTCCGCGCTCGTAGGCGCTGCGGAGCTCGGTGAGCAACTGGTCCCTGGACTGGGTGGTTTTCTTCATCAAACGCCTCCCGGGTCTGTGCTCCGACACACATACCCCGCAGTTGGGGGGTTGACACCTGGGGACGGTCAGGCCAATTCGATCAGATCGCGGTATTGCTCCGACCAGAAATCCTCGGTGCCGTCGGGAAGCAGTACCACGCGCTGCGGATCGAGGGCTTCGGCGGCGCCCGGGTCGTGCGTGACCAGCACCACCGCCCCGACGTAGCTGCGCAACGCGTCGAGGACCTGTTCGCGAGACGCCGGATCCAGGTTGTTCGTCGGCTCGTCCAGCAACAGCACGTTGGCGGTGGACGCGACCAGACCGGCCAGCGCGAGGCGCGTTTTCTCGCCACCGGACAACGTGCCGGCCGGCTGCTCGAGCTGGGCGCCGGTGAACATGAAGGCGCCCAGCAAACCGCGCAGGTCCTGTTCGCCGGTGTCCGGCGCCGCGTGGCGGATGTTTTCCCACACCGAGGCGTGGTCGTCGAGAGTGTCGTGCTCCTGCGCGAAATAACCGATCTTGCAGCCATGGCCCGGTTCCATCACACCCGCATCGGGGGTCTCCACCCCGGCGAGAAGCCGCAGCAGCGTGGTTTTGCCTGCACCGTTGAGGCCCAGCACGACGACCCGCGAGCCGCGGTCGATCGCCAGATCGACGCCGGTGAACACCTCCAGTGAGCCGTAGTTCTTGGTCAGTCCCTTGACCACCAGCGGGGTACGTCCGCATGCGGCCGGGGTGGGGAATTTGATCCGCGCCACCTTGTCGGCCACCCGCTCCTCGTCCAGCGCGGCCATCATGCGGTCAGCGCGACGCAGCATGTTCTGTGCGGCAACGGCTTTGGTGGCCTTGGCGCCCATCTTGGCAGCCTGGGTCCGCAGTGCGGCGGCTTTGCGTTCGGCGTTGGCGCGCTCGCGACGCCGGCGCGCTTCGTCGGTGGCGCGGGCATCGAGATACTTCTGCCAGCCCATGTTGTACACATCGGCTTCACCGCGCACGGCGTCGAGGAACCACACCCGGTTGACCACGTCGGCGAGCAACTCGACGTTGTGGCTGATCACCACGAGTCCGCCGCTGTGGTTCTGCAGGAAAGTGCGCAACCAGCCGATCGAGTCGGCGTCGAGGTGGTTGGTCGGTTCGTCGAGCAGCAGCGTGGTCTGGGAGCCGGCCCCGCCGCCGGCGCCGTCGCTGGCGGCGAACAGGATCCTCGCCAGCTCCACCCGGCGCCGCTGACCGCCCGACAGTGTGCGCAACGGCTGCGTCAACACCCGCTCGGGCAGGCCGAGGCTGGCGCAGATACGACCGGCCTCGCTCTCGGCCGCGTAACCGCCCAGCGCCGCGAACCGTTCCTCGAGTTGGCCGTAGCGGCGGACCGCCTTGTCGCGGGCCGTGTCGTCGGCCACCTCGGCCATCAGCACCTGCTGCTTCTCCAGGTCGGCCAGCAGCGTGTCCAGACCGCGCGCGGACAGCACCCGGTCCCGGGCGAGCATGTCCAGATCGCCTTCGCGGGGATCCTGCGGCAAATATCCGATCTCACCCGATCGGGAGATCGATCCGGCGTAGGGCTCACCTTCGCCGGCCAGGATCCTCATCGTCGTCGTCTTGCCCGCGCCGTTGCGCCCCACCAGCCCGATCCGGTCACCCGGCTGGACCCGAAGCGCCGATCCCTCGGTGGAGAGCAGTGTGCGCGCCCCGGCGCGGACCTCGAGGTCCGTTGCGGTGATCACGCTGACCCTCCTGTTGCATGTGAATCGACATCGGGCGCACTACGCGCCCGTGACCATCCTTCCAAGGCTAGTGTGCAGGCCCGACCGGGCGCCAACTCAATTGCCCGGCCGCGGGTTCTTGTCGTCGGTGAACACCGGCGGGCGCTGCTGTGCTCGCGCGGCGACCGCCTCGTCGAAGTTGTCGGTGAGCAGCCGGATGTACAGCTGACCCAGGCCTTCGGCCTGCATGTGCGCCTCCATGCTGCCCGCGTCGAGACCGCTCCACAATGTGCGCTTGGTCAACTCGATGCCGGGCCGCGAGAACGACGCGATCCGCACCCCCATCTGCACGCAGACAGCGAGCAGTTCAGCGGGCGCCACGGCGCGCGACACCAAGCCGATGCGCTCGGCCTCCTCGGCATCCACGTCGCGGCCGGTGAGCATCAACTCGAAGGCGCGGGACGTGCCGATGGCACGCGGCAGCAGGTAGGACAGGCCCAACTCACTGGCCGTCAAGCCGTTGTTGATCCCGGCGGCACGGAAATAAGCCTCGACCGAGGCGATACGGATGTCGCAGGCCAGCGCGAGGCACAGGCCGCCGCCGATGGCGGCGCCGTTGACCGCGGCGATCACCGGTTGGTGCAGCTTCCGCAGGGCCAGGATGACGTCGTCGAGCACCTCCATGGACCGCAGCGCATACGTCGGCCTGGTCAGACCGTCCACATGCGGCACGGACCCCGCCGACTTGTGGTCAGCGCCCGAGGAGAACCCGCGCCCCGCCCCGGTCAGCACGATCGCGCGGACGGAATTGTCGTACGACAGCTCGTCGAGTGCGCTCTTCAGCGGCACCATGACGTCGAAGGCCATCGAGTTCATGCGCTCGGGCCGGTTGAGCGTCACGACCGCCACGTGTTCGCTCGGGCGGTCGACGAGGACCAACGGTGCGGAGTTCTGCTGCTCGGTCACGCTCAGCACGCTAGCGGGCGTGCCGGGGCAGGTTATTCCTGCCCGTTCTCCTGCGCGGCCACCGCGGCGTCGATGTCGAACTCCTTGACCTTCTGGACCAGGTCCTCCAGCGCGGCCGGAGGCAGGGCGCCGGCCTGGTTGAACACCAGCTTGCCCTTCTTGAAGGCCATCAGCGTCGGGATGGAACGGATGTCGGCCGCGGCTGCGAGTTGCTGCTCGGCCTCGGTGTCGACCTTGGCGAACACGACGTCGGGGTGCTTCTCCGAGGACGCCGCATACGTCGGGGCGAACTGCTTACACGGTCCGCACCACGACGCCCAGAAGTCGACCAGAACGATCTCGTTGTCGGTGACGATGTCGTTGAACTGTTCGGCGGTGATGTCTTGAGTAGTCACGTGTCTGTCAACGCCCGCGAACGGTGTGGTGTTCCCCCGTCCACTACCGGATCCGCAGGCACGTGGCGCACAGCGCCGCGGTCGGCCGACGTCGTCAACGCGGCGTAAGCCCGTAGAGCGGTGGATACCGGCCGGTTCCGGTGCCGAGGTCGGAACCCCCCATGGTGCAGCTGCTCGGTCCGCCGCCGGGTCAGCTCATCGGGGCCCACCCGTAGCTCGACACGGCGCCCGGGGACGTCGATGTCGATCAGGTCGCCGTCCTCGACCAGCGCGATCGCGCCGCCCGCCGCGGCCTCCGGTGACACGTGCCCGATGGACAGGCCCGAGCTGCCGCCGGAGAACCGGCCATCGGTGAGGAGCGCGCAGACCGAGCCCAGACCGCGGCCCTTCAGGAAGGACGTGGGGTGCAGCATCTCCTGCATGCCCGGCCCGCCGCGGGGTCCCTCGTATCGCACGACGAGAACATCCCCGGCGCGCACCCGGCCGTTGAGGATGGCGTCGACGGCCTCTTCCTGCGACTCGACCACCACCGCGGCTCCGGAGAATCTCAGCATGCGCGCCTCGACGCCGGCGGTCTTGACCACACAGCCGTCGGGCGCCAGGTTCCCGCGCAGCACCGCCAGGCCTCCGTCTTCGCTGTATGCGTGCGCGGCGTCGCGGATGCATCCTGCGACGGCGTCGGTGTCCAGCGATTCGTGCAACTCCGTCGCGGTGAACGCCGCCGCTGTGCGACGCCCGCCCGGGGCAGCCCGGAACAGGTCATGCGCCTCAGCGGTGGCGGGGCCGCCGCGGACGTCCCAGCGACCCAGCCACTGCGGCAGCGAGCTGGCGTGTATGGCGCAGACGTCCCCGGTGAGCCGACCGGCACGGTTGAGTTCACCCATCAGCGCGGGCATGCCGCCGGCGCGGTGGACATCCTCGATCAGGTGCGTGCCGTTGGGCGCGACCTTGCACAGACACGGCACGCTGCGTGACACCGCGTCGATGTCGTCGAGACCGAAGTCCAGACCGGCTTCGTGGGCGGCGGCCAGCAGATGCAGCACGGTGTTCGTGGAGCCGCCCATGGCGATGTCGACGGACATCGCGTTGCCGAATGCGGCGCGGTCGGCGATACGACGCGGCAGCGCGGTGTCGTCGTCGTGGTCGTACCACCGGTGCGCCAGTTCGACCACCAGTGCGCCGGCTCTCTCGTAGAGAGCACGGCGCGCGACATGGGTCGCGAGCGTGGTGCCGTTGCCGGGTAGCGCCAGACCCAGCACTTCGACCAGGCAGTTCATCGAGTTCGCGGTGAACATGCCGGCACACGATCCGCAGGTCGGGCACGCGGCTTCCTCGATCCGGGTCAGGTCGTCGTCGCTGACCGCGGTATCGGCGGCCGTCGTCATGGTGTCGATCAGGTGCATGCCGGTTTTGCGGGCCCCGTCGGCAAGGGTGGTGCGCCCGCCTTCCATGGGGCCGCCCGAGACGAACACGGTCGGGATGTTGCACCGTAACGCCGCCATCAACATGCCGGGGGTGATCTTGTCGCAGTTGGAGATGCAGACCAGCGCGTCGGCGCGATGCGCTTCGACCATGTACTCGACCGAGTCGGCGATGAGGTCGCGCGACGGCAGCGAATAGAACGTGCCGGCGTGCCCCATCGCGATGCCGTCGTCGATGGCGACGGTGTTGAACTCCCGCGGAATTCCACCGGCGGCCTTGACCGCCTCGGAGACGATCCGGCCGACGGGCTGAAGGTGGGTGTGGCCGGGCACGAATTCGGTGAAGCTGTTGGCCACCGCCACCAGCGGTTTGCCGAAGTCGGCCGCCGCGACGCCGGCCGCGCGCAGCAATGCCCGGGCGCCGGCCATGTTGCGGCCGTGGGTGACGGTGCGGGAGCGAAGTTCAGGCATCTGCTCAGCCTTGCGCTGCCCGGTGCCGCCCGGAAGACGGCGGCGCTGCTAGTAGTGAGAGCACCAGGTCCGATCGCGGAGGCCGGCGTTTTCCACGAATACGATGGTCAGCCATGGCGGGACACTCCGACAGCCGCGCCGAGCTGGCCGCGTTCCTGCGGGCCCGCCGCACCGAGATGTCGCGAGAGCTGCACGGCTTGCCGGCGCTGCCCCGGGACCGCACGGTCGGGCTGCGCCGCGAGGAGGTGTCTGCGCTCTGCGGTGTGAGCGTGACCTGGTACACGTGGCTCGAGCAGGCCCGGCCGATCACGCCCTCGCGGCAGGTGCTGGACGCGATCGCCACGGCACTGCGGCTTTCCGGCCCGGAGCATCAGTACCTGCTCAGCCTGGCCGGCTACGCCCCGCCGCCGCACCTGCACGCCGACACCGTCGAACCGGCGCCGGCGCACATCCAGCGCCTGTTGGACGAGCTGGCGGGCAGGCCCGCCTACGCGCTGGCCGCCGACTGGACGATCGTGGCGTGGAACCGCGCGTACGCGTCGCTGTACCCCAACGTGGCGAAGGTCGGAGCGGCAGATCGCAACCTGCTGTGGCTGGTGTTCACCGACCCCGCGGTGCGCGAGCTGGTGGACGACTGGGAGGTCACCAGCCGCCGGTTCCTCGCCGAGTTCCGCGCCGAGTCCGCCGGCCGGCTGGGTGACCCGGAGATCGTGGCCCTGGTCGACCGGTTGCGGACCGCCAGCCCCGAGTTCTGCAGCGGCTGGGACGGTCACCCGGTGGCGGGGTTCGAGTCCCGCGAGCGGGTGTTCCACCGTCCCGGTGCGGGCCGGCTGCGGCTCGAACACCATCAACTGCGCCCCTCGGACCGCCCGGACCTGCAGCTGGTGGTCTACACCCCGCTGGACGAGACCACCCGCTCGCTGCTCGATGAGCACTGAGGGTCACAGCTGATAGGCCTTGACCCAGTCGACCTTCATCTGTGCGTGGAACGGCGCCGACGGGTCCGGGTCCCCGGTCCAGGGGTTGCCGACCGCCACATTGAGGATCAGGTAGTGGTCCCAGGCCCCGGAGAAGGGTGTCCAGTCGCCGCCCAGAGCCTCGTACTGGGCCTGGGTGACGCTGCCGACCTCGACGCCGTCGACGTGCCAGACGATGCGGTCGGCATACCAGTCCATGCCGTAGTCGTGGAACCCCTGCGACAGATCGATGCCCAGGTCGGCAGCGACGTCGTGCAGTGTGACGTCGACGCCGTTGTCGGTGTCGTCCGGACCGTGGATGTTGCCCGTCCAGACCCGCCGTGACTGCGGGGTGCCCAGCCCGGGGATCTCGACGATGTCGATCTCGCCTTGCCGCGGCCAGTCGAATTCGTGACCCGGTTCGAGGCCCACCGACCAGAACGCCGGCAGGCTGCCCTGCGTGGCCGGCATCTGGATGCGTGCCACCACCCTGGTGCCCACGCCGAAGGACTGCTTGCCGTAGGTGACCACGCGGGCCGAGGTGTAGTTGTGCGGTGCGCCGAGCCCGTCGGGCGTGGCCTCTCGCCGGGCGTCGATGACGAGGTTCCCGTCGGCGTCGATGTAGACGTTGTCGCCGTCGGTGTAGTACTGGTTCTCCCCCGCCGGAGCGCCCCATCGCCCGGTCTGCAGGCCCCAGTACCGCAGCGCCTCGGACATGTCGGTGAAGTTGCTCTCCCACAACAACTCTGGGTCGGCCGGCTCTGGAGCGGGCTCCGGCTCAGGTCCGGGCTCCGGTTCGGGTTCGGGCTCCGGTTCGGGAATGACCACGTCGCGGTAGATGCGGGTGCGCACACCCTGCCACCAGGACTCGATGAAGCGCGGCACAGGAATGGCCAGGAAGTCGGCCCCCAACCCGGTATTGCGAATTCCCAGGGAGTAGAGCATGTCGACGATCATCGAGCCGACCGTGATCCGGGCAGGGGATGCGGCGGTGACCGACATCGCGGACTGGGCCGATGCGGTCTCGGCGGGCGGGTCCGCCGCGACGCGATGCGCCTGCGCTGCAGCGGGCGCGCGGTCGACCGGAGCGGGCGCGCGGTCGACCGCGTCCCGCAGTACCTCGTCGTGATCGGTCTCCTTGCGCGTGACCGGGACCGGCATGCTCACCCCGCCGGACTCGTCGGAGCCGGAATCGTCGCCCTGCGTGGTTCCGACCTGTTCTTCTCCGCCGGCGTCTCCCGCGCCCGCGTCGTCCGCACCCGAGGCGGTTCCCTCGTCGGTGTCGTTTCCCGCGCCTGCGCTCTCCTCGCCGGCGATGTCGTTCTCATCGGAGAAGTCGTTCTCACCGGAGATGTCGACGGATTCGACGAGGTCGACCGTGTCTCGGTTCGGGTCCACTGCTTCATCGTCGGAGTCCTGCGAGATCTCCTCGGTCACCTCATCGTGCTCGCCGACAACGTCGGAATCGTCGAGCTCGTCGCCGACCGAATGATCGGTCGCGTCGTCGGACGCTCTGTCGGTCGCGTCGTCATCCGGTGCACTCGCCGTGGTGGACCCGTCGGAGGAATTGGCATCCCGCGGCGAGGTGCCGTCCTGCGACGACGAGCCGGCGGATGCACCGGAGTCGGCGGGAGTGGCCGAAGCGGTGGCGACGCTAGCGGTCAGCATGGCCGCACCGAGTCCGGCAACGACCACACCGCTGGCCAACAAGTATTTGCCGTTGACCCCCGGCGAGCAATCACTGTGGCGACTTCGCATGACTCCATCCATCCCTGCTGTCGGCGACAAGAAACAGAAACGAACACGGCGCGACCGCCCCAAGAACGCCACGCCACAGCGAATACAGGAATCCCGATGCGGACGCCCCCTCGCACACGCATCAGCGCTAACGGTGCAGAAAAAGGCTCTCGTGCAACGCCTCTCCGCTGACTGACCTCGCTGTGCAGCAAACGATATCCAATGACGTGACCACGCGCTTGTTTTCTTCCGAAAAATTCCACTCCGCAAATTTCAGAACAGGGGCCGGACGAAAAACGAAGGCGTGATCGACATTTGCAGCGCAGCACTCGGCGTTTGCCAGCGCTCTCATTACTGCGGGCGGAAATCGGCAATTGCAGCGCTCTGCGCGGCCTTTTCAGTGGAACTGCCCGCGGCGCGCGCCGACGTCACAATTGCCGAAAGCAGAGAGGCAACATCAGGGTCAGCGGTACTCCGGATTGACGAAGTCGTACCGGCATCCCGCGTCCCACCCCGCGCGGACGTTGCCGTAGGCCGGCACACCTCCGCTGTTCTTCAGCATCCGGGCCAGGTGCATCAGATTCCAGGTCATGAAGGTGGTGTTGCGGTTGGTGAAATCGTTGGCCGGCCCACCCGAACCCGGGTCGAGGTACGACGGGCCCGGGCCGGCTTCACCGATCCAGCCGGCATCGGCCTGCGGCGGGATCGTGTACCCGATGTGCTGAAGCGTGTACAGCACGTTCTGCGCACAGTGCTTGACTCCGTCCTCGTTGCCGGTGATCAGGCACCCACCGACCCGGCCGTAGTAGAGATACTGGCCGGCATCGTTGAGCAGGTGCGACCCTCCGTACAACCGTTCGTGCACCCGCTTCATCACCGAGCTGTTGTCGCCGAGCCAGATCGGACCCGCGAGCACCAGGATGTCGGCGGCCAGGACCTGCTCGAAGATGGCGGGCCAGTCGTCGCTCGGCCAGCCGTGCTCCCGCATGTCCGGCCACACCCCGGTCGCGATGTCATGGTCGACGGCGCGGACCACCTCGACCGCGACGCCGTGTCGCTCCATGATGGCGGAACTGATCCGGATCAGGCCCTCGGTGTGGCTGATCTCGGGCGACCTCTTGAGCGTGCAGTTGATGAACAAGGCGCGAAGGTCACTGAAATCCGGGTCGATGTCGGTCATGGGGCGTGTCCCTCCAGTTCGGCTGTGCCCTGTTCGAAGAATTCGACGATGCCGATGATGAGCTCTGCGCAGTCGTCGTTGGTGTTCAGCGGATACGCCGCACCGAACGGGGCGTTCCAGAACGAGCCGGTTCGCGGTATCCAGGGACCCACATACGCGTAGGGCGTCGGGTGGTACCCGTCGCCCGCCGAGACGCCGTAGTTGACGTCGCTCACGCTCACCGCGACGTCGAAGTGTTCGGGCCACAGAACCGGCTGCTGCTCTGTGAACAGCTGCCGCAAAGCCTGGCTGCCTGCATGGTGGCTGCGGATGATGAGGGTGGCGGCGGCTTCATCGACAGCGAGAGTCGTCTCGGCGTCCACCAGACCGGTGGCTGGATAGACGTCCTCGGGTGCGCCGAAGTCGACACCCGCGGCCCGGGCCAACTCCCGTGGCGTACCCGCCAACGGCGCGGACCCGTCGGCCCAGTCGAACCGCATGCCGCGGATGGACAGCGGTGATGCGGCGCCACCGAACCCGTCGGCGTAGACCGACAGCCGGATCGTGCCCGCCGACCGATACTGCGGGCCGGCGATAAGACCGTCCGCCAAGCCGTGCAACTGGACACGGGTGCGCACATAGCGCTGGTCGAAACCCTCGGCCACCTCGGCTCCTCTCGCCTCCACCCGAGACAGTGCGGTCGTCCAGGTCGAGCGTTACACGAAAGCCGCGTACGCAGAATGAGATCGTGAAAGGCGTGACTGCGGATGAACCGTCGGTGTTGGTGTTCGATGTCAACGAGACGCTGATCGACATCGATGCGCTGGCCCCGGTGTTCGACGGCCTGTTCGGCGACCCACAGGTGCTGCGGGAATGGTTCGGCCAGCTGGTCATGTATTCGATGACGGTGACCCTGTCCGACAGCTACGTGGATTTCTTCACCCTCGGCCGATCGGTCCTGCGAATGCTCGGGGACGTGCACGGTGTTGCTGTCGGGTCCGACGACCTCGAGCGACTCGGGCAGAGCATGCGCACGATGCCGGCCCACCCGGACGTCGCCGAAGGCCTGACCACCCTGGCCGACCGGGGCTACCGCCTTGTCACCCTGACGAACTCACCGCCGTCGTCCGGGGCCCCGACACCGCTCGAGAACGCCGGACTGGCAGGTCACTTCGAGCGGCAGTTCAGTGTCGACACATTCGGGGTGTTCAAGCCGACCACCCGGCTCTACACCGGCGTTGCCGCCGAACTCGGGGTCCTGCCCACGGACTGCATGATGGTCGCGGCCCATATCTGGGACACGATGGGCGCGCAAGCCGCCGGGATGAGCGCGGCGTTCATCGCCCGTCCGGGCAACGCCGTACTCCCCTCCGACTCACTGCCCCGGCCCACGCTGGTGGCCACCGATCTGATCGAACTGGCCGCCCTGCTGGGTTGACCCGAGTTCGCTACACCGTGAACCCGAGCGCTCGCAGCTGCTCACGCCCGTCGTCGGTGATCTTGTCCGGGCCCCACGGCGGGTTCCACACCCAGTTGATCTTGATCTCGTTGACCAGCCCCGCACCCACCAGCGCGGTACGCGACTGATCCTCGATCACATCGGTCAGCGGACACGCCGCCGACGTCAGCGTCATGTCGATCAACGCGACGGGTCCACCGTCGCTCTTCTCGACGTCGATGCCGTAGACCAGTCCGAGGTCGACGACGTTGATGCCCAACTCGGGATCGACGACGTCGCGCATGGCCTCCTCGAGCTCGGCCAACAGTTCGTCGTTGGGCAGTGCGGTGTCACTCATGAATTCTCCTCAGCTTCTTCAGCAGCGTCGCCGCTGCCGGCGAGCGCCAGCGCGGTGTCCGATGCGCTGGCCTCCGCCAACGCGGTGTCCGATGCGCTGGCCTCCGCCAACGCGGTGTCCGATGCGCTGGCCTCCGCCAACGCGGTGTCCGATGCGCTGGCCTGCGCCAACGCGGTGTCCGATGCGCTGGCCTGCGCCAGCGCGGCCTTGAACGCGGTCCAGCCCAGCAGTGCACACTTCACCCGGGCGGGATACTTCGCGACCCCGGCGAAAGCCACGCCGTCACCGAGCACTTCCTCGTCCCCGTCGATCCGGCCGCGAGACGACACCATCTCCGAGAACGCCGCGACGGTCTTGAGCGCATCCCCGACGCTCTGACCGATCACCTGATCGGTCAGTACCGACGTCGACGCCTGGCTGATCGAGCAACCCTGACCGTCGTAGGAGATGTCGTCGACGGTCTGACCGTCGTCGGACAACGCCACCCGCAACGTCACCTCGTCACCACAGGTCGGATTGACGTGATGCACCTCGGCGCCGAAGGGCTCACGCAGCCCGCGATGGTGTGGATGCTTGTAGTGATCGAGGATCACTTCCTGGTAGATCTGCTCGAGCCTCATCAGTCTCCGAAGAACTCCAGCGCCCGGCGTACCCCGGCGACCAGGCGGTCCACCTCGTCGACGGTGTTGTACACCGCGAAGGAGGCCCGCGCGGTCGCCGCCAGCCCGAACCTGCGGTGCAGGGGCCACGCGCAGTGATGACCGACGCGCACCGCCACACCGTCGTCGTCGAGGACCTGACCGACATCGTGGGCGTGAATGCCGTCCACCACGAACGACACCGGCGAGCCGCGGTCGGTCATCGAGGTCGGGCCGATGATGCGGACCGCGTCGATTTCGGCGAGCCCGGTCAGCGCGGCCGCCACCAGTTCGCGTTCGTGCGCTTCGACGGCCGGCATGCCGAGTTCGGTCAAATACCGGGCGGCGGCACCCAGACCGACCACCTGGGACGTCATCGGCGTGCCGGCCTCGAACCGCTGCGGGGGCGGCGCGTAGGTGGCCATCTCCATCGTGACGGTCTCGATCATCGATCCGCCGGTCAGAAACGGCGGCATCTCCTCGAGCAGCGCCGCCCTGCCGTAGAGCACTCCGATACCGGTCGGACCGAGCATCTTGTGGCCGGAGAACGCAGCGAAGTCCACGTCGAGGTCGTGCAGGTCGACCGGCTGATGCGGCACGGACTGGCAGGCGTCGAGCACCGTCAGCGCTCCGACCGCCTTCGCCCGTGCGACCAGCTCGGCCACCGGCGCGACCGTTCCGGTGACGTTCGAATGGTGGCTGAACGCCACCACCTTCACCCGCTCATCGAGCTGCAGCGAATCCAGATCGATGCGCCCCTGCTCGTCCACCCCGTACCAGCGCAGAGTCGCGCCCGTCCGGCGCGCCAATTCCTGCCACGGAATGAGGTTGGCGTGGTGCTCGAGTTCGGTCGTGACGATCACGTCGCCGGGACCGACCGTGCGGTCGAACCGGTCGTCGCCCAGCACGTAGGACACCAGGTTGAGGGCCTCGGTCGCGTTCTTGGTGAAGACCAGTTCGTCGGCCCGCGCGCCGACGAACGCGGCGATGTCGTCGCGGCCCTGTTCGTAGGCGTCGGTCGCTTCCTCCATCAATTGATGCGCACCGCGGTGCACCGCGCCGTAGGACGTGGTCAGGAAGTCACGCTCGGCGTCGAGCACCGCCAGGGGCTTCTGCGACGTCGCGCCGGAATCCAGGTAGGCCAGCTGGTGTCCGCCTCGCATCACCCGGCTCAGAATCGGGAAATCCACCCGGATCCGCTCGACGTCGATGGTGTCGCCCCGGTGCAGGCCGGGCGTCCGCACGGCCGTCATGTCAGGCTCCGGCGGCCGCAGCCTGGGTGAAGCGCTCGTAACCGTTCTCCTCGAGTTCGTCGGCCAGCTCCGGACCACCGGACTCGATGATCCGGCCATCGACGAAGACGTGGACGAACTGCGGCTGGATGTAGCGCAGGATCCGCGTGTAGTGGGTGATCAACAGGATGCCGCCGTCCTCGTCCTTCGCATACCGGTTGACTCCCTCGCTGACCACCCGCAGCGCGTCGACGTCGAGACCGGAGTCGGTTTCGTCGAGGATGGCGATCTTCGGCTTGAGCAGCCCCAGCTGCAGGATCTCGTGGCGCTTCTTCTCGCCGCCGGAGAACCCCTCGTTGACGCTGCGCTCACCGAAGGACGGATCGATGCCCAGGTCGCCCATCGCGCCCTTGACCTCTTTGACCCAGTGCCGCAGCTTCGGCGCCTCGCCACGCACGGCGGTGGCCGCGGTGCGCAGGAAATTCGACATCGACACGCCGGGCACCTCGACCGGGTACTGCATCGCCAGGAACAGCCCCGCGCGGGCCCGCTCGTCGACCTCCATCTCGAGGACGTCCTGGCCGTCCAGGGTGATGGAGCCGGAGGTGACGGTGTACTTGGGGTGACCGGCGATCGCGTAGGACAGCGTCGACTTGCCGGACCCGTTGGGGCCCATCACCGCATGGGTCTCGCCCGAGCGCACGGTGAGGTTCACGCCCTTGAGGATGGGGATCTGCTCGCCGGCCGCGTCGGGGTTGGCGACCGACACGTGCAGGTCTTTGATTTCCAGAGTGGTCATGGTTACGAGGTTCTCGATTCCGTGATGGCTAGTTCTCGTTCAATGGCTTCGGTCAGACGCTCACGCACCGCGGGCACGGCGATCTTGGCAATGATCTCGTTGAAGAAGCCGCGCACGACCAGCCGCCGTGCCGCTTCCTCGGGAATCCCGCGCGAGCGCAGATAGAACAGCTGCTCGTCGTCGAAACGACCGGTGGCGCTGGCGTGTCCGGCGCCGGCGATCTCGCCGGTCTCGATCTCCAGATTCGGCACCGAGTCCGCCCTGGCTCCGTCGGTCAGCACCAGGTTGCGGTTGACCTCGAAAGTATCGGTGCCGGTCGCCGCGGCGCGGATCAGGACGTCGCCGACCCAGACGGTGTGCGCATCGGGCTTGGCCGAGTCGGGATCACCCTGCAGCGCCCCCTTGTAGAGCACGTCGGATTTGCAGTTCGGGTGGGCGTGGTCGACCAGGAGCCGGGACTCGAAATGCTGTCCGTCGTCGGCGAAATAGGTGCCCAACATCTGGGCGTCCCCGCCGGGGGCGGTGTAGCGCACCGTCGCCGTGGTCCGCACCACGTCTCCGCCGAGGGTGACGTTCACATGCCCGATCACGGCATCCTTGCCGAGTGTGGCGTGATGCGAACTGACGTGGACCATGTCGTCGGCCCAGTCGGCGATCCAGATCACTCCGGCGCCGGCCGAGTCCCCGACGAGAATCTCGACGTTGTCGGCGTAGGTCCCGCTCCCGCGCAGGTCGACCACGACGATGGCACGCGAGAGTTCCTCGACGCGGATCTGCAGGTGGCCGTAGGCCACGGCGCCCTCACCGGGACCGGTGATCGCGATCTCGATCGGTTCGCTCACCTCGGTGTCGCGGGCGACCGTCACCACGGTGGCGGTGTCGAACGATGAATACGCCTGCGCGGCAACGCGGTCGGTGGGAGCACCGGCCTGGCCGAGCCGCTCGTCGTCGCGTCCGACGGTTTCGACGGTGACGCCGGGACGCTCGGTGACGGTGATGCCGGCCGAACCGGTGGCGCGGCCATCCGATCCCGCCGACCCGTCATGCAGTCCACGCAGCCGTTTGAGCGGGGTGAACCGCCAGATCTCGTCTCGACCGCCGGGCACCTCGAAGGCGTCGACGTCGAAGGACGAGAAGATCTCTCCCTTGTTGACAGCGGAGAGCGCCGAGCCCTCCACAGCCTGAGTCAGATTCGACGTCACTGTTATCCGACCGCACCTTCCATCTGCAGCTCGATGAGCCGGTTGAGCTCCAACGCGTACTCCATCGGCAGTTCCTTCGCGATCGGCTCGACGAACCCGCGCACGACCATCGCCATCGCCTCGTCCTCGGTCAGACCGCGGCTCATCAGATAGAACATCTGGTCCTCGCTGACCTTCGACACGGTGGCCTCGTGGCCCATCGTGACGTCGTCCTCGCGGATGTCGACGTAGGGATAGGTGTCGCTGCGGCTGACCGTATCGACGAGCAGCGCATCGCATTTCACGCTCGAGCGGGATCCGTACGAGCCCTTGTTGACCTGGACCAGGCCGCGATAGGACGCCCGTCCGCCGCCGCGCGCCACCGACTTGGACACGATGTTCGACGACGTGTGCGGCGCCAGGTGCAGCATCTTGGCGCCGGTGTCCTGGTGCTGCCCCTCGCCGGCGAAGGCCACCGAGAGCACCTCACCCTTGGCGTGCTCGCCGGTCATCCACACCGCCGGATACTTCATCGTGACCTTGGAGCCGATGTTGCCGTCGACCCACTCCATGGTGGCGCCGGCCTCGGCCCGGGCACGCTTGGTGACCAGGTTGTAGACGTTGTTCGACCAGTTCTGGATCGTCGTGTAGCGGCACCGGCCCCCGGGCTTGACGATGATCTCGACCACCGCCGAGTGCAGCGAGTCACTCTTGTAGATCGGGGCGGTGCAGCCTTCGACGTAGTGCACGTAGGCGCCTTCGTCGACGATGATCAGCGTGCGCTCGAACTGGCCCATGTTCTCGGTGTTGATCCGGAAGTAGGCCTGCAGCGGGATGTCGACGTGCACGCCCGGCGGCACGTAGATGAACGAGCCGCCCGACCACACCGCGGTGTTCAGCGCGGAGAACTTGTTGTCTCCGGCCGGGATCACGGTGCCGAAGTGCTCCTTGAAGACCTCCGGGTGCTCACGCAGGGCACTGTCGGTGTCGAGGAAGAGAACACCCTGCGCCTCGAGATCCTCGCGGATCTGGTGGTAGACGACCTCGGACTCGTACTGGGCCGCCACGCCGGACACCAGGCGCTGCTTCTCGGCTTCCGGGATGCCCAGCTTGTCGTAGGTGTTGCGGATGTCCTCGGGCAGGTCCTCCCAGCTGGCGGCCTGCTTCTCCGTGGAACGCACGAAGTACTTGATGTTGTCGAAGTCGATACCCTCGAGGTTCGACCCCCAGGACGGCATGGGCTTCTTGTCGAAGGTGCGCAACGCCTTGAGCCGGATGTCGAGCATCCACTCCGGTTCGTTCTTCTTGGCAGAGATGTCGCGGACCACGGCCTCGGACAGCCCCCGCTGCGCACTGGCGCCTGCGACATCGGAGTCGGCCCAGCCATAGCCGTACCGGCCCAGGGACGCGATGGTCTCTTCCTGGGTCAGCGCCTCTGGCTTGACCTCCGGTGTGAGTGTCATTGCGACACACTCCTTTTGCTCTGGTGGTTACTCCGGCGCGGGCTGTGCGCCGAAGGTCGTGCGGGTTCGGACGGTCACCGTTGCGGCAGCGCGCCCGAGCTCAACGGGACGTGGGTGGTGCAGGCGCAGTCGCCGTTGACGATGGTCGCCAGCCTCTGGACGTGGGTACCCAGAACCTCGGACATCGCCTGCTGCTCGGCCTCGCACAATTCCGGGAACTCCTCGGCCACGTGGGACACCGGGCAGTGGTGCTGACAGATCTGCACGCCGCGCAGCGGACCGCCCACCTGGGTGGTCGTGGTGGCGTAACCGGCCTGACTGAGCGCATCGGCGACCCGATCGGCGGCCTCCTGGACGTCCCCGTCGGCCGGCTCGACACCGGCGAGGATCGCATCGATGCGCCGGCGCGCGAACGTGCGCACGGCGTCGTCCCCGCCGATCTCCCGCAGTTGCCGCATGGCCGCGGATGCCAGGTCGTCGTAGGTGTGTTCGAGCTTGGTCCGACCAGCTGCGGTGAGCTGGTAGCGCTTGGCGGGCCGACCACGCCCCTCCTGCTGCCAGGCCGCCGCGGCGTTGGCCTGGGCATCGCCGGCCTCGATGAGCGCATCGAGGTGCCGCCGGACGCCCGCGGCGGACAGGCCGAGTTCGTCGCCGATGCGACCCGCGGTGGTGGGACCGGACTCCAGCAGGAGCCTGATGATCGCGCCACGGGTGTGACCGTGGGTGTCACCGTCGACAGCATGCGACGACACCGGGTTCGGTGCGGTCGAGCGCTGCGTACGGATTTTCACAACACCAGTGTGACGCAATTCCCCGACAGGGTCTAGGAAGGGCACCCTTATCGGTGGGTGTCGCAATGCTCACATCGACTTACCCCGACCGCCCGGGAATATCCGGCGGTTACGCTGCCATCGTGGCAGGCCGCCTCTCTTCGTTGAGCACCTCGATCGCCGGTTGGCACGGCGACGAGCGCGCGGTCGGCACACCACTGAACGACGCTGAGCTCATCGCGATGCGCCGCACCCGGCTGTTCGGCGCCACCGGCACCGTGCTCATGGCCATCGGTGCGCTGGGCGCCGGCGCCCGGCCGGTCATCCAGGATCCGACGTTCGGGGTGCGGCTGCTCAACCTGCCGTCACGGATCCAGACGGTGTCACTGACGATGACCACCACCGGCGCGGTGATGATGGCACTGGCCTGGCTGATGCTGGGCCGGTTCGCGCTCGGTGAGCGGCGTATGACGCGCAGCCAACTCGACCGCACGCTGCTGTTGTGGACGTTGCCGCTGCTCATCGCTCCGCCGATGTACAGCAAGGACGTGTACTCCTACCTGGCCCAGAGCGAGATCTCGCTGCAGGGCAGCGACCCGTACCGGGTCGGACCGGCGACCGGCCTCGGGTTGGACCACGTCTTCACGCTGTCGGTGCCCAGCCTGTGGCGGGAGACCCCGGCGCCCTACGGCCCGTTGTTCCTGTGGATCGGGCGGGGCATATCGAGCATCACCGGCGAGAACATCGTCGAAGCCGTGTTGTTCCATCGTCTGGTCGTACTCGTCGGCGTCGGACTCATCGTCTGGGCCACCCCACGGTTGGCCCGCCGCTGCGGCGTCGCGGAGGTCAGCGCGCTGTGGCTGGGCCCCTGCAATCCGCTGCTGTTCATGCATCTGGTGGCCGGCATTCACAACGAGGCGCTGATGCTGGGCCTCATGCTGGCCGGCACCGAGTTCGCGCTGCGCGGCATCGAGGCCATGCGAGCCGCCAACGACGGGTCGTCGTCGCGACCGCCGCACCTGCCCCTCGGGCCGGCCCGCTGGTCCCCGCTGGCGATCGTGGTGCTCGGCGCCGTCCTGATCACGTTGTCGTCGCAGGTCAAGTTGCCCTCGCTGTTGGCACTGGGATTCGTGGCGATGGCTCTGGCGCATCAGTGGGGCGGCACGGTACGGGCGTTTGTGGCCGCCAGCGGCCTACTGGGCACGGTGGCGCTGGCGGTGATGGCGTTGATCGGCTGGGCCAGTGGGCTGGGCTTCGGCTGGCTGTTCACGCTGGGCACGGCCAACGTCGTGCGCAGCTGGATGTCGCCGCCGACGCTGCTGGCCCTGGGCACCGGGCAAGTCGGCATCCTGCTCGGACTCGGTGACCACACCACCGCGGTGCTGGCGCTGACCCGCGCGATCGGCGTGACGCTGATCGCGCTCATCGTGACCTGGCTGCTGCTGTCGGTGCTGCGCGGGCGCCTGCACCCCGTCGGTGGGCTGGGTGTCGCGCTCGGCGCCACGGTGCTGCTGTTCCCCGTGGTCCAGCCCTGGTATCTGCTCTGGGCGATCATTCCGCTCGCGGCCTGGGCCACGCTGCCCAAGTTCCGGGTCGCGGCGATCGTCGTCACGCTGGTGGTCGGCATCTTCGGGCCGACCGCCAACGGCGACCGCTTCGCGCTGTTCCAGATCGTGCTGGCGACGCTGGCCAGCACGGTGATCGTGGCGGTGCTGATGGCGCTGACCTACCGGCGCCTGCCGTGGCGTGCGCTGCCCGATCCGGATCCAGACCCAGCCGGCGGCAACGACACTGCGGCATCCGGCGACCCCACCTCACCACCGGCGCGGCCCGCACCCAGGAGCGACGCCTACGCTGAATCCCCGTGACCCCGCGCGAACGCTCATCGACGCCGGTGCGGCTGCGTGGAGTCAGCAAGCGCTACGGCTCGCTGACCGCGGTGTCCGAGCTGGACCTAGAGGTCGGGTCGGCCGAGGTGTTCGCCCTGCTGGGCCCCAACGGCGCCGGAAAGACGACCACGGTGGAGATGTGTGAGGGCTTCCTCGCACCCGATGCCGGCTCCATCGAGATCCTCGGGCTCGACCCCGTCGCCGACAACGCACAGGTGCGGGCCCGCACCGGGGTGATGCTGCAGGGCGGAGGGGCCTATCCCGCCGCCAAGGCCGGCGAGATGCTCAACCTGGTGGCCGCCTACTCCGCCCACCCGTTGGACCCCCAGTGGCTGTTGAACACGCTGGGCCTCAGCGAGTCGGCGCGCACGCCGTACCGACGGCTGTCCGGCGGCCAGCAGCAGCGGCTCGCATTGGCCTGTGCCGTGGTGGGACGTCCTGAGCTGGTGTTCCTGGACGAACCCACTGCCGGCATGGACGCCCACGCGCGCATCGTCGTCTGGGAGTTGATCGACGCGCTGCGCCGCGACGGGGTCACCGTGGTGCTCACGACGCACCAGCTGGCCGAGGCCGAGGAACTGGCCGACCGAATCCTGATCATCGACCACGGGACCGCGGTGGCGACCGGCACCCCGACTGAGCTCACCCGCAACGGCGCCGAGAACCAACTGCGGTTCCGGGCCCCGCGCAAGCTCGATCTGAGCCTGCTCGTCACCGCGCTTCCCGAGAGCTACCGGGCCGTCGAAGCAGCGCCGGGCGAATACCTCGTGGAGGGCCGGATCGACCCCCAGGTGCTGGCCACCGTCACCGCGTGGTGCGCCAGACTGGACGTGCTGGCCACCGACATGCGCGTGGAACAGCGCAGCCTCGAAGACGTGTTCCTGGACCTGACCGGCCGGGAGCTGCGATCGTGACCGAGAATCGATTCGCCCCGGGCACCTTCGATCCCGATCCCCGCCCGGCCCCCGTCCCGCGCATGCTGGCCGCGCAGTTCGCTCTGGAGCTTCGCCTGCTGCTGCGCAACGGCGAGCAATTGCTGCTGACCATGTTCATCCCGATCACCCTGCTTGTCGGGCTCACGTTGCTGCCGCTGGGATCGTTCGGACCCAACCGCGCCGCCACGTTCGTGCCGGCGATCGTCGCACTGGCGGTCGTCTCGACCGCGTTCACCGGCCAGGCCATCGCCGTGGCGTTCGATCGGCGCTATGGCGCGCTCAAACGACTTGGTGCCACCGCGCTGCCGGTGTGGGGCATCATCGCGGGCAAATCGCTGGCCGTGGTCACGGTGGTGATCCTGCAGTCGGTGGTACTCGGCGCCATCGGCGCGGCCCTGGGCTGGCGGCCGCCGCTGGCGGGTCTGGTGCTGGGTGCGGTGATCATCGCGGCGGGCACGGCGGTGTTCGCCGCGCTGGGATTGCTGCTGGGCGGCACCCTGCGCGCCGAGATCGTGCTGGCACTGGCGAACCTGCTGTGGTTCGTCTTCGCCGGGTTGGGCGCCCTGACCGTCGAGGGCCAGAGTGGCGAGGACGCGATGGTGCCGTCGGCGGTGGCCTGGGTCGCCAGGCTGACCCCGTCGGGTGCACTCACCGAGGCGCTGTCGCAGGCGATGACACTCTCGGTGGACTGGTTCGGGCTGGCCGTGCTGGCGGTGTGGGGGGCGGTCGGTGCGGTGTGCGCGCTGCGCTGGTTCCGGTTCACCTGACCGCCCCTACTACGGGGTGTAGTTAGCGAGCCTCTACCATCACAAGGTGCCCGTGAAACGACTCTTCATGCGGCTCGTCGACCTGCTTCCGGAACCGAGCCTGCGCGTGCAGCGCGTCATCGCTGCGGCGGTGATCCTCACCCAGGGCGGGATCGCGGTGACCGGTGCGATCGTGCGGGTGACCGCCTCTGGGCTGGGGTGCCCGACCTGGCCACAGTGTTTCCCGGGCAGCTTCACCCCCGTTCCCCATCCCGAGGTACCCGGCATCCACCAGGCGGTCGAGTTCGGCAACCGGCTGCTGACGTTCCTCGTCGTGCTCACCGCTGCCGCCGCGGTGCTCGCCGTGGTGCGGGCGCGGCGCCGCCGGGAGGTCCTGTTCTACGCCTGGCTGATGCCCGCGTCGACGGTGGTGCAGGCCGTGATCGGGGGCATCACCGTCCTCACCGGACTGCTGTGGTGGACCGTGGCGATTCACCTGCTCGCATCGATGACGATGGTCTGGCTGGCGGTGCTGCTTTACGTCAAGATCGGACAACCCGACACCGGCAGCTACGTCGCCTGCGTCCCCGCTCCGCTGCGCCGGCTGGCGGCACTGAGCGCCGTGGCCCTCGCCGCGGTGCTGGTCACGGGCACCATGGTCACCGGAGCCGGACCACACGCCGGCGACAAGAGCCTGGACCGCCCGGTACCCCGCCTGCAGATCGAGATCACCACGCTGGTGCACATGCATTCGTCGCTGCTGGTGGCCTACCTGTCGCTGGTGATCGGCCTGGGGTTCGGGCTTCTGGCTGTGCGTGCTCCGCGCGAAGTACGCACCCGGCTGGCGGTGCTCGTGGTCCTGGTCGCCGCGCAGGGCCTGCTGGGCACCATCCAGTTCTTCACCGGCGTGCCCGCGGCACTGGTAGCGCTGCATGTCGCCGGCGCGGCGGCCTGCACCGCGGCCACCGCGGCGCTATGGGCGTCGATGCGAGAGCGGACCGAGGCCGAACCGCTCCAGCGCTGACTCCACACCCAGCGCGAAGACCCGCTGCTGACGCAGTCGGCTCGGCGCGTTCAGCTGGCGCCAGCCCAGCGACGGCTCCACCAATTCGAGCTCGAGCAGCACGGGTGCGTCGGGACCGCCGATGACGTCCACCCGTGCGTACAACAGTTCCGAGACCGCGATACCCAGGTGCGCCGCGGCCGCCGACAGCGCCGCGTGGCCGAGGTCCCACAGCTCGAAATCAGGATCCGCGGGCGACAGCCGCTCCTGCGCGTAGGTACCCGACTCGTCGAACACCGGCGCACCCCCCGGCGGCGGGAGGATCGGGCCTTTGGTGAACGCGTGCGACGCCGCGCCGCCGAGAAACACCAGCGCCGTCTCCCCTGCCTCGACACGCGGGTCGAACGGCTGCACCAGCACGGTGTGGCCACCGGCCTGCAGTATCGCCGCGTGCGCGCCCGCCGCCTCCGCCTCGGAGAACCGCAGCGCACCGGACGACCCCGCGCCGACCGCCGGCTTGACGACGATCTCGCCACCCCGGGACAGCACACCCTCAGGCAGCTCGAAGCGTTGCCCGGGCGCGATGAAACAACTCGGCACCGTCGGCACGCCGGCGTCGGCCAGGTCGCCCAGGTAGCGCTTGTCGGTGTTCCAGGCCACCACGTCGGGCGAGTTCAGCAGACGCGGCACCCGGCGCGTCCAGTCCAGGAACTCGTCCAGCCGTTCGGTGTAGTCCCAGGCCGCGCGCAGGATCACCAGGTCCGCCTCGAGCGCCGCCGGGTCGTCCCAGGACATCCAGCGCGCGTGCAGTCCGCGGCGACGCAGCGCGCCGACCAGTCCGGCGTCATCGCCGTCGCCGTCCGGCAATGCCGGACACCCCGCGAACACGATCCGCGGGTGGAACAGGTCGGGCCGGGCCGTCTTCATGGCGAAGCAATGCTACCGAGGGGGCGCCCGGCACCGCGGCGGGCATGATGGGCCTATGTACGCCATCGAAGTCGCCGAGACCGGCGGACCGGAAGTCCTGTCCCACGTGGAGAAGCCGCGACCCGAACCCGGCCCCGGCCAGGTGCTGATCCGCGCGGAGGCGATCGGCGTCAACTTCATCGACACCTATTTCCGCTCCGGGCTGTATCCGCGCGAGCTGCCGTTCGTCGTCGGCAGCGAGGTGTGCGGCGTCATCGAGGCCGTCGGCGACGACGTCGCCGCCCTGACGGTCGGCGACCGGGTCGTCACCGACAAGGCGTCCGGCGCATACGCCGAGTACTGTCTGGCGCCGGCCGACTTCGTCGCCTACGTGCCGGACGGCGTGGCCCCCGACGCCGTGGCCTCGGCCCTGCTCAAGGGCATGACGGCGCACTACCTGCTCAAGTCCACCTATGCGGTCCAGCAGGGCGACACCGTGCTGATGCACGCGGGCGCCGGCGGGGTGGGGCTGATCCTGACGCAATGGGCGACCGCGCTGGCTGCTCGCGTCATCACCACGGTGTCGACACCGGACAAGGCCGAACTGTCACGCCGGGCCGGCGCGATCGAGGTCCTCGACTATCCCGGCAGCGACGCCGGCGACGCGCAGGCGTTCGGCGACCGCATCCGCGAGCTCACCGACGGCAACGGCGTCGCCGCGGTGTACGACGGTGTGGGGGCGTCGACGTTCGACGCGAGCCTGGCGAGCTTGGCGGTACGAGGCACGCTGGCGCTGTTCGGCGCGGCCAGCGGGCCTGTCCCCCCGGTCGACCCGCAGCGCCTCAACGCGGCCGGGTCGGTCTACCTGACTCGACCCAACCTCGCGCACTACACCCGCACCCCCGACGAGTTCTCGTGGCGGGCCGGCGAACTGCTCACCGCCATCGCCGACGGCACGCTGTCGGTGACCGTCAGCCACCGCTACCGGTTGCACGAGGCGCAGCAGGCCCACCGGGACCTGCAGGGCCGACAGACCGTGGGGTCGGTGGTGCTGGTCCCCTGAGTCAGACGCTGAACAGCGCGGGCAGGGCCAAGGCCGAGTCGACGGCCAGCGCGAGGAACACGACCGCGAGGTAGTTGTTGGACTGCAGGAACAGCCGCAGCGGCTTGACCGGCTCGCCGCGTCGCACCCCGGCGTAGAGCTGGTGCGCCATCACCAGGAACCAGGTGCCGGCCACGATCGCCACCGCGGCGTACAACCAGCCGGTGGCCAGCGCCAGCGCCAGCGTCGCCGCAACGGTCAGCCAGGTGTAGATCAGGATCTGTTTGGTGACCTGCTGCTCGGTGGCCACCGCGGGCAGCATCGGCACACCGGCGGCCTTGTAGTCCTCCTTGTAGCGCATGGCCAGCGCCCAGGTGTGCGGAGGAGTCCAGAAGAAGATGATCAGGAACATCACCAGCGCGGGCCACTGGATCGTGCCGGTCACCGCGGACCACCCGATCATCACCGGCATGCAGCCCGCGGCCCCGCCCCACACCACGTTCTGCGAGGTGCGCCGCTTGAGCAGCAACGTGTAGACCAGCACGTAGAACGCGATGGTGGCGCCTGCGAGGTGGGCCGAGAGCATGTTGGTCGTCCACCACAGCCAGAAGAACGAGGCCACCGACAGGGTCAAGCCGAAGATCAACGCATGGCTGCGCGGCACCGTGGCGCGTGCCAGGGCGCGGCGTTCGGTGCGCTTCATCACTTTGTCGATGTCGGCGTCGGCCACACAGTTCAGCGTGTTGGCGCCGGCAGCCGCCAGCAGGCCACCGACCAGCGTGTTGAAGATCAGCACCGGGTCGACCGTGCCGCGGTGCGCCAGCAGCATGGCCGGGATCGTCGTGACCAACAGCAGTTCGATGACGCGCGGCTTGGTCAACCCGATGTAGCCGAGGATGCGGTCGCGGAAGCGGACGGACCCGTTCGGGCTGTCGTCGACGAGATGGCCTTCGCGAATCCTCACGCAACCCACTCCTCGACGACGAACAACGAACTTCTACTACAGAGGATGGTAGACCGCCGGGGCGGGTACCCGGAACCGCAGGGTCCCCACCGACTCCCCGGCCAGGGATGACCCCTGCGTCGCCGCAGCGTTCCGCACTAGGGTGGTTGGTGCGGATCACCCACTCACAACCGGATGCCCACCGCCCAAGTCAAGGAGTGCTCCTCGTGACCACGCTCGAAGAGATCAACGCCCTCACCCGGCCGAACCACCCGGACGACTGGACGGAGGTGGACACCCGGGCCGTCGACACCGTGCGGGTGCTGGCCGCCGACGCGGTCCAGAAGGTCGGCAGCGGACACCCCGGCACTGCGATGAGCCTGGCGCCACTGGCCTACACGCTGTTCCAGCGGCAGATGAACCACGACCCCAGCGACACCAGCTGGCTGGGTCGGGACCGGTTCGTGCTGTCCTGCGGTCACTCCAGCCTCACCCTCTACATCCAGCTCTATCTCGGTGGCTTCGGCCTGGAGCTGTCCGACATCCAGGCGCTGCGGACGTTCAAGTCCAAGACCCCCGGCCATCCCGAGTTCCGCCACACCCGAGGTGTGGAGATCACCACCGGCCCGCTCGGGCAGGGGCTGGCCTCGTCCGTGGGCATGGCGATGGCCTCACGTTACGAGCGCGGCCTGTTCGACCCTGACACGCCGTGGGGTGAGAGCCCGTTCGATCACTACATCTACGTGATCGCCTCCGACGGCGACATCGAGGAGGGGGTCACCAGCGAGGCGTCCTCACTTGCGGGCACCCAACAGCTCGGCAATCTGATCGTGTTCTACGACAAGAACCAGATCTCCATCGAGCACGACACCAACATCGCACTGTCCGAGGACGTCGCGGCACGCTACCGGGCCTACGGGTGGCACGTGCAGGAGATCGAGGGGGGCGAGAACGTCGTCGCGATCGAGCAGGCGATCGCCGAGGCCAAGAAGGTCACCGACAAGCCGTCGTTCATCGCGCTGCGCACGATCATCGGCTATCCCGCACCCAACAAGATGAACACCGGCGGCGTGCACGGCTCCGCGCTCGGCGAGGACGAGGTCGCCGCCACGAAGAAGATCCTCGGGTTCGACCCCGACCAGACCTTCGAGGTCAGCGAAGAGGTCATCGGGCACACCCGCAAACTCGTCGACCGCGGCCGCGAGGCACACCAGAAGTGGCAGTCGACATTCGACGCGTGGGCCGAGCGCGAACCCGAGCGCAAGAAGCTGCTGGACCGGCTGCTGGCCCAGGAGCTGCCCGACGGCTGGGACGCCGACATCACCTACTGGGAGCCGGGCTCCAAGGCGATGGCCACCCGCAAGGCCTTCGGCGAGGTGCTCAACGACGTCGCCCCCAAACTGCCCGAGCTCTGGGGCGGTTCCGCCGACCTGGCCGGCAGCAACAACACCACCATCGATGGGGTCAAATCCTTTGGACCACCCTCGATTTCCACCGACGACTTCACAGCCGACTGGTACGGCCGGGTGCTGCACTTCGGGGTGCGTGAGCACGCGATGGGTGCGATCCTGTCCGGGATCGTGCTGCACGGACCGACCCGCGCGTTCGGCGGCACGTTCCTGCAGTTCTCCGACTACATGCGGCCGTCGGTCCGACTGGCCTCGCTGATGGACATCGACACCATCTACGTCTGGACCCACGACTCCATCGGCCTCGGCGAGGACGGCCCCACCCATCAGCCGATCGAGCACCTGGCGGCGCTGCGGGCCATTCCCAACCTGTCGGTGGTCCGGCCGGGCGATCCGAACGAGACCGCCTACGCCTGGCGCAGCATCATCGCCCGGGGCAACGGCAGCGGCCCGGTCGGTTTCATCCTGACCCGTCAGGGAATCCCGGTCCTGGAGGGCACCGACTCCGAAGGCGTCTCCCGTGGAGGTTACGTACTGGGCGGCGACTCAGCCCAGGCCGACGTCATCCTCATCGCGACCGGCTCCGAACTGCAGATCGCGGTCGAGGCCAAGAAGATGCTGGCGGACAAGAACATCACCGCCGCCGTGGTGTCGATGCCCTGCATCGAATGGTTCGAATCGCAGCCGCAGGAATACCGCGACAGCGTGCTGCCGCCCACCGTGTCGGCGCGGGTGGCGGTCGAGGCCGGCATCGCCCAGAGCTGGTACAAGCTCGTCGGCGACTGCGGCGAGATCGTGTCCATCGAGCATTACGGCGAGTCCGCCGACGACAAGACGCTGTTCCGTGAATTCGGCTTCACCCCAGAGGCTGTGGTGGCCGCCGCGGAACGCACGATGGCCAACTAGACGGCCAACCAGACACAACGAGAGACCGAGGATCCGACCATGACCCAGAACCAGAATCTGGCCGCACTGTCCGCTGCGGGCGTATCCGTGTGGCTCGACGACCTGTCCCGAGACCGGCTGCAGACCGGCAACCTGCAAGAGCTGATCGACACCAAGTCGGTGGTCGGCGTGACCACCAACCCGTCGATCTTCCAGTCCGCGTTGTCCTCCGGCGACGCCTACGACGAGCAGATCAACGAGTTGGCCGCGCGCGGCGCCGACGTCGAGGCCACCATCCGCACCGTCACCACCGACGACGTCCGCAACGCCTGTGACGTGCTGGCCAAGCAGTACGAGCAGTCCGACGGGGTGGACGGCAGGGTGTCCATCGAGGTGGATCCGCGGATGGCGCACGACACCGACAAGACGATCCTGCAGGCCATCGATCTGTGGAAGACCGTCGACCGCCCCAACCTGCTCATCAAGATCCCGGCCACGATGGCCGGCATTCCGGCGATCACCGCGGTGCTCGCGGAGGGCATCTCGGTGAACGTGACACTGATCTTCTCGGTCGAACGACACCGCATGGTGATGGACGCCTACCTGGCCGGCCTCGAGAAGGCCAAGGAGGCCGGCCACGATCTGTCCCGCATCCACTCGGTCGCCTCGTTCTTCGTCTCCCGCGTGGACACCGAGATCGACAAGCGCCTCGAGAGCATCGGCTCCGAGGAAGCAATGGCGCTGCGCGGCAAGGCTGCCGTGGCCAACGCCCGGCTGGCCTACGCCGCCTACGAAGAGGTGTTCCTCGGCGGCGACCGCTTCTCGGCGCTGCAGTCCTCCGGCGCCCGGGTGCAGCGTCCGCTGTGGGCGTCGACCGGTGTCAAGAACCCGGACTACTCCGACACGCTCTACGTGACCGAGCTCGTAGCACCCAACACGGTGAACACCATGCCGGAGAAGACAATCGACGCCGTCGCCGACCACGGCGTGGTCACCGGTGACACGGTGACCGGCCGTGCCGCGGAGGCCCAGGAGGTCTTCGACAAGCTCGCCGACATCGGCATCGACCTGCCCGATGTGTTCAAGGTGCTCGAAGACGAAGGTGTCGAGAAATTCGAGAAGTCCTGGCTGGAGCTGCTCGACGCCACCAAGGGACAACTCGATGCCGCCGGGAAGTGACCTCCCGGCCGTGACGACTCCATGGCACAACCCGCTACGGGACAAGCGCGACAAGCGCATGCCCCGCATCGCCGGCCCGTGCGGCGTGGTGATCTTCGGCGTGACCGGTGACCTGGCACGCAAGAAGTTGATGCCGGCGATCTATGACCTCGCCAACCGGGGCTTGCTGCCGCCGTCGTTCGCCCTGGTGGGTTTCGCACGCCGGGACTGGGCCGACGAGGACTTCGGCCAGGTGGTCTACGAGGCCGTCCAGCAGCACGCGCGCACCCCGTTTCGTCAAGAGGTGTGGGACCGGCTGGCCGAAGGTTTCCGCTTCGTGCAGGGCACGTTCGACGACGACGCGGCCTTCGAGCGGCTCGCCGAGACGCTGAACAAGCTCGACGCCGAACGCGGCACCGGCGGGAATCACGCTTTCTACCTGTCCATCCCGCCCAAGGCGTTCCCCGTCGTGTGTGAACAGCTGCAGAAGTCGGGCTTGGCCCGTCCGCAGGAGGACCGGTGGAGCCGGGTCGTGATCGAGAAGCCGTTCGGGCACGATCTGGCCAGCGCCCGCGAGCTCAACGCGGTGGTCAACAGCGTCTTTCCCGAGGAGTCGGTGTTCCGTATCGACCACTATCTCGGCAAGGAGACGGTGCAGAACATCCTGGCGCTGCGGTTCGCCAACGAGCTCTACGAGCCGATCTGGAACGCCCACTACGTCGACCATGTCCAGATCACGATGGCCGAGGACATCGGCCTGGGCGGCCGGGCCGGCTACTACGACGGGATCGGCGCTGCGCGCGACGTCATCCAGAACCACCTCATTCAGCTGCTGGCGCTGACGGCGATGGAGGAACCTGTCAGCTTCGGTCCGCACGAGCTGCAGGCCGAGAAGATCAAGGTGCTCTCGGCGACCCGGCCGCTTCAGCCGTTGAATCTGACCTCGGCGCGCGGCCAGTATTCGGCGGGCTGGCAGGGCAACGAGAAGGTGCCGGGCCTGCTCGACGAGGGCGGCTTCTCCCCCGAGTCCACGACCGAGACGTTCGCCGCGATCACCCTCGAGGTGGACACCCGGCGCTGGGCGGGGGTGCCGTTCTTCCTGCGCACCGGAAAACGACTGCCGCGTCGTGTCACCGAGGTGGCGTTGGTGTTCAAGCGTGCCCCGCATCTGCCGTTCGACTCCACGATGACCGAGGAGCTCGGCAAGAACGCACTGGTGCTGCGGATCCAGCCGGACGAAGGCATCACGATGCGGTTCGGCTCCAAGGTGCCCGGCAGCGCGATGGAGGTCCGAGATGTGAACATGGACTTCTCCTACGGCTCGGCGTTCGCCGAGGACTCCCCGGAAGCCTATGAGCGGCTGATCCTCGATGTCCTGCTCGGCGAGCCGTCGTTGTTCCCGGTCAACGCCGAGGTCGAATTGTCCTGGAAGATCCTCGATCCGGTGTTGGACGCGTGGGCCGGGCAAGGGCGTCCGGAGCCCTACGAGTCGGGTACGTGGGGCCCGCCGTCGGCATTCGAGATGGTGCATCGGCTGGACCGGGAATGGAGGCGGCCGTGACGAGCGCTTGCGCGAGGAACCGGGGGCCCCGATGATCGTCGAACTTCCCGACACCACCACTGCCGAGATCAACAAGAAGATCACCGGGCTTCGTGAAGAGGGCGGCGCGCTGACGCTGGGCCGGGTGCTGACCCTCGTCATCGCCCCCGACAGCGAGGAGACGCTGCAGAGCGCGATCGACGCCGCCACGTTCGCCAGTCGTGAGCATCCCTGCCGGGTGATCGCAGCACTGGCCGGTGACGGCGACGCCGCTGACTCGCGGCTCGACGCCGAGCTGCGAGTCGGCCGTGACGCCGGAGCGGGTGAGGTCGTGGTGCTGCGTCTGCACGGCGAACTGTCCGCGCAGCCCTCGGCAGTCGTTCTGCCGTTCCTGCTGCCCGACACCCCGGTGGTGGCGTGGTGGCCTGACACCGCGCCGCAGGTGCCGGCCGAGGATCCGTTGGGCAGGTTGGCGATCCGGCGGATCACCAACGCGACCGACGCCCCCGATCCGCTGGCCGCGATCAAGAGTCGCCTGCCCGGCTATCACCCCGGCGACACCGACCTGGCGTGGAGTCGCATCACCTACTGGCGCGCGCTGCTGGCCTCGGCCATCGACGAGCCGCCGCATGAGCCGATCCGTTCAGCAGTGGTGTCGGGACTGAAGTCCGAGCCCGCGCTGGACATGCTGGCCGGCTGGCTGGCCAGCCGCATCGACGGCACGGTGACCCGGTCGGTCGGCACGCTCAAGGTGGAGCTGCACCGGGATCACGACACCGTCACGCTCAGCCGACCGCAGGAGGGTGTTACGGCGACGCTGAGCCGCACGTCGCGGCCCGTGGCGCTGGTTCCACTGGCAAGAAGAGATGTCCCTGAATGCCTCGCCGAGGAGATGCGTCGGCTCGATGCCGACGAGATCTATCGCGAGGCGCTGACCGGAATCGACAAGGTGTCCTATCAATGAAACCGACCATCGAAACCTACTCCGACAGCACGGCGCTGGTCGCTGCCGCAGGCGACCGGCTGGTGTCGGCCATCGCCTCGACGATCGAGGAGCACGGTTCAGCCTCGATCGTGCTGACCGGCGGCGGCACCGGGATAGGGCTGCTCGAACGGGTGCGCGAACGCGCCGGCGAGATCGACTGGGCGAAGGTGCACATCTATTGGGGTGACGAACGTTTCGTACCCTCCGACGACGACGAGCGCAACGACAAGCAGGCCCGCGAGGCGCTGCTCGACCACATCGACATCCCACCGGTCAACGTGCATTCGATGGCTGCCTCCGACGGCGAGTTCGGCGACGACCTCGACGCGGCCGCCGGTGGGTACGAGCAGCTGCTCGCCGAGACGTTCGTCGACCCCGCCACCGAATTCGACATTCATCTGCTCGGCATGGGCGGTGAGGGCCACGTCAACTCGTTGTTCCCCGACTCTGCGGCGGTGCGCGAGACCGAGCGGATGGTGGTCGGCGTCACCGACTCCCCCAAGCCACCGCCGCGCCGGATCACGTTGACCCTGCCCGCGGTTCGGCGCTCCCGGCAGGTGTGGCTGGTGGTCTCCGGCGAGGGGAAGGCCGACGCGGTGGCCGCTGCGGTCAACGGCGCCGAACCGACGGAGGTGCCGGCCGCCGGGGCGGTCGGCTCCGAGGCGACGGTCTGGCTGCTCGACGAGGCCGCCGCCGCCAAGCTCTGACTCTCCAAGGCGCTCTCCCCGTTGAGACTGCGCTGGCGGCGGACGTCACTCGAACTTCGTCGCCGTGGCCGCAGTCTCAACGGTGTGCGGAGCTCCGCTCAGCGGACTTCTGCCTGATTATCCGCTCAGCGGACTCCTGCCTGATTATCCGCTCAGCGGACTCTTGCCTGTTTATCCGCTCAGCGGATGTCGACGTAGTAGACCTGGCCGGTGACGACGTCCTGGCGGTTGTCGTCGTTGTAGCCGGTGTTGGGCACGGTGCCGCGCAGGGCCGGTCCGGGCTGGACGGCGACGACGGTCGCCTGCGACAGCGGGGTGTCGGACAGGCGGTTGACGATGACGCGGTTGCCGTCGGCTTCGAGCTGGCTGATGGTCTGCTGGGCATCGGAGCCACTGGGTGCGGCGGCGGCGGGGGCGGCCAGTCCCAGGACGGCGGCGGTCAATCCGGCAGCGGCGGCGGTGGCGACAGTGATGCTCTTCATCTCGGTTCCTCTTTCCGATCTTGAGTTCTGCCCGGTGTAACCCGCAGGTCAGGCCGTTGATTTCCACTGGCAGAAAGTGACCGGCCGCTGGCAGGAATGCACTTCACAACGGCCGGCCACATCCGTTCACACTGCGGTGGCCGCGCTTCCCTCTCGCACTTTCCCGCGGTGGCTGCAGTCTCGACGCCGGGGCACTGCCGGTTCGGCGCGCCGAGTCGTCATACTTGCGTCATGGCAGACAGAGGTGACCGACCGGTCCGGACCGGCCCGGAACGGATCCGCAAACTCGCGCAGGCGGCGCTGAACGCCGACGTCACCGTCGAGCAGGTCGACACCATCCTGGAGGGTCTCAGCGAGACGCTCGAGGACCTCAACCATTCGACCGGCAATCTGGACGCCACTCTGGAGCGGTTCAACGAGACCATCAACCAGATCAACGAGTTGGCTCCTCGCCTGCACGACGTCGTCGACCGGATGGAAGGGGTCGTCGCTCGCGTCGAGCGCATCGTCGAGATGGGCGAATCGGTCATCTCCCCGCTCGCGGCCACCGAGCAGGTCGTGCGTGGCGCCATCGACCGGGTGCGACGCACCGCGGGACTGCAGTAAGACCGCTCAGCCGCTGTTGCGCAGCGCCGTCGCCAGCCCACTCATGGTCAGCAGGATCCCTCGCTGGACCAACTCGTCCTCGTCGCCGGAGCGGTAGCGGCGCAGCAACTCCACCTGCAGGTGGTTCAGCGGCTCGAGGTACGGGAACCGGTTGAACACCGAGCGGGCCAGCGCCGGGTTGTCGGCCAGCAGATCGTCCTGCCCGGTGATCAGCGCGTGCATCCGGATCGTCCGCGCGTGCTCGTCGGCGATCTTGTCGAACACCCGCCGCCGAAGGTCTTCGTCGTCGACCAACTCCGAATATCTGGCCGCCAGGCCGAGATCAGACTTGGCCAGCACCTGGGCCATGTTGGACAGCACGGTGGTGAAGAACGGCCAGCGCTGATAGAGGTCCTGCAGCACGGCCAGCCGCGCATCCGGGTCCTCGCCGTCGGCGATCCACTGTTCGAAGGCGCTGCCGGTGCCGTACCAGCCCGGCAGCATCACCCGCGACTGGCTCCAGGCCAGCACCCACGGGATCGCGCGGAGGTCCGAGATCTGGGTGGTCGGTTTCCGTGACGTGGGCCGGCTGCCGATGTTCAGCGCGCCGATCTCACTGACCGGTGTCGAGGCTTTGAAGTAGTCGACGAAACCCGGTGTCTCATGCACCAATTCGGCGTAGGCGCGCTGTGCCCTGGCAGCGAGGTCGTCGAGCACCGCGTAGGCCTCTTCCGACGATTGCCCCAGACCCTCGGTGTCCAGCAGGGTGGCCTCCAGTGTGGCGGCCAGCAGGGTTTCCAGGTTACGGCGGGCGATCTGCGGTTCGGCGTACTTGGCGGCGATCACCTCGCCCTGCTCGGTCAGCCGCAGCGAGCCCCGCACCGCACCGGGCGGCTGCGCCAGGATGGCGTCGTAACTGGGCCCCCCGCCGCGGCCCACCGTCCCGCCGCGACCGTGGAACAACCGCAGCCGGATACCGGTCTTACGGGCCGACTCCACGAGATCGAGTTCCGCGCGGTAGAGCGCCCAGTTGGCCGCCAGGTAGCCACCGTCCTTGTTGGAGTCGGAGTAGCCCAGCATCACCTCCTGGCTGTCACCCCGCGCGGTGACCAGAGCGCGGTACAACGGAAGGTCCAGCGCCGCCTCCAGAATCGACGACCCGCGCTGCAGATCGTCGATGGTCTCGAACAGCGGCACGATCCCGACCGCGGCGTGAGGCTGATCACCCGAGGCGTCCAGCAGCCCGGCCTCCTTGAGCAGGATGGCGGGTTCGAGCATGTCCGACACCGACTGGCACATCGAGATGATGTAGTTCGGCACCGCCTGCGGCCCGAACACGTGCACGGCGCGTGCCGCGGCCCTGACGATGCCCAGCTCCTTGCGCGCCAGCTCGGACAGGTCGGCCTCCGGGCGCACCAGCGGTCGCCGGGTGCCCAGTTCGGCGGCGAGCAGCTCGACGCGCTCCGGTTCGCTCAGCGACGCGTAGTCGTCGTGCACCCCCGCCCAGGCGAACAACTCGGCGATGACCTCCTCGTGCACGTCGGAGTTCTGCCGCATGTCCAGCCCGGAGAGGTGAAACCCGAACACCCGCACCGATTCCCGCAGCCGGCACAACCGATCGTCGGCGAGCACCGCGCTGCCGTTGGCGCGCAGCGAGTCGTCGACCACATCGAGGTCGGCCAGCAACTCGGCCGGCGTCTGGTAGGGCGACATACCCAGGTCGAGCTCGTGCTCGGGTTGTTCGTCGAGGATCTGCTGGGCCGTCGCCGTGAGCCGCGCATGGATGACCCGAAGGGCCCGACGGTAGGGCTCGTCCTCGCGGGCCGGCTCATGGCAGGCGTCGGCGAGGGCGGCCAGCCCGTCGCTGATGTGCACCAGACGCACCGACATCGACAACTCCTGCTGGAGCGCAGTGAGCTCACCGAAGTAATACGCGAATGCGGTGAATGCGGCGCGGCCGGTGGCCAGCCGCACCACCTCGGCGGTCACGTTCGGGTTGCCGTCCCGGTCGCCTCCGATCCACGATCCGGGGCGCAGGATCGGCTCGGCCAGCAGATCGGTGTCGGGCCAGCGGGCCTGCAGCGCCGCGCGCACCTGCGCATTGACCTGTGGAATGACCTCGAAGAACGCTGCTGCGTAGTACCGCAGGCCGGTTTCGATCTCGTCCTGGATCTTGAGCCGGGACAGCCGGATCAGCGCGGTCTGCCACAGCGTGAGGATGTGGCGGCGCAACTCGGTCTCGATGTCGCGGCCTTCCTCGGTCCTGGCCAGGCCGTGCAGCCGCATCCGCATCAACTCGGTGATGCGGTGCTGGGTGTCGAACACGGTGCGTCGTCGCGTCTCGGTGGGATGCGCGGTGATGACGGGCGACACCAGCGCGCCGACCAGCGCGTCGGCGACGATGTCGGGATCCAGGTTCGCCGTGTCGAGTTTGAGATAGGTGGCGGCCAGGCTGCTGTCCTGGGGCGGTTCACCGGCGGCCTCGTGGACTGCCCGGCGACGCTCGCGATGGATGTCCTCGGCCACGTTGGCCAGCAGTGCGAAGTGGGTGAAGGCGCGGATGACGGGGATGGCCTGGTGAACATCGATGCCGTCGAATAGCGAGACGATGTCGGCGCGGTCGATCTCGGAGCGACGCACCCGAAACGACTCCACCCGGGCGCGTTCTACCAGGTCGAAGACGGTGTCACCGTTCTGGTCGCGAACGGTCTCTCCCAGGATCGCGCCGAGCAGGCGGATGTCCTCACGCATCGGCTCCGTCGCTTCCCGTCCCACCTGGGTGCGGAGGACAGAACCGATCGGTGCCAGTGCGATATCGGGAGACTCAGCCATCCCCCAAGTATCGAGGGCGAGCCCATCGACTGCATGACGAGCCCCCTGCGGGGACCCCGCCCCGACGCACAACGCCCGGTCACGACGGTGACCAGCCCCCGACGCACAATGCCCGGTAACGACGGTGACGTCGGACCGGGCATGCGGTGTCGCAGGGTCAGCTGTACTTGATCTGTAGCGCCATCCCGATGATGGCGACCACCCAGATGCCGGTGACGAACAGCGTCAACCGGTCCAGGTTCTTCTCGACCACCGTGGAGCCGGACAGGCTGGACTGCACACCGCCACCGAACAGGCTGGACAGACCGCCACCCTTGGCGCGATGCAGCAGGACCAGGAGCACAACCAGCACGCTGGTCACGACCAGGATGATCTGCAGGGCCAATTCCATGGCGGCCAGACTACAGGGTGGGCAGTCCGCCCTCCCAAATCGACCCTGAGAAATCGGCCATGAGAACCGGCCTCAAGGAAGCGGCCCGCCCGCGGCGATCGCCGACAGCGTGGCGAACTGCTCGCCGTCCAGCGAGGCACCGCCCACCAGCGCGCCGTCCACGTCCGCCTGGCCGACGATCTCACCGACGTTCTTGGCGTTGACCGAGCCGCCGTAGAGCACCCGCACGCCGGCAGCCAACTCCGGCGATGCCAGGTTGCCCAACTCCTGCCGGATGGCCTGGCAGACTTCCTGGGCGTCGGCCGCGCTGGCCACCCGGCCGGTGCCGATCGCCCAGACCGGCTCGTAGGCGATCACGGCCTGCCCGATCTGCTCGGCGCTCAACCCGGCCAGCGAGCCCCGCAATTGTTCGACGTTGTAGTCGACGTGGTTGCCGGCCTCACGGATCTCGAGATGCTCACCGATGCAGATGATCGGCACCAGCCCGTGCCTGAACGCGGCGAGCGCCTTCGCGGCGACCAGCGCGTCGTCCTCGTGGTGGTAGGTGCGCCGCTCGGAGTGGCCGACCACGACGAACGAACAGCCCAGTTTCGCCAGGAAAGCCCCGCTGACTTCGCCGGTGTAGGCGCCCGAGTCGTGCTGGGAGAGGTCCTGGGCACCGTAGGTCAGCCGCAACTTGTCCCCGTCGACCAGCGTCTGCACGCTGCGCAGGTCGGTGAACGGCGGGATGACGGTGACGTCGACCTTGTCGAAGTACTTGTCGGGCAACGAGAACGCGATCTTCTGCACCAGCGCGATGCCTTCGAAGTGGTTCAGGTTCATCTTCCAGTTGCCGGCGATCAGCGGCTTTCGCGACACGGTGCCCCCTTCAGGACTCGAGTACGGAGATGCCGGGCAAGGTCTTGCCCTCGAGGTACTCCAGCGACGCCCCGCCGCCGGTGGAGATGTGGGAGAAGCCGTCCTCGGGCAACCCCAGCTGCCGTACCGCCGCGGCGGAGTCCCCGCCGCCGACGACGCTGAAGCCGCCCTTGCCGGTCGCGGCGATGATGGCTTCGGCGACGCCCTTGGTGCCCGCCGAGAACGCCGGGAACTCGAACACGCCCATCGGACCGTTCCAGAACACCGTCTTGGCGTTGGACAGCAGCGCGGCGAAGCGCTTCACCGACTCGGGGCCGATGTCGAGGCCCATCTTGTCGTCCGGGATCGCATCGCAGGAAACCGTCTCCGGTGGCGAGTCGGCGGCGAACTTCTCGGCGACGACGATGTCCACCGGCAGATGCAACACGTCGGCGTAGGTGTCCAACAACTTGCGGCAGGTGTCGACCATGCCCTCTTCGAGCAACGATGAACCGACCGAAAGACCCTGCGCCGCAAGGAAGGTGAAGCACATACCGCCGCCGATGATGAGGCTGTCGGCCTTGGTGGCCAGGTTCTCGATCACGGCGAGCTTGTCGGAGACCTTGGACCCGCCGAGTACCACGGCGTACGGCCGCTGCGTCGACTCGGTCAGCTGCTCGAGCACCCTGACCTCGGTCGCGACCAGTGTGCCGGCATAGTGCGGCAGCAGCTTGGCGACGTCGAACACCGAAGCCTGCTTGCGGTGCACGACGCCGAAGCCGTCACTGACGAAAGCACCGTCGTCGCCGACGAGCTCGACGAGCGCCTTGGCCAGCGATTCCCGCTCGGCGTCGTCCTTGCTGGTTTCGCGCGGATCGAAGCGGATGTTCTCCAGCAGCAGGATGTCGCCGTCCGTCAGTCCCTCGGCGCGGGCCAGCGCGTCACTGCCGACCACGTCACCGGCGAGCTGAACGTGGCGGCCCAACCGCTCCCCGAGGTCCCTGGCCACCGGAGCCAGCGAGTACTTCGGATCAGGCTCGCCCTTCGGCCGGCCCAGGTGCGCGGTGACGACGAGCTTGGCGCCGGCGTCACTCAACGCCTTCAGGGTCGGCAGCGAGGCGATGATCCGGCCCGGATCGGTGATCTGACCGTCGTCGTTCAGCGGGACGTTGAAGTCGGAGCGCACCAGTATGCCGCGCCCCGAAACACCCTCTGCCAGAAGATCGGAGAGCGTCTTGACAGCCATCGGGCTACAGCGACTTGCCGACGAGGCCGACCAGGTCGACGAGGCGGTTGGAGTAGCCCCACTCGTTGTCGTACCAGGACACCACCTTGGCCTGGTTGTCGATCACCTTGGTCAGCCCGGCGTCGAAGATCGAGCTGTGCGGATCGGTGACGATGTCGCTGGAGACGATCGGCGCGTCGTAGTACTTCAGGATGCCCTTGAGCGGACCGTCGGCCGCCGCCTTCATCGCGGCGTTGATCTCATCGGCGGTGGCCGACTTGGCCAGCTCCGCGGTCAGGTCGGTGCAGGATCCGGTGGGGATCGGCACGCGCAGCGCATAACCGTCGAGCTTGCCCTTCAGGTCGGGCAGCACCAGGCCGATGGCCTTGGCGGCACCGGTGGAGGTGGGCACGATGTTCAGCGCGGCGGCGCGGGCGCGTCGCAGGTCCTTGTGCGGGCCGTCCTGCAGGTTCTGGTCCTGGGTGTAGGCGTGCACCGTGGTCATCAGCCCTTTGACGATGCCGAACTCGTCGTGCAACACCTTGGCCAGCGGGCCCAGGCAGTTGGTGGTGCAGGAAGCGTTGGAGATGATGTTCTGGCTGCCGTCGTACTTGTCGTCGTTGACGCCGAGCACGATCGTGATGTCCTCGTCGGTGGCAGGTGCGGAGATGATGACCTTCTTGGCCCCGGCGTCGAGGTGTCCCTTGGCCTTGTCGGCCTTGGTGAAGATGCCGGTCGATTCGACGACGACGTCCACGCCGAGATCACCCCACGGCAGGGCGGCCGGGCCCTCCTTGACCTCCAGTGCCTTGATCTTGGTGCTGCCGACGACGATGGTGTCCTCGCCTTCGAGGCTGACCTCATAGGGCAGCCGGCCCAGGATGGAGTCGAACTTCAGCAGGTGCGCCAGTGAGGCGTTGTCGGTGAGGTCGTTGACCGCGACGATCTCGATGTCGGCGTTCTTGCCCTCGGCCTTCTGGGCATCCAGTGCGCGGAAGAAGTTGCGTCCGATACGGCCGAAGCCGTTCACGCCTACCCGGATCGTCACGTGTGTCTCCTCAATGTCGCTCGAACTGCGCTGTCGTTCTCCTGAACTGCTCGGCAGCCAGCCTAGTAGGTGTCGGTGTCGCCCCGCGCGGCCTGGCCCAGACCACTGCTAGCTCACCGACAAACTCTGGTCGACGTAGGGGTTGCCGAGCCATTTGCGCCGCAACCGCTGCAGTGTGCCGTCTTCTTCCAACTCGGCCTGGGCCACCTGCAGGCGCGCCAGCAGGGCTTGGTCAGCAGGGTTGACCGCGACCGCGATCTGTTCGGTGGAGATACCGCCGGACTGGACGATTTCGACATCGGGCACCTGGCTGACCAGCCGGGACAACACCGGAGCAAGTTCGAGCACTGCGTCGCAGCCACCGGCGGTGAGATCGGCGACGGCGGTGCCGGCGGCTCCGTAGTCATAGATCCGCACGCGCGCCACGCGGCCCTCGGCGACGAGATGCCCGGCGATCGCTTCGCTGGTGTCGCCACGTTGCACGCCGACGGTCAATCCGCTCAGATCGTCGATCGAGCGGACCTGCGGCAGCCGCACGGTGTCGACGGCCAGGCCCTGGCCGGAGATCACGTAGGGCGGGAGGAACGCGACCGTGTGTTCCCGTTCGGGGGTGGTGGTCACTGCTGCGGCCACACAGTCGTACTCGCCGGCGGCCAGTCGCTCGAGGACGGCGCCGAAGTCCGCGCTCGCCTCGTCGGCGATGAACTCCACCGATTCGCCCACGGCCGACCCCAGCGCGGTCATCAGGTCGATGTCCAGTCCACCGCCGGGCATCCCGTTGAACGGCGGCTCGGGAGAGCCGACCCCGACGAGCAATGCAGCCACGGAACCACCGTATCGCCCGATAATCAGCAGATGACCGATTGGGCGATACCGGCGACCAACGATTTCGTCAACCGGCTCTGCGCGACATTGGGTCGAGGACCACCGGTTCCAGGCCATCGACAAGAAGGTGCTCGAGCACCTCGTCGATCTCTAGGCGTCCTCGAGCAGGTCGGGCGTGACCGCGGATTCCGTGTCGGGGATGCCGTCCTGTTTGGCCTTGCGGTCGGCCATCGAGAGCAAGCGCCGGATACGCCCTGCCACGGCGTCTTTCGTCATCGGCGGATCGGCGAGGCGACCCAGCTCCTCCAGCGAAGCTTGGCGGTGCGCGACGCGCAGGCTGCCGGCGGCGGCCAGGTGATCGGGCACGGTATCGCCGAGGATCTCCAGCGCGCGTTCGACGCGGGCGGCGGCGGCGACCGCGGCCCGCGCGGACCGGCGCAGGTTCGCGTCGTCGAAGTTGGCCAGCCGGTTGGCGGTGGCGCGGACCTCGCGGCGCATGCGCCGCTCCTCCCAGGTCAGTCGGGTGTCCTGGGCACCCATCCGGGTCAGCAGTGCGCCGATGGCCTCGCCGTCGCGCACCACCACCCGGTCACTGCCGCGCACCTCGCGGGCTTTGGCGCTGACACCGAGCCGCCGCGCAGCACCGACCAGGGCCAACGCCGCCTCGGGCCCGGGGCAGCTGACCTCCAGCGCCGAGGATCGACCCGGCTCGGTGAGCGAGCCGTGCGCCAAAAACGCGCCCCGCCAAGCGGCTTCGGCATCGGCGACGCTGCCGCCGACGACCTGGGCGGGCAGTCCGCGCACGGGGCGGCCGCGCAGATCGAGCAGGCCGGTCTGACGGGCCAGCGCCTCACCGTCCTGGACCACGCGCACCAGGTAGCGGGTGCTCTTGCGGATTCCGGTCGCCGACATGACCTGCACCACCGCGTTGTACCCGTACAGGTCGTAGATGTCCTTGCGCAGCCGGCGCGCGATGATGCCCAGGTCGACTTCGGCTTCGACGACGACCCGGCCGGAGACGATGTGCAATCCGCCGGCGAACCGCAGCAGTGACGCCACCTCGGCACGGCGGGCGCTCACCGAATTGACCACCAGCCGGCTCAGTTCGTCTTTGACCTCGGCTGTCATCGCCACGGGTCGTCACCTCTCGGTCCGTTCACTGTCGGTGTGGGCACAGTAGGCGGCGCCGCCCTGGGCACCATGCCCCGCCTTCGGACCCCCTCCAACGCCGCGGCCAGTTTCGCCGGGTCATGTAAAGGTGTACCAGGTCTGCAAACGTCAGCAAACTCTACGCGGGCGTCGAGAATCAGCGCCGTGCGGCGCAACTGATCGCGCTCGCGCTCGCTGGGCACGCTGGTGCTGTCGACGATGATGTCGTGCATGGTGAATTCCGGCGCGTGCTGCGACAGCACGTGGATGTGGCGTTCCACCGAGAAGCCGGCCGTCTCCCCCGGTTCGGCCACCAGGTTGAGCACCAGCGCGCGCCGGGCGGTCGTCGAGCGCAGTGCCGCCGCGAGCTCCGGCACCAGCACGTGGGGGATGACACTGGTGAACCACGAGCCCGGACCGAGCACGACGAGATCGGCGTTCATGATGGCGTCGATGGCCTGACGCGTGGCCGGCGGGTCGCTGGGCAGCAGCCGCACCCGCCGCACCTTGCCCACGGTGGTGGCGATGGCCACCTGCCCGCGGATGGCGCGGCTGACCCTCGGATCGGCCTCCAAGCCGACCACGTCGGCTTCGATACTCAATCCGGTGGGACACATCGGCAGCACCCGGCCCTTCACGCCGAGGATGCGGCCCAGCTCATCGAGGGCGGCCACCGGGTCGGCGAGGACCTCGCTCAACCCGGCCAGCATGAGATTGCCGATGGGGTGCCCGGCGAGCGCACCGCTACCGCCGAACCGGTGCTGGATGATCGTCGCCCACAACCGGCCATGCGGGCTGTCGGAGGCCAACGCCGCCAGCGCCATTCGCAGATCACCGGGGGGAACGACGTCGAGCTCGCTGCGCAGCCGGCCCGAGGACCCGCCGTCATCGGCCACGGTGACGATCGCGGTGACATGCGGGGTGATCCGCCGGGCCGCGGACAGCGTCGCGTACAACCCGTGCCCGCCCCCGAGCGCAACGATGCGGGGACTCACCCGTCCACCTCCCGCGCGGAGAAGCTCACCTGCTGTGCCTCACGGACCGAGCAGCTCATTCGCGCCCCAGATCGCGGTGCAGCACCCGCACCGTCAGCGCGTCGCCGCCGGACAACCGGGCAGCCAGGGCCTCGGCCATCGCCACACTGCGGTGCTTGCCGCCGGTACAGCCGATGGCCACGGTCATGTAGCGCTTCCCCTCCCTGCGGTACCCGTCGATGACGACGCCCAACAGCTGATGGTAGGAGTCGAGGAACTCGACGGCGCCCGGTTGGCCGAGGACGTAGTCGCGGACGTCGGGATGCTGGCCGCTGTGGGGGCGCAGCTGGTCCACCCAGTGGGGATTGGGCAGGAACCGCACATCCATCACGGTGTCGGCGTCCATCGGCAGGCCGTACTTGTAACCGAAGGACTCCACGGTGACGTTGGTGTGGGCGACGGTCTCGCCCCCGAAGGCGCGCTCGATGCTCTCGCGCAGCGCGGGAACCGGAAGCGACGACGTGTCGATGACCAGATCGGCCGCCGCGCGCACCGGCGCGAGCATGGCCCGCTCCGCGGCGATGCCCTCGGCCAGCGTCTGGTTGCCCTGCAGCGGATGGCTGCGCCGGTTCTGCTCGTAGCGCCGGACGAGGATGTCGTCGGAGGCCTCCAGGAACAGGACGCGGGGGGCGATGTTGCGGGTCGCGAGCTCGTTGCGCACCGAGTCGAGGTCCCCGGTGAAGCCCCGGGATCGCACGTCCATCACCACCGCGAGTTGGGTGATGCGGGACCCGGCGGCCAGCCCGAGGTCGACCATCCGGGCGATGAGCTCGGGCGGCAGGTTGTCGGCGACATACCAGCCGAGGTCCTCGAGCACTTTGGCCGCGGTTCCCCGGCCGGCTCCGGACAGGCCGGTGACGAGGACCACGTCGATGTCGCTTCCGACCTCGTCGCCGAGGTCACTCCCGTCAGCGGCGGTGCCGGTGTCTGCGCGCAGTTCCTCGTGCATACCTTGCTCTGTCATCCCGGTGCTGTGCTCCGATCATCGCCGATCACGGGTGCGGACGCCTGCGAAACGGCCGGTGAATCAGGCGCCGCGGCCGCCGGCGCCTCGACGGGTGGCCCAGTCGGCGGCGCGGCGCCGAGCGCCTCCAGCACGGCGTGGGCTGTCGCAGCGCCGATGCCGGGCACCGAGGTGATCTCCTCGACGCTGGCCTGCTTGAGCCGGGCCAGCGACCCGAAGTGGGTGACCAGGGCTTTGCGCCGGTGCTCACCCAGCCCCCGCACCGAGTCCAGCGCCGATGCCGTCATTCGTTTGGAGCGCTTGCTGCGGTGGTAGCTGATCGCGAACCGATGCGCCTCGTCACGCACCCGCTGCAGCAGGTACAGACCGTCGCTGTTGCGCGGCAGGATCACCGGCTCGGCGGGCGCGCCGTCGCGTCCAGGCACCCACACTTCTTCGAGCCGCTTGGCCAGGCCGACCACCGCGACGTCGGTCACGCCCAGTTCGTCGAGCACCGACGCCGCCGCGTTGACCTGCGGTGCGCCCCCGTCGACGACGAAAAGGTTGGGGGGGTAAGCGAAGCGGGCCGGACGAGCGCGGGGACCGTCATCCACCCGAGCGCTCACCCGAGAACCATCGTCCGCCCGAGCGCCATCGTCCGCGCCCGACTCTGCGACGTCCTCGGAGTCACGCAGGTGACGGTGGAAGCGCCGCCGTGTCACCTCCGCGATCGATGCGACGTCGTCGGAGCGGCCGTGCCCCGCCGCCTCTCTGATCGCGTAATGCCGATAGTCGGATTTCTTGGGCAGGCCGTCTTCGAAGACGACCAGCGAGGCGACGACGTCGGTGCCCTGGACATGGCTGATGTCGACGCACTCGATGCGCAGCGGCGCGTCCTCGAGCTCGAGAGCCTCCTGGATGCTCTGCAGCGCAGCACTTCTCGCGGTGAAGTCACCGGCCCGCTTGAGCTTGTGCTGGGTCAGGGCGTCCTGGGCGTTGCGGTGCACCGTTTCGGCCAGCGCCCGTTTGTCGCCGCGCTGCGCCACCCGCAGCGTCACCCGCGAGCCCCGCAGCTGGGACAACCACGTCTCGAGTTCGTCGGAGGTCTCCGGCAGCACCGGCACGAGCACCTGACGCGGCACCGGGTTGGCGACCTCGTCTCGCCCGCCGTCGGCGGCAGTGCCCAGTGCCGCCTGGTCTCCGTAGAACTGGGTGAGAAACTGCTCGACCAGATACTCCAGCGTGGATTCGCCGGGCTCACCGGACTTTTCGACGACCCAGCCGCGTTGGCCGCGCACCCGCCCGCCGCGGACATGGAAGACCTGCACCGCGGCCTCCAGCTCGTCGTCGGCGAAGGCGACGACATCGGCGTCGGTGCCGTCGCCGAAGACCACGGCCTGTTTCTCCAGCGCGCGGCGCATCGCCGAGATGTCGTCGCGCAGCCGCGCAGCGCGCTCGAAATCGAGGTTGACCGACGCGTCGTTCATCTGCTGCTCCATCTCGCGGACCAGCTTGTCGGTCTTGCCGGCCAGGAAGTCGCAGAAATCGCCGACGATGCGCCGGTGCTCCTCGGCGCTGACCCGGCCGATGCACGGTGCGGAACACTTGTCGATGTATCCGAGCAGGCAGGGGCGGTCAATCTGGCTGTGACGCTTGAACACTCCGTTGGAACAGGTCCGCGCGGGGAACACGCGGGTCAGCAGGTCCAGCGTTTCGCGGATGGCCCAGGCATGGGAGTAGGGGCCGAAGTAGCGCACCCCTTTGCGCCGCGGTCCCCGGTAGACCATCAGACGCGGGTACTCCTCGTTGAGGGTGACCGCGAGCACGGGGTAGGACTTGTCGTCGCGGTAGCGGATGTTGAACCGCGGATCGAATTCCTTGATCCAGTTGTATTCGAGTTGAAGGGCTTCGACCTCGGTGTTGACGACCGTCCACTCCACCCCGGCCGCGGTCATCACCATCTGGCGGGTGCGCGGAGCGAGTCCGGACAGGTCGGCGAAGTAGGAGTTCAGCCGACTGCGAAGGCTCTTGGCCTTGCCGACGTAGATGACCCGGCCGTGGGCGTCCTTGAAGCGGTACACCCCGGGTTCGACGGGAATCGACCCGGGGGCAGGTCGGTACGTCGATGGATCGGGCACAGCTCCCAGGCTACTGCCCCACCCCGACGGCTCGCCTCAGTGCGGGTCGCTACGGGACGCCAGATCGGGCCGATACCGCTGCTCGAGCTCGCGGACCCGGTCCATGGCCTGCACGGCCCGCCCCTTGTCCACGGTCTGGATCGCCATCACCGGGACGTACTCGTCGTCGGGCAGGTCCAGCCGCGCCCAGCGCGCACCGGCAGGGAAGGACACCCCGCACACGTCGTCCCACCCAAACAGCCGGTAGCCGAACAGGTTTCGCACTGCGACGCCGGCGGCACCGATACGCAGCCGCGGCCGGGCGAACAGGCACAGAAAGCCCGCGATCACGACGCCCACGGTGGCGATCGCCACCTGGTCGTAGGTGCGGAAGATCACCCCGGTCGAGCCCACCTTGAGCAGGGCCCCGACCGCGATGTGGGCGACCAGCACGACGGCCGCCGCGCTGTAGGCGAAGATCGGGGCCAGGTGCGGTTTGACCTCGAGGTCCCAGTCCGCCCCGGTCATGTCCCCGACCGCAGCCGGCGCAAGGTCAGCGCGGTCGACAGCGCCGCCGCAGCCGCCTGCGCGCCCTTGTCCTCGGCCGAGGACGGCAGCCCTGCCCTGTCGAGCGCTTGGTGCTCGGTGTTCGTGGTGAGCACACCGTTGGCCACCGGCGTCGACGAATCCAGCGACACCCGCGTCAACCCCTGGGTGACCGCGTCACAGACGTAGTCGAAATGCGGCGTCTCCCCCCGGATCACCACACCGAGCGCGACGACGGCGTCGTGGGTCGCGGCCAGCGCCTGCGCGACCACAGGGATCTCGATGGCGCCGAGCACCCTCACGACGGTCGGATCGGCGATCCCCGCCTCGGCAGCGACCCTTCGCGCTCCTTCGAGCAGCGCGTCGCAGATGGTCTCGTGCCAGGTGCTGGCGACGATCGCCAACGTGACGTCGCCGGCCTGCAGCGCGGGCAGATCGGGGACACCGGCGGCTGGACTCATACGGCTCCGCCGAACTCGCCGGGTACCGCCTCGTCGTAGTCCTCCAGGCCGACGAGGTCGTGGCCCATGCGGTCGCGTTTCGTCATCAGGTAGCGGATGTTCTCGGCATTGGCACGCACCGGCAGCGGGACGCGTTCGATGATGTGCAGGCCGTAACCGTCGAGGCCGACGCGTTTGGCCGGGTTGTTCGTCAGCAGACGCATCGAGCGCACCCCGAGGTCGACCAGGATCTGCGCCCCGGTGCCGTAGTCGCGGGCATCGGCGGGCAGGCCCAGCTTCAGGTTGGCGTCGACGGTGTCGTCCCCGGCGTCCTGTAACTGATAGGCCTGCAGCTTGTGCATCAGCCCGATGCCGCGGCCCTCGTGGCCTCGCATGTAGAGCACCACTCCGCGGCCCTCGCGCGCCACCATCGCCAACGCGGCGTCCAGCTGCGGGCCGCAGTCGCAGCGGCGGGAGCCGAACACGTCGCCGGTCAGGCACTCCGAGTGCACCCGCACCAGCACGTCGTGGCCGTCACCGTGGGGGCCCGCCCCCGGCCCGGCGATATCGCCCTTGACCAGGGCGACATGCTCGACGTCTTCGTAGATGCTGGTGTAGCCGACGGCCCGGAACTCGCCGTGTCGCGTGGGTATGCGGGCCTCGGCCACCCGTTCGATGTGCTTTTCGTGCTTGCGGCGCCACTCGATGAGGTCGGCGATCGAGATCAGCGCCAGATCATGCTCGTCGGCGAAGATCCGCAGCTCGTCGGTCTGCGCCATCGCGCCCTCGTCCTTCTGGCTGACGATCTCGCAGATCGCGCCGGCCGGCTGCAGACCGGCCATGCGCGCCAGGTCGACGGCGGCCTCGGTGTGGCCCGGGCGCCGCAGCACCCCGCCGTCCTTAGCCCGCAGCGGAACCACGTGGCCGGGTTTGGTGAAGTCGTCGGCGACCGCACCCGGATCGGCGAGCAGTCGCATCGTCGTGGCGCGGTCCGACGCCGAGATCCCGGTTCCGACACCCAGTTTCGCGTCCACCGTGACGGTGTAGGCGGTGCCGTGCTTGTCCTGGTTGACCGCGTACATCGGCAGCAGGCCGAGACGATCGCAGATCTCGCCGTCCAGCGGCACGCACAGGTAACCGGAGGTGTAGCGCACCATGAACGCAACCAGTTCCGGGGTCGCCTTCTCTGCGGCGAAGATCAGATCGCCTTCGTTCTCACGATCTTCGTCGTCGATGACGACCACGGCCTTGCCCGCTGCGATGTCGGCCACCGCGCGTTCGACCGAATCCAGCCTCGTCATCTGCACCACCTTGCCGGTCCCGGGGTCTGGAACCACCCTGTCAACACCCTTCAGTATGAACCACGCCTTGAGACCGGTTATTGCCTGCCGTCCGGCGCAGCGCAGAAGGGTGTGATCGCCGACCGCCGGACACCGACGTGAGGGTGACCCCCGTCACCCGCGACTTTGCCGGCATCGCCGGCCCCCGCGACTTCGGCGGCGCCGCCGGCACCGGGCGAAGTCCCTCGGCGCCCGCTCAGGTCGCCGAGCCGGCGCCCGGCTCGGCGCGGCCGGCACCCAGCAACCGTTCGACGTACTTGGCGATGACGTCGACCTCCAGGTTCACCGGCGCCCCGACCTCGGCGCGGCCCAGCGTCGTCAGGTCCAGCGTGGTGGGGATCAGCGAAATCTCGAACCAGTCCGGGCCCAGGCCCGACACCGTCAGGGAGACGCCGTCGACCGTGATCGAGCCCTTCTCGACCACGTACCGCGACAACGCCGCCGGCAGGGAGACGCGCACCACGGTCCAGTGCTCCGACGGGGTGCGGGACACGATGGCGCCGGTTCCGTCGACGTGACCTTGCACGATGTGACCGCCCAGCCTGCTGCTGATCGCCGCGGCGCGCTCCAGGTTGACCCGCGCGCCGGACGCCGCCTCCCGCAAACTCGATCGCTGCAGGGTCTCGGCCATCACATCCGCGGAGAACGAGCCGTCGGCGAGCACGTCCACCACGGTCAGACACACCCCGTTGACCGCGATCGAATCGCCGTGTCCGGCATCCGATGTGACGACCGGACCGCGGATGACCAGCCGGGCGGAGTCGCCGAGATCCTCCCTGCTGACGACCTCACCAAGTTCTTCGACGATTCCGGTGAACACGTTGCCAGCGTAGAACGTCGCCGACCGGCGGGCGGCGCCCGCACACCCGCACACCTACTACCATGCAGGACATGCAGACCCGCCTGTTGGCGATCCTCGCCGCCCTTTTCGCCGTTGCCGCCCTCGTCGCGGGGTGCTCCGGCTCCTCCGACGACTCCGCCACAGACCTGCCCGACGCCGCGACCCTGCTGCAGGAGTCCAGCGAGACGACCGCCGGTGAGACCAGTGCGCACCTGAAGTTGGCCGTGCAGGGCCAGATCGCCGAGCTGCCCGTCGAGTCCCTCGAGGGAGACCTGACCCAGCGGCCCGCGGTGGCGGCCAAAGGCACCGCCGACATCGTCTTCCTGGGCCAGCGGCTCGAAGGTGTGCAGTTCGTCGTCGCCGACGGCGACCTCTACGCCGCGATCACCGCAGGTGGCAGCCTGTCGAACTTCGGTCCCGCCTCCGACATCTACGACGTCGCCGCAATCCTGAGCCCCGATGCCGGCCTGGCCAACGTGCTGTCCAATTTCTCCGACGCCAAGTCCGACGGCCGCGAGACCGTCGAAGGCGTCACCACCGTCCGCATCACCGGCATGGTCAGCGCCGACGCGGTCAACAAGATCGCCCCGCAGATCGCCGCCACCGGCCCGGTCCCCGGCACCGCCTGGGTCGCCGAGGACGGTGACCACCAGCTGATGCAGGCGCGCCTGGAGCCCAGCCCGGGCAACAGCGTGACGATGACGCTGTCGGACTGGGGTGAACCGGTGACCGTCGACAAACCGGCTGTCTGATGCACCGCTCCCCGGTGACGGAGACGGGTGCGCCGCGACCGACGACCCCCTCCACCCCGACCAACCGCCGCATCGCGATCAGTGCGGGCAGCCTCGCGGTGGTGCTCGGCGCGCTCGACACCTATGTCGTCGTGACGATCATGACCGACATCATGTCCGACGTCGGGATCGGCATCAATCAGATCCAGCGGGTCACCCCCATCATCACGGGCTACCTGCTCGGCTACATCGCGGCGATGCCGCTGCTGGGCCGGGCCTCGGACCGGTTCGGCCGCAAGATGCTCATCCAGGTCAGCCTGGCGGGGTTCGCGCTGGGCTCGGTGATCACCGCGATGTCCACCGACCTGACGGTGCTGGTGCTCGGCCGCATCATCCAGGGCACGGCCAGCGGCGCGCTGCTGCCGGTGACGTTGGCGCTCGCGGCCGATCTGTGGGCCGCGCGCAACCGCGCCGCCGTGCTCGGCGGCGTCGGCGCGGCCCAGGAACTCGGCAGCGTGCTGGGCCCGGTCTACGGCATCACCCTGGTGTGGCTGTTCGGGCACTGGCAGTCGGTGTTCTGGGTCAACGTGCCGCTCGCGGCCCTGGCGATGGTGATGATCCACTTCAGCCTGCCGGCGCGCGCCGAGACCGATGATCCGCAGAAGGTCGACGTGGTGGGCGGGCTGCTGCTGGCGGTGGCGCTGGGCCTGGCGGTGGTCGGGCTGTACAACCCGGCCCCGGACGGCAGACAGGTGCTGCCCAGCTGGGGCCCGCCGGTGCTGATCGCCGCGGCGGTGGCGATGGTGGCGTTCTTCGTCTGGGAGAAGTTCGCCCGCACCCGGCTGCTCGATCCGGCCGGCGTGCACTTCCGCCCGTTCCTGGCTGCCCTGGGTGCCTCGCTGGCTGCCGGCGCCGCGTTGATGGTGACGCTGGTCAACGTCGAATTGTTCGGTCAGGGCGTGCTGGGTCAGGACCAGAACCAGGCGGCGTTCCTGTTGTTGCGTTTCCTGATCGCCCTGCCGATCGGCGCCCTGTTGGGCGGCTGGCTGGCCACCAGGATCGGTGACCGCATCGTCGCGTTCGTCGGACTGCTGATCGCCGCCGGCGGCTACGTGCTGATCTCCCGGTGGCCGGTCGACCTGCTCGCCGCCCGCCACGACCTGGGCTTTGTCAGCCTGCCCGTGCTCGACACCGACCTGGCGATCGCCGGATTGGGCCTGGGCCTGGTGATCGGGCCGCTGACGTCAGCGACGCTGCGCGTGGTGCCCACCGCCCAGCACGGCATCGCCTCGGCAGCAGTGGTGGTGGCGCGCATGATCGGCATGCTGATCGGCATCGCGGCGCTGTCGGCGTGGGGTCTGTACCGCTTCAACCAGCACCTGGCGAGCATTCCCGCCGACCCGAACGCCAACACGCTGGCGCAGCGCCTGGCCGCCGAGGCGGCACGCGTCCGCGAGGCGTACGTCATGCAGTATTCGGAGATCTTCACGATCACCGCGGTGGTCTGTGTCGTGGGCGCGGTGCTGGGATTGTTGATCGCCGCCCGGCGCGAACATGCCGAGGAACCCGGCGAATCAGGCGCCGATCAGCAGCGTTCGAGCCCTCGGCCCATCAGCTGAGGCTCGTCGCGTTCGGTGAGTTCGGTGGGTTTCTCGCTGGTCAGATCCCGCCAGACACCCCAGATTGCGGCTTTCAGATGTCGGGGATCGACCGGATTGTGGTGGATCCAGCCCTGCAGAGCAGTCATGCTCGATGTCCTTTTCTCGTGCTTTCTCAGCGCAACTCGTCTCTGAAAGCGCGATATTCCCGCCGGCAAGCAGCCGACTGCATCGAGTTTACCGATTCGGCGGTGCCTGACCCCCGGTCGCCGCGCCCGCGGCGACTGTGACACCGCCCACCGTCACGCCGGTACCAGGCTGAGCAACACATCAGGCCCGACGGCCTGCACTCCGTCGAACTGCCAGCGTTGAGCCTGAGCGATGCTGAGCACGCCGACGTCGTCCACCGCGGTGATCGGACCGCCCAGCAGGATCGGCGCCACGTAAGCCAGGATGCGGTCGATCACACCGGCCCGCAGGAAGGCGCCGGCCAGGGTGGGGCCGCCCTCGACCAGCACGTCGGTACGGTCCGACAGCGCCCTGAGCACCTCGTGCGGATCCCGGGTGCGGATCACCATGGTTCGCGAGTCGTCGTTGAGAACCCTTGCATCCGGCGATATCTCGCGCTCACCCACCACCACACGCAACGGCTGGCTCTCGGCCAGCGCACCGTCGGGGCGGCGAGCGGTCAGGACCGGGTCGTCGACGAACACCGTTCCGGTGCCGACGATGATCGCCTCGGCGGCCGCCCGCCGGCGATGGACGTCCGCGCGGGCGGCCTCACTGGTGATCCACTGGCTGGTGCCGTCGGCGGCGGCGCTGCGGCCGTCCACGCTGGTCGCGAATTTCCACGTCACGTGGGGGGATCCGGTCCGGAGCTTGTGCAGCCACTCGCGCAGCGGCCCACCGGCGACGGCGCCGGCCAGCACCCCGGCCTGCACCTCGACCCCGGCATCGGCCAGTCGGGCGGCTCCCCCGGCAGCGAGCGGATTCGGATCGCTGACGGCGAAGACCACCGCAGCGACGCCGGCGGCCAACAATGCGTCCACGCAGGGCGGCGTGCGACCGGTGTGGTTGCACGGTTCCAGGGTGACCACCGCGGTGCCTCCGGCCGCGCGGCTGCCGGCTCGTCGCAACGCGAGGACCTCGGCGTGCGGCCCGCCCGCCGGTGAGGTGGCGCCGACGCCGGCGATCTGGCCGTCGCGATCCAGGATGACCGCTCCCACCGGGGGATTCGGGTAGGTGCGGCCCTTGACCTGCTCAGCCTGCTCGATGGCCGCCTGCATGGCGGCGTCGAGGTTCATACCGACAGATGCGTGGCCGCCGCGCCGGCCTGCGCGCGCAATGCCCGCACCGCGGCGGCGGGATCGTCGGCGCTGTAGACGGCTGATCCGGCGACGAAGCAGTCGACCCCGGCAGCGGCCGCCTGTTCGATGGTGTCGGCGTTGATGCCGCCGTCGATCTCGATCAGGATGCTCAACTCGCCCGCGTCGACCAGCCGCCGCGCCGTCCCGACCTTGGGCAGCACCTCGGCGATGAACTTCTGGCCCCCGAAGCCGGGTTCGACCGACATCACCAGCAGCGTGTCGAACTCGGGCAGGATCTCCAGGTACGGCTCGATCGGGGTGCCCGGCTTGACCGCCAGACCGGCTTTGCCCCCGGCGGCGCGGATGTCGCGAGCCACGCCGACCGGGTTGTCGGTGGCCTCGGCATGGAACGTGACGTTGTAGGCGCCGGCTTCGGCGTAGGGCGGCGCCCACCGCTGCGGGTCGTCGATCATCAGGTGGCAGTCCATCGGGATGTCGGTGACCTTGAGCAGCGACTCCACCACGGGCAGGCCCAGCGTGAGGTTCGGCACGAAATGGTTGTCCATCACATCGACGTGCAGCCAGTCCGCTCCCGCGACAGCGGCGGTCTCGTCGGCCAGCCGGGCGAAGTCGGCGGCCAGGATCGACGGGGCGATCATCGGTGCAGCCATGCGCTCACCCTATCGGTCGCCGCCCACCCGCAATGCGGCGGCGAACATCGCGTCGGTGCCGTGGCGGTGCGGCCACAACTGCGCCGACGGCCCATCACCGATGTCGGTGGCTGGGGCGAGCAGTGCCGTGGTGTCCAGTGCGGTCACCGGATAGCGGCGCAGCGCGTCGGCGACGACGCCGGCCGTTTCGGCCAGATGCGGCGAGCACGTCGCGTACAGCACTACCCCGCCGGGGCGGGTGAGCCGGATCGCCGAGGCCAGCAGTTCGCGTTGCAGCTTCGCCAAGGCGGGCACGTCGCCGGGCCGGCGCCGCCAGCGGGCTTCGGGCCGTCGGCGCAGCGCGCCCAGCCCGGTGCACGGCGCGTCGACGAGGACCCGGTCGTAGCCGGGCGGCAGGCCCGGCTCGCGCCCGTCCACACGGTGGACGGTCACGGGCAGCCCGGCGGTGTTCTGCTCGACCAGATCGGCGCGGGCGGGGGCGGGTTCGACCGCGTCGACGAAGGCTCCGACGGGTTCGCCGAGGGCCGCCAGCAGCGCCGTCTTCCCGCCGGGGCCGGCGCACAGATCGAGCCAGCGGCCGGTGTCGTCACCGTCGAGCGTGGCCAGTGTGAGCGCACGGGCGATCAGTTGGCTGCCCTCGTCCTGAACGAGCGCCGAGCCGTCGCGGAGAGCCGACAGCGCCCCGGGGTCGCCCTCGCCGAGATACACCGCATACGGGGAGTAGCGACCGACGGTGCCACCGGCCGTCTCGGCCAGCTCGGCGGCCGAGAGGCGCCCTGGCCGCGCCACCAGATGCACCTCCGGACGGGCGTCGTCACTGGCCAGCAGCGCCTCGAGTTCTCCGGCGCGGGCGCCCAGCGCATCGGTGAACGCCTGGCCGATCCACCGTGGGTGGGCGTACCTGAACGCCAGGTGCCCCACCGGGTCGGTGGCCGCCGGTGGAGCCAGCTCGGCGACCCAGGAACCCTCGTCGCGCCGGGCGATGGCCCGTAGCACGCCGTTGACGAAACCGGCTCGTGCCGAATCGAATTCGATCCCGGCCTGCTCCACGGTCGTCGAGACCGCGGCATGGTCCTCCACCCGGGTGCGCAGCAGCTGGTACGCCCCCAGCCGCAGCAGGTCCAACAGCACCGGGTCGATGCGGTCCACGGGCCGGCCCGCCGCGGCGGCGATGACGGCGTCGAGCAGCCCGCGGGCCCGGCAGGTGCCGTAGGCCAGCTCGGTGGCGAATGCGGCGTCGCGCCCGGTGATTCCGCGCTCCCGCAGGATCGCCGGGAGCGCCAGATTGGCGTACGCGTCGCGGGTGGACACCGCACGCAGCACGTCGAAGGCCGCGCGGCGGGCCGGGTCCAGCGGGGTGCGCCGGGGTCGGCGTCCGGGGCCGCTCATCGGGCCCAGCCGTGTTCGTCGAGCCGGGCGCCACGCGCCCAGTCCGCGGCGGCCATCGCCTTCTTGCCCGGGGGCTGCACGCTGCCCAGCTGCACCGGCACCGATCCGGTACCGACCAGCACGTGGCGCTTGCCCACCTGCATGCGCCCGGGCTCCAGCTCGCAGGCCTGGTCGGGCACGGTCACCGGACCCACCTTGACCCGCAGCTCACCGATCATCGTCCAGGCACCGGGGTTGGGCGTGACCGCACGGATGCGCCGGTCCACGACGTGCGCGGGCAGGTCCCAGCGGATCCGGGCGTCGTCGACGGTGACTTTGGGGGCGACGCTGACGCCTTCGGCGGGTTGCGGCACCGCGGTCAGCTTGTGTTCGGCGATGCCGTCCATCGTCGCCTCGAGCAACTCCGCACCCGCGACCGAGAGTCGCTCGAGCAACGCGCCGGCGGTGTCGGTGGGTCGAATGGTCTCGGTGACCACGCCGTACACCGGGCCGGAATCCAGACTGCGCTCGATCTGGAATGTCGTCGCTCCGGTCACGGTGTCCCCGGCCGCCAGGGCCGCCTGCACGGGAGCCGCACCACGCCAGGCGGGCAGCAGCGAGAAGTGCAGGTTGACCCAGCCGTGCGCGGGGACCGCCAGCAGTTCCTCCCCGAGCAGCGCCCCGTAGGCCACCACGGCGCAGCAGTCGGGGTCCAGCTCGGCGAGTTCGGCGACGAACTCCTCGGAGTTGGGGCGGGCCGGCCGGAGGATCGGGATGCCGTGCTCGGCGGCCACCTGCGCGACCGGGGACGGGGCCGCCCGCCCGCGCCGGCCGGCGACCGCATCAGGGCGGGTCAGCACGGCGACGACGTCGTGACGGGGTGATTCGATCAGCCGCCGCAGGGAGGGCAGGGCCGGTTCCGGCGTGCCGGCGAAGACGAGACGCACCGCGCCAGTCTAGGGAGGCTCATCTCGGTGTCTGGTAGTACTCCTTCTCGGCGACCCCCGTCAGCGGTGCGACCAGCAGCCACGGGATGGTGGTGACGAGCCGGTTCAGGCCGGCCACGGAGTCGTTGTAGTACTGCCGGGCGAACGCCAGTTTGTCCTCGGTGTCGGCGAGGTTGCGCTGCAGGTCCAAGAAGTTGGCCGACGAGGCGAGTTGCGGATAGTCGCGGCCGAGCGCGAGCACCGGCGCCAGCGCGCGGTCGAGTTGCTTTTCGGCCGCGCTGCGCTGGGTGACGGACTTCCCGCTGGTGGCCGCGGTCAGGGCCGCGTTGGCGTCGGTGACGTGGTCGAGCACGGTCTTTTCGTGGGTGGCGAAGGTCGCGACGGTGTGCACCAGGCTCGGGATCAGTGCGGCGCGTCGCGTCAGCTCCACGTCGATGCCCGACAGCGCCTCGGCCACCCGCACGTCGGCGGACCGGATCTTGTTGTAGCCCACGACGAATCCGATCAGCACCGCCACCGCCACCACCAGGATGACGACAAGTAGGAAGGTCACCACGACCCGCCACCTCCTCCTCCACCACCGCCGCCCCCGCCGCCGCTGGACCCTCCGCCGCCCGAGGACGACGACTTCGCCTGCGAGGCGGTGTAGGCGCCGATCGACGACGACAACGCCGATTCGAAGCTGTCGAAGTCCGCGCCGCCACCGGAGCCGAACCAGCCCGATGACGTCGTCGTCGAAGTGCTGTACCAATCGGGTTGCGGTGCAACGGTACCGGTGACTTCTTGATATTTCTTGGCCCACATCGCGGCGGCGCCGGCGGCCACCGCGAACGGAACGTAGGCGGTGTAGAGATCCTTGCGGGCGGCGAAGTCGAACCGGCTCTCGGCCGAGTCGGTGGCCAGCACCCGGTGGAATCCGCCGATGCGCGACCACAGTTCACGTCCGGCCGCGGTGCGCCTGGTTCCCACCCCGGGCCGCCAGGAAGCCGCCGAGAAGACGAAGAACGCCGCGAACGGCAGGGCCCAGAGCGTGAAGGGCGGCCCCCAGTTGAAGAACGCGCAGATCATCAATACGAAGGCAGCGCCGTTGGCGGCGCGCAGCCACAGCTCCTTCTTGCGCTGCACCATGAGTCCGGAGGTCAGCGCCCACTTCTGCACGGTCTCGGTCATCTCGGCCTTGGCCTTCTGGAGCCGCTCCCCTGACTTGACCGTCTTCTTGGCCTCGAATTCCGCGCCCGCGGAGTCGACTTTCAGTTTCCTTCCGACCGCCGCGCTGACCGGGTCCACGTCTCTCCACTGCCCCCGCTGGGCAACCCCCCGGATTCGCCAGTGTTTGTCGCTGACCTGCTGCAGGGTGATCAGACCGCGTTCGGCCAGATGGAACAGCGTGGCGGTCAGGCCGTTCTTGGGCACCGACTCGGTGCGGAGGTATTCGACCTGTACCGGTCCCAGGCCCGGCGGCGGCGCGTACTGCAGCGGGAAGCCGGGTCTCCGCTCGGTGACCGCGCGCAGCCACAGCAGCGCTCCGGCGGCCAACAGCACGGTCAGCGTCGCGACGCCGATCACGCCGGCCACCGATTGGCCGAGCACCCGGTCCCAGGTGTAGGACCAGGGCAGTGTCGGCCGCGCCGGGGTCGGCAGGTCGACGCCGGCGCGCACGGTGACGGGGGTGCGCGGTGGCAGGTTGGCCGCCGACAACTCGACGCGGTTGCCCCTGATGGTCAGGTCGTCACAGATCACGCCGACGCCCGAGCCGACCGAGCACTGCGCACCGGTGACGGATGCGGGAAGCTCGACGGAGACGTCGACCGCGCGGATGTAGTTGTTCCACGACGGCGCGATGACATTCCAGAAGAACACCGTCGGCGCTGCGGCGGTATCGCCGGTGGTGGCGGCGAACTGCTTCCCGGCGCCGGTGGTGCCTGGGTCGAGCACGCCGGGGATGGTGTAACGGATCTCGAAGACATGGGCGCCGTAGCTCAGCGTCCGGTCCGGATCACCGATCTTGGCCACCCGGAACCGCCGGCCGTCCTCCCACAGCATCTCGTACCGTGCCGGACGCCCGTCGAGCAGCACCGACGTGACCTCCGGTCGCTGGCGGATGTTCGGATCGTTGGGGTTGGCCACGTCCCAGTAGCGGAACAGACCGTGGCGCCCGCTCGGGAAATCCGCGGTGATGGTCTCCACCGCGGTCATCGTGCCGTCGTCGGCGACGACGATGTCGACGTCGTAATCGTCGAAGACGACCGGATCGTAGGGCGCCGCCGTGTCGGTGGCTCCGCCCTGGAACAGCCACGGCCACAGCACCCCCAGCGCGATCACCGCCAGCGTGATCAGCCACGAGATCAGACGCGCCATCGCCCTCTCCTGTCCGGATCCACCGTCAGACGAGAATCACCCTATGTGCAGCGGATCGATCTGCACACGAACCGGCTCGTGGTCGTGGCGTGCGCTGGCGGCCGCGCTGGCCCGTCGCAGCGCCGCGGCAAGGCCCAGTCCGAGTTCGCGCGGCACCCGGACCAGCATCCGGCCCACCGGGTGATCGGCGGCCACCCCGGCGGGCCGGCGGGCGCCGACGGGCAGGTCGACCGGTCCGAGAACCTCGGCTCCGTCGGGTAGTTCAGCGGCCTGCAGCAGCGCGTCCACCGCGTCGGTGGTGCCGTCGACGGCGGCCATGTGCACCGCCGGCGGCAGGCCGACTTCGGTACGCGCGTCCAGCTCCGCCTCGGCGTGACCGACCGGATCCCAGCGCACCAGCGCCTGCACCGTGGGGATGGCCGATTCCGCGACGACCGCGACGACCCCGCCGTCGTCGTGGCTGCGGACCAAGGCGGCCGCGGCCATCCAGCGCCGCAGCGTGTCCTCGGCCGCGCGCAGGTCCTGGCGTCCCAGAAGTGCCCAGGCGTCGAGGAGCAGCGCCGCGCCGTAGCCGCCTTCGGCCACCGGCTCCACCCCCGGGGTGGCGACGACGACGGCGGGACGGGGCGGCACCGTGGCCACCACGCTGTCACCACCGGAGGTGATGACCGCCGCGCCGGGGAACGCCCGGCCCAGTTCTTCGGCGGTGCGCCGGGCGCCCACCACTACGGCCCGCACCGCGTCCGACCCGCACCGCGCGCACCGCAGGGCCAGCTCCTCGCGGCCGCACCAGCGGCATACGGCCCCGGGGGCGTCGCGGCCGGGCAGGGACAACGGCCCGGTGCAGTGCCGGCAGCGGGCGATGCTGCGGCACCGGCCACACGCCAATGCCGGCACATAACCGCGGCGCGGAACCTGCACCAGGACCGGGGCGTCGGCGCGCAGCGCGGCGCGGGCGGCGTCGAGGGCCATCGACGGGAGCCGGGCGGTGTGCGCGGCGGGGTCGCGTTCCTGGGCGAAGGCGCTGTCCTCGAGCGCGACCACCCGCGGGGCGTGCGCGCGTACGGCCCGGCGCGGCGCGGTCAGGTCATGCGCCCAGCCGCTGCGCACCAGCGCGTGGGCCTCGGCGGTGCGTGCGAAGCCGCCGATCACCGCCGCACAGCGCAGTTGGTGGGCCCGCAGCATCGCCACCTCACGGGAGTGCGGATACGGCGCGCGGGGTTCGGCCAGGGAGTCGTCACCGTCGTCCCAGACCAGCACCAGTCCGAGATCGGACACGGGCGCGAAGGCGGCGCTGCGCGTCCCGATCACCAGCCGCGCCTGACCGCGCAGCGCCCGCAGCCAGCGCCGGTACCGCTCGGCCGGACCCAGCCCGGCCGACAGGGCGACCACCCGGCTGTCCGGAAGCAGCACCGTCGCGGCCGCCTGCAGCTGATCGATGTCGCGCTGGTCGGGAACCACGGCCAGCACACCCCGGCCCGTCGCGACCGTCACGGCCGCGACCTCGGCCAGCCGCTGCGGCCACGACTCCCCCGGCAACGCCTGCCACACCGCACGCGCCGCGCGGCCCCCCTGCAGGGCGGCGACGAACTGCGCGCCGCCCTGGTACGCCGCCCACGCGGCGGTGTCGACGGGCAGCGGATCGAGCGGTTCGAGCGGGGGTGCGGCCTGCTTCTCGACTGTTGCGTGTCGTGGCGGCACCGCCAGGCGCAGCACGTCGGCCCGGGTGCCCGCATAACGGGCTGCGACGGCGTCGGTGAGACGGCGGATGTCGTGGGTGAGAACCGGTTCGCCGGAGACCACCTTGTCCAGCCAGCCGAGCTTTCCGCCGTGGTCGGTGTCGGAGCGACGCTCGAGCAGGAAACCGTCGACTAGCCGGCCGTGGAACCGGACCCGGACCCGCACACCGGGTTGTGCGTCGTCGGATTGATCGGCCGAGACCAGGTAGTCGAACTCGCGGTCGAGGTGCGGCACCGACAGCATCGGCAGCACGCGCGCGATCGGCTCGTGCTCGGCCGGGTGCCGGGTGGTGCTCACCCCGCAGGTGTAGCAGAGGCCCCGGACGGCGACCCGAACGACCGGCCGAACAACAGCCCGGCGGTGAGCAGCAGCAGCGAGGCGGCGTAGAACCACCAGATGGGCACCGCCAGCCGCTCGTCGCCCAGCACGAATCGGGAGATCCCGATCATCGCGTCGGAGATCGCGAAGCTCACCGCGCCCAGTGCGGTCCACGGGGTGGGCAGGTCGGCGAGCAGCGCCGCGCAGACCATGGCACCGAGCACGGCGATGTAGAGCGTGACCGGCACCGCCATTCCCTCGGCGATCAGCCGCGGCCAGAACCAGACCAGCAGCGCCACGCAGGACGCCACGGTCAGGCCGGCGGCGGCCAGCCGAGGCGGTGTCGGCGCGGCCAGCGGCAGCAGGGCCGCCAGGAAGCACAGATGGGCGATCAGGAAGGCGGCCAGGCCGAGCACGAACGACGCCTCCCACCACGGCATCGCCAGCAGGTAGTCCCCGGCCGCGGAGAACAGCAGGGCGCCGATCAGCCAGCGCCGTTCCCGCACGACGGGATGTGCCGTCGCGGCGGCGAGCAGCACCGCGGTCAGCGCTTTGACGGCCGGTTGCAGAGCGAACTGTCCCGTCAGCTCGGTCCCCGACGGCACGCGGGTTGCGACCACGATCAGGAAGACGCCGTAGCCGACCGCGACCACCGCCGCGCCGGACCACAGCGCCCGGGCCCGGGATCTGCCTGCAGGGACCGTCCGGTCGCCTCGTCTCCTCGCCTGCGTCATGGGCAGAACCTATAGAACACAGAACCGCGAGAACAACGCGCCCGCAGTGCCGATCGGTCATCTCGTCGCAGGTCCGGCCTCTGATAGGTTCTGCAGGCAAATGGCCTTTCCTGCGCGCCGTCGGCAGCCGGCCACCGTGCGTGTCGCCTCGCTGGACGTACAGCACAGTCACCGCCGGTCGGCGGTGGTGCTGGGACCCGTGACGATGCCGTCGCTCGACGAGCTGAGATCCCGCTTCGCGGCGATGGCCGCCGTCGGACCGGTCGCCCGCATCGGCCTGCAGCCCTCGACGGCGAGCGTGCGGTGGCGCTTCACCCCGCACCGCCTCGAGCACGCGGTGCGCGCGGCGGACCCTGTCGCCGACGACGATCCGATGGTGCTGCTGGCGGCGCTGCGCGGTATGCCCGACAGCGGAATCCGCGTGCTGGCCGGACGCGACCATCTGGCCATCGACTTCAGCCACGGTCTGGGCGAGATCCCGCTGCTGGACCTGCTTGTCGCGGTGTTGCTGGGCGGGGTCGACCCGTCAGAGCCCGCGCTGTGGCGCCCCTACCGGCACGCGGTGGCCCCGCTCCCAGCGGCCGCGGTGCGCGCGATCGGGCTGCGCCCTCGGCGACTACTTCCGCTGTGGCGCCACCACCGACGCACCAAGCCCGCGGCGATGGCGGCACCCGCAGCTGGCGACCTCGGCGCCGGCCCGTCCCCGGCCACCCGGATCGCCCGCATCGCCGGAGCCGAGGCCGACGAGCTGCGCCGGCTGCGTGATGCCACCCGGCCCGAGGTCAGCATGTTCGCCGTTTACACCTGCGCTCTGCACACAGCGTTCGCGGACAACGGATTCGACGTCGATCCCGTGGTCACGCTGCCGTTCGACGTGCGTCGGTACCTACCGGCCGGGTGGGACACGCTCGCATCGTTCTCTGCCGGTCTGGACTTCACCGTCGATCCGGCCGCGGGGCCCGGCGCACTGCACTCGGAAATGGGCAGTGCCGTCCGCATGGCCCGACCGGTGGCCAATCTCGTGGCGAGTTCGGTGAAGGCCCGGGCCGCTCGGTGGGCGCGTCGCGGCGCCGACTGGTCGGTGCTACCGCCGCCGCGGATGCGGTTGCTGCACTCCAGCATCGGATCGGTCCCGCGCACCGCGTGGTCCTTCAGCGACCCCACCGAAGCCTGCATCCTGGTGGCCAGCGATCCCGCGGGACCGTACGGGGTGACGGTGACGACCGCGACGGTGCCCGGCGCGTTGTGGATGACCGCGGAGTTCCACGAGGCGGTGTTCGATGCCGAGCGAATCTGCGCCGCACTGGATTCGGTGCCCGAGCGGGCACGCGAGCTGCTGAGCCGGACCGGGTGACGGACAGGCTCAGCGGGCACCTTCTGCGGTGGTTTGTGGCGGCACGTCCCAGTCGTGGGCGGTGCGGAACACAAGGGTCTCGCCGTCTTCGTAGTACACCGTCCAGTTGGGGGAACTGCGCAGCGCCTGCTTCATGATGTCGGCCGCTTCGGGACGGAAGTCGCCGTAGTAACGCACGGCCTTGTCGGACTGCTCGCTGAACAGCACATAGGCCCGGAATGCGTCGTACTGCGCGTAGTCGTCGAGAGTCTTGATGTCCTCGGCGGTGGGGAACTGCGCCTTCAACTCGGGCAGCTTCGGGTCCCGGTAGTCCCACAGGTCGAAACCGATCGTCGCGTCGAAATAGTGGTTGTACAGCGTGACCTCGGCATAGCTGGCGTTCAGCCGGGTCGGCATACCGCCGAGGCGCAACATCACCAATCGCGTCCGCACGTCGGCGCCGTCGGTGATGCGGTCCATCAGTTCGACCTGTTCGCGGGTCTGGTAGATCATCGGCCACAGCGCCACATAGCCGTGGAGTCCGGCAACCGCCGCCGCGGTCACACCGACCGCCGCGACCACCCTGACGAGTACGGTCCGCGCCCCGCGACCGGCTGCGTCCACCGCTGCGACCAGCGCCGGCGCGATGAGCAGCGCGCAGCCGAGCAGTGCGTACAGGTACACGCGGAAGATCGCCTCGCCGCCGTAGCTCTGCCCGAACAGCAGACCGAACGAACTGAACGCCAGCACTGCCGGTGTGAACACCGGTCGCTTGTGGCGCCGGCACCAGATGGCGCAGCCGACCGCGGTGAGGATCACCACCACCGACAGTGTGCGCACCACCGCCGACGTGAAGTCCTTGGCGGGCAGCCCCGATGTCAGCACGTTGCTGGCGGCGTTGTCCAGCGGGCTGCCGCCGGACAGCAGTCCGTAGGGAAGCACCGCTTCGAGGTTCAACACCAGGTAGGTCAGTGCCACCCCGGCCATGGCCAGCGCCGCCCAGCGGGGTCGCGCTCGCTTGAACAGACACAGCACGGAGGCCACGGCCACGATCCAGAACGGCGTCAGCTGATGGGTCGGGACCATCGCGGCGAACACGACGACACTGAGCACTCCACAGGCCCGGCTGCGGGGCGAGGCCAGCAGCAGCACCAGCGTTCCGAAGGCCAGCACCAGGGCCCAGGCCTGCGGGGCGAAATAGTCCTGGCCGACCCAGTTGACGATCTCGGCGAGATACGCGGCGGCGAGTGCGGTGCGGCGCGACCGTCCGACGACGCGCGCGGCGCTGTACACGGTGAACGCGATCAACACGTGGATGACCGGGGTGAAAACGTGCGCGACCGTCATCGCAGGCAGCCCGGTGGCCTCGCAGAACCACGCCCAGACCGCGAAGAACGCGGTCCACTGCGCATAGATGTCGGTGCCGTCGGCCATGATCCGGCCGTGCACCATGAGGTAGTCCACGACCGCGAGGTGCTTGTACGTCCAGTCCCACAGCGGCACGTCGGTGGCGGCGAAGGTGGTGACGCGGGCGACGACGATCGCCGCGCCGATCGCCGCGGCGGCCGGAACCAGCGTCCGGTCACGCACGGCGACCAGCAGCGCCCCACTCGTCAGCACCATGGACACGGCGAGCAGCGGGCCGGTTCCGGAGAACAGCAGACCGTAGTAGCTGGCCTCGACCCCGGGCAACCCTGGCACCGAGGCCGCCCAGAGCGCCACGGCCGTTCCGCTCAGCAGCAACGAGAAGTGGCGCCGCACAACGGATGTGCCGCGGTGAGCAACGGCGGGGACGGTGCGCCACCGCCAGCGCCGTGTCGCCTCCAGCACGCTGGTGCCGCGGCGGTGGTACCAGCAGGCGCTGCTCCCCGCAACAGCCACCACCTGCACCCACAGGATGTCCGATGGGCTCCAGCGGTAGGACCACATCGCCGCGATCGTCACCATCGTGACGAGGGCGATTCCCAGTACCGGAACGGTGGACAACAGGGCCCGGCGCGGGATGCGCACCCAGGTCAGCACCGCCGCCCCCGGGCCGAGGACGATGAACACCCCCAGTGCGCCGGCTCGAATGACGCTGGGCAGGGCCATCATCGCGACCACGCCGGCTGCCGCTCCCAGGACGGCGAGGTCGGCCATGCGAAACGGCATCGACGGCAGGCGACGGACCGCCGGGCCCGCAGTGGCGACCGTCGGCGCGGTGTCGCCGGTCTGTGCTGCGATGGTTGCCGTCATCGAGGCGCCGCCGCAGTCATGGCGCCGGTGATGGCCCGGCGGCCGCGCCACAGCGCCGTCGGACCGCTCAGCACCGCCATCACCTCGGTTCGGCCGAGCGCCCCGGGCAGGTCGTCGCGGAATCCGGGCATGGAGTACGGCATCGCCATGATCGCGCCGTAATCCGCGCCGGCACGCAGCGACGAGCCCAGACGCCGCCGAAGGATCCGCCAGGCCAGCCGCCGGTTGGTCCGGTCCGAGCCCACCTTGGTCAACCAGGCACCCAGACCCACCCCATAGCCGCGGACCTGCCGTAGCAGCGCGTCGTTGTCGCTGCGGTGGCGATGCCAGACGATGGCCGAGGGTTCGGCGGCAAGCGTGTCGCCCGCGGTGACCACCCGGAAGAACATGTCCAGGTCTTCGCCGCCCTGCGCCGCGGTGCCGGCACCCAGCGCTTCGTCGAAGCCGCCGAGGGCTGCGATGCGGTCGCGCCGGACAGCGAAATTGGCGCCTGCCCCGATGCGACCCACCTGGAACGGGAACAGCGGCAGATCCTCGGGCGGCTCGGCCAAGCTGAACAGCCGTGGCCGTAGTGAACCCGCCCAGGAGACGCGCTGGTCGAAATACGCCTGAGCCGGGGTCCGCAGCTCACCGCTGGGGATGAGTCCGCACACGCACGACACCCGGGGTGACCGGCCGAATCCGCGGGCGATACCGCGCAGCCACTGACCGTCGACCACGACGTCGTCGTCGGTGAACGCGACGAACTGGTGACGGGCGTTCCTGAGCCCGGCGTTTCGGGCTCTCGACAACCCGGGCCGCGGTTCGGAAACCAGTCTGAGGCGGGAGTCGCACAGCTTCTCGACCACCGAGGCGGTGGCCCCGGTGCGGGCTGCGTTGTCCACCACGACGACCTCGAAGTCCGGGTAGTCCAGTGCCAGGATCGACGTCAACGCGTCGGTCAGTTGGTCGGCCCGGTCACGGGTGCACACGACCACCGACATCGGCACCAGCGGCGCGCTCTCGGCGTGGTCGCCATCGTTCGGCATCGCAGCGGCGGGCAGGCGCACCCGGCCGTCGCACACGCGCGCCTCGACGAAGCCGAGGGGCTCGGCGCCGCGGCGCATCAGCACCCGGGCGAGACCGTAGCCCTCGGCGTGGCGTGGGACGAACTCCACCACACCGTCCGCGTCGGGGGTGCACTCGTCGATGTCGAGCAGCCCTATCCACCGCGCCTTGGACCAGGTCGGCGCTGCGTGCGGTGGCATCGCGGGTTCGAGCACCGGAGCCGGCCTCACAGTGCGCTCACCCGAACCCAGTCGACGAGCATCGTCGAGGGATTCGGCGTGGTGAGATCCGGCGGTCCGGGCCAGTTCCCCCCGACGGCGAGATTCAGCAGCAGGAACACCGGTCCGTCGAACACCCACGTGCTCTCGGGCGCCAGATCGGCGGGTGTGACGGTGAACAGTGTCAGGTCGTCGATGCCGGTGACGATGCGCTCGGGGGTCTTTTCCACCCAGTAGGTGTGGAACTCGCCGGCCAGCGGGAACGGTGCGGGTCCGGACGCCGAGATCTCCTGTCCCCGAGCCGATCCCCGGCGCGGAACGTGGACACCGGTGTGGTATTCGTCGGCGAGGTTCAGCGTTTCGATGACGTCGATCTCCCCGGAGGCGGGCCAGCCGACCCGGTCGACGTCGCTGCCGAGCAGCCAGAACGCCGGGTGCAGGCCCGCTCCGGCGGGCAGCGCGATGCGGGCCTCGGCGCGTCCTGAGGTGAACTCGACGGTTCCCTTGGTCGTCACCCGCGCCGACGTGATGTTGCTGCCGTCGGCGTCGCCGCGCGCGACGATCGCCAGGTGCCCGGCCCCGTCGAGGCTGACGTTGTCGGGATCGTCGGTGTAGACCTGCACTTCGTTGTTGCCCCAACCGCCGCCACCGGTGTCGAACCGCCACGGACCCGCCGGCGGCGCGCCTGCGGGGCCGGTGAAGTCGTCACTGAACACGGCGACGGGACCGGCCGGTTGCGCGTGTCCGACGGTGTCGTGCATCGCGCATCCACACAGCGCCAGCACACTCAGCGCCGCCACCCCGCGGCGCACCGCGTACCTCATCGCGGCTCCTCGACGCGCGCCTCACCGGGCTCAGCGGAATGTCGCGTCCGCAGGCCGGTGGTGCCCAGAGCGATCACCGCGGCCAGGACGCCGTACATCGCCATGCGCTGGGCGCCACCTGCGCCGAACACCTGGTGCCCGCCGAGGAAGCTGAACAGTCCCACCAGGCTCAGCGCGCCCGAGAGCACCGCGATCGCCCGGCGTTCGGCAGACATCGCCGAGGTCGAACTGACGGCGACGAGAACAGCGCCGACGGCACCCAGCGTCAGGAAAACCATGGTGGCGGTGAGATTCCACGCGTAGTCGACGTTCACGGTCACCACGCCCGAGCACGCCAGCCCGATGCCCGCGACGATCAGCAGGAGCGCGTGCGCGCGATCGGTCACCCGCTGCCGCCAGAAGCCGGCGGCCACGATCGCCACCGCCGTCCCGGTCGCGACCAGCGCGACGTTCATCACGTGGTAGAGATCGCTGCAGGGCCAGTTTCCCTGCGGTCCGCAGAACGCCGCGCCCAGCGGCCCGACCACGTCCTCGCGGTAGCCGTAGTATCCGCGCCACGACGCGGAGACCACCCACTCGGCGGCGAAGTAGACCAGCGGGACCAGGGCCGCCAGCCCGGTGATCCGGGCGTCCTCGAGCCAGTCGGTGTCAGTGGTCATCGCTCACTCCCCCTGTGACGCAGTCTGGAGCAGTCCCGTCAGGTATCCCCCCGCGGTGGTCGTCAGTCCGGCGAGCAGTGCCAGCATCCGGCCGGGCCGCCGTCTCGCGTGCCACAGCCCGGTGGGCAGGGCCTGCGTGGTGTACCTGCGTTCGCTGGCCAGCGAAGACCGCTGACCGCACAGCCGGGTCAGGATCGCTTTGCTGCGACCTTCGTGAAAGCAGCGGCGCAGGAAGTAGGACAACGTCGCCCGGTCGGTCGACACCGTGTGCGACACCGAGAACGCCGCGTGCCGGACGATCTTGGCGCTCGGGTGATGCCGCATCAGCTCGATGCCCATCAAGGTCTCCTCGCACCCGGTCGGCAGCGCGCCGACGCGGCCGAGCCGATCCGAGAAACCCCCGATGTCGACGAGCTCGGCCCGTCGCACGGCCATGGCGGCGCCGATCGGATTACGGATGTCGGCACCGTCGGCCGGCAGCCCGCGGTAGTCACAACCCACCACCCAGCCGAACTCGGGCGGAAACCAGCGCGGTGCTGAACCGCGAGGCCACTCGGGATGCACTGCGCCACCGATGCCCACGACGCCGGGGTCGAGGTACGCCGCGCGCACACCGGCGAGCGCCGCGGGGTGCAGCACCGCGTCGTCGTCCAGGAAGACCACCACCTCGCCGGAGGCGGTGCGCAGACCGGTGTTGCGCGCGCCGGAGAGGCCCCGGCTGGCGGTGTTGGCCACCACGACGACGCCAGACGGCACACCCGTTCGCAGTTCGCGATGTAGCGAGTCGTTGCCGTCGACCACCACGATCAGTTCGTCGCCGACACCGAGTTGGGCCACGACGGAATCGACCGCGCGGGTGAGGCCGGCGCGACGTTCGGTGGTGTAGCAGCAGATCACCACGCTGAGCGAGACCGCGGCGATGACCGGTGCCGCGGCGTCGGCGGGCTGAACCGTCACGGCGACCACCCGGCGCCGGCCGGCACGCGTGCGCCGCCGAGCTGCTCGCGGTGCTCGCGCCCGATGGTGCGCAGCACCCGCATCCCGTCGGTGACGGCATTGAGGTTGCTGTTGCCGTGCAGCCGCTTGCCCTCGAAGCTGCCGACCTCACGTATCAGCCACCCGCTCTTGGCGGCACGGACGTTGATCACGGTCTCGATCTCGAACCCGTCACCCCACTGCGGCTCGGGATCATCGGTGCACGGGAGGTCCAGACAGTCGAGGTTGCGCCGCCAGAACGCGTTGTAGCCGTAGCACAGATCGCTGAACTGGGTGCGGAAGATGCGGTTGACGAGCCAGTTCAGGCCGTAGTTGCCCAGCCTGCGGAATCGGGTGATGTCGTCACTGCCACCGTCCCGGCAGAACCGACTGCCCTTGGCCAGATCCGCACCCTCGACCAGCGCCTCGACGAACCGCGGGATCTCGGCCGGGTCGGTGGAGCCGTCCCCGTCGATCATGACGATGATGTCGCCGGTGGCAGCGCGGAAGCCGCAGGCCAGTGCGTTGCCTTTGCCACTGCGGGTCTGCTCGATCACGGTGGCGTGCGGCCACAACCGGCGCGCGACGTCGGCGGTTCCATCCTGGGAGCCGCCGTCGATGACGACGAGTTCGTCGACCGGCGGCATCCGCTCGGCGACGTGCGGCAAGTTGCGGGCCTCGTTACGGGTGGGAAGCACCACGGTGACCCTGGGCCGGCCGGTCTCGGCGAACCCACCGTCACCGGCGCGGTGGTTGGCCGAGGTCCCCGCGGTGCCGAAGCTCCGGTGCATGTCGTGCCGAAAGTTCCCGAAGTTTGCTCCTGCGCATGGTTTCGGGTCTGGCGCGATATCCGTCACGTCGCGAAACTTCCTGTCGGAGTGTGGGTTTGGTGTGCCGTGTCGTGCGGTCCGCGACCGGCCCTGGATCCTTAGCTAAGGTTAGGCTCCCCTTAGCTGGGAAGTCACTGTAATGCATGGCCCCGCCCTTCGGTGCGCTCCATGCCGGCTATGACAGGGCTCACAGGTTTGGATAGCCTAACCATCGTTCGCGGACTTTAGTATCGTCGGACACCCGCACCGCCCCGGACGCGTCACCCGACGCCCGGGTGAACACTTTCGTGAGGACCCCATGTCGACGACCAGCCGGGCGCCCGGCCACCACAGTGGTCAAACCGGCTGTGCGGCCGATGGTTCCACCGACGACAGGGTCGTCGAGCGCGACCTCCGCGGTGGTGCCGGGGACTGCACGGGCGCCACCGCGGCGTCCGACCGGCGCCGCCTGCACGGCCGGGCTCTGGGGATGGACATCCTCGCGGTGATGAGTTCGAGCGCCGCCACCGGCATCCTCGGGTTCGCCTTCTGGACCGCCGCCGCGCGCGGTTACGACGCCGCCGAGGTGGGGCGCGCGTCGGCGATCCTCTCGTCGGCGACGCTGATCGCGATCCTGGCCAATTTCAGCCTCGGCAATCTGTACGAGCGCTTCCTGCCGCTGGCCGGGCGGGACACCCATCGGCTGGTGCGGCACGGCACCACCTTCGCGCTCGGCGCCGCGGTGCTCTTCGGCGTGGTCTTCGTCCTGGTCGGCCCGCGCGACGAGTTGTTCCCCCACCCGGTGGAAATGGCGCTGTTCCCGGTCGCCGTCGCGGTGCTGTCGGTCTACGCACTGCAGGACCAGGTGCTCGTCGGGCTCGGTCGCGCCCGCATGATCGCGACGAAGAACATCGGCCAGTCCACCACCAAGTTGGTCGCGGTGATCGCGCTCATCCCGGTGGCCACCGG
>NZ_BLTG01000025.1 GCF_017312405.1 Mycobacterium sp. PO1
GCGGCCTAGGACGCCGCCCTTTCAAGGCGGTAGCGCGGGTTCGAATCCCGTAGGGGGTACGCGCGGCGACCGTTTCGACGGAAGTCGCACAGTAAGGCCCTGTGGCGCAGTTGGTTAGCGCGCCGCCCTGTCACGGCGGAGGTCGCGGGTTCGAGTCCCGTCAGGGTCGCCATTGCGGCGAGGCACTCGGTAGCGAGTGATCGGTGCCGTCCGGCCAGGTAGCTCAGTTGGTACGAGCGTCCGCCTGAAAAGCGGAAGGTCGCCGGTTCGATCCCGGCCCTGGCCACTCGATGAGTCTGCGGATCGTCTCCACCCTCGCCAGCCTGGCCCTCGGCCTGGCTCTGTTACTTGCCCCGGTCGCAGCAGCGCAGCCGCAGAATCCGTTGCTCCCCCTGGTGGACGCCGCCGCCGAACGCCTGCAGATCGCCGACCCCGTCGCGGCCGCCAAGCTGCACGACGGCGGACTGATCCAGGACCCGGTGCGCGAGCAGCAGGTGCTCGACGCCGTCGCCGAGGAGGCGCGCACGCAGCGGATCGACCCGGCCTACGTCACCACCGCGTTCCGTGACCAGATCGACGCGACCGTCGCTGTGGAGTACGCCCGGCTCGCCGGCTGGAAGCTCGATCCGGCCACGGCTCCCGCCGACGCACCCGATCTGGCAGCCTCGCGTGCCACGATCGACGCGCTGAACCGCGAGATGGTCGCCGAGATGGCCGGGCAGTGGCCCGCCTTGCACGCTCCGTCGTGCCGTGCCGATCTGAGCGCCGCCACCGACGCGGTGGCCCAGGCCCGCGGCCTGGACGATCTCTACCGGCAGGCCCTGGGCTTCGCCACCCGCAGCTACTGCCCGTAGGCGTGGGATCATGGGCGTGCCATGAACGACTTCCGCCAGCGCCTGCTCGATGCTCTGGAGGCGTCCATCGCCGACGACGGCTATGCCAAGACGACCGTCGCCGACATCGTGCGCCGGGCCAGAACCTCGCGCCGCACCTTCTACGAACACTTCGATAGCAAGGAAGCGTGTTTCGTCGCGCTGCTCTCCGAGGCCAACGCCGATCAGATCAACCAGATCTCGCGGGCGGTCGATCCGAGCGCTCCCTGGCAGAAGCAGGTCCGCCAGGCCGTCGAGGCGTGGATCTCGTCCGCCGAGGCGCGTTCGGCGCTGATGCTGAGCTGGATCCGTGACGTGCCGGCGCTGGGTGCGGCAGCACGCGGACTCCAACGCGACGCGATGGACCACTTCATCGACATGGTGGGCGCGCTCGGTGCCACCGACGAGTTCCGCGCCGCCGGCATCGGACCGGTGTCGCGGCGGCGCAGCATCATGCTGCTGGGCGGTTTGCGGGAGTTGACCGCCATCACCGTCGAGGAAGGCGGGCGGATGGGCGACGTCACCGAGGAGGCCGTCGACGCCTCCATCGCGCTGCTGAGTCCGCATCCCCACTGAGGGCGGTACCTTACGCAGCATGGTCCGGCCTGCTCAGACGGCGCGCAGCGAGCGCACGCGTGAGGCGCTGCGACGGGCCGCGGTGGTGCGGTTCCTGGCCCAAGGCGTCGAGGACACCTCTGCCGAGCAGATCGCCGCCGATGCCGGCGTGTCACTGCGCACGTTCTACCGGCACTTCGCGTCCAAGCATGATCTGCTGTTCGCCGACTACGACGCGGGGCTGCACTGGTTCCGGGCCGCGCTGGCGGCGCGGGCACCCGAGGAGTCGATCATCGAATCGGTGCAGTCGGCGATCATGGCGTCGCCCTACGACGGCTGGGCAGTCACCGAGATCGCCGCGATGCGCGCGCGGGAACTCGACGCCGGCCGTATCGTCCGGCACATCCGCCAGGTCGAGGCCGACTTCGCCGAGGCGATCGAAGAGCACCTCGCCGGAGCCGATCCGCCCGCGCCCGGCACCGGGGCGCGCATGCACATCACGGTGACCGCGCGCTGCATCGCCGCGGCGGTGTTCGGGGCGATGGAGGTGTGGATGCTCGGTCAGGATCGTTCGCTGCCCGAACTCGACCGCCTCTGCCGCCACGCGTTGCAACTCCTGCGCACCGGCATCGACGAACACCTCTAGACCCCGCCCGGTCCCACCGAGCAAGTTTCGTCAATATTGACAAAACATCCGTCGCCGTGTCAGCCTCAGGCGATGACGGACTTCGACGCCATCGTCGTGGGTGCCGGGCACAACGGCCTGACCGCCGCGGCGTTGCTGCAGCAGGCCGGGCTGCGCACCCTGTGTCTCGATGCCAAGCTCTACGCCGGCGGAATGGCCTCCACCGTCGAGTTGTTCGAGGGGTTCCGCTTCGAGATCGCCGGCTCGGTGCAGGTGCCCACCTCGGCCGTCGTCAGCGACGCGCTCGGACTGGGGGAGCTGCCCACCGTCGACCTCGAGGTGATGTCGGTGCAGTTGCGGGGAGTCGGCGACGACCCGGTGATCTACTACACCGACCCGATGAAGCTGCTCAACCATCTCAACGAGGTACACGGCGCCGACGCCGTCAACGGCATGGCCGGGCTGATGGCCTGGTGTCAGGCGCCCACGCGGGCGCTGGGCCGCTTCGACGCCGCGCAGCCGCCCAAGTCGCTCGACGAGATGTATGCCTGCGCGACAAACGAATTCGAACGCCAGGCCATCACCGACATGCTGTTCGGCTCGGTCACCGACGTCCTCGACCGGTATCTGCCCGACAAGGAGAAGCACGGCGCGCTGCGCGGCATGCTGGCGTTCCTGGCGGTCAACACCACCTACCGCGGACCGGCCACCCCCGGCAGCGCTGCGGCGCTCGCGTTCGGGCTCGCAGTTCCCGACGAGAACGCGACCCTGATCAAGAAGTTCCACGGCGGCATGGGCGCGGTGACCGACCACCTGCTGCAGATGTTCACCGCGGCCGGCGGCGAGCTGCGCCTGCGCACCAAGGTGGAGGAGATCCTGGTCGCCGACGGCCGAGTCGCCGGGGTGCGCACCGAGGACGGGTCCACGGTGCGCGCTCCCATCGTGGTCTCCACCGTCGCCCCGGACCTCACCGTCAACGGTCTGATCGACGCGAACGCCGTGCCCGGCGATATCCGGGAACGCTTCTCCCACATCGATCATCGCGGTAGCTATCTGCAGATGCACTTCGCCCTCGACGGGCCCCCCACCTTCGCCGAGCCCTACGAGGTGCTCAACGACCCCGACTACCAGTCAGCGATCGGCATCTTCACCACACCCGAGGATCTGCAGAAGCAGTGGGAGGATTCCTCTCGCGGTGTGGTGCCCGCCGATCCGGCGATTGCACTACAGATCCCCTCGGCCAATGACCCCGGCCTCGCACCCGCGGGAAAGCATGCGGTGTCGGCGTTCTCGCTCTGGTTTCCGATCGGGGGAGACCTGAACTACGGCGAGATGAAGTCCGAGATGGGGCGCCGGGTCATCGAGAAGATCACCCGGCTCGCACCGGACTTCGAGAGCCGGATCCTGCGGCACACCACCTTCACGCCCAAACACATGGGAACGATGTTCGGTGCGCCCGGCGGCGACTACTGCCACGGTCTGATCCACCCCGAGCAGATGGGTCCGAACCGGCCCGGGCCGAAGGGTTATGTCGATCAGCCGATACCCACGCAGGGGCTCTATCTGGGCAGCGCGGGGTGCCACGGTGGCCCGGGCATCACGTTCATCCCTGGCTACAACGCCGTCCAACAGGTGCTCGCCGACCGCGGCTGAGCGCCTGGATGCCCGCAGCGCCGGGTTGCGGAGATTGTCAGCTATATCGACGACACGAGTCTTCTGTCGACCGGTGAAGAATGCGGCGGTTCTGCGGGTCGGCCACGCTGAGGAGCCAGCAAACCCCTGTCCGGTCTTGGTGAGGGTTTGCCCCGGCTTCGGTGCGCGCGCGCCGGGCGCACAGCGTTCGGCGTGCGCGCCACTGCCCAATGGCAAAGTCCGGCAAGTTGTATTCAAAGCTGTGCGCTCGACAAAGTGGCAGTGCGCGCCATGTTTTAGCGAAGTTAAATCCTACGGACGACCGCGTTGGTGTGACTCACAAAGGGCCTGGGGGCGCGAAATTGCCGACACCCAATAATCGGCCTATCCAAAAGATCTGGATAGCAAATTAGCCCTACGTATCAGTGGCTCTGAGCAGGCATTTATTCGATTTACGCACCGCGAGAATAAATTGACGTTCCCATCACAAATCGGCTTACTCGGGAGTAGGTTCAGCCGTGGCACAGATCACGTTCGGGTAAAGGAGACAAGATGAACCGTGCTGCGAAGTCCTACCTCACCTCGGGTGTTGCGCTGGCAGGAGCAAGCGTCATCGCCATTTCGCCGATGGTTGCCGCGCCGCTGAGCCCTCCCGGCACGGACACCCATACCGCGTTTTCTGTGTCGACCGCGAACGTGCAGCTCGCAACCACGGTCAACCCCCTCGCCGCGTGGGCAGAGGTGGTCTCCTCTGCGTATGGCAACGTGGCTTCGCTCGGCGAGGAGGTGTTGTCAGATCCGGCACCCATCCTCCGCCAGTTCATCCTGAACCAGCTCAGCAACGGTGAGGCGGTGGTCTCTGCGGCGACCGGGGCCGTCGGAGGCTTTCTGGAATACCTCTCCCCGGACAATGCCTTCGGGTTGGGCGCCCAGCTCCAGACCGCCGCCGAACAACTGAGCTCGGGCAACATCGCGGGTGCCATCGAAACCGCGACCCAGGCCCTGTTCCTGGCGCCGGTGATCAGCGTCGCCTTCCCGGTGCTGTCAAGCGGTCTGCTGGACATCCCGGGCACCATGGCGCAGAACTTCGCGAACGTCGTCAAGACGGTCACCGATCCGAATACCGTGCTGCCCATCGCGCTGGGCGCGCTCGGTACGGTGTTGGCGCCGGTCAACGCATTCGGCGACAGCCTCCAGGAGACCTTCGATGCGCTGGGCGACGGCGACGTCGGCGCGGCGCTCAACGCGGTCATCAACATCCCTGCTGCCGTCGTCGGTGCGGTACTCAACGGCTACACGAATCTGGCGGGAAGTGTGTTTCCCGGACTGTTCTCCGAAGACGGTCTGGTCCATGCCCTCGTCGTGACGCTGCCCAGGGCCATCGCGGCGGCCATCACCCCCGAAGAGGAGGGCTCAGCAGCGGCGGCCAACGGGCCGGCGGATGTTCCCACGGCGGTGTTGGCCAGCGTGCAGACAGACGACGAGCAGGCCGCTGATTCCGGTGCCGCCTCGGAGGACGCCGACGGAGACGGCGGCGCGGTGGACGCGGTCAACGCGTCGGTGACCGAAGAGACCGCAGAGGTCGCCGCGGGCGCTGAGGGCGAGGCGTCCGACGCCCAGGGCGAGGTCGTGGACGAATCTTCGGCGATCGGCACCGAGGAGGTGTCCGAGGAGAGTGGCGAAGGTACCGCCGAGCCGACGGAAGGCTCTGCGGAGTCGACCGGGGCCGACGAGGACCTCGCCGACGAGACCGAGAGCTCCGACGATGCCGCAGCATTGGAGGAGGGCCTCGACGCTGATGCCGCGGCGTCCGAGGACGGCTCCGACGAAGGTGACGTCACCGGCGACGAGGGCGGCAGTGACGCCGGCGACGATGAATCCGGTTCGGAGGACGGTGAATCGGGGGACGCCGACGCGGATTCGACTGGTTCGGACTCGGGCGGGTCTGATACCGGCAGCGGTTCGGAGTCCGATGGAGGATCGGGCGACTCCGACTAGTTCACGCACACCGCTCGGCCCCCTCGCCCGGCGAGGGGGCCGAGCGCTGTTGACGTCAGGTCGCCGGACCGCTGGGGGTGGCGCCGCCCTCGTCGGCCCAGTCGGCGCCTTCTTCGGCACCCTTCGAGGGATCGCTGATCACGTCGTCGTCGGCCTCGGTGGCGCCGGCGTCGGTCTCGGTGGTCTGGGGCTTGTCTCTGGTCACGACGCAGGATTACCCCGGCGGGCCGCCGTTCATTCAGTCGCGGCGCCGCTGCAACTGCGCCATCCAGTCCTTGGGCACCCGCTCCCGCGGCCCCGGCACCGACTGTCCGGCCGGGTGACTCAGTGGGGCCGCCAGGTCGGCAGTGCCGTCGGGTCGGACGTAGTACTCGTCGCGGTCGTAGTTCCAGTACCAGTCCTCGCCCGGTTCGAAGGACCGGATGACCGGATGCCCCGTGCTGCGCCAGTGTGCGGACGCGTGCCGTGAGGGCGAGTCGTCGCAACAGCCGATGTGACCGCACCCGGCGCAGCGCCGCAGGTGCACCCACCACCCGCCGGCGGCCTCGCATTCGACACAGCCCGTGCCGCTCGGGGGGATCGTGGGATCAACCGCGTGGCTCACGATTCGAAGCGTAATCGCCGCAACGGCGCCCAGTCGGGTGAACTCGAACCACACCGATGTCGCCGTGGTCTATCGTCGCGCCATGGCAACCAAGGATTCTCGTGAGGTCGTGATCGAAGCGTCACCGGAACAGATTCTCGACGTCATCGCCGACGTCGAGGCCACCCCGACCTGGTCGCCGCAGTACCAGAAGGCGGAGATCCTCGAGAGCTATGACAACGGCAGGCCCAAGCAGGTGAAGATGACCGTCAAGGCGGCGGGGCTGACCGACGAACAGGTGATCGAGTACACCTGGGGCGACAACGAGGTCACCTGGACGCTCGTATCCGCCAGTCAGCTCAAGGCCCAGGACGCCGGGTACACGTTGACCCCGGAGGGCGACAAGACCCGCGTGCGCTTCGACATCGCGATCGACCTGTCGGTGCCGATGCCTGGGTTCATCCTGAAACGCACGATGAAAGGTGGCGTGGAGACCGCCACCGAGGGACTTCGCAAGCAGGTCCTCAAGGTCGCCAAGGGGTGAACCGGGGTCCGCTGGCCGACGTCCGGGTCATCGAGCTCGGCGGAATCGGGCCGGGGCCGCACACCGGCATGATGCTGGCCGACCTGGGCGCCGACGTGGTGCGGGTCCGTCGCCCGGGCGGCCTGCAGATGCCCGCCGAGGACGCGGATCTGCTGCACCGCGGAAAACGCGTCGTCGACCTCGATCTCAAGACCGACGCCGCGACACTGCTCGACCTGATCGGCAAGGCCGACGTCCTCATCGACGGTTTCCGACCCGGCACCTGTGAGCGGCTGGGCATCGGGCCCGACGACTGCGCGGCGGTCAACCCCAGGCTGATCTTCGCCCGTATCACCGGCTGGGGACAGCACGGCCCGCTCGCGCGCTCGGCGGGCCACGACATCAACTACCTGTCGATGACCGGGGCACTGTCGGCCATCGGTTACCGCGACCGCCCCCCGGTTCCCCCGCTGAACCTGGTCGCCGACTTCGGAGGCGGCTCGATGCTTGCGTTGATCGGCATCACGACCGCGCTCTACGAGCGTGAACGCTCCGGCCGGGGGCAGGTCGTCGACGCCGCCATGGTCGACGGTGTCAGCCTCCTGTCCCAGATCGCGTGGACGATGAAGGCCCTCGGGACGCTGGCCGACGAACGCGAGTCGTTTCTGCTGGACGGAGCGGCACCGTTCTACCGAACCTATGAGACCGCCGACGGCCGGTATGTCGCGGTCGGCGCCATCGAACCGCAGTTCTACGCCGAGCTCGTCGACGGCCTCGGGCTGGCCGACGCCGGACTGCCGCCGCAGATGGACCGTTCGTCGTGGCCGGCCCTGTACGAGATCTTCGCGCGTCGGATCGCGACCCGATCGCGCGACGAGTGGGTCGCGATCTTCGCCGGGCGTGACGCCTGCGTGACGCCGGTACTCACCTGGACCGAGGCTGCCGCCGGCGACCATCTGCGCGCACGAGGCACCATCGTGACCCACGGCGGTGTCGACCAGGCGGCTCCGGCGCCCCGCTTCGGCCGGACCCCGGCCCCTGCGGTGGGTGCCCCGCCGGCACAGGCGACGCCCACCGACGCCATCGGGTGGTGAGCGGCGCATCGGGGTTAGCTGCACAAACCGGTGCGCGAGGCTGCCGCGATGGCTAGGATTTGCCGGTATGGCGGTTCGGGCATCCAGGGAAGTGGTGATCGAGGCCCCGCCGGAGGCGATCCTGGATGCGCTCGCCGACATCGATGCGGTGTCGTCCTGGTCGACGCTGCACAAGGACGCCGAGGTGCTCGATCGCCATCCCGACGGCAGACCGCATCATGTCCGGGCGACGTTGAAGATCATGGGCGTCACCGACAAGGAAGTCCTCGAATACCACTGGGGTGAGCGGTGGGTGGTGTGGGACGCCGAACAGACCTTCCAGCAGCGCGGCCAGCACGGCGAGTACAACCTGACCCCGGAGGGGGAGGACCGCACCCGCGTGCGGTTCGACCTCATCCTCGATCTGGCGGCGCCGCTACCGCATTTTCTGGTCAAGAAGGCCAAGAAGATGGTGCTCGATGTCGCGCTCGAGGAACTGCGCCGGCGAGTGCTCAGCGGCACCGCCTAACCTGCGGGACGCAGAGCCTGCAGTCGTCGGATCGCTTCGTCGAGGGTGTCGTCGCGTTTGCAGAATGCGAAGCGCACCAGGTGTTTCCATTGCTCGGCATGAGCGGCGGCCGGATCGCAGAACGCCGTCATCGGGATCGCGGCGACTCCGACGCGCTGCGGAAGGTCGGCGCAGAACGCGGTGCTGTCGTGGTAGCCGAGCGGGCGCGGGTCGGCACACAGGAAGTAGGTGCCGGAACTGTCGTGCACGTCGAACCCGATGTCGGTGAGTGCGGCGGACAGCCTGTCTCGCCGAGTCTGCAGCGACGCGCACAACGCCTGTACCCACGCGTCCTCGGTGGAGAGCGCCAGCGCCACGGCAGGCTGGAACGGCGCTCCGCCCACGTAACTCAGATACTGCTTGGCCGCGCGCACACCGGCGATGAGATCGGCTGGGCCGCAGGCCCACCCGATCTTCCAGCCGGTGACGTTGAACATCTTCGCCGCGCTGGAGATGGTGATGGTCCGCTCGGCCATGCCCGGGTAATTGGCCAGCGGAAGGTGACGACGGCCCGGGGGATCGGTGAAGACGAGGTGTTCGTACACCTCGTCGGCGATGACGAGAAGGTCGGCCTCGACGGCGAGGGCGGCCAGCGCGCGGAGTTCGTCGTCGCCGGCGACCATGCCGGTGGGGTTGTGCGGCGAGTTGACGATCAGCGCCCGGGTCTTGGGGCCGATCGCGGCCCGGAGGCCTTCGACATCGATGGCGAACCCGCCACCGGCGGCGCGCATGGGAACGGCACGCCGGTGGCATCCGGCCATGGCGATCACCGGTGAGTAGGAGTCGTAGAACGGTTCGACGAGCAACACCTCGGAGCCCGGTTCGACCAGGCCGAGCACCGATGCCGCGATCGCCTCGGTGGCGCCGACCGTGACGAGCACCTCGGTGTCCGGGTCGTACTGCGTGCCGTGGCGCCGGCTGCGCTGCTCGGCGATGGCCTGGCGCAGTTCGGGGATACCAAGGCCGGGCGGATACTGGTTCACACCGTCGGCGATGGCGCGCTGAGCAGCGCTGAGCATGGCGGCGGGGCCGTCTTCGTCGGGGAAGCCCTGGCCGAGATTCACCGCTCCTATCCGGGCCGCCAGTGCCGACATCTCGGCGAAAATGGTCACCGCGTAGGGCTTCAGGCGTTCGACCGTCATGAGTCGGAGCCTATTGCTTCGCCGTGGGGCCCAGTCGCCGACCGGTGCAAACCCGCCAACGCTTTCGGGGCGGCCGACGGCGTCACCCCCGTTGCGACGCCCGCTTGCGAACGATTGCATTGGTTGGGCGCTAGCATTCAGGGCAGGCGGTCAACCGGAGTCGAATGCTCGGGGGCCGTTTCAGGGAGGCAGGGGAGCGCGGTACATGCCACGACGAGTGACCATCGACGACGTGGCTCGCCTGGCCGAGGTCCACAAGGCGACGGTGTCACGGGCGCTCAACGCCCAGACCCGCGACCAGGTCAACGCCGAAACTCTCAAGCGGGTCAAGCGGGCAGCCCGTCAACTCGGCTATGTGCCCAACGCGATGGCGCGCGGACTGCGCACCAGCAAGTCGATGACCATCGGCGTGATCATCCCCGATCTGATGAACCCGATCTTCCCGCCGATCATCCGCGGTATCGAGCACGTGTTGCAGGCGCAGGGTTACACCGTGCTCATCGCGAACACCGATTCGCACGACGAGGTGGAAGTGTCGGCTTTCGAATCGCTTCTCCAGCGCAGGGTCGACGGATTCATCCTGGCCACCGGCAGGCTCGACGACCAGCCGGTGGTCGAGGAGGCCGCCACCGCCGATGTTCCGGTGGTGCTGGTCAACCGCGACTCGGGCGTCGGGCGCTACCCGCTGGTCTCCGGTGACAACGCCCGCGGAATCGAGTTGGCGGTCACCCATCTCGTCGAACTGGGCCACCCGCGGATCATCCACGTGGCCGGACCGCCGAACTTCTCCACGACCCGCACCCGCGCCGAGGCGTTCGAGGCGGCGGCTACCCGGGCCGGCGTCGAGCACGACACGATCTATGCCACTGCGCTGAGCACGGACGCCGGCTTCGAGGCGGCCGAAAAGTTGTTGTCCGACAACGGTGTTGCGCCGAGCGCGCTGGTCGCCGGCAATGACCTGGTGGCGCTGGGCCTGATTCGGCGGTTGCGCGTACAGGGGCTGCGCTGCCCCGACGAGGTGTCGGTGGTGGGTTTCAACGACATGCCGTTCGCCGGTGACTTCTGGCCCCCGCTGACCACGGTGCGGATGCCGCTGCGGGAGATCGGCGCTGAGGCCGCCCGGCTGTTGCTGCGTGGCATCGAGGCGGGCGAGCAGGAAGCGGCGACGCTGACCCTGCCGGTGTCGCTGGTGGTCCGGGGATCCACGGGTCCCTTCCGCAGCTGACCGGTGAAACCCGGTTCGGCCGGTTCCGCTAGGATCGCTGCAATCGATTGCGAAGGTGTGTGGTGGATCATCTGACCCTGGGCGTGTTCAGTCCGTCGGTGCTGCTCGACGTCGCCACGACGACGGGCCGACTGGCGGCCGCAGGCTTGACGGTGACCGATGTCGCGGTGCCGTCCTCGCCGGCGCAGTTCCAGGCCCTGGCCCGCGGAACCTACGACGCAGTGTTCACCAGTCCCGACAACGCGCTCGCCTATCGCTTCCTGCCGTCGAACCCGTTGGGGCAGTTGCTCGATGTGGAGGTGGTGGCCGGCGTCGACCGCGGTCTGGGCCTGGTGCTCGCAGGGCGTGCCGGGTTCGGCGCACCCGAACGGCTCCGCGGGCGCCGGCTGGGTGTCGACGTGCCGACCTCGGGCTTCGCGTTCGTCGCCTACGCGCTGCTCGAAGAATTGGGGGTGCACCGGGATGACGTCGACGTCGTCGCGCTCGGCTCGACGCCCAAGCGGGCCGCTGCACTGAATGCCGGTGACTGTGAACTCACGGTGCTCAACGCCGGCAACGAGTTCGTGGCGCGTTCCGGCGGAGCCGTGCTGCTGGCCGACGTGACGATGCTCGGGCCCTACCTGGGTACGGTGCTGGCGCGGATGCGCCAGGCGCCGGGATCCGCCGCGGTGGACAGGCTCGCCGGGGTGTTGGCCGAGACGGCCGCAGCGATCCGCACCGGCGAGTTGTCCGGGCAGGCTGGTGAATCCGCGGCCCGGCTGCTCCGGCTGGACCCCGCCGACGCGGCCGAGCACGTGGTGGTGCTGAGTGACCCGGATCGGGGCCTGGTCGACGACGCCACGGTGCCGGCCTCGGCGTTGGAGACCCTGGTCGAGCTGCGCAGACGGTTCCTACCTGTCGCTGAATTGGACGGCCTGACACAACGATTCGACGAAATCGTGCGCTCGGCGGTGCTGGTCGCCTGAGTGTCGCCCGGTCATTCCCGCAGGACGTATCTCGACCGGGCCACGGTGGTTGCGGCCGCATAACCCACCGCCGCGACCGTCGTCAGCGCGAACAACAGCTCGAATCGGTGGGTGCCGGCGGCCAGGTTTCCCGCACCTGCACCCAGCGACGCCCCGACGAACAACGAGATGGAGAAAAAGGACATCCCGATCGCCCGCCCGTCTGCCACCGCGTCGGTCATCCAGGTCTGCATCGTGGTGTGGCCCAGCGCCCAGGCCAGGCCGAGCAGTATCGCGGCAGCCAGCACGGTGGGCAGCGAGATGCGGACGGCGACAGCGATATAGGCGGCGATGATGGCCAGCCCGGCGAGCAGCAGGAGCATCCAGGCAGACCACCGTCCCAGCACCAACCTCATCAGCTGGCTGACCGTGACCACCGCCGCGCCGAAGGCTGCCGTGGCAGCACCGGCGACCAGCACGCTGGCGCCGGTCGCCTGCAGTGCGACGGCGAGGTAGTTGAACACCCCGATCAGCAGCGCGCCCTCGATGACGGTGAGGACCAGGATCGCGATAGCCCACCGGTTGCGCGCGAGCCGGCGCAGTGAGGGCAGGAGCCGCTCCCTGGCGGCGCCGGCGGGTTCCTCGAGCCGGACCAGACCGGCGATCAGGAGCAACGCGGCGACCGCGACCGCAACGTACACCCACCGCCAGCCCCACCACTGGGCGATGGCGCCGGCCCCCACGGTTCCCGCCGCCAAGCCGAGCGAGATCGCGGCGGCGAGATTCGCGGTGGCGACCGCGCGTTGCCTGATGGGCAGCGAGTCGCCGTAGTAGATGAGCACGGTGGTGATGGTCGCCGAGAAGGCGGCCCCGGCCAGTCCCCGGGTCACGCTGTAGGTCAGCGCGTCGTAGGCGAATGCCGTAGCGAGGTTCGCGATCCCGCCGATCACCGTGGAGGCCAGAAGAATCCGGACCCGGCCGAAGCGGGCCGCCAGCGTGGCCCACCCCAGTTGCAGCGCGGCGTAGCTGATCGCATACACCGTCAGGGACAGGCCGATCCCGTCGACGGGGGATCCGAGGTCGGCAGCGATCACCGGCACCAGCGGCGGCATCACCGAGCGGTCGATCATCGACACGAACGCGGCGATGACCAGAATCATCGCCGGGTGCTCAGCGGCGCACCGGAATGATCCAGATCATCCACGAGGCGGCCACACCGGAACCTCCGCGCGTCCGGAGCGGAATCGCACGGATTTGGAGCGGACGAACTCATGCAGGGTCTCGGCGGCGTTCTCCCGACCGAAACCGCTGCCCTTCTGGCCGCCGAACGGGGAACCCAGAAACGAGCGGCGCATGTAGTTGTTCACGAAGATCATCCCGGCTTCGAGTCGCTGCGCGATGTGCCACGCGGCCGCCTCGTCCCGGGTGATCATCGCCGCGGTCAGTCCGTAGTCGGTGCCGTTGGCAATCTCGACGGCCTCGTCGATCGTCGCGTAGCGCATGATGAGCGCAATCGGTCCGAAGATCTCTTCCTGTCCGGCAGTGGAATCGGGTGCCACATCGACCAGAACAGTGGGCGGCACCCAGTATCCGTCCCGGTACCGCCCCTCGGTGGGAACCGTTCCCTGTCCGACGATTCGGGCACCCTCGTCGAGTGCGGTCTGCAGATAACCCAGCACCCGGTCCCGGTGTCTGGCGTCGACCATCGGGCCCACATCGGTGCGCGGGTCCAGGCCGTCGCCGACGACCAGCGCGCATGCCGCGGCGACGAAGCGCTCGACGAAGCGGTCGTAGATGTCGTCGTGAAGCAGGATGCGTGCGGTCGACGTGCACGCCTCGCCCTGGTTGTAGAACATCGCCTCGATCGCGACGGTGACGGCGAGATCGATGTCGGCGTCGGGGAACACGATCAGCGCGTTCTTGCCGCCGAGCTCCATGGTCGCGTAGGTCAGATTCTGCGCCGCGGTCTGCAGCACCGCGCGGCCGGTGGCCGTCGCGCCGGTGAAACTGATGCGCTCGACCCCGGGGTGGCCGGCGAGCGCGGCACCGGCGGACAGGCCGGCCACCGCGTTGAGTACGCCGGGGGGCAGCACCTCGTTGGCGATCTCGACCAGGCGCAGCACCGTCAACGGCGCCTGCTCGCCGGGTTTGATCACCACGGTGTTGCCGGTGATCAACGCCGGAGCACCCTTCTTGGCGAAGTGGATGGGCGGCCAGTTGAACGGCAGGATGGCCGCCACCACGCCGTAGGGTTCGTAGATCACCCGCGTCTCGATCGGTCCCTGGTCGATGATCTCGCCGGGCAGGCTTTCGCCGAGTCCGGCGAAGAACTCGAAGCAGTTGGAACTGAACGCGACGTCGTTGGCCAGGGCATCACGTTTGGGCTTGCCGTTCTCCCGCGACACCAGCGCGGCCAGTTCGTCGGCGTGCGCCCGGATGCGTTCGGCGACCTGTTTGAGGTAGGCCCCGCGTTGCCGGCCGGTCAGCGCGCGCCAGGCCGGGAGCGCGGCGCGGGCCGATTCGACCGCCCGGTGGACGAGCGCATCGTCGGCCGAGGCGACCGTGGCCAGCGGCGCGCCGGTGGCGGGTTCGGTGACCTCGAACGTGGAAAGGTCCCCGGCCGCGACGAACGCACCGTCGATGAACGCACCCCATACGGCGCGGGTCGCAGAAGCGGAAGTGGAGTCGGCCGTCGCGCTGTCGATCATCGTCATGAGCACTCCGTGACTGTCAGGCAGGCCGACGCGGCGCTGCAATCGATTGCGAATGACTATAGCGCCGAGGGCTGCGGCCGGGAAGCCCGGGCCACCAGGGCTGACACCCTCTCCAGGAAAACGCCTGCAGCTAGACACCGGACCCATGCGTGCTTGTGAATGAAGGTGTTGACACCGGATACCTGCTGTGTGACTATTCACTGCAATCGATTGCATATGACCTGCATTACAGTGAGGGTCGCGTCGGGGCAATCGGTCTGACAGAGAGGTTGGACATGCGTTTCACCACTGCTTTTCGCGCGATCGCCGCAGCTGCGGCGATCGCGCTGACCGCATCGGCATGTTCTGCCGACGGCGGCGGAGATGGCGACACCATCCGGATCGGGGCCTCGTTGCCGCTGACCGGTGAGTTCAGCCAGGGCGGTCTGGACACCCAGCGTGGATACGAAACCTGGGTGGAGATGACCAACGAGGCCGGCGGTCTGCTCGGTAAGCCGGTGGAGATCATCGTCAAGGACGACGCCACCCAGCAGGAGACCGCGGTCAGCAACTACAACAACCTGATCGCGCAGGACAAGGTCGACCTGCTGCTGGGTAGTCAGTCGTCACTGCTCAACATCCCCGCCTCGGCAATCGCTGAGAAGAACAAGATGCTGTTCGTCTGCCCGTCCTGCGGGTCGCCGGACATGTTCAACCGCGGCTTCTCCTACATCTTCTTCTCTCAGCAGGCCATCGCCACCGATCAGGCCAAGGTGTTCGCTGAGTGGATCGCCGCACTACCGCCGGAGCAGCGGCCCAAGACCGCCGCCTACCCCGCGCTCGACGATCCGTTCACCGGACCTGTCGTGGAGGGTGCCGAGAAGATCCTCTCGGCCGCCGGAGTCGAGACCGTCTACAAGGACCAGTACCCCGCGACGACGAAGAACTTCGACTCCGTGGTCAACGCAATGCGCGACGCCGGAGCTGAAATCGTGGTTCAGGGAGCACAATTCGAAGACGGGGTCAACATGATCCGGTCGATGAACCGGGCGAACTACGAGCCCTCCATCCTCTATCAGAGCAGCTCACCCACCTACGGTCAGCAGTACCTCGACGCGGTCGGACCGCAGAACGCCGAGGGTGTGTTCTTCTCGATGAGTTACAGCCCACTTGCCGACACCCCGGACAACGCCGAGTTCGTCAAGCGCTACCAGGACAAGTTCGACCAGCTGCCCCCCGAGGATGCCGCTGACGGATTCGCGGCCGGTCAGGTGCTGGCCGCCGCCGTCACCGCTGTCGGTTCCCTGGACGACCAGGCGGCTCTGGCGGACTGGCTGCGCGGCAACAGTGTTGAGACCCTGCTGGGGAACCTCAGCTGGAATCCCGACGGCAGTCCGCGGGGCGACTTCCTGGTCGGACAGTGGCAGGGCGGGGTATCGGAGGTCGTGTTGCCGACCGATGTGGCCACCTCGGACAAGATCATGCGCTGGCACGGCGGAGACATCTGAGCCGGTCGGGCGTCCGTCCCCAGTGAGGAGCTGTAAACCATGACTTCCCTTGTCCAAACGCTCATCCTCGGCCTGCTGGTCGGAGCGCTCTACGCGCTGATGGCGTCGGGTCTGACCCTGATCTTCGGGGTCATGCGGGTGATCAACCTCGCCCACGGCGCCTTCGCGGTGCTGGCGGCGTTTCTCACCTTCACCCTGTGGCGCAGCCTGGGCCTGGACCCGCTGCTGTCCATCCCGATCGTGATGGTGGTGATGTTCGGTCTCGGCTGGCTGGTGTACGTGCTGGTGATCCGGCACGTGCGCGGCGCCCACGTCACGATGACCGTGCTGGCCACGTTCGGAATCGCGTTGATGCTCGAGGGAATCATGGGATTCGTCTGGGGCAACACCTCCACCACCGTGGTGGTGTCCTACACCGACGCCTCACTGACGCTGGGCTCCATCTACATCCCGCAAGCCATGCTCATCGCCGCAGTCATCGCGGTCGCGGTGATGGGCGGGCTGTACCTGCTGCTCAACCACACCTGGGCCGGGCGGGCGATCCGGGCCGCATCGTCCAACGAGGGCGGAGCATTACTGGTCGGTGTCAGCGTCGCCACCATCGCCGCACTCACCTTCGCCATCGGGGTCGCCACCCTCGGTGCCGGCGGGGCGATGCTGTCCACCATCTATCCGTTCCTGCCCGGCACGCACTACCAGTGGATCGCCCGTCTGCTGGCCATCGTTGTGCTCGGCGGGCTCGGCAGCCTGCCCGGCGCGATCCTCGGGGCACTCGTGATCGGCGTGGGGGAGATGGCGGCCACCGCCTACATCGGGGCGGCCTGGCCGGTCGCGGTCCCGTTCCTCGTCATCATCGTGGTGCTGATCACCCGGCCCCAGGGCATCCTCGGCACCCGGCTCAGAGAGGACGCGGTCGCATGAGTGATACTGACATGAGAGACAACAGGTCTCGTCTGCTGGATCCCGGACTGCACAAGTGGGTCAGCCGTGCGGTGCTCGTCGCCGCTGGGCTGGTGGTCGTGTTGTTCCCGCTGTCGCCCAGTCTGTCCGCACAGAACATCGTCATCCTGTCGCTGGTGCTGGCCATCGGTGCCAGCGGGCTGAACATCATCACGGGATTCACCGGGTACCTGTCGTTGAGTCAGGGTGCGTTCATCGGGATCGGCGCCTACGTCGGGGCCATCCTGGCCACCAGGTTCCCCGACGTTCAACCGCTACTGTGGGCGCCGATCGCCGGAGTGGTCGCAGCCGTGGTGGCGATGCTGCTGGGGCTGGTCACCTACCGGTCGCGTGGCCCGGCTTTCGTCATCATCACCGTGGCATTCCTGTTCCTCATCCAGTTCGTCGCCATCGAATGGGTGGGAGTCACCAACGGGACCGCCGGGCTGACCCTGCCGCTGCCGGATTGGCCTGCGGCATGGGGAAACTGGCCATTCCACCTGGCGCTGGTGGTATTGCTCGGGATGTCGCTGGCGATGACGTGGTGGATTCGGCGCACCAAGTTCGGCATGGGTCTGATCGCGATTCGGGAGGATGAGGGCAAGGCCGGCACCATCGGTGTCAACGCTCCGGTGTACAAATTGCTCGCCTTCGGGCTCAGCGCGCTTTTCGTCGGCATGGCCGGCTCGGTCTACGGGTATTACCTGTCATTCGTCGACCCCATCGGCATGTTCTCGATCATCACCAGCGCGCTGATCGTGCTCGCGGTGATTCTCGGCGGTCGGGGCACCCTGTGGGGACCGGTTCTCGGCGCGTTCATCATCCAGCCGGTCAACATCTACGCCAACCAGGCCTTCGGCGGTGGCAATGCCCGGTTGGTGCTGTTCGGCGGCCTGCTGGTGCTGCTGGTCATCCTGCTGCCCCGGGGGATTCTGCCCACGCTGGCGGCGTACATCGAGAAGGCGCGAACGAAGGGGACGGTGGGCCTGTCCGGAGCCCGGCTGGACCCGCTGGACCGACCCCTGGTGCGGGCCGAGATCCGCAAGCCGGAGCCCACCGGACGCACCCTCCTCGAAGTGCGCGGACTGCACAAGAGTTTCGGCGGCAACCACGCCGTCAACGATTGCAGCTTCACCGTGCCAGAAGGGTCCATCACCGCGCTGATCGGCCCCAACGGTTCGGGAAAGACCACGGTCTTCAACCTGATCTCGGGCACCATGACCCCCGACAGAGGTGAAATCCTGTTGGGCGGGCAGCGCATCGACAACATCTCCCCCTGGTCGCGCGCTCACCACGGCTTGGGTCGCACCTTCCAGATCACCCGGCTGTTCCGCGAGATGACCGTGCTCGAGAACGTGGTGGCTCCGCTGCGCGACTTCTCGGTCGGACAGTTGGGGCTCGGAGCGGTCAGCGGCTCGGAGGCCGCCCGGGCTGAGGAGCTGCTCGAATTCGTCGGGATGGCGGCCTACCGCGACGCGCGCGCCGGGGCGCTGTCCTACGGACAGCAGAAGCTCGTCGAGCTCGCTCAGGTCATGATGCTGGATCCGAAGTTGATCCTGCTCGACGAGCCCGCCGGCGGCATCAACCCGACGCTGATCGAGCGCATGGGTGACCTGATCCGTGAGCTCAACGCCTCCGGCAAGACGTTCCTGCTCGTCGAGCACAACATGCCCTTCGTGGTGAATCGGTGCGACCCGATCCGGGTGCTCGCCCGCGGCGCGGTCATCGCGCAGGGCAGCCCCGAGCAGATCCAGAAGGACCCGCTGGTGCTCGACGCCTATCTGGGTGACGACTACCTGCTGGAAGCGCCGTCGAAGGGTTCGACCGTTCCCGTCGTGGAGAGGAATCCAGCATGATCCGGCTCGAAGGCGTGGTCGCCGGCTACGGCGGCGGGAACGTGCTCCAGGGCGTCGACCTCGAGGTCGGGGCGGGTGACCTGGGCTGCATCGTCGGACCGAACGGCGCCGGGAAGTCCACCGTGTTGCGCGCCGTCAGCGGCATCCTCAAGCCGAGCGCAGGCCGAATCCTGCTGGACGGCAGAGACATCACGGGGATGGCGCCCGCTGAGGTGCTGGGATGCGGCGTCACCCAGGTGCCGCAGAGCAACGGATTGTTCCCGACGCTGACCGTGAAAGAGAACATCCTGATGGGTGCCTACGTCATCCGCAGGAAACGCGCGCTGGTCAGACAGCGCTACGACCAGGTGCTCGACATGTTCCCACTGGTTCGGGACAAGACCGGGGTGCGGTGCGGCAACCTGTCCGGCGGCCAGCGCCGCATGGTGGAGTTCGCCCGCTCGCTGATGCTCGACCCGAAACTGGTCCTGCTCGACGAACCGTCACTGGGCCTGGATCCCAAGTCGCTCGGCGTGATCGACGAAGCTGTCGCGGTCATGCGCTCAGCCGGTAAAGCCGTGCTGATGGTCGAGCAGAACGTCAGACTCGGTCTGCGGATGGCCTCGTCGGGCATCGTGATGGAAAGCGGCCGGGTGCTGCTCACCGGGCCCGCGGCCACCGTCTTGAACAACCCGGAGATCGCCGATCTCTACTTCGGGGGTGCGGTGCACGCGCCCAGTACCACCGAAACCCCCGCAACCCAGCCCACGGCATAACGAGAGAAGGAAAACGAACATGTCTGCCTCAACTATCAAGATCGGCTGGATCGGTGCAGGCCGTATGGGCGCCCAGCTCGTCACCCGGCTGCTGGATGCCGGCTACGACGTCACCGTCTACAACCGCACCGCGGCCAAAGCGGCCGCGCTGGCCGACAAGGGCGCCAAGGTGGTCACCCAGCCGGTGGACCTGGCCGATCGCGATCTGGTGTTCGCCATGGTGAGCTCCTCGAAGGACCTCGAGCAGGTGATGCTCGGCGACGGCGGGCTGCTGACCGGCCCCCAGTCACCCCGGGTGATCGCCGATTCGTCGACCGTCTCGGCCGAGGCCAGCGCACGCATCCGGGAGGCGGCCAACTCCCGCGGCTGCGACTTCCTGGCGACCCCGGTCAGCGGGAACCCGAAAGTCATTGCCGCAGGCAAACTCACGGTGGCGGTCTCTGGACCGCGCGAGGTGTTCGAGTCGATCGAGCCCGTGTTGAGCGTGTTCGGCCGTGGGGTGACCTATGTCGGAGAGGGCGAAGTGGCCCGGCTGGTCAAGATCGCCCACAATCTGATGCTGGGCGTGGTCACCCAATGCCTGGCCGAGATCACCGTACTCGTGGAGAAGGGCGGCGTGAGTCGCGCGGACTTCCTGGCCTTCCTCAACGACTCGGTCATGGGTTCGGTGTTCACGCAGTACAAGTCCCCGGCTTTTGTGAACCTCGATTTCACCCCGACCTTCACCATGGGCCTGTTGCAGAAGGACTTCGACCTCGGCCTGGCAGCCGCCGACGAGCTGAAATCACCGATGCCGATCGCCTCGGCGACCCGCCAGATCATCGCGCAGGCCGCCGGCGCCGGGGTCGGTGTGGAGGAGGACTTCGCCACGCTGCTGCTCGAAGTGGCTCGGGGAGCCGGGGTCGAGCTGAAGTCCGAGGACGTCGCCGTCGACGACGGTCTGAGCCCAGCGGTGCATTCGTGACGGCGTTGGTGGCTCCACCGGTGGCGGTGCGTCCCCTCGGCGCGCCTGGCCACATGGGGGTGGACTACGAGCAGCGGGTGGACTTCGCCCGGCTGCGGGACTACCGGATCGGTCGGGCCAAGGCCGCCCTGGAAGCCAGCGGGTGCGGCGCGTTCCTGCTGTTCGACTTCTACAACATCCGCTACACCACGCAGACCTGGATCGGTGGTGCGCTGGGCGACAAGATGATCCGGTACTGCCTGCTCACCCGCGACGGTGATCCGATCCTGTGGGACTTCGGGTCGGCGGTGCGCCATCACAAGCTGTATTCACCGTGGCTGCCGCAGGAGAACTGGCGGCCCGGGTTCCTCGGGTTCCGCGGCGCGGTGGCACCGGATGCGGGTTTGATGCGCGATGCGGTCACCGAGATCAAGGGCATCCTGGCCGACGCGGGCCTGGCCGGCGCCCCGGTGGGGATGGACATCGTGGAGCCGCCGTTCCTGTTCGAGATGCAGCGTCAGGGGTTGACCGTGGTCGACGCCCAGCAGAGCATGCTCGACGCGCGGGTGATCAAGTCCGCCGACGAGATCATGCTGCTCAATCAGGCCGCGGCCATGGTCGACGGGGTGTACCAGGACATCGTGGACGCGTTGCGGCCCGGCGTGCGGGAGAACGAGATCGTGGCCCTGGCCAACAAGCGGCTCTACGAGATGGGTTCGGATCAGGTCGAGGCAGTCAACGCGATCTCCGGTGAACGGTGCAACCCACACCCGCACAACTTCACCGACCGCATCATCCGTCCGGGTGATCAGGCGTTCTTCGACATCATCCACTCCTACAACGGGTATCGGACCTGCTACTACCGCACCTTCGGTGTCGGCAGCGCCACGCAGAGCCAGCGTGATGCCTACAAGCAGGCCAGGGAGTGGATGGACCGGTCGATCGACGCGATTCGGCCCGGCGTGGGGTCGGATCAGATCGCGCGGCTTCTGCCCAAGGCGGAAGACTTCGGGTTCGACAACGAGATGGCGGCGTTCGGGCTGCAGTTCGCCCACGGCCTGGGTCTCGGTCTGCACGAGCGGCCGATCATCTCCCGGCTGAACTCGCTGGAGAACCCGCTGGAGATCCAGGCCGGCATGGTGTTCGCGATGGAGACCTACGCCCCGGCCTCCGACGGCATCTCCGCGGCCCGCATCGAGGAGGAGGTCGTCGTCACCGACGACGGCCCGGTGATCCTCACCAAGTTCCCCGCCCAGGAACTGTTCGTCGCCAACGAGTACTGACCCCGAACCGGTAGGGACAAGCTCCCGGCAGTCCTCTGCGGACGGCCGGGAGCTTGCCGAGTACTGCAATCGGCAACCACCGCAACAATTTTGACAACTCGTGCACGGCCACCTCGTTCTGGAAGTCGAGATCCCACACGTCGACACGGCGGTACGCACCCGATCGAACCGGCGCCGAGGGGGCCCGCGCCCCTGGCGCACCCGGTCGCGTCAGGGGTCGTCGGGTCGGGCGCCGGTCAGGGTTGCAGTGATTCGGCCACTGCTGGAGCGAGTCCCGCCAGACTGTCGGTGCCCAGATCGCCGTGGCGCAGATCGAGGGTCTTGAGGAACTTCTGCTGCCCCATGGTCAGCGCGATGAAATAGCCCAACTCGACCAGTTCGGGTTCGGTGAAGTGGGTGTGCAGCTCGGCCCAGACCTCGTCGTCGGCGAGGCCGGGATCCCAGGCGATGGCTTCGGCCCACTTGAGCGCCGCCTTCTCCCGTGCGCCCAGCACGGTCGAGTCACGAAACTCGATGACGTCGTCGAACTCGCGCTCGGTCAGCCCGGCCTCGGTACCCAGGTGGGACCGCTGCCCCGCGCAGTAGCCGCACTCCAGGCTCTTGGCGATGAACACCCGGGCCAGTTCCTTGACCGAATGCTCCAGAACGCCTTCCCGGAACGTCTGCTGCCAGGCTGCGGCGAAGGTGCGCAACACCGCCGGTACGTGGGCGCGGATGGCTTGGCTCTCCAGTCTAGGGGTGCCGTAGGTGCGCGACTCCTCGAGGATCGCGGCCAGATCGGGTTCGGTGACGTTCTCGGGACGGACGTAGCTGATGCGGGGCATGGTCAGGCCTTCCAGACGGTCTTGAGGTTGCAGAATTCGCGGATCCCCGCGGCAGCCAGTTCGCGGCCATAGCCGGAATCCTTGACACCGCCGAAGGGCAGTTCGGGGTAGGAGACCGTCATGCCGTTGAGGAACACCGCACCGGCGTCCAGGTTGGCGATGAACCAATCCTGTTCGGCAGCATCGTTGCTCCATACCGACGAGCTGAGTCCGAAGGTGGTCTGGTTGGCGATGCGCACCGCCTCCTCGCGGTCTGCCACCTTGTACACCGAGGCCACCGGACCGAAGGTCTCCTCCATGACGATCCGCATGTCGTCGTTCAGCCCAGCCAGCACGGTCGGGGGGTAGTACCACCCTGGGCGATCCGGCGCGCTGCCGCCGGCGAGCACCTGCGCGCCCTTGGCCACCGCGTCGTCGACCAGCTCGGCGACGTCGGCGCGGCCGGATTCGGTTGCCAAGGGGCCGACGTCGGTGGCCTCGTCCATCGGATCGCCCAGCGTCAGCGCGTTCATCTTGGCGACGAACTGCTCGACGAACGCGTCGTAGATGTCGGCATGGACGATGAACCGCTTTCCGGCGATGCACGATTGGCCGTTGTTGGAGACGCGTGCCTTGACCGCGACCGTGGCGGCGGCGTCCAGATCGGCGCTGGGCATCACGATGAACGGGTCGGAGCCGCCGAGTTCGAGTACGGCCTTCTTGATCTCGCGGCCCGCGGTGGCTGCCACGGAGCGACCGGCCGGCTCGGAGCCGGTCAGGGTGACGGCCTTGACGCGGCTGTCCTCGAGCACCGCGGCGACCTCGCGTGAGCCGATGAGCAGGGTGCGGAACGAACCGGCCGGGAAGCCGCCCTTCTCGAACAGTTCGTCGAGATACAGAGCCGACTGCGGTACGTTCGACGCGTGCTTGAGCAGTCCGGTGTTGCCGGCCATCAGGGCCGGCGCGGCGAAGCGGATGACCTGCCAGAGCGGGTAGTTCCACGGCATGACCGCCAAGACCACGCCGAGGGGTTGCCATACGGTGCCGGCCGCCGATGCCGAGACCGAGGCCGGATCGGCCAGATCCTCGGCCGACAGGAAGGATTCGGCGTTGTCAGCATAGAACCGGATGTTCTTGGCGCATTTGAGAACCTCGGCCCGGGACTGGGCGATCGGCTTGCCCATCTCGAGCGTGATCATCGCTGCGGCACGTTCGACGTCCGCTTCCAGAATGTCGGCGGTGGCGTGCATCCACTCGGCGCGTTGTGTGTAAGTGGTCGTGCGCAGCGTCTGGGCGGCGTCGAAGGCCTGCGCGATCCGGCGTGCCACCTCGGCACTGTCATGTGCGTCGAAGGTCGCCACGGTCTGCCCAGTGGCCGGATTCACGGTTGCGATCGCCATATCGACTCCTCTTCATCGGTGGTCATGAGAAAACTTCGGGGTGGCGCGCCAATTGGCGCCGGGTGCGACGGATATGGCCCAGCAGAACGCGTTCGGCATCGTCGCTGTCACGCTCGCGGATCGCTGCGACCAGCATGTGGTGCTCGTCGTGGACGATACGGTTGCTCTCGTCGTCGAGCAGCCGGGTGAAGGCACGGCGGTAGTGCTGGGTGGTGTTCCACAGCCGCTGCACCGTAGGTCCCAGGAACGTGGTTCCGGCGCCGGCGTAACTACCCAGATGGAACTCGCGGTCCAGTTCCAGGAAGTGTTCGACATCGGTCGTGCGCACCATCGTGTCGGCCAGTTCGGCCAGCCGGTCGATCTGGCCCTCGGAGAGCTCGGGCATGCTGTATCGCAACAACAATGGTTCGATCCGTTCGCGGACCTGGTAGAGCTCCACACACTCCTGCAGGCTCAGCCGTGCGATCCAGGCGCCGGCATTGGCCACCGTGGTCACCAGGCCCTCGGACTCGAGTAGCCGCAGAGCCTCTCGCACCGGCACCCTGCTGGCGCCGTACTGTCCGGCCAGCTCCTCCTGGCGCAGACGGGTGCCGGGCGGATAGGTGCCGCGCAGGATCGCCTCACGGAGTTCGTCGGCCACGCGGGTCCCGGTGATCCCGTCCCGCACGGGTGACTGTGTCATGTCAGTTCGCCGGCTGATTCGGATTCCACAGCAACACTTCGGATTCGGCCTCGTAGGCCTTGCCGCCGGGAAAGCTGACCAGTTCGAATTGCATGCCCCACGGGCTCAGAAAATACACCCAGCGCTGCCCCTCGCTGGCGTTTGCGCTGGCGGTCGGCTCGCCCAGAACGCGGACTCCTTCAGCGCGCAGGTAGTCGACGGCCTCGTCGAGATCGTGGACGTAGAACGCCAGGTGATGTCCGCCGACATCGCTGTTGCGGGGTTGCGGGGCCTGTCCGTCGGCGGGTTCGTAGGAGAACACCTCGAAATTGGCACCGGTGCCGCATCGGTAGAACCGGAGCTCGCGCATCACCGTGCGCGGATGGACGTTGAGGTGCACCTGCATCCAGTCGTCGTCGTGCGCGTACGGGCCCAGCGTGTACACGTGCGTGCAACCCAGAACCCGGACCAGGAAATCGTGGGCCTGCTCCAGGTCGGGCACGGTGAAACCGATGTGGTCGGTACCGACCAGTCCAGGCAGCGACATCGTGGCGGTCCTCCTAAGTGGATCCAATAGTCCCGATCATACGCCTAGATGCGGGATTAATGAAGCGATTTTGGATCGGATGTAGCCAAAGTGGATCCAATAACGTTACTGTTGGGGCGTACGTCACATCTGGCGACAGTGGATGTCCGGTCGATGGAGAAGAGGGCCATGCCAACCGAAAGCCGCCTGGAAACGGGTTCGCCATGGATCGAGCTCGCCACCACCGAAGAAGACTGGAAAGCCGCTGACCCGGTGCTTCTGGGCACGATGCTCGCCGAACTGCACCTGATCCGGGCCTTCGAGGAAACCGTGCTGGAACTCGCGGGCGAGGGCCTGGTGCACGGGCCCGCGCACTCGAGCATCGGGCAGGAGGGCGGCGCCGTTGGATCCATCGTCGGGCTGCGTTCCAGCGATGCGGTCAATGGATCCCACCGCGGCCATCACCAGTTCCTGGCCAAGGCCCTCACTCATGTCGCCGGGGGAGTCATCGACCCCGCGGCGCCGATCACCCCCAAGATCCAGCGGGTGTTGCAGCGCACTCTCGCCGAGATTCTGGGCCTCGCGCAGGGTTACTGCCGCGGCCGCGGGGGATCGATGCACCTGCAGTGGTTCGAAGCCGGGGCGCTGGGCACCAACGCGATCGTCGGTGGCGGGGTGCCGATGGGGGCGGGCAACGCGTGGGCGCAAAAGCACAGCGACACGACGGATCTGACGATCAGCTATTTCGGTGACGGTTCGAGTCAGATCGGGTCGGTGCTGGAAACGATGAACCTGGCTGCCGCCTGGCGGCTGCCGTTCTGCTTCTTCATCGAGAACAACCTGTACGCGGTCTCGACCCGCGTCGACGAGATCACTGCCGACCCTCGTCTGTCGGTGCGCGGCCAGGGTTTCGGGATCCCTGGGTGGCGGGTGGACGGAATGGATCCACTCGCGGTGCACCTGGCCACCGAGCAGGCGGCCGAACGGATGCGCAGCGGCCAGGGGCCCGCGGTGATCGAGGCCGAGGTGTACCGGTTCTTCCACCAGAACGGTCCCTATCCGGGCAGCGCTTTCGGTTACCGCGACAAGACCGAAGAGTCGCAATGGCGCAGCCGCGATCCGCTGGACCGGACGGCCGCCGAGATGATCAAGCTCGGCCACATCGACGAGGACGGCGTGGCCGCACTGCGCAAGCAGTGTCAGCAGGCCATGGCCGAAGCGGTCTCTCAGCTTCTCGAACCCGATCCCGGAACCGAGGGTAAGCGGCGGATCCGCCCTGACCTGTGGCCGGATCCGGGCTTCGTCAACGTCGGGGTGCGGGGCGACGCCAGCGAATTGGACTCGCTCGAGGTTCTCGAACCCACCAGCTACCAGGGCAACTGGCGGGACACCAAATTCGTCGGTGCCGTCGCCGCGGTGATGGACCGCCGGATGGCGACCGATGAGCGGATCGTCATCTTCGGGGAGGACGTACACCGCCTGGGCGGCGGTACCAACGGTGCGACCAAAGGGCTGGCCAAGTACGGCGAGCATCGGCTGGTGGGCACTCCGATCAGTGAGAACGCCTTCACCGGCCTGGGCGGTGGGCTGGCGCTCGACGGCCGCTTCGTGCCGGTGGTGGAATTCATGTACCCCGACTTCATGTGGGTGGCCGCCGACCAGGTGTTCAACCAGATCGGCAAGGCTCGGCACATGTTCGGCGGCGACAATCCGGTGCCGTTCGTGTTGCGCACCAAAGTGGCGATGGGATCCGGATACGGGTCGCAGCACCTGATGGACCCGGCCGGCATCTTCGCCACCAGTCCCGGCTGGCGGATCGTCGCCCCGTCGACGGCGGCCGATTACGTCGGTCTGATGAACGCGGCCTTGGCGCTGCAGGATCCGGTGCTGGTGATCGAACACGTCGACCTCTATCCGATCGCCGACAAGGTGCCCGACGTCGAGTTGGACTACATCATCCCGCCGGGGCGGGCGGCGATCCGGCGCGCCGGTGCCGACGTCACAGTGATCAGCTACCTGTCGATGGTGGCGCGCTGCGCCGAGGCGATCGAACAGACCGGCCTCGACGCCGAGCTGATCGATCTGCGCTGGCTCGACCGCGCGTCCCTGGATTGGGAGACCATCGAGGCGAGCGTGCGCAAGACGAACGCCGTGCTGATCGTCGAACAGGGGGCGCGGGGCAGTTCCTACGGCGGCTGGCTGGCCGACGAGATCCAGCGCCGACTGTTCGACTGGCTGGACCAGCCCGTCGAGCGGGTCAGCGGTGAGGAGGCCTCGCCGAGCATCTCCAAGGTCCTCGAGCGAGCCGCCATCGCGGGGACCGAGGAGATCGTCGTCGGTCTGGAACGAGTCCGCGTCGGAATGGGGCAGCGCTGATGGCCACCGTGGTGCGGATGCCGGAGGTGTTGGCCAACACCGGTGAGGCGATCATCCAGACGTGGCTGGTGTCGGTCGGACAGCAGATCAGCATCGGTGACCCCATCGCCGAGATCGAGACCGAGAAGGCGGTGGTCGAATACGCCGCCGAGGTCGAGGGCATTCTGGCGCGCCTGATCGCCGAACCGGGAACCACCATCGCTGTGGGTGAGCCGATCGCTGTGGTGGCCGCGCCCGATGAGGACGCTGCAGACCTCGATCCGGCCTCAACCACCCAGGCGGCGGAGCGAAACCCGGACTCGTCGGTCACCGCCGCGTCGCCGCGAGACCCGGAATCCGCTGCGCCGGTGATCGAAACGGTCACCGACGCCCCTGTCAACACCAACGGCCGCCGTCTGTTCGCGACACCTCTGGTGCGCAAGATCGCCCGAGAAAGAGGCATCGACCTCGAGACGCTGACCGGAACCGGGCCGGGCGGCCGCATCGTGCGCCGTGACGTGGAGCGGCTTTCGGCCGGCCAGGCGTCCCCGTCCTCCACCGCGGTGCCGCCGGAGGAGGCGCCCGCGGCCGCCCCGTCCGCGGCCGCTGCGTCCGGCCATGTCGACATCCCCTTGACGGGGATGCGCAAGGCGATCGCGCGTCGTCTCACGGAGAGCAAGACGACGGTGCCGCACTTCTACGTCACCCAGGACTGTCGGGTCGACGCGTTACTCGCGCTGCGGACGTCGGTCAACGCGGCCGGTACCACCAAGATCTCGGTCAATGACTTCGTGATCAAGGCGGTGGCCGGGGCGATGCTCGAAGTGCCCGAGGCGAACGCGATCTGGAACACCGACTCGATCCGTCGGTTCGACGGTGTCGACATCGCGGTGGCCATCGCCGTCGAGGGTGGTCTGCTCACTCCGGTGCTGCGTGGAGTCGAGACGATGTCCGTGTCGGCGGTCTCGGCGCAGGTGGCCGATCTTGCTGCGCGCGCTCGCACCGGCAAGATCAAGCAACAGGAACTCGAGGGCGGCAGCTTCTCGGTGTCCAACCTCGGCATGTACGGGGTGAACGCATTCTCAGCCGCCCCATTCGGGCATCCTCGCGGTCGGAGCGGCCTCGCGGAAACCCGTGGTGCTCGACGGCGAACTGGCCGTCGGCACCGTGATGACGGTGACCCTGTCGGCCGACCACCGTGTCATCGACGGTGCTGTCGCCGCGCGATGGATGGCGGCGTTCGTCCGGCGGATGGAAAATCCTCTGACCATTCTGATCTGAGATGCCGAGTCGCCGTCCTACCCAGCGAACGGTCGCGTGCTGCGAGCTCCATGACGCGTCCCGGCGATGAACTGCTGCACACGTCGTGCGGGAGGCGCCGGCAGGCTCGATACGGACTGACCAACAACCAGATCGCCGCACACCTTTTCATCAGCACACGCGCCGCCGGCCATCATGTCGAGAACGCGATGGGGAAGCTGGGGGCACAGAACCGTGCGTCGTGCACGTCGCTGGCCATCTCGTGGGGGCTCGTATCGGGGTCCGTGCTCGCCGACCTCGCGTCGACCCATCGGGCACTGGCCTGATACCCGGGAATGAATTCGTGCCCGAGTGCACTTGAGTGGGTCATGACGTTTCAACTCGGCGAGAACTCGGCATTGCTCAAACCCGTTCAGGTCGGAGATACCGTCGCCGCGAACCGGATCTTCATGGCGCCGTTGACCAGAACGCGCGCCGAGGCCGACGCGACCCCGTCCGAACTTGCCGCCACCTACTACGCGCAGCGCGCCTCCGCCGGGCTGATCATCAGTGAGGCGACGGCTGTCTCGCGTGGGGCCAACGGTGCATACGGCAACACCCCGGGCATCTACACCGATCGCCACCAGCAGCGCTGGGCCGAGATCGCCAACGCGGTGCACGCCGAAGGTGGCCGCATGTTCGTGCAGTTGTGGCACGTCGGCCGGATGGCCCACCCGGACATCAGCGGCGTGGAGACGGTGGGTCCGTCGCCGGTCGCGGCTCAACTGTCCGCCCATACCCCCGAGGGCAAGAAACCACTGCCGGTCCCGCGAGCGCTGACTCCCGACGAGATCGCCGCGATCGTCGACGACTTCCGCGCCGCGGCGCGCCGCGCGATCGACGCGGGAATGGATGGCGTGGAGATCCATTCGGCCAACGGGTATCTGCTCCACGAATTCCTGTCCGACGTCGTCAATCAGCGCACCGACGTGTACGGAGGCTCTGCGCAGAACCGGGCGAGGTTCACCGCCGAGGTCGTCGAGGCGGTCGCCGCGGAGATCGGCCCGCAGCGCGTCGGGCTGCGGATCTCACCCGGGAACGGAGCGGGGGACATGCGCGAGATCGACGACGTCAGCGCCTACGACGCGCTGCTCTGCCGGATCGCCTCGCTCGACATCGCCTACCTGCACCTGCTCATCCAGCCTTCCCAGCCGGCGTTTGCCACGTTGCGCACCCAGTGGGCCGGGACGCTGCTGCTGAACACGCCGCGGGACGTCGACAGCGATTTCGCCGAGCTGGAGAATCTGGCCGACTGGGGCGTCATCAGCGCCGCGGTGGTGGGTCGGGCGTTCCTCGCCAATCCGGATCTGCTGCTTCGGCTGCGCGCCGGCGCACCGCTCAACGAACCGGACGCGACCACGTTCTATGCTGCCGGGCCGCGCGGCTACACCGATTACCCCACCCTCACCGAATCGGTGACATCACCGTCAGCATGACCGATGGCAGGTGTGCGAGACCGCGCGCGTGGGAACACCGCTGCCATGGCTACCTACCGAGTGCTCAACCCCAAAGGTGACGTCGTCGACACGAAGGACATCGAGAGCGCGGACGACGCGCATGCCTGGTTCGTCGACCAGAAGGCCGACAACTCCGAGTTGGGCTGGCGCATCGAAGTCCAGCACGACGGCGAGTGGGCGTTCTTCGACGACAGCGAGGGCAGCCCGGACTAGCGGCGACGCCCGCCCCTGGATCTTCCGAACTCGCACGATCCCGCCGGGATCGTGCGAGTTCGTCTGTTCGGGCTCTCCGGGGCCCAACCAACGGGTTGGGCGAGGCTGCTAGCATCGCGGGCAGAGGAGCAGCCTCCCCGCGGACCGGGCTGTCCACAGGTCCGCGGTTCCCTGAACAGGACCTGGAGACACACATGTCCGAAGAAGCCTTCATCTACGAGGCGATCCGCACGCCTCGCGGCAAGCAACGCAACGGGTCGCTCAACGAGATCAAGCCGGTCAACCTCGTCGTCGGTCTGATCGACGAGATCCGGTCGCGTTACCCCGACCTGGACGAGACCCTGATCAGCGACGTCATCCTCGGCTGCGTCTCGCCCGTCGGCGACCAGGGCGGCGACATCGCCCGCACTGCCGGCCTGGTGGCGGGCCTTCCGGAGACCACCGGCGGCTTCCAGCTCAACCGGTTCTGTGCCTCCGGGCTGGAAGCGGTGAACCTGGGTGCGCAGAAGGTGCGCTCCGGCTGGGACGACCTGGTGATCACCGGCGGCGTCGAATCGATGAGCCGGGTCCCGATGGGCTCCGACGGCGGCGCGTGGGCCAGCGACCCCGAAACCAACTACCGCATCGGCTTCGTGCCGCAGGGCATCGGCGCCGACCTGATCGCCACGATCGAGGGCTTCTCCCGCGACGACGTCGACGCCTACGCGCTGCGCAGCCAGCAGAAGGCCGCCGCGGCCTGGTCCGGCGGCTACTTCGCCAAGTCCGTGGTGCCGGTCAAGGACCAGAACGGTCTGGTCGTGCTCGACCATGACGAGCACATGCGCCCGGACACCACGATGGAGGGTCTGGCCAAGCTCAAGACCGCGTTCGACGGTGTCGGCGCGATGGGCGGGTTCGACGATGTGGCGCTGCAGAAGTACCACTACGTGGAGAAGATCAACCACGTCCACACCGGCGGCAACAGCTCGGGCATCGTCGACGGCGCCGCGCTGGTGCTGATCGGTTCCGAGTCCGCAGGCAAGGCCGCCGGCCTGACCCCGCGCGCCCGTGTCGTGGCCACCGCGACCAGCGGCGCCGACCCGGTCATCATGCTCACCGGGCCGACCCCGGCCACCCGCAAGGTGCTCGACCGCGCCGGCCTCACGGTCGACGACATCGACCTGTTCGAGCTGAACGAGGCATTCGCCTCAGTGGTGCTGAAGTTCCAGAAGGATCTCAACATCCCCGACGAGAAGCTCAACGTCAACGGTGGTGCCATCGCCATGGGCCACCCGCTGGGCGCCACCGGCGCCATGATCACCGGCACCATGGTCGACGAGCTCGAGCGGCGCAACGCGCGGCGCGCGCTGATCACGCTGTGCATCGGCGGCGGCATGGGCGTCGCAACCATCATCGAGCGAGTCTGATCCGGGCGTCGAGGAGAAACGAACAACAATGGCAGAGAACACCATTCAGTGGGACAAGGATGCCGACGGCATCGTCACCCTGACGCTGGACGACCCGACCGGTTCGGCCAACGTGATGAACGAGCATTACAAGGAATCCATGCACAACGCCGTGGAGCGGCTTGTGGCAGAGCAAGATTCGATCACCGGTGTGGTGATCGCCAGCGCGAAGAAGACCTTCTTCGCCGGCGGTGACCTCAAGGGCATGATGAACGTCGGCCCCGACAACGCCGCCGAGTCCTTCGCCGAGGTCGAGTTCATCAAGGCCGACCTGCGCACGCTGGAGACCCTCGGCAAGCCGGTGGTCGCCGCCATCAACGGCGCTGCTTTGGGCGGCGGTCTGGAGATCGCGCTGGCGTGTCACCACCGCATCGCCGCCGACGTCAAGGGCGTGGTCATCGGCCTGCCCGAGGTGACGCTGGGCCTGCTGCCCGGCGGCGGTGGCGTTGCGCGCACCGTGCGGATGTTCGGCATCCAGAAAGCCTTCATGGAGGTGCTCTCCCAGGGCACCCGGTTCAAGCCCGTTAAGGCCAAGGAGATCGGCCTGGTCGACGAACTCGTCGGCAGCGTCGACGAGCTGGTCCCGGCCGCCAAGGCATGGATTAAAGCCAATCCGGACGCGCACACCCAGCCGTGGGACCAGAAGGGCTACAAGATGCCCGGCGGCACCCCGTCGCATCCGGCGCTCGCCTCGATCCTGCCGTCGTTCCCGGCGCTGCTGAAGAAGCAGCTCAAGGGTGCGCCGATGCCCGCCCCGCGGGCCATCCTGGATGCTGCGGTCGAGGGCGCGCAGGTGGACTTCGACACCGCCACCCGCATCGAGAGCCGCTACTTCACCTCGCTGGTCACCGGCCAGACCGCCAAGAACATGATCCAGGCGTTCTTCTTGGATCTGCAGCACATCAACGGTGGCGGCTCACGGCCGGACGGCATCGAGCCGGTCAAGATCAACAAGATCGGCGTGCTGGGTGCGGGCATGATGGGCGCCGGTATCGCCTACGTCTCGGCCAAGGCCGGTTACGACGTCGTCCTCAAGGACGTCTCGATCGAGGCGGCCGAGAAGGGCAAGGGTTACTCGGAGAAGCTGGAAGCCAAGGCGCTCGAACGGGGCAAGACCACCCAGGAGAAGTCCGACGCGCTGCTGGCCCGCATCACCCCGACCGCCGATCCGCAGGACCTCAAGGGTGTCGATTTCGTCATCGAGGCCGTGTTCGAGAACCAGGAACTCAAGCACAAGGTGTTTCAGGAGATCGAAGACATCGTCGAGCCGAACGCGGTGCTGGGTTCGAACACCTCCACGCTGCCCATCACCGGGCTGGCCACCGGAGTGAAGCGCCAGGAGGACTTCATCGGCGTCCACTTCTTCTCCCCGGTCGACAAGATGCCGCTGGTGGAGATCATCAAGGGGGAGAAGACCTCCGATGAGGCGCTGGCCCGGGTGTTCGACTACACGCTGGCCATCGGTAAGACGCCGATCGTGGTCAACGACAGCCGCGGCTTCTTCACCTCCCGCGTCATCGGCACCTTCGTCAACGAGGCGCTGGCGATGCTGGGTGAGGGCGTACCTGCGGCCAGCATCGAGCAGGCGGGTTCTCAGGCCGGATACCCGGCCCCGCCGCTGCAGCTCTCCGACGAGCTGAACCTGGAGCTGATGCAGAAGATCGCCACCGCGACCCGGCAGGGTGTCGAGGAGGCCGGTGGCACCTACGATCCGCATCCGGCGGAGGCCGTCGTCAACACGATGATCGAGATCGGCCGTCCGTCGCGACTCAAGGGCGCCGGGTTCTACGAGTACGTCGACGGCAAGCGGGTCGGGCTGTGGGACGGTCTGGCCGACACCTTCAAGTCCGGTAGCGCCGACGTTCCGCTGCAGGACATGATCGACCGGATGCTGTTCGCCGAGGCGCTGGAGACCCAGAAATGCCTGGACGAGGGTGTCCTCACCTCGACCGCTGACGCCAACATCGGCTCCATCATGGGCATCGGCTTCCCGCCGTACACCGGTGGCTCGGCCCAGTTCATCGTCGGCTATCAGGGCGCCGGCGGAATCGGCAAGGCAGCGTTCGTTGCCCGCGCCAAGGAATTGGCCGCCAAGTACGGCGAGCGGTTCACCCCGCCGGATTCGCTGCTGTCCTAACCCGAATCGACCAACAGCCCCCGGTACGCCGGGGGCTGTTGCGTATGGTGAAGCGGTGCCGGAGGGGTTTACCGAAAGGTTCGCGGCGGCGCTCGCGGGCTACGGCGGGGAGCCGTGCATCGAGTTCGAAGGTTGCTGGTACTCGGGCGACTACATCACCGCCTATGGTCGGGCTGTCGCCTCGGCGCTTCGGCGCGCCGGGGTGGCTGATGACGCGCCGGTGGGCCTGGTGGTTCGCAACCGCCTCCAGCACGCCGCGGTGATCGCGGGATGTCTGGCCGCGGGGCGTGCCGTCTCGATGATCTATTCGTTCCAGTCAGCCGAGGCCATCGCCCACGACATCGAGAACCTGGCCCTTGCGGCGGTGGTGGCCGACCGCGAGGACTGGACCGACCCGGTAAGAGGTGCGGCGTCATCGGCTGGGTCCGCCGGACTCGCGCTCTCTGAGACAGAACCGACCGTGGATCCGGTACCCGGTCTCGAGCGCCGCGATTCGGCACGTCGGCACGCCGAAGCCGAAGACGGTGTGGCACTACAAATCCTGACCAGCGGCACCACCGGGCCGCCCAAGCGGCAATCCATCCGCACGGCCGTGCTCGAGCGGACCGTCTTCAGCGTGACGGCCGGTGAGCGCGCCCCCGCGGATGCGCCGCCGGAGTTCGCGTACTGGCAGTTCGGTGGGATAGGGGTGTGTCAGCTGATCGCAGGCCTGTACAACGGGCGCCGGATCGCCATGCTCGAGCGGTTCTCCGTCGAGGCTTGGGTCGACGTCGTACGCCGGCACCGGGTGGTCCGCGCCGGGGTGCAGCCGGCGGTCATCCGCATGCTGCTCGACGCCGACGTACCCAAAAGCCATCTCGCCTCGCTGGATTTCTTGATCAGCGCCTCCGGGCCGCTGGATCCCGAGACGCGCGACGAGTTCGAGCGGCGCTACCAGGTGCCCATCAGGTTAGCCTACGGTGCAACGGAATTCGCCGGATCGTTGTGCGCGTGGACGCCGGAGATGCTCGATGAGTTCGCCCAGACCAAGCGTGACAGCGTGGGGCGGGCCCTGCCCGACACCCAACTGCGGATCGTCGACCCCGACACGGGCGCCGAAGTTGCCTCCGGGGAGCCCGGGCTGTTGGAGGCCAAGGTGGCGCCGATCGGGCCGAATTGGATACGCACCACCGACATCGCCAGCATCGACTCCGACGGGTTCGTCACCCTGCACGGGAGGGCTGATGGCGCGATCATTCGCGGCGGCTTCAAGATTCTTCCGGAGACCGTTCGGCGCGTGCTGATCTCGCACCCCGGAGTGCGAGACGCATGCGTGGTCGGAGTGGACGACGCCCGCTTGGGGCAGGTGCCGTTCGCCGCCGTGGAGGTGGTCCCTGGCGCTGAGCCTTCGGAAGAGGAATTGAAAGACCTGGTGCGACGGACGCTTCCGGTCTACAACGTGCCCGTCGCCGTCGTGGTAGTCGGGGAGCTGCCACGCACGCCGGCGCTCAAGGTCAGTCTGCGCGACGTCGCCGCGCTGTACCCGGGCGGGTAGCGCTACACGGCTCCGAGATCAGCCGAGAGCCAGTGCTGCGGCTCGAGCACGATCAGTACGTTCTCACCGAGCTCACGGCGGGCGTAGTCGAGGTACCCGTCGACCTTTTCCGGTGCCAGGTAGCGCTCGGTCATCTCGACCAGTTGTTCGTCGGTGGCAGCCTCGATCCGGCTGACCGGCCCGTCCACGGCGACGTAGCGCACCGTCGGCTCGGACCGTTCAACCATCAGCGACAAGTGTCCCGCGGCCTCGATGAGTTGGTGTTTGCGTGAGCCGGCCCCGGTCAGCACCCACGGCTGGCCGCCAGGGCTGTACTGATACCAGATCGGCACCGTCAGCGGCCCACGGTCACCTCCGGCGTTCACCGACAGTGCCGCGACGTGCGGCTCAGCGAGGAACTGCTCACGTTCATCTCTGGAAAGAGCCATGGTGCGACAGTAGCGTCGACATCCGACACTGCCTTTCAGCGCGAGCGCCTACTGTCGTACCCATGCGCTTCGGATTGTTCATTCCCCAGGGTTGGCGACTCGATCTGGTCGGTATCGACCCGGGTGAACAGTGGCCGGTGATGCGCGACCTCGCCACCTACGTCGACGGCAGGGACGCGTGGGATTCGCTGTGGGTGTACGACCACTTCCACACCGTGCCGGTCCCCACCCACGAGGCGACGCATGAAGCGTGGTCGTTGATGGCGGCATACGCGGCCACGACCTCACGGATCAAGCTCGGTCAGATGTGCACGGCAATGAGCTACCGCAATCCGGCGTACCTGGCCAAGGTGGCCGCGACCACCGACCTGATCTCTGGTGGGCGCGTGCAGATGGGCATCGGCGGCGGCTGGTACGAGCACGAGTGGCGTGCCTACGGCTACGGCTTTCCCACTGCGGGTGTCCGGTTGGGCCGGTTGGACGAAGGTGTCCAAATCATGCGCGACGCCTGGCGCGAGGGCGTCGTCAGCTTCGACGGCAAGCATTACCAGGTCGACGGCGCCATCGTCGAGCCCAAGCCTTTGCAGGAAGGCGGCATACCGCTGTGGATCGCCGGGGGTGGCGAAAAGGTCACGTTGCGCATCGCGGCGAAGTACGCGCAATACACCAACTTCACTTCTGAGCCCGAAGGGTTTGCGCACAAGTCGGAGATCCTGGCCGGCCATTGTCGAGATGTCGGCACCGATTACGACCGCATCGTGCGCTCGGCGAACATCAATGTCGTCGTGGGTGCCACGGAGGCCGAGGTCAGCGAACGATTGCAACGGGTGCGCTCCCGGATGGTCGAGCTGGCCGGGGAAGATGCGGCGGACGCGATGATCGCCGCCACGAGCACCCCCCAAGCCGGCGCAGGCACCCCAGAGCAGCTGGTCGAGGCCATCGGAAGACTCCGCAACCTTGGATGCCAGTACCTCATCTGCTATTTCCCGGAGGCTGCCTACGACCGCTCCGGCATCGACCTGTTCGAGCGCGAAGTCATCGCAGCGATCGGCCAAGCATCAGGTCACTGACCGATTTTCGCGAACGATAGTTTCGTAGATTGCGTCCTGAACCACTGTTGAACTGCGTATTTGCGTCTGGCAAATACGTTGACATGCAACTATCTGATTCTCTTCGCAAAGACCGACGCAAATATTGTTACGCACATCACCCCATTCGCTTAGGCTCAGATCTGTGACGTTCGCGTCAAACAGTCGGCGCAACTTTCAGCAAACCGGTTTGCACCGGTCTGGATAGGTCGGGGAGCGGCAATGGCGCTGCGGTTCACGAGGCTGAACCGAGTCGGCACACCGCCCTAAGGGCGCTCGGCTCAACTTCTTCACGCCGGGCGCTGCCCAGAGGATGCGGCCTCCGGTTTTCAGCAAAAACCAACCGGAGGACCTATGTGTGCCGCGCCGTGTCATCGTCGTGCCCAAAAAAAGTCGGAAAGCTCGCCCGACCTCACATTCTGGTTAGCTGAAGACACTCTGCAGCGAAACCGTCCCGGACGATCAGCGAAACACGTGCGACGAGACTCGTCCCGGTTTGCCGGGTACATCGGTCGAGTCGGCGCGTTAGCTGTGGCCCTGGGGGTGGGGTTCGCCGTGGCGAACTCCTCCGCGGTCGCTCACGCGGACAGTGAGTCGGAGCCGTCGGCGTCTCCTGGATCTGAGAACGACGCCGATTCGTCGTCTGCCGGTAGCAGTGAGTCTTCAAAGCAGAGCGACGACGCCACGGACGATGGTGACGAGAGCGGTGGAGAGCCGGCCGACGATGCCGGCCTCGACGACGTAACCGTAGGCGAGGAAGTCGCGACGGATGACGAATCCGAGGATTCGGACCTCACTGGCGAGGCCGACGAAGAAGACCCCGTGGTCGACGAAGTCGAGGAACCGGCCGATGCCGATGGCAGTGTCGATGCGGATCAGACCGCCACTTCACCGCCCGCTGGTGAAGAGTCTTCGGCGTCCGTCGACGGCGCGGTTGAGGAGCAGTCAGGTGACGTCGTTGTCGATGATGATGCCAATGCGGAGAGTGCGGCGCCGGATATCGAGGAACTGACCGAGGTCGATGAGGATGTCGCCGGTGGCACCGTCGAGGAAACCACCGCTGAGACGGTCAGCGATCTGGTCGAGGTGAAGGTACCGGCAACCGACGAGAGCGCCATTCCATTGGCGTCCGCCGCAACCACCGAAGAGGCAATCACCGAAGAGGTCGACGTCCTCACGACGGTGGTGTCGAGCGTCCTGTCGCCATTTGCGGATCCGGAGGCCCCCGCACCGACGCCGTGGTTCGATGCGCTGCTGGCCTGGGTGCGCCGCCAGATCACCCACACGTTCTTCAACGAAAGTCCCGAATGGGGGCCGATCGAAGGCCGTCAGGTCGTCACCGGCCAGGTGCTGTTCGACCTCAATGCGTTCGACCCCAATGGGGACCCGTTGACCTACAAGATCAGTCAACCTGAGCACGGTCTTGTGGTCAGAGATCCACTGTCGGGCGAGTTCATCTACACGCCCACGACAGTGGTCACCGGGGAGCCTCTGACCGACAGTTTCAAGGTGGTCATCAGCGACTCGGGCGAGCACCTCAAGGGTTTGGTCGGGCTGGTACAACGCGTATTCCACTTCCTCGCGCGGGCCGTCGGTCTCGCCGAACCTGATGAAGTCGCGCTGATGGTGAACGTGACGGTCAATCCGATCGTCGAGGTCCCACCCGTGATCGTCGCCACTCCTGCTGCTCTGGGCTTCAATGGCGAACCGATCGTCGTCAGCCCCGTTCTGGCCATCACTGACCTGGATTCGGAGTCGTTGTCGTCGGCGACGGTGACAATCGGTGATCCCGATTCCGGTGATGTGCTCGACTACGACACATCGCTGCTGCCTGAGGACGTTTCAGCTGAGTTCTCCGGTGGGGTGTTGACGTTCACGGGGTCGGCGTCGGTGTCGGAGTATCAGCAGTTGTTGGCGTCGGTGACGTTGACTGCTGCTGGAGCCGGTGTGTCGACGGTGTCGTTCAGGGTTGTTGACGCGCAGGGCAATCCGAATGCGGTGCCGGCGGCGACGGTGGTGACGGTGGTGGGTGTGCCGGGTGCGGTGGTGGCTCCGGTGGTGGTGGCGACACCGGTGGCTGCCGGGGTGGTGGGTTCGCCGGTGGTGGTGAGCCCGGTTCTGGTGATCACGGACCTGGATTCGGAGGCGTTGTCGTCGGCCACGGTGACAGTGGATGGCGCTGACGATGTGCTGGGCTATGACGCCGATCTCGTGCCCTCGGGCGTCACGGCTGAGTTCTCCGGTGGGGTGTTGACGTTCACCGGAGCTGCTTCGGTGTCGGAGTATCAGCAGTTGTTGGCGTCGGTCACGCTCACGTCGGGTTCGGCGGGTGTGACGACGGTGTCGTTCAGGGTTGTGGACGCGCAGGGCAATCCGAATGCGGTGCCGGCCGCCACGGTGGTGACGGTGGTGGGTGTGCCGGGTGCGGTGGTGGCTCCGGTGGTGGTGGCGACACCGGTGGCTGCCGGGGTGGTGGGTTCGCCGGTGGTGGTGAGCCCGGTTCTGGTGATCACTGACCTGGATTCGGAGGCGTTGTCTTCAGCGACGGTGACCGTCGATGACGCCGACGACGTCTTGAGTTACGACGTTGATCTTCTGCCGGAGAACGTGTCTGCTGAGTTCTCCGGTGGGGTGTTGACGTTCACCGGTTCGGCGTCGGTGTCGGAGTATCAGCAGTTGTTGGCGTCGGTGACGTTGACTGCTGCTGGAGCCGGTGTGTCGACGGTGTCGTTCGCGGTTGTCGATGCGCAGGGTAATGCCAG
>NZ_BLTG01000026.1 GCF_017312405.1 Mycobacterium sp. PO1
CCAAAGCTAAATGTCGGTGGTCACTCGTACGGTGTGCGCATGGCGGGGCGGGGAGGCTCGGACGGCGGCGGATTCGTCGCCGTCTTCCTGGTGCTACTGGGCATCAGCCTGGTGGTCAAGTACATCTGGTGGTTCGTCGCGGCCGCCGCACTGGTCGGGCTGTTCTTCGCGGGGCGGGCGCTGGCGCGTCACCTCGAGAAGCGACGGGAGCTCGCCGAAGAGGAGGAGTTCGCGTTGCGGCGACGGGCCGACCGTCAGCACCGGTGGATGCTGTCCGGTGACAGCCGCGCCGTGTACGGGCCCGAAGGCGCCGGGGCGATGCGGGCCCTCTCACCGGACGAGGACGACGACGCTCGGCCGCTCGCCGCGATCGCCCGCACCGACGGCGAGATCGCCGCGCTGGTACGGGACAAGCCGCCCTGCTGGGAGCAGGCGCTGTTCGCCTCGGTGCTGCTTCAGCGTCAGGCCCCGCTGCTGCCCCGACTACGCGACAGTGAACTCGGCTTCACTCCGGCGCACACCATCCCGGTGTTCAGCGGCCCGGACCTGGCGAGCCGTCTGTACGGGCTCATCGACGACATGCTGCTGACGGCACAGCAGCTGGAGAGTTTCACAGCGGCGCCGGCGTTCATGGCCGCATTCGGTGAACCCCACGATGAATCCGGCGCCGACCCGGCGGCCATCAAGCACATCGCCAACCGGCTGATGGACTATCACGAACGGCTGCTGGACATTTCCGAGCGATGCCGGGAACTCGCGCCCCCGTCGCAGTACGCCGGTGTGCTCGCCGACTGCGCCCGGCTGCTGGACGCTCCGCTGCAGAGCTACCGCGAGTTCATCACCGAATACGTCGAGATCGTCGAGTCGCTGCCGCGGATCTTCGAGCATGCCAGCGGAACCGTGCACCTGGGGGCCGTCGTGCTGGACATCGATTTCGACGAGCGGTTGCACAAACGGGTGTTCAAACGGTTGGCGGCGATCAGCCGGACCTAGCCGGTGGGCATACCAGGCCGCCAGGCGTAACGGCGTCGAAATTGCCGCCAAGGCGGTGATTTCGCGGGGTTCGCCGCCACCACGGCAATCTCGATGGGATGGCCAGCGAATCAGGGCACCCGCACCACCATCTCGATCTCGATGTGCAACTCCGGGCCCGCGAGCGCCTGCACCCCGATGCCGGTGAGGCTGGGGTAGGCGTCGCCGAAGAACTCGAGCAGCGCCGGGAACGCCTCGTTGAGTCGCTCCGGCGTCAGGTCGACGATGTAGACCCGCGCCATCACGATGTCGTCGCGCGTCGCGCCGACCGAGTCGAGACACACCTGCAGGTTCGCGGTGACCAGCTGCGCCTGCTCGGCCAGCGAGTCCGGCGGCGCGGTGTGCTGTGGACTCCACGCAACCTGTCCGGAAAAGAAGGCCAGCTTGCCGGTTTCGACGATCGTGCCCTGTGAATGGCCGTTCGGCTTGGAGTCGAACAGCTGGGACGGGTTGATGCGCTGGATCGTCACGGCGGCTCCTCGTTGTGGGGGTGTGCAAGTCCACTGTGCCGCAGCAGCGCCTGTCGTAGGGTTCGGCCATGCACGTCGACGTGATGACCACTCCCCAACCGCTGCGGCGTATCGGCGACCTGGCCCAACGGACGCAGGCCGCGCACTTCTCGGGGATGTTGTTCACCGAGACGGGTCGCACCGCCTACCTGAACGCGGCGGTGGCGGCGCAGGCGGCGCCGGGCTTGGAGTTGTCGACGGGTGTGGCGGTGGCTTTTCCGCGCAGCCCGTTCGTGACGGCCGCGGCGGCGTGGGAGCTGCAGGAGGCCACCGGCGGGAACTTCCGGCTCGGGCTGGGCACCCAGGTGCGCACGCATGTGGTACGGCGCTACGGCGCGGAGTTCGAGCGCCCCGGCCCGCGGCTACGCGACTACGTGCAGGCGGTCAAGGCGTGCTTCGCGGCGTTCCGGACCGGCACGCTGGATCATCACGGGGACTTCTACAGCCTGGACTTCATCACGCCGCAGTGGAGCCCGGGACCGATCGACGCACCGGACCCGAAGGTCGACATCGCCGCGGTCAACCCGTGGATGTTGCGAATGGCCGGCGAGGTGGCCGACGGCATCCACGTGCACCCGCTGGGCGAACCGGGCTACATCACACGCCACGTGCTACCGAATCGCGCTGAGGGAGCGGAGAAGTCGGGCCGTTCTGCGTCCGATGTGGCGGTGATCGTGCCGGTGATGACGATCGTCGGCGACACCGACGAGGAGCGTGACCGCGAGCGGGAGCTGGTGCGGGCCAGCATGAGCTTCTACGGCAGCACTCCGAACTACGCGTTCATCTGGGACGAGGCCGGGTTCGAGGGGACGACGGCGCGGATCCGGGAGAAGCAGAAGGCCGGTGACTACGCGGGCATGGCCGCACAGATCACCGACGAGCACATCGCGATGTTCGCCACCGAGTCGACGTGGGACGAGTTGGCCGATGCGCTGATCACCAAGTACGGCGGGGTGGCGGAGCGCGTCGTGTTGTACAACGCGCTGGCCGACCCCGACCGGTTCGAGCGTTACGGCGAGGTGGCGCAACGGATCACGGGGGCTTCACTCTCCGGGTGATTCGCCGCAGGCCGCGCCGGTGATTCACTCAGGCCGCTCCCCGGCCGATGAGGGCCCTATCCCGATTCCCGCGCGAGCACGTTCGCGAGACCGGCCAACGCGACGTCGACGACCGCGTCCAGTTTGGCCTGCGACGCTCCGGCGGCCGCGTCCACGGCCAGCCCTTTTCCGATCGTGACCGCGTATCCCGCCAGGGCATCGGTGTCGATACGGGAGGCATCCTCGGTCGCGGCCAGGGCGGCGGCGACGGCGTCCTCGATTCCGCCGCGGTAGTCGGCAAGCAGCTGGGGTATGCGGGTGTTGTTCGGTGCGCAGGAGAGTCCGCCCTGGATGGACAGACACCCCGGGGCGATCCCGGCACGCACGGCCACCGCGGTGTCCCGGAGATAGGACTCGATCACGTCGTAGGCACTCGGCTGCGACAGCAACGCTTTCAGGTGTTGGTGGTAGCACTCGCCGTAACGTTGGAGGGCACGTTCGAAGAGCTTCTCCTTGCTGCCGTACACGGCGTACAGGCTCGGCTTGTTGATGCCCATGGCCTGCGTGAGCTCGGCCATCGACGCGCCCTCGTAGCCGAGACGCCAGAACGCCTCGATGGCGCCATCGAGCGCCAGGCCCTCGTCGAACTCGCGCGGCCGGCCTCCTGCATTCCGCTGCGCTTCCACCATGCGCACGAGTCTAGCGGCGCCCCTACCGAACGGTACAAAACTGGTAGGGTCGACGCCGCCAACCGATCGGTACAGAAGTGGAGACTTCATGACAGACCTGACGGGAAAGACCGCACTCGTCACGGGAGCAACGTCGGGGATCGGCCTCGCCGCAGCACGGACTCTTGCCCAGCAAGGCGCCTACGTCTTCCTCGTCGGACGCCGCCAGGACGCGCTCGAAAAGGCCGTGGCCGATATCGGTGCAGATCAGGCCAGCTTTGTTCGCGCTGACGTGACCGAGCAGGCCGATCTCGACCGCGTCCGATCCTCTGTCGAAGCCAGTGGTCGCCGCCTCGACGTCGTCTTCGCCAATGCGGGCATCAACGAGTTCGCGACATTGGGCGATATCACGTGGGCACATCACCGCAGGATCTTCGACACCAACGTCGGCGGCATCGTCTTCGCGGTGCAAGCCGCCCTTCCCCTGCTCGGCGAGGGCGCTTCGATCATCCTGTGCGGTTCCAACGGCGACGTGAAGGCCGCCCCTGGAGCGAGCCTGTACGCCGCGTCGAAGGCCGCGATCCGGTCGCTGGCCCGCTCCTGGGCCGCCGAGCTCGTCGACCGCAGGATCCGCGTCAACGTCGTCGCGCCAGGGCTCACCGAGACGCCGGGCCTGGCCGATCTCTTCTCCGGATCCGACGGCGCCCTGGAGGAGCTGACCGCCACCGTCCCTCTGGGACGCCGCGCGCGTCCCGAGGAGATCGCCGGCGTGGTCGCCTTCCTCGCCTCCGACGCCAGTTCCTACATGAACGGATCAGAGATCTACGTCGACGGTGGAGTCAGCCAGTTCTGATTCTGATCCCACGATGTTCAGCCCTGTCAGCCGAGGCGTCGCACCACGTGTTCGTCGTCGCGGTGAATGGATTCACCTGACCCGTGGTTGTACGACGCGGATCGACCCGAAAGGTAACCAGCAGTGACAACCAAGCCCATGAGGATCCCCCGCGGATCGTTCGACCTCGCGGCCGTGCTTCACCTCCCCGACGACGTCGCCGGCGCTCCCCCGCTCCCGGTTGTCGTGCTGTCGACTCCCGGCAGCAGCGTCAAGGAGCAGATCGGAGCGAACTACGCATCCCGGCTTGCCGCACGCGGAATCGCCGCGCTCGTCTTCGATCCCGCCTACCAGGGAGAAAGCGGTGGCGAGCCAAGGGATCTGGAGGACCCGTACCGTCGAGGCGAGGACATCTCCTACGCCATCGACGCGCTGCAGGTGGTCCCCGACGTGGATCCCGAACGTATCGGCGTGCTCGGTATCTGCGCCGGTGGCGGTTATGCGGTGCATACTGCCCGCACCGATCATCGAATCCGGGCGGTCGGCACCGTGGTCGCCGGGAACATGGGAGACTCCTGGCGTTCCGAGGCGTTCGCGCCCGATGGCCCCGCCGCGGCCCTGGACCGTCTGGCCGCCGACCGGACCCGCGAGGTCCGGACCGATGAGCTCGATCGACTCAACTGGCTGCCCGACACCCCCGACGATGCCGCCGCCGCCGGCATCACCGACATCGACAACACTCAGGCCATCGGCTACTACCGCACACCGCGTGGCGGGCACCCGCGTTCCACCAACCGCAGGTTGGCGCGCAGCGACGCACTTCTGTTGGGCTACGACGCCTTTCATCTCGTCGATCCGCTGCTGACCCAGCCCCTTCAGGTCATCCTGGCCGGCCGGCGAGGGGTGACCGGGTCGTATGAGGCGGGTATGAAGCTCTGGCAGCTCGCACCGAACCCGGTCGATCTGATGATCGTCGAGGGTGCCGGCCACTACGAGATGTACGACGTAGCCGAATACGTCGACCAGGCAGTCGATCGGCTGGCCGACTTCTACCAGGAGCACCTTCCCGCGCGGTGACGCTAGGTGAGCCGGCTCGTAGCTTTCGATGCACCGGCCTGGCAGCTCATGGTGAGTCAGTGCGGGACGTTGCTCGTGCGTCGATTGCGGCGAGCGCCTCGGCGGTGAGTGCGTCACGTATTCCACTGCGGGCGTGTGCGAACGGGATGAAGGACTTGAGCAGCTGAGGCGTTTCGAGTATCACCGCGAGCGGCTCGTCGCTGTCGTCGAGGCCGTGGCGGAACAGGCGCTCGATTTTGGTCACACTCCACCGCAGCGGGTCGCCCTCGCTGAGCAGTCCTTCGAGCAGCACTCCGTGCCGACGACGGGTGAACCGGGCACCGTCCTCGGAGGCGAAGAACTCGTCACACAGTTCGCTGAGGTCGCCGGGATCCCACTCCGGCGACTGGTACGGCGTCCCGCCGGCAGGTAGGCGGCGAGTCAGCCAGTGCAGAAGTGGCCGGCAGGCGGGCCAGGTGTCGGATTGGCCGGTGAACACGGGGTGTTGCGACAGTCCGTGCTCGAGCCATGCCCGCGCGTCGGCCGGATCCATGTCCACCAGGCTGATGTCGGGATCGGTGTTGCGCTCTTGCGCCGTCCGGACGACCGTGTCGATCGAATCAGGTATCACGAACGCGTCTTTGACGACGGAGAACGTGTGGTGGTCGATGAACGCGGCGCACGTCAATTCCTCGCCGGTCGACAGCTTGGCGCCGAGGATGATCTCGTCATCGTCACCGAGTACGTGCGCCCTCTGCACGGTCCGGTAGACGTCGATGTCGGCGAGGCCGGCGATCCACGGGGGCATGCTGTGTCGTCGATCCGCGACTTCCTGGCGGCAGCGTTGTTGCATGTCGGGGTCATCGAGGAGTTCACCGAGCACAGCGAGCAGCGCCGTCGTCTCGTCGGTGTGGACATCGATGAAGCTGTCCACCAGGCGGGCCAGGTCAACCGTCTCGCGCTGGGGACGCCCCGGTAGATATGCGAAGGGGTCGGGTGTGGTGGCCTCGATGAGCATGCCTGCCATGCTGAGCATTTCGAGCGGATGACCGTCCAGCGCCTGCCGCACCTCGTCCAACAACGGCGTTTCATCCGTGGCCGTTTCGTCCAACGGCGCTTCCTCCGTCACGGGCACACCAGCCAACGGCCCCTCGGTCTGTGGGTTGTCCTGCGGCTGCCGCGCCCGCGTCCTCCGCTGCGCATCGCGGCGCGCTTGCTTGGCTTTGCGACGCTTGCGTGCCTCGTTCATGGTCGCGACGTTACCCGCGGACAGCGACAGGTCTCACCGGTGTTTTCGGGCTATCCACAGATGCCACTGGCCAGCAGAGAAGTTATCGGATCTCAGCCCGCGGCCTCCCGGACACCCAGCGGCGTGCGCCCCGTCCATTGATTGAACGCCCGGTGGAACGAATTGGCGTTGTCGTAGCCGAGCAGAAACGCGATCTCGGTCAGCGACAGACTGGACTGCGTCAGGTAGTGGTGGGCGAGTTCCTCACGCAGGTCGGCGAGAACCTTCTGAAACGTCACCCCTTCCTCGCCCAGGCGGCGCTGCAGCGTGCGGGTACTGATACCGAGATGCTTGGCGACACCCTGAGCCGTGCCGGAGCCGGCCGGCAGCAGTTCGATCAGCGCGGCGCGGACCTTGGCGCCCAGCGATGCGTCGTCGCCCAGGTCGTTGAGACGACGCCGCAGCTCGGGTTCGAAGAAGTCCCACATGCCGGCGTTCGCGGTGAGGAACGGACGGTGAGCGTCGAGAATCGAGAACCGCACGACGGTCGTGTCACCGCACTCGGTACGGGCGCGGAACCACGTCTCGAGCGCGTCGACCTGCGTTGTCGGCCCGGGCAGCACGACGCGTTGGGGGACGACGAGGGTCCGGGTCCCGAGACGGGCCAGGGCGACCCAGAACGCCACCTCGAACCTGGAGAGTACCGCTGGCACCGGATCTCCTGGCGGCCAGATGATCTCGATGTCCAGGCCGTCGGCGTCGGCGGTGACGCGCAGTCTCAGGGGGCCGAGTAATCGCTTGTGCACGGCGATCCGTTCCGCAGCGACCTGCAGGTTGGGGCTGCACAGCGCGGCGAAGATCGGCGGGTCGAACACCTCGGGACTCAGCTTGTCGGCGATCGCCACCGCGAGGTCGCGGTCACCGACCAGCTGATCCAGCGCTTCGAACAGGGCGTAGTGCTGCCGGGGCGGCAGCAGCGCCTCGTCGCGGGTGAACAAGTCAGCGGGCAGTCCCGCCACGCGCAGCACGTCGGCCGGCCGGATGCCGAGGTCGGCGAGGACCACCCGAACCAACGGCATCGACAGCCGATACGGCGCGATGTTCACGACGTGGCAAGTGCCGCAGCGACATCGACCTTCAAACCGGTTTCACGTTCGGCGACCTGCCACAGCGCCTTGACCGCGGCGTCGCTGCCGGGACGGACGAGCGGCTTGCGCACCGGCGGCCCGTTGGTCACGAACAGCGGGCCGTAGAAGCCGCCGCCGGGTGCCTTGGGGTCGGTGGCCGCGCGCAGCTGGCTCAGCGCGCCGCGTTCGGTCGACATGCCCATCGTCTTGGTCTGCCATTCGAAGAAGGCGCCCATCGGCCCGGCGCCGCCCTCGGCGTGGGTGGTGGTCTGCAGGTCGGAGTTGGTCAGTCCCGGTTGGGCCGACAGTGCCTTGGCGTCGACCCCGGCCCGCTCGAACTGTGCCTGCAGCCCGACCGCGAGGTGGCGCATGGCGAGTTTGGTGTTGCCGTACATGCGCCACGCGTCGAAGTTCTTGCGCAGGTGCGGATCCGCGGGCTCGATGGCCCGGCCCATGTGCTGGGCGGTGCTCGACAGCGTGACGACGCGCGCCCCCGGGGTGGCGACGACGATGGGCAGCAGGTGCGACAGCAGGGCCCAGTGGCCGAGCACATTGGTGCCCATCTGGGTGTCAAAGCCGTCCTCGGTGGTGCCCTGCGGCATGGCCATCACGCCGGCGTTGCACATCAGGATGTCGATGCGCTGGTGCTTGGCGGCGATGGCGTCGGCGGCGGCCTTGACCGATGCGAGCGAGCCGAGGTCGAGCTCGACGATCTCCAGAGACGCGTCCGGGTGCGCGGCCAGGATCTCGTCCCGTGCGCTGGCCGCCTTGGTCTGGTTGCGGGCCGCCATGACGACGTGGGCGCCATGGCCGGCGAGCGCCTTGGCCGAGGCCAGGCCCAGACCGCCGTTGGCGCCGGTGACGACGGCGGTCTTGCCGTGCAGGTCAGGGATGTCTTTGGTGGACCAGCTCATGGTGTTCCTCTGTGGGTGCCGACGGAGTTTGTTGACTCGACCATACGTCGGCGACCGCGCTCAACGGCTCGCAATTCGCGCCAACCGGCTCGCAGTTTGCGCCACGGCGGCCGAGGTGCTGGCGCGCGATTGCCGCGCTCGGGGACGACGGGCAGGGTCCACAATGAGAGACGTGGCAGCGAGCGATGGAGGCGTCCCGACGATGAACTGGACTCGGGCCACCGTCATCGGGGCCTTTGCGGGTGGGACGTTCTGGGCGGTTGCCCTCTACACCCTGCTCGCGTCCGGTGGCGCCACTGCGGCGTGGACGGCCGTCGGCCTCGCGGCGGTGGCGCTGCTGGTAGCCGGTGCGCTCCTCTCGAGAACCACGTCGGGCAGCAGCTGGGGAGTTGGGCTGATCCTGGCTCCGCTGACAGGGGTGGTGCCGGTAGCGGTGTTCGTCGCGGCCGGGGTGGCGGCAGACGTGGGGACGTCTCTGTGACGAGTCGGGCAACCGTTGTGGGTCCTGGGGTGTTGTTGGCGGGGTTCTTCGTCGGCTTCGCCTCGGTCTCATTGACGTTCGGCGTGTACTGGCCGTTCGCTGCCCTCTTTCCCGCACTCGTCGCCGGGGTGGCCGCGATCGTCCCGGTCAAGCGACATCTCGAGTTCGCGAAGGGCGCGCTCATCGCGGCGATGGGCGTCGTGGTCTTCGAGTTCGTGTTCGTCGTCGTGATGTTCGCGGCGGCTGCGCTGCACTGAGTCAGACCAGGCCGAACGCTTGCGCGAGGAAGAAGCCCGGCAGGAACACCACCAATGTGGCTGGCGCCGCAATCAATCCGATCAGCATCCCCCGGCCGACCTGCGACAGGGTTCCGCTACGCGACGTCAGGATCGCGGCCACCACGACGTCGACGACGACGACGAGCAGAGGCACCACGAAGACCGCCAGCGCGATCCACGGCACGGTCAGCCACAGGGCGACTTCGACGATCAGGATGTTGACGAGCGCAGCCACGAAGGTGGCTGGTCCGTAGCTGACCGGTTGGGGCCGCGCGTCGTTCACCATGGGAGCATCCAGATTCCGTAGAGCGTCGCGCCGACGAGCACGACGACATAGGACCCCGCCACGCTCAGGGCCATCCCGCGCGCCCGCGACGACGTCGATCTGATCAAGACAAACGTCGCGACGGCGCAGAGCACGAAGACACCGATGGCACTTGCTGCGAAAAGTGGCAGAGCCGGACCAGGAAACCATTTCCCGAGCAGCCACGCTGACGCGATCAGGAGCGCGAGGATGAGCTGGGTGACCAGGGGCGCCGACCATGTCGCCGTCGCCCAGGCACGCTCGTCCAGGCTGCCCGCATTCCCCTGTACTGCCACAAAGACTCCCTTCAACCCGCGATGGCGACAGTAGCGGGCTGCTGACCGTCGAAGGTACGAGCATGACCGGAACGACAGGCCTGTCATGTTCGCCGCCCGGCTCAAATCCATGAGGCGACCCTCCCCGTGAGCCGTCGCCGAGGGCCTGGGCGTCGATGCCCGCGCCTTTCAGGAGACGCGCTCTCCGGAGGTCGAATACATCGTTCGTGACCTCGAGGAGCTGCAACAAGCGACGAGGTCCGTCCTGGACGGATGTGCTGAGCTAGCCCAGTCGTGCGCCGACTACAAGACGGCGCTCGACGATCTCCGAACAAGCCTGGAAGGGATCCTGGAGGATCTCGCTGTCGAACTGGCTACCACCGCTGCGGTGGGTGTCGCCGCGTCGTTCGTGTCGTTCGGCGCAGGGGCGGTCGCAGCGACGGCGAAGGCTGCGCATTCAGTCACCAAGTACGCACGCATCATCGCGGAGGCGGTGAGCGCCTGGAAGATCTCGAAGAACATCAGCAAGGGAGTCAAGAGCGCCCATGACGTTGTCGGTGTTCGGCACAGACTGCAGCGCATCAAGAACCTGGGACGGAAGCACAAGCCGGAGGAGAAGCCGCCGCGTCCCGAGGTCAAGATCCCCGATACAGCTCCAAGAGCGATCAACGGCTACACAAAGCACGCCGAGGATCAGATCGCGGGACGCGACGGCGGAATTGGGGTCAATAGACAGGCTCTAGAGAACGCCTTCAATAACCCTGTTCGGGACGTCGAACGACTCGTCGACGGCCAAGGACGGGTCAGCTACAACTACTTCGGAGAGGAAGCAACCGTCGTCGTCAACGAACAAGGCAGAGTGATAACCGGATGGGGCAACAAAGCGAGCGGAACGGGAGGAGCCAGTGGTGGATAGCAGTTTCGATTTTCTCAGTGACGCCGAATCGGAGATGCTCCGCGCGATTGTCTCTCGGCGCAAGCCGGCTGTTTACGAGCACCTTCGGCTTGGCACCGCGGTGTCGCGAGCTGACGCCGAAGAGATAGTAAATGCGCTCGGCGATGAGCTGACCAACAACCTGGATGACGATTGGGAGCCGACCGAATACGGGCTCGCGGTGAGTGCACTACTCGGGCGATTCAACGCTGCCCGCATTGCCAGATGGCCTTCGTAGTCCGATTCGCCGCGAAGCGGGGCTCGTGGGTTGCATTACGACACAAGGCCTGAGCATTTGGATCATGTAGTCGCATAAGGGCGCAAGCAGGACGGCGTTGTTCACAGTTGAGGAGACCTAAGAATCTACGATCTCGCATTCATTCCATGACAACACGTGATTGGCGACCAATAGCGCCCCACGAGTCGGCGACGGTGCGGGCCATTGTGTCCGCCCCGAGCATCGCCGACGGCGACCTGCTTCTCCGCGACCTGAAAGGTGCGTTTGTGAGGAACTCGGCAGCCTGGATACTCGACGTTAAGGCGATGACATCTGACACACCTGGCGCCGGTATCCCTGACAGACCGTTCCCCCTACGTGCCTTCGTGTCGAACAAGGGTAGCTATCAAGGCGAAATCATCGTCTGGATTACCGCGGGTCGCGTCTCGGGTTTGGAGATCGCATGGGTGAGTGATGCACCATCCTACGGATGGCCGCAGCCAGAAGAAATAAATATCGAGGTGCAATGATTGCCGGACGGTGGATCACCGAATGACTCATCCCCCGGCGTGTTACGTCTATTAGCGGAGGCGATGACAGACTTGCTGGACTTAGGGCTGAATGGCACAACTGTGAAATCCGTGTTGATCGAGTACACCGTCATAATGCAGATGTCGGACCTGTCGGTGATAGTCATCGAATCGCCCATCACGATCAAATCTGATGGCATCGCGTCTTTCTCGCCGGATTCAGATTGCGAGGAAGCTTTCGACCCCGTACGCCGACTGGTGGGCAAATCCATCGAGCACAGTGTCGCGGAAGGCCCGGGCGGCCTTCGCGTCGGCTTCACCGATGGGACCTGCCTGCACGTCCACCCCGACGAAGCATACGAAGCGTGGACGGTTTCTCGGCCGGACGGCAGGCTGTTTGTCTGTTTACCCGGTGGAGAAATTGCACGCTGGAATGCGTCACCGCACCCGCACTCGTGACCCTCGATTGCGGCGGGATCCGGCTATTCGTGTCCGCGTGAGCAGCGACTAAACCCGGATGTTCAGCCGCCGAGCCAGATCCGGCCCCCCGACCTCCCGGATGAACTCCGGATCGCCGCAGACGACGAGTTGGTCGCGGGCCCGCGACAGCCCGACGTAAAGCCGTTCCCGCGAGCGGTCGAACGCCGACTCCTCGTTGACGACGAGCACGACCGCGCGCCGCTCCAGACCCTTGAACCCGAGGACGTGGCCGTAGAACACCTGCTCGGCGTCCCAGAAGCTGTCCCAGTAAGCAGAGCTGCCGGCGGCCTGGCGTTCGCGCTGTTCGGGATGTCGGCTGCCGGTGGTCAGCAGCGCGACGTCCTCCGGGCGCCACCCATCGTCGAGGAGGCGCTCGACTTCGTCGTCGCCGACATTCATCGCGGCCTCGCGTGGGCAGGCGACGTACCGCACCGCGGGTCCCTCGCCGCCGAGGAAGCGCATCGGATGATCGACCAACGGCTGGAACGCGTTGGCGATCTGGCGGGTGTTGCGCAGGTTGTGGTCGAGGATCAGCGGCACCAGGGGTACCGGCGGCGAGCCATACCGATTGAACACCCGCTGCCCCTCGTCGGTGAACACGTAGATCGCGCCGGTCTCCTCGTCGGCCAACGCGGCCAGCAGCGGATCCCACCACGCGTCGGCGAAGTCCTGCGCTTCGTCGACGACGATCGCGTCGAAGCGGTGTCCCGGCTCCAAACCCGCTGCCAGATCGGCCATCTGGGCGGGCAGGTCATGCTCCCAGAACTGCACCGTCGCATCGGTTCGCAGCGACTCGTCAGGTCCTTCCGGCGCACCCCATTTCTTGCCGAGGTCGTGGAACTCCCCCACGTAGGCGGGTTGCTGACGACGGTTCCAGGTTGCGGTGATGCGCTCGAGGTAGGACGCCAGGCCGTGCGAGTAGCAGACCAGCGCCACCCGCTTGCCGTCGCGGGTGAGCCTGCGGGCCTGCTCCATCGCCAGGAACGTCTTGCCGCTGCCGGCGCCGCCGCGGATCTCGACGCGGTTGAGCAGCTTGATCGCATCGAGGATGACCGACTGATGCTCGGTGAGAATGTCTGCGGCGTCCTCGTTTTCGAGGGCGCGGGCGACGACGCTGCGCTGCGGCAGACCGCGACCGCTCAGCGCGTCGGCCAGCTGCTCGATGCCGTCGCGTGTCAGCAGGGGCCGGTCCAGTTCCTGGCCGAGCAAGACCTGGCGCAGCTTGGCGACGATGTCGGGCAGCTCGGCGCGGTCGATCACCTTCCAGCGCGGGCAATCCGGCAGCGCGAAATCGTCGGCGAGGTCAGTGTTGGGCAGCACGACGACGTGGTCCCAGCGCAACCGGCCCTGGCTCCAGCGCGGGTCCTTCTCGACGAAGTCGCGCAGCGCGTAGCAGGCCTCGCGGGCCTGCCGGACCGGGTCCATCTTGTGCTCGTGGCCCCGGCGCTTGATCCACCACGTCTCGCCGTCGTGCCACACCTCGCCGCCCTTGACCTCCACGCAGACGATGCCCGCGCCCTCGATCGCGACGAAGAAGTCGACCTCGTGGTCCTTGAGGTGGTCGGTGACGCGCTTGCCGGGGATGACGAGGTCACCGGGTTCGAGCTGGTCGATCAGCGCCTGCCACACCTTGCGCTCGGCGCCGTTGGCCAGCCGCGGCGTCTCGGCGACAGTGATGGTCATCCGACGTCCTCCCCTCCGTCCCTGGGATGGTATCGGCAAGCATGGACATCCCGGCCACTGCAGCCACGGCGGCAGAATCGCCGGAAATCCCGCCGCCAGCGCAGCCTGAACGCCGGAACCGACGCGCGTAGGGTGCCAACCGTGGCAGATGACGACGTCACCGACGTAGCGCGGATCCTCATCGAGGATGGCCCGCTGAGCAAAGACGACATCGTCGCGCGACTGCAGGCCGAGGGCGTCCCAGACGCCGTGAAGGTCGCGACCGCGGGGCTCGCCGAAACGGACCACCCGGTAGTGGATTTGAACGACGGGCGCTGGGTGTGGCAGCCATACGTGGTCCTCGGCCGGATACTCACCCACCGCGTGGACGCCGAAGAGGTCACCGCCGACGCACTCGTCGTCGACCCGGACCTGGATCCCATTACTGGGTTGTGCCACCACAGCCGTTTTCAGCGCCTCGCCGACGGTTCGGCCGTGAGCCTGGCGATGCCCGGCTGGGACGACGATCTCCTGCTCGAGCGGGGTATCTCCCCCGAGTCCGTCCCTGAGTCGGGCGTGCTTCTCTTGAAGCCTGGGACCCTGCGTGCGCTGAAAATCGCCGACGGGGATCTGGTCGGCGTGCGGCTCTCCGCTGCCGGCGTGTCGCTGGAACGCGTCGAGACGACGCGGCCGGCGACCGACGTGGGCGCGACGCTGGCGGAGTCCCTGCCCGCCGACGAGCCGTCGTTCCTGGGCTCCACGGTCTTGGAACTCTGTGTCGCGAACCCGTTGCTGTTCACCGAGCCGATGCCCCCGCTGACCGACATTGTCGAAAGTCAAGGCCTGGTGCGCCGCTACGGCATGGTGGCACGGCCCGACTTCGATTTCGATCAATGGCGCTTCGAGCGCGACTGCGACCGGCTGGCCCTGCGCCATGACATCGAGCCCGACGATGCACTGGCGCTGCGGACCCTCATGACGATCTACGACCAGATGTCGGACATGCTGACCCAGCTCGTGGAAGTTCCCGATGAACCTGTCGAGGACGACGCGCCCACCGCGGATGACAGCGGTTACGGCGACTTGATCGCCGAGTTCGGTGCAGCACTGGCCGAGCCGCTGCTCGCCGAGCTGTTCCGCAACGAGACCGTGGGTCACGGGGGATCTCCCGCCGCGTTGGGGTTGTTCGCCGAGACACTCGAGCCACAGGTGCCGCGCAGCGCACGGGTGGCGTTGCGGTGGTTGCGCGCCGTCGCGCTGGAGCTCACCGGCCAGATCGAGGAGGCCGAGCAGGAGTACCTGGCCGCCGAGTCGATGGACACCGAATGGCCGCTGACGTTGTTCGACCTGGCCCGGTTCGCCTCGGACCGCGGTGACGCCGAGCGGGCGTTGGCTCTGTTGCGCCGGGCCGGCACCGAGCCGGATCATCCCTTGACACAGCTTCTCGAACAACACCGCCCCGCCCCGCGAGATGACCTCGGACGCAACGACACCTGCTGGTGCGGTTCGGGACGAAAGTACAAGAAATGCCACCTGGGCCGTGAACAGCTGCCGCTGGCCGATCGCGTGGGTTGGCTGTATTTCAAAGCGTGCCAATATGTTTTCGTGACGCCGTGGCGTGAGCTGTTCATAGACGTCGCCGACGTGCGGGACGCCTACTTGGGCGAGGACGACGAACTTCCGGAAGATCCCCTCTTCATCGACGCGGTCCTGTTCGAAGGCGGCGCGTTCGCGGACTTCCTGGCCACCCGCGGTGTGCTGCTGCCCGACGACGAGCGGCTGCTCGCCGAGCAATGGCAGTTGTCACCACGCTCGTTGTTCGAGGTGCAGGAGGTGGAGTCCGGGCGTCGGGTCCAGGTGCGCGACGTCCGCACCGGCGATGTGTACGACGTCCACGAGCGGACCGCCAGCCGACAGCTGCGGCCCGGGCAGCTGATCTGCACCCGGGTGGCACCGGCACCAGAAACCTATGAATTCTTCGGCGGGATAGAGCCTGTCGCGCTTCACGAGCGCGACCAGCTGATCGACGTGCTCGACTCCGACCCCGACCCGGTGGACCTGGTTGAATTCTTGAGCCGTCGCTTCGCCCCGCCGACGATGGTCAACACCGAGGGTGATCTGCTGACGCTCTGCGAAGCGACCGTGCGTGTCAACGCCGATATCGAACCCCTGCTCGACAACGCGTACGACCGGGTCGAGGAGGACACCCCGGCGTGGCTTGACCACGTCATGACCCACGGGAACAGCCACATCAGCGCCACGCTGACCCTCGATGGGGACAGGCTTGCCGTGCAGACCAACAGCGAGCGGCGGATGGACCGCGTGCTCGCGGCGATCGCAGATCTCGACCCGTCGATGACTGTGCTCGACGATGTCCGCCGGCCGCTGAGCGACACCGCGGACGTCGCCGAACTGGCGAGCACCATGCCCGGCTCGGCGCCGTCCGGGGTCGATCGTGACGATCCGGCCGTCGTCGCGGCAATGGACGAGGCCATCCGCCGGTACGAGGCGGCGTGGCTCGACGAGCCCATACCGGCGCTGGACGGCTACACCCCGCGGCAGGCGGCTGACGACCCGACCCGGCGCGGCGACCTGATCGCCCTGCTCGACACCTTCCCGGTTCTGGAGGGCGCCGTCGGGATGGACGCGGAGCGGCTGCGCGCCGCGTTGGGGCTGGCGGAGCCGGGTCCATGACAGCCTCGTGATGTCACGGCGATTTGTCGGCTGCGAAGTCCTGGAGTGCCCGGGCGAGTTCGACGAGCTCCAGATCCCGTTGGGTGGCCACGGAATTCATGAAGTCCTCGGCGTGATCGATATCGAAATCGGGCGGGAGTTCGATGCCGTTGATGAACAGGAACGTCCACGCCGCGGCCCATGCTGTTCGCTTGTTTCCGTCGACCAGCGCGTGGTTGCGGGCGAGTGACTGCAGAAGCGCAGCAGCCTTGGTGAACAGATCGGGGTAGGCGTCGAGCCCGAACGCGGTCGCCTGCGGCCGTGCCACGGCAGCGTCGAGCAATCCGTAGTCGGCGACACGCACCTCGATGCCCACGGCCGCGGCTCCGGCCATCAGAACGTCTTCCCGATCGAGGTACTCGGTCACGCCAGGCGGCGGTTGAGTTCGGCGCTCCGTTCGGCGACGATGCGGGCGGCCGCGCGGACCCGACGTTTGTGGTCACTGGCAGCATCCAACGCAGCTCGGTGCACAAAAGCTCGCAATGACAGCTCCCCCGACGCGGCAGCGGTGCGTAGCTGCTCCATCTCTTCGTCGGTGAAATTGACATTCAAAGCCGGCATGCCAGCCATGGTACCAAGATCAGTACTGATTCAGGTACCGCCAGCCGAGCGGCGCCGGCTTCTCACCTCGCTATGTCGATAGCGGTCAGGCCGACCTGGCGTTGGCTCCCCGCAGCCGACCACACTCAGCGACGAACCTCGCCCACTCGGGGGCCGTGGCGCGGACCGCACAGTTCAACACGGCGTCCTCGCCGACCACCATCCCGGGCGCGTGGGGCGCCAGATTCCAGCGAGTTTGACGATCTGTCCGGCCGGACTGTCCTCGAAGCGTTGGAACACCCGCTTGCCGACCCAGTCCGGGACATTGTCGATTCCGGCCGCCACATCCAATTCAGGGACGCGCAGTGTCGATCTACGCGTCGAGCATGCGACAACCCGCCCAATGCGACTAATTCAGCTGCCAGTCCTGGTCTTTGACGATGACGAAGTTCGCCCTGTTGCCCATGTCGGCCCCCATCTGTCGTGTGCGCGACTGGGGTCGCACCCGTATCAGTTGAGCGTCCGTCGCGGGTAATCTGCACTGAACGAAGTGCGAAAGGAGGTGCGCGATGTCTGACATCGCCCACGTCCCTCCTGGGCTGCTGATCTGCCCCACGGTTTCGAAGCGCTTCCTGAGATCGAGGTCATCACCCGCGCGGCGTTCCCACCAAGTGTGCGCGACCTCGACATCGTCGTGGTTCCGGACCGGGTCTTCGGAAAATCGTCCCGCCCGGGTCGCAGCGACGGACGTCGTCCTCGTCGTCGAGATCGTCTCACCGGGCTCACGCGGCACCGATCACGTGATGAAGCTGCACGAGTACGCGGCGGCCGGCATCGCGCACTATTGGATCGTCGACCCCGACGCGCCGGCCGACGACCGCTTCCTCGCCTACCGACTCGACGGCGACATCTACCGCCGAGTGAGGGCGCTCGACGCAGGCAGAGTACGCCTGAACGAGCCGGTGACGATGGACTTCCTCCTCGAGGACCTGACGGGTCGCAGCTAGCTTTCTCCCAACTCGGTGCCGGTGGTCTCCCGCAGCTCGAAACCGACATCGTCGCCCGCGGCGGTGGCCTTCTTCTCAGCGACGATCTCCTGGATCCGCCGGCCGGAGGCTCGCCACCCCTTGACCTTCTCGCGGGCGACCTCGTCCCCGTCGCGTTCGGTGACCACCTTCCACGGCACTCCGCACAGCTTGGCGAGCAGCCAGATCGGCCACGCAGCCAGCAGCGGCAGCGCGAGCAGGAACAGCACCACGCCGAAGGTGCTGCTGCCATGGGACGCCATGTCGATGGCGCCCAGCAGTGGCCACTGGGCGCGACGCACCCGCCACGTCACTCCATCCGAGTCGCGGAATTCCGGCCACCGGATCATTCTGCCGACCCGCCTGATGGTGTGCAGGTCTGCCCTGTCGTGGCCACATCGACTCCACGGCTGCGTGTCGGCGGTATGCCGGTGTGCTGGCAGCCTCTGCGTCGATCTGGGCAACAGCACCAACGAAGAATGGAGCTCGCCGCACCGCTCGGCCCCGCATCTGCAGGCCTCGACGCCGATAGATTGACCGGGTGACGTTGTCCGCGGGAGCACCATGACCACCACCCAGCCCGTGTCGACGTGGGCGCCGCTGCAGTCCCCGGTGTTCCGCGCGCTGTGGATCGCGCAGTTCGTCTCCAACCTGGGCACCTGGATGCAGACCGTGGGTGCGCAGTGGATGCTGGTCGACGATCCGCGCGCGGCGGTGCTGGTGCCGCTGGTGCAGACCGCGACGACGCTGCCGGTGATGCTGCTGGCGCTGCCGTCGGGGGTGTTGGCCGACCTGATCGACCGGCGCCGGCTGCTGATCGCCACCCAGGGTGCGATGGCGGCGTCGGTGGGGCTGCTCGCCGTGCTGACCGGGGCGGGGCTGACCACGCCGACGGTGCTGTTGCTGCTGTTGTTCGTCATCGGCTGCGGGCAGGCGCTCACCGCGCCGGCATGGCAGGCCATCCAGCCTGATCTTGTTCCGCCGGCGCAGATTCCGGCGGCCGCCGCACTGGGCAGCATGAGCATGAACGGCGCGCGGGCGATCGGGCCGGCGATCGCCGGGGCGCTGGTGTCGCTGTCGGGGCCGACGGTGGTGTTCGCGCTCAACGCGGTGTCGTTCGTGGGCATTGTCATCGTGCTGGTGTGGTGGCGCCGGCCCGCCAACGAGACCAACTTCCCGTCGGAGCGGGCGCTGTCTGCGTTGAGCGCCGGGGGCCGGTTCATCCGCAGCTCACCGATCGTGCGGCGGATCCTGCTGCGCACGGCGTTGTTCATCGCCCCGGCCAGCGCGCTGTGGGGTCTGCTGCCGGTGGTCGCCGACCGCCAGCTGGGGTTGACGGCCTCCGGGTACGGGTTGCTGCTGGGCGCGCTCGGGGTGGGCGCGGTGCTCGGGGCGTTCGGGTTGTCGCGGCTGCGGTCCCGGTTCGAGGAGAACACGCTGCTGTTGATGGCCGCCGCGGGGTTCGCGATCGCGACGGCGGTGCTGGCGCTGGTGCACGTGTTCGCGATCGTGCTCACCGCGCTGGTGCTCGGCGGGACGGCATGGCTGCTGTGTCTGTCGACGCTCAACGCCGCGATGCAACTGAGCCTGCCGGGCTGGGTCCGCGCCCGCGGGCTGTCGGTGTATCAGCTGATCTTCATGGGCGGCCAGGCGCTGGGCTCGCTGCTGTGGGGGGTGCTCGCCGGGGCGACGTCGCCGGTGACCAGCCTGCTGGTCAGCGTCGCGATGCTCGGGGTGTGCGCGCTGTCGCTGCTGTGGTGGCCGCTGCACGCCAAGACCGGCGCCATCGACCTGACGCCGTCGTCGCACTGGCCGGAGCCGACACTGCTGTTCGAGCCCGAACCGCTCGACGGGCCGGTGTTGGTGATGACCGACTACCGCGTCGACCCCGAACACGAGGAGGAGTTCCTGGCCGCGATGGCCGTGCTGGGACGGTCCCGGCAACGCACCGGAGCCGCGCGGTGGCGGCTCTACCGCAGCGTGGAACGCGAGCACACCTTCGTCGAGACGTTCGTCGTGCGGTCCTGGGGCGAGCACCTGCAGCAGCACTACACCCGGCTCACCGGGCAGGACCTACTCATCGAGCAGACCGTCGAACGGATCGTCGGGGGCATGCCGGTGTCGCATCATCTGATTGCGGTGAACAAGGGGCGGTAGCAGGTGCGTTCAGACTGCAGCCACGGCGGGGATACCGCCCGAAACGCCGCCGCCGGCACAGTCTGAACGGACCCAGCCGCTCGCGCTGAGGGGCCCGGACTTGTCGGGCCTGCCGAATACAGTGCCGTCACACCTATCCACCTGGGGAGGAGACGGATATGGCACCCAAGCCCAAGGCCACTTCGCGGCCGATCGACATCGTGCCGGCGCGGCGACGTCCGATGCTCTCGGTTGCGATTGCCGTCGCCGAGCAGGGGGCCTCGCAGTACCGCTACTCGGCGCGGGGTGGCGAACAGCGCTGGACTGGGATGCTCGAGGCTGAGAACCGAGACAGCGCGCTGCTCGACGTGATCAGTCGAATCCGTGAGACCTGCGACGTGGAGCGGATCCGGTTCGTGGTGCAACTGTCCCCGCGCAGCATGCTGTGGGCCATGCGCGACGAGATCGCGCTGCTGATGCCCGGGGTGTGGATCGAGCGGCCGAGGCTGTCCGACGAGACGCTCATCCGGCAGGCCTGCATGGGGCTGCGTGAGGCGGCGCCGGTCCCGACAGGTCCGGTCTGGGTCGCCACCGACGGCTCGGTACGGGGCAGGTTCACCGGCTACGGGTGGCTCGCCTCATCGGGTGAGTATGGGCTGCAGGGCTTTCGGCATTCGGTCAAACTCATCGGCCCCAAAGTGGTTCTTGTGGCCGAGCTGCGCGCGATCGGATCTGCGGTGCAGAAGCTGCGGGGACGCGACATCACGGTGCTCAGCGACAGCAAGCACGCCATCGCCATGGTGCATCGGTGGATGGCCGGCCATGACGTCCTGCCCGAGGGCTACGCCACCTACCGGGAAAGTGGACGCACACCGGGGCTGGTTCGCGCACGGGAGATAATCCATCAGGAGCGTGACCGACTCACCCTGGTCTGGGTGAAGGGCCACCGAGGGGAGCCGCTCAACGAGGGCGCCGACGCGCTGGCCCGGCTGGCGTCACGGTATGCGTTGGGCGGCAGTGGCCTTGACAGCGCTGAGTATCGCCGCCGTGCCGACGATCTCGCGGCGACGTTCTCGCGGGAGTTCAATCGCCAGCGGACGGCCTGACGGGAGTTGATCTGCGAGCCTCGAATGGATAGCGATCTGGCGTGGTGAAGCCGATCATCGAGCCGCTGGGTCGGTTAGCACTGCTTCGGCCTGGAGTGCCGTTCGGGTCCGACCGCTAGAACATGCCTCGGCCGGTTCGGTGAGGTCGCTTCTAGAGCTGATGGGTCGTCGTGCCACACCTTGGTACTTGGAGTGCCTAGGAGGGGGGTGCGATGAATCGCGCATCAACTGTCGCCGACACGCTGATGTCTTTCGGTGCGAGCTCAACGTCCGGGCGGCCGGCAGATGACCCCGGTGCCGCGTCCATGTACGCCATCCCGTCGCCACCGTGGGACTGCGCTTGGGACCCGAGCATCCCAGGATCGGCGATCGCGACGGCACGAACTTTTCCGAGATCGAGGGCGTCGGCGTACAGCTGCGCGCGGGCTGCCGCATCCTGTACGGCCCGGCTACGAACTTCCGCGACCAGTCGGTCCCGGCTTTCTGTGGTGAGCACCCACTTCACATGCGAGAGCTCGAAACCTTCGGTTCCGGTGATGTGCCCTCCAACCCATTGCGACAGTGCGATGAAGTCGCAGAACTGCACCTCTACGCCGACGCTGGCGACATGGACGAGCGGGAGTTGTTCACCTTCCTCATTTCTGGGCCGATGAGACCACGTACGCAACTGTGCCGCCGACCACTCCGTGACGGCACCGGCGTCCTCGAGCCGGGAGATCGATTCCTTGACGACGGCGAGGTCACGCGCCACCTGGTCGTAGACCCAGTCCTTCTCGGGGCCGTGATAGCTGATAGATGCGTGCACGGTTCCCCGCTCGGGCGGCCGGAAGGCAGAGAACGAACCCCGGACTGTGATCTCAGTTGACATTCGGGCAACGCTAGTGGGAGGCACCGACACCGTCGTGCAGAACTGATGGCGTAGACGTCCGACCAGGACTCGATCCGTCGCTGCAACACCGAATTGGCGAGAGGTGTTGTTCCATGGGCTTTCGTGCGCATTGTTTCAACAAGGTGCCCGAGTGGGCTCTTAGGTTTTTTGAGGCGCTGAGCTTGGGTTTGCCATGTTCGCGCAGTTCAGGCGTCGAATCCGCACAACGAGGTATCAGGACGAAAGACACTTGCATCCGACGTCGGCGGGATAACGTCGGCGAGGACCAGGCAAACATGGTGATTGCGCACTTACTCCAACATCAACCGCAGGGGTGGGGTGAAGTTCCGCCCAGAACCGAAAGGATTGCAGTGCCTCTGAACAAAGAGGGCGACAAGGTTTCGATGCAGGAGGCGTTCGACGCATGGCAGCCTCACGCGGTGGCGCTGCTGATAGAAACCGCCAAGCGGTACAACGGCTTTGTGACGTACTCACAGCTGGCTGAGTTTGTCCAAGCACAGACCGGCATCACGCACAGAGGGCTCGTGATGAACTGGATCGGCGACGTCCTCGGCGGGGTCATTTCTGTATGTGCGAGCAACGGTTGGCCGCAGCTGACGTCATTGTGTGTGACTTCAGATGGAACTGTCGGGGCTGGATACAGGTTTGCAGTTCTCGCTGCGGCAGGCACGGACTCCAGCAAGGAGCATGCGGGGGATCCACAGAGCCTCGACGATCTCGACGAACACGCCGCCCGCATGCGCCTGGAGTGCTACAGGTTCTTCGGAGCTGACCTCCCACCGGACGGTGGCAAGCCAACACTGACGCCAAAAGCACACGCGAAGAAGGAGTACAAGAAAGCTCAGGCCAAGCTGGATGCACCGTTGAACTTCTGCTCCAAGTGCAACGAGGCACTACCTATGACAGGGCAGTGCGACAACTGCGACTGAGCCACGGACCGTTCGCCCGCTGAGGGAGCCGAAGTAGAGGCGTGCCGTGAAGCATGTGGCCTCGAAGGTCGGTCATCAGTACCTTGCGTGAATGATGATTATTGGCGAAGCTCGCAAGTCGAGCTACTCATCCACGAATCGACCGACGGCTTCGACTACTGGTTCAGGTACGGCGCAGCAAATCTCGAATGAGTGCTGGCATTGAGAACGAGACTTTCAACGCGCTCGCGTGGGCATTGAGCGCAGCGTCGATGGTTCGGCCCTCGATTTTCCCGCGGCATGCGTTAGCCGATTCACGGAGCGAAGAATCGGCGAACCGCGCTACCACCTCGGCCGCTGAGTCCGCATCGTCGTAAATTACCGTCCTGCGGCTACTGAACGCCCCACTACAGACGATGAACTCGGCCGCTTCGTCATCCGGGCCACCCATCAACATGCGTTTGGCGCGTCATCCAGGCAGAGCTTGGCGACGGCGTCTCTTGAAGCTGCCCGAACAACCGATCGGCAGCCTGATCACCTTCCGAGCCAAGTAACGACTTTCGGTCAAGGTGTCATACCCCAGTGCGATGATCGGTTCATGGAGGGTTACGACGTCATCGGGGACATCCACGGCAGCGCGACGAAGCTCGAGGTGCTGCTCAACAAGCTCGATTATGAGTTGGACGAGGTGACGGACGCCTACCGACACCCGCAGCGCACCGTCATCTTTGTCGGTGACCTAATCGACCGAGGCCGCGAGCAGCTACGCGTTCTCGAGATCGCCAAGGCCATGGCCGACGCCGGCACCGCCCAACTGGTGATGGGTAATCACGAGTTCAATGCGATCGCGTACGCCACCGAGTGGCCCGCCCGCAGCGGGAAGTTCCTGCGACCACGCACCGAGAAGAACGACCATCAACACCACGCCTTCCTCGAGCAAGTCACCGGGCCGCGGTACGCGCAATACATCAGCTGGTTCCGCTCGCTCCCGCTGTGGCTGGAACTGGACGGGCTTCGTGTCGTGCATGCCTGCTGGCATCAACCGTCGATGGACATCGTGACAACCGCGCTCGGCGGGAACCGCTTCACCAGCGACGATCAACTGGCACGAGCATCCGACCCCAACGATCCGCTGTTCACCGCAGTCGAGGTCCTGTTGAAGGGGCCCGAGGTCAGCCTGGTCGACCACGGCCAGCCCGCCTACCTCGACAAGGACGGAGTCGCGCGCGAACGCGCACGCATCCGGTGGTGGGCCGCCGACGCCACCACGCTCAGGGATGTCGCGATGCTGGATCGCACCTTCACCACGGCGGACGGCAGTGCCTATCCCGACCTGCCGCATCTCCCGGTGCGGGCCGAGTCACGGTCCTACGTCTACGACGGTGACGTGCCCGTGCTTTTCGGACATTACTGGCGCACAGGCACTCCCGCCCACCTCGAGGACTGGACGGCGCGCACCGCATGCCTGGACTTCAGCGCGGTCAGGGACGGCGACCTGACCGCGTACCGCTGGTCCGGCGAGCCCGAGCTCCGCGAGGAGAACTTCGTTCAGTAGCCGCCGCACTGTCGGTGCCCGGGGTTATCCTGAACTCGGCTCAAGAGCGGACGGCTGTTCGGGTACCTGGCCCGCCGTCCCGGCAACCGCGTGACCACCACACGGTGCCCCGGGGGAAGAGCAGGCACGCCCCGGCGTGCAAGCGGTGGGCACCCGAACGCGGTGTCGCCAGAAATGGCGGAAAGATGACCGAACACGATCTCAGTCCAACCGATGCGGCGCTGCGCGAACGCATCATCGTCCTGTCGGTACACATTCCGTGCGGCGGTATTCGGGGGCCGATTCAGCGGGCGACGCAGCGCAAGTTCGCGATCTGGCAATCCTGCAGCTGCGAAGACGAACCGGAGAAGTGGGACTGGGTCGACGTCTCCCGCCTGTACGACCTGTGCAGGATCTGCCTGCGCGCCACGGCGGGCGGCGTTTCACGCTTCTCCTGGATCGCTTGCGAAGACTGCCGGGCCATCAACTCCGCCGTCCACAACGCCTGGGGCTTCCGGCCCTTCGCACTCGGCCGGCACAGCCTCATGAACGGCATCGGTGTTCAAGGCGGCGCTCCACGGCAACTCCAAGAAGAACAACTCGCACGGTTGACGGAGTTCGCGCGGGGAGACAGCCGCCTATGGGAGTGGCGGCAAACCGAATATCGGCGGCTGGCAGCGCACTTCGATCCGCTGGCCGATGTGAAGCTGCGCATCTGGCAGGAGGTGCATCCGCCCAGTCGCGAGGCGTCCCGGGATGCGTTCGCCCGGTTGGTCGGGCCAGGCTTTCCACTCGACTGACGGGTGGCTAGCCGCGCGTGCCGGCTCCCGCGGTGCCGCGACGACGAAAAAGTTCGGCGGGACGACCGCGGGTGCCGGTAGCCATCAACCCGGTCGGCTCCAGTTGCGGGTCCATGGTGCGGCGGAACCAGTCCCGCTGCATGGCCCGACCCGTGATCCGCTCATGGGCAAGCCGCAGCTGCAGGATGGTGAACTCGTCACCGAGCAGTCCGTCGGGGTCGGGGCGGTCGGAGTAGCGCGCCCGTAGGTAGTCGACTGCCCGTTCGATAATGTCGGCGTGGTCGTAGGGCAGCCGGCCGGGCCGCTCGACCGGCATCAGACGGGTGGTCGACGGGGCGCGGGACTGGATCCGTTCGGGTCGGACGACGTCGACGTGCCCGACGGACAGGACCCACCCGCGGTCGTCACGGTCGGGAGCGTCGAACACATGCAGCTGTCGAGGGTTCAACCCGCTCACGCCGGCCTTCACGTCGAGAGAACGCCGCACCGCGTCCGCCAGGGTCTCCCCTTCATGCAGGAACGTGCCGGGCAACCCCCAGCCGGCGCCGTTGGTCCGCCGCACCTCGAGAACCACCAAGCCGACTTGCTCATCGAGAGTCAGTACGGCGGTGTCGACCGCGACCGACGGTCGTGGATAGTCGGCCAGTGTGCGGCCGCTGCTGTCGCGGTATGGGTTGGTGTTCATGTCGGAAGCAGATGCTACTCTGGTATCAGTTAGATCATATTTGCGCTAATTCAACGGAATGGGGGTTTCGATGACAGCGAAGCAGGATCGAATCGAAGGTGTACTACTCGGCACAGCCGCGGGCGACGCGCTGGGTGCACCGTATGAGTTCCAACCACCACGGGGCCCGGAGCTCGAGGTCGTGATGAACGGGGGCGGGCCGTGGGCGCCCGGTGAGTGGACCGACGACACCGCCATGGCCATCGCGATTGCCGAGGTCGCCGCGACGGCCGTCGATCTCCGCGACGAGTTGGCACAGGACCGCATTGTGCTGCGCTGGCGTGAGTGGAGCCTCGGCGCGAAGGACGTCGGGATCCAAACGCGTCAGGTACTGGGCGAGGCATCGCGGCGGGGTGCCACCACCGCCGAACGTGCTCGCGCAGAATCCGCTCGGCACCATGAGCGGACCGGCCGCAGCGCCGGCAACGGGTCATTGATGCGGACGGCTCCGGTGGCGTTGGCGTACCTGCACGACGAGGACGCGTTGACCGAGGCTGCCCGCGCGATCAGCGGACTCACCCACTTCGATGCCGACGCCGGCGACGCATGCGTGCTGTGGTGCACCGCCATCCGCCACGCAGTGCTCACCGGCGGACTCGACGTCCGAGTCGGGTTGCGGCACCTCGCTTCCGACCGGCAACAGGTATGGAGCGAACGCATCGATGAAGCCGAGAACGCCCCGCCGACAGCGTTCCCGAAGAACGGCTGGGTGGTGCAGGCGCTGCAGGCCGCCTGGTCGGCGATTACGGCGGCACGGAGTGCCGACGACGTGGCGTTCCCGGCCGATCGGTTTCGCCGCGGCATCGATGCGGCGGTGCGGGCGGGGTTCGACACCGACACCGTGGCGGCGATCGCCGGCGGTCTGTTGGGGGCTGTGTACGGAGCGTCCGCGGTGCCGTGGGAGTGGAGAAGCAGGCTGCATGGTTGGCCGGACCTCACCGCGCATGACCTCGCCGGTTTGGCCGGCAGGATCGCGAGCCGCGGGCGGGCGGCCAGCTTCGACCCGATGTACCGCGGCTACCGCATCGACGCGCTGGCACCGCACCCCTACGACGATCGGGTTCTGCTGGGCGGCATCGGAGCCCTGCACAACCTGCCCAGCGAGGTCGACGCCGTGGTGTCGCTGTGCCGAATCGGGGACGACCACGTCCGACTGGACATCCCGCACGTCGAAGTCCGGCTCATCGACAGGGCCGATCCCGACGAGAACCCGCACCTGGAATTCGTGCTGCTGGAGGCGGCCCGCGCCGTCGAACAATTGCGGCGCGACGGCAGGACGGTCCTGCTGCATTGCGTAGAGGGTGTCAGCCGCACGCCGACAGTCGCAGCGCTGTACGGCGCGTGGGTACGTGGGGTGGGTACCGAGGAAGCGCTGAATGCTGTCATCGAAGCACTGCCCCGCGCGGTGCCCAATACCCGGTTCCGGCAGGCGCTCGCCGATCTCGACACCAATAACGCGGGTGTGACCACTGAGGAGGTTCGGTGACAGCAGCCTTCAGCTTCACTGACGACGAGTATCGCGAACACATCGCAGTGCTCGAGAATCAGCTGAACCTGTTGCGGAGCAGAGACATCGACTCCCGAACGCTGTACGGCGTCACGACCCGCGGATGGGTGCTGTGGTCCGCGGAGCGCCGTGACGCGCATCGGCGCCTGTTACGGGATCTATGGAACCAACATGCCGTGACCATCCCCCGAGAGGCAGGAGCCATGTTGGTGGCGGGGGTAGACGGCGCCGGGAAGACGACAATGCGGAGCAACCCGGACAACGGGTTAGGCGCCGACCAGTACTTCGTCATCGACCCCGATGAAATCGAGGAAGCGATGGCGCAGCGAGGAATGATTCCGCATATCGACGGGCTCTCCCCGCTGGAGGCGAGTCCGCTGGTGCACGAGGAAGCGTGGGAGATCGCCGAACGATTGGCGCAACTCGCATACCGCGAACGGTGCAACGTGCTGTGGGAGATCCCAATGAACAGCCCGGATGCGGGACATCGGATCGCCGAGCTGAGCGCGATCGGTTACGAAGTCAACGGCGGGTTCGTCGATGTGCCGGTCGATGTCGCGCGCGAGCGCGCGGTTCTTCGACATCGTCACAACGAGGATGCGTACCGCAACGGGAGCGGGTACGGAGGTCGGCTGCTTCCTATGTTGGTTCATGAATCCTGTCGGCCGTCGACTGAATCGGAGCCTCAGCAGGCTGCTCCGCGCGTGTCGGCTTCGCCTGTCGACGCGGTGCGCGCGCTCATCGATCGGCATGAACGTCGGGTGCTGGACTTCGAATCACTGGTCGCGGGCGTGATGCGCCGTTGGCAACACCGGGACGACGTCGAGCAGACACCCGCCGAATGGCCTGATGTCTACCGACGTTGCGAGGAGGTTCCCGATGACGACGACGTCTTCTGGGTCAGCGTGGCGGAAGACCGCGGATCGCTGACTGTCGGGCAGACCGAGAAGGTGTTTACTGCGCTCGAGACGGTTCTCAGCACCAACGACGATCAGGAGCGGCGAAGCGGGACGCAGCGGGACGGTATTCATCCCTAGGTGTTGGATGTCTTGGTGACGTTCGTCCGGGCCACGTCGCGCAGCTGGATGCACATCGACTTGCACGCCACCGAAATGAGCGCGCTATGTGTCCGATCGGCGGGCGACGGTCGCGAGCCGGAAGTGCTTCATGATTCCAGAGCATCAGGAACCCGCAGCAGGGACGCGACGAGCCCGCACAGATGCTGAACTTCGGCGGCGGAGGGCTGTAGCTCGAACGCGTGCACGTGACACGCACTGCTGAGCCGGTTCCAGGCGATCGCCGCAGAGTCGGCAGCCTCCTCATCATCCAAAGAGCGCAATACCGCCAGTTTGGTGCGCATGCTCGCCCAGGCTGCTGGCGCCCCTAGATCGGTACATCGTTCGTCCACGATCACTTCTAGCGCCTGGCGCGCGAGGAATGCGGCCATTCTGGAGGACAGACCATCGCGTCGCGGTTCCCTAATGACGCGTTGCGCATGCCCCAAGAGCGTCACTGCGCTCATCGCGGCCCCACTAGATCCTCGACCGTTCGTTCAAGGTCGCGCACATCTTCCTTCGACAACTCTCCGACCTGCCCATGAGCACCAGCATTTCCGATCTGCAGCACGTTCATTCGACGCTTCTGGGCCCCTAACCAATCGGTTACGTCCGCTTTCTCGTCGCCCAGGACGGCAAGCGCCAGACGTTGGCGTGTGGTCTTCGCCGACTGCCATTGTCTCTCGGCGACTGAACGTGCTGTTCCCGCAATCGACTGGCGCGCGTAGTGCGATTGGCGAGCAGCAGTTTCCAGCGCCATGCGGAACAGATTCGGCGCAACGCGGCCCTTCACCTCGTCGGCGAGGTTCTTGTCCTGGATCATCGCGAAGGCATCGTCGATGAGCCGACGAGCCGGGTCGATATTCAGGCGTGTCCTAACCTTGGATCCCGAGTCGCGAACCACTTCGATGAGCCGGGCGTCCACGCCGGTTTCTCGGATGACGGACGCCAGCCGGTCATCATGGGAGAAAACGACGATTTGGTGGGTGCGCGCGATCTCGGTCAGCACGCGGACGAAGCCGTCGATCTTCGACGGATCCATGGCCTGGATCGGATCATCAAGCACCACGAACCGAAAGGGACTCTTCACCGATGTCGCACGTGGGAGGAACAGCGCCAGCGCGACGGCGTTCTGCTCACCCTGGCTCATCACGGACAACGCCTGGGTGGGTTCCCCATCCACGGAGCCGCTGAGCACCGCCTTCCGTTTCGTCGCAGTCCCGGTGAGCGTGATATCCCCGAGATCGACGTTGCTTTCCTGGCGCAGTTCGCTCCAGATCTGACGTGCCTGCGCTGCGATCGGCTTAAGTCGCAAATTCCGAAAGTCAGTACCCTGTTTCGTGGCCCAACTACGGGCGGCATTGATTGCTTTGTACTGAGCGTCTAACTGCTGCGCCCGTCGCTCCTGCGGTATCCACGCCGCGACTTGTGCCGCCAACGGACCCCAGGCGTCCTCCCGTTCGGCCATCGCTGCGCCTGCTTCCCCGCGCAGTGTCTCCGCGACTCCGATCGTGTCCAAGACGGCGTCTTCAAGGTGGCTAACGCAGGCGTCGTGCTCAGCAGGCACCCCGCGGGCACGCTCAACTGCCCTGTTGTAAGCATCGAGCGAGGGCAACTCGATACCGGCCACCGCGGATATCGAATGCAGACCGCCGACCAGAGCATTAGCCTCGGCGCGCGCCGATTTCAGTTCGTCGGAGGCTGCGCGGTATTCGGCGACTGACGCCTCCCCTTCGGCGACGCTGGCACGTGCTCTTTCCGCCCATGCGGAATCGAGACGCCCCTCACCGCACACTGGACAGTCGGCGTCGCTAGACCGCGCGTGATACAGCAATGCGCTGTGCAGCAGATCAATCCGTTCCGAGGTCAGCGCCACCATGCCCATCTCGCTGCGCCGTGCGGCGTCAACCGCCGAACGCAACCTTGTCGCGCAGGCTTCGATATCGGCAACGGACGGCAGTTTCAGCTCGCTGATCGCTGCGAGTGCGCGGACAACGTCCAGACCGCTGTCTGCGGCACCGGTCACCACCGCCTGGATCTCCTCAACAGGCCGCACGTGCTTTTTTAGCAGCTTCACCAACCCGACGGCACGCTCATCGGTTGAGGATGTCAACGTCGTGATCGCCTGCTTCCGCGCGTTATCGGCCGCATCACGTACCACTTTGACATCCCGCAAATCAGCGGCGAGCTTTCTCTCTACCGCGGACAGAATCTCCAGCCCAAGCAGTTTGGCGAGAGCGTCGTACAGGGCCGACGGTCCGCCGTCGAAGAGCCGGCCGAGCTCCTCATAGGTCAGCACGGGCCGATGCAGCTCGAGCGGTTTCGCCCAACCCAGGCTGTCGAGTCCTTCGGTGGACGTCTCCCCCAGCCGCTGTGTCCAGAGGGTGCGATCGGCCAACTCGGCGTCGGCGTCCCAATCCACGCCGACTTTGACGACGCCCTGGCGCTCCTGCGCGAATTCGACGCGAAGCGCGCAGGGATTCGGCTTGTGCAAGTTGCGCCACGATTCCGACCACAGCGCTTGCTTGTCGCGCCAACGGTAGCTGGTGCCGGTCAGCGCCAGTTCGACCGCCTCGGCGAAGCTGGATTTCCCGGAGCCGTTGCGACCACTAATCACGGTCAGGCCCGGGGCGGGGTGCAAGTCGAGTTTCGTGGTCGACCCGATGCCGCGGAAGCCGGACACCGTGATGTTGGTCAGGTACGTCGGCGACCAGTCGGTTCCTGCGTCGTCGTCGGACTCATCCACGACGTCGGCGAGCGCCCCCAACACCAGCTCGCGGGCCGCCTCATCCAATGCGCTGTCGGCATCGAGCAACTGCAGGATTGCGTCCTGAACGGACTGCTCGGCACTGTCTACATCCCCGTGTTCAGTCTCCTCCACGAGTTGATTGAACTACGGAACACCGACATCCGGGTTCGGATTTGTTTTGGTCGCGGTTGATAACCAGCGCGATGGTGTGTTTGTACTTGGCTCGGGTGACAGCAAGTTCGGGACTTACCGCATGAGACGATCGCCCCACTGCTGGCTCGGTCAGCGGGTGGATGCGGTCCTAAAGACTGGCCAGCGGACCGCAAACGTACAAGCTGGCCTGATGGCCCTCATCGAGCGCTGCATCGAGAACCTTCCCGAGGATCCTGGCGACACGGTGCGCGTGCCCGGAGTTGCCTCACCGAGTTTTGGAGGCCTACTAGCGACAGGTCCGGCCATTCGACGGGCACGAGCTTCGCCAGTCGACGCAACCGCGCACCCAAATTCATCGTCACCGCCCAGTCGCGCGCCAGCGGGCCGAGCTGAGTCGGTGGAGATCGTCGCGTATGCACGTGCCTGCCGAGTACCAGACCGCGATCTACGGGATTGTCTTGTGCCCGACGTAGAAGCCGCTAAGACGTCACAGCATCGCGACCCTGTCAGTTACTGCTGCTCAATGGTGTACTTGCCGGCAGCCACTCGGTCGTCGAGCCAGGTCTGGAAGTCCTCTGACGCCTTGCCCGCACCATTGCCGGAGAGGAATTCGCGCAACAGGTCATCAATGTCAACGCTCCACCCGTCCGCGTCGTAATACGGCGTGGACCGCCTTGATCCGGAGCCTAGATCGAGTAGCACGAACTGCAACAGCGCTTCGGCGAGGTGAAGCCACGCCTTGGGATGGGTTGGGTCACCGCCCAGCGTCGGCGCCATTTCGGGGAGTACGGCATGTCCTTCTAGTTCGAGATCACTCCATGTGAACGTCAGCATTACGTCTTTGCCGTCCGGCCATGCCATCACACCGCGCACCGGTGAACTTGACATCACCGACAACCCTTCCGTGGTCGAGCTGATGTCCTCATACCAGTCGGCGGTAGTTCCACCGCTCCACTTGAAGGAGACATCGTGGGCTACCGGGTCGCCACCCAGGGCTGCGGTCCATAGAGTCAGCTCTATTCGTCCAGGTTCGACGACCTCCTGGAGCTGCGCTGCCGGATCTTCCTCCCATGGTTCGACGTAATGTTCGGCCTCGTCCGTTTCCTCTTGCGCGACCACACGATCAGGTATCGCGTCTGCCGATTCATCCCCCACTCTGGCTCCTTTGTCGTGGGTTCATTCTGCACAATGCCGGCCGCCTCAAGCGGCCAATGTTCGCTCCCATGAATGCATCCTCTTGTTCATCTGGTATCTGCGTACTCAACGAAGGCGTTGAGGCTCGAGATCAACCGCATGTCCTCCACCGAGCGAGCCCGTGCGCGCAGCAATTCCTCGGTACATACGACGTATGCGAGGCATCGAGCACGGCTGAGTGCAACGTTTAACCGGTTGCGAGAGAACAAGAAGTCCGCACCGCGAGTCATGTCCGCTGAACTCGATGTCGTCATGCTGTAGAACACGACAGCGGCCTCGCGTCCTTGGAATTTGTCGACAGTGCCAACCGGCACATCGCACAGCCGGCCATCGGTTCCGAGCCGCTCGCGGATCAGACGCACCTGGTCGTTATACGGCGCAACCACCATGAAGTCGCCTGGCCCAAGTTGCGACGTTTCACCGTGATGATTCGTCCATGGCGTGCCCATCAAGTCAGCGATTCGATCGACAATCAGATCGGCTTCCTGCTGCGATGACGTCTTATTCCCCACGTGGTCAGCGAGGATCCAACGCAGACCGGTGCCCTGGGCCGTCGATTGCCCTTCGCAGGAAGCGTGGCTCCCGAGCCGGCCGTCATAGAACTGCTGCGAGATGAACGCGGTCACATCAGGATGCATACGTCTGGTCTCAGGGAGGAACACGCCGCGGTCGGCACTCAATGTCGCGTGCTCGCCGATCACATGATCGAGAACGCTGACGCCAGAACTGTTGGGATGTATTGCTTGAGCTACTTGCGGGAGTTGCTGCGGGTCGCCGAGCAGGATCAGGTTCCGTGCTGCAGTCGACGCCGCAAGGGCATCAGCCAGCGCCATCTGGCCAGCCTCGTCGATGAACAGGATATCGACTGGCGCTGCCCGCATGTCCGGGGAAGAGAACAGCCACGCTGTTCCGGCGACGAGGTTGTAGTCACCGCCCGCACACCCGGGATTGTTAGCGCAGTGTGTGACGTAGGGAAGGGAAGCCGCACCTTCGCTGGGCTTGCGCACCGCACGGAGGGCTTCGATGTCGCCGCACTCCTCAAAGGCTTCAACAACAGCTTCAAGTAGGTTGCCAATCGCATGATGGCTGGTGGCTGTGATCCCGACCCGCGCACCCGCGACGACAAGCGCATGGATCAACTGAGCCGCGGTATACGTCTTCCCAGCACCTGGTGGCCCCTGTACGGCGACGTAGGACCGGTCCAGTCGGGTGGCCCATTCCCGCATGTCTGCGAGATCGGCTGAGAAGAGACCCCCAGCTGGTCCCGCTCCGATGAACTTCGGCAGATCGCGCCGAAGCAGGGCCATCGTCACTTCGTTCGGTGGCCGCCGATCGAGGATGTCATCCGTGAACGCTTGCAGAGCAAATGCCTTCGGTTTCGCGTCGACCCACTCGTAGAGCACAACCGATCGGGGCGTCATCTCGGCTTGCTGCAGCTTCTCACCCCAGACGAGCTCGACGGCATGCTCTTCACGGTCCAGCCGAGCGACGGACAACATCCATGTATTCGCTTCAGGGCCGAGCATGGCGACCGTCCCGCCATCGCGGGGAAAGCGTTCCAGGTTCTGCGGGGGGAAGAGGAAGCGCATAGTAGGCGTGATCGGCGTACCTTTGGCACCGAGCCGCTCGACGAGACCTACTGGCTGAAGCCCGGCGATGCTATCCGGGTCGTCAATCACCTCCTCGATCTCCTGCTGCAACCTCGCCTTGATCGGCGTGTGATACGCCATGTACTCGCGCCACCAATAGCCGAGAAGATCGCCAAGGAAGCGTTCAACGCTGCCGGCCGGGTAGGCATGCAACTTGGGCACACGCTCGTCAAGCGCAGGGATGCCAGGTGGCGGTTCAAGATGCGAGTCACGCCATTCGAGGTCGGGCGACCTTTGGTCGACCAACCAGTCGCGTAGCGCCATCGTCGCACGTACGTCGTCTTCGTTGTAGGCGGCGATGGGGGTGAGAATCGATGCGTCACCGTCGCGCATGTACTCCTCGTACTGGACGACGGCGCCGGCGCCCTTGTCGATGTCATGACTACGCCGAAAATCGGTGAGTCGCTCCAAGTGCTTGAGTCCATACGACTCGGTACCCACCTGAATGCTATTGCGTGCAACAAGATACAGGTCGACGAAGGTACCCGTCCTGATGAGCTCCGACAGAACCTCTTCGCCGACACCGTGTGTCTCGGCCATCGTCCTGAGTGCTGTCCGTTCGGTGTGGTTGTAGTGGTAGACGTGCATGTTCGGGAATCGCACGCGACGCTGAGACAGGTGGTCAATCAGCTGCTGAGCTGCCGCCGCTTCCTGCGGCAGGTCGTGTGCCCACCACGTTCGATAAACCCAATCTGCTTTCTCGTCTCGTTCGATCAGACCGAAGAGGAAGAACAATCCAGTGTCGGCTCGCCAGAACGGGTGTCCTTCGAAATCGAGGAAGACATCCCCGTCGTCGGGAGAGGGCATCTCTTCGAAACCGTGTCCCCACACTGGATCGTCGGACGGGGTGACGACCTCGTATGGCGGAACATCCTGTAGACGTGCCTGCACTTGAAGTTCCGCCTGACGGATCAGGCGATTCAATCGCTCGGCTCGAAGTCCGTCCGGCCTGGGCGGCCGCGCCGCCAGGTCTGTCAGCGTGGTGGTGCCCGACCCGACGAGGGTGTCCACCTCGGTCTGCAGGATGCCGGCAATGTAGATAAGCGAGTCCGCGGCGCGCAACTCGTGCTCACACATAGCGTTAAACTCACAAAAGGGGCAGTGGTTGCATCGACGCGGTGTGGTTTCGGCCGACGGGCTCGCTGCCAGCGCTTCGAATAGTTGGCTGCGGAGTCGTCGCCAGTACGGTTGGAATTCGTCGACCGGCAACGACTCACGGCAACCCGATCCGAGCCAGATGTGCATCTGCTCCGGGACGGCACCGGTGAGATGAGCGATCGCTTCCGCGTAGAAGCACAGTTGCAGCACGTGGCCGGGCTTCGCTTCTGTTCGGGTGAGCTTCGCATCGACAGGCTCGAAAGATGTATGACCGTCGGGCGTAGTTACACGTTCTACGAAGTCGGCGATACCTCGAATGCCGTCGTGGACAAATGGCATCTGATAGACCACGTCGTAGTCCATCGCGAGCGGATTCCCGATGCGCTTGACCCAGGCGGTAAAGGTTTCACGCTCACGGCGAGGCGGTACCTCGAACACTGTCTTGTCTCGGCGGCGATATTCGTCGAGGCACTGTTGCTCGTGAACGAGCCCCTTATCCGCGAGGAGTTGGGCGAAGCTACCGAATGTCGGAGTAGGCCGGTCCAGCAGACCCTCGTCGACTCGGCTCGTGAGCGTTATGTAATGCGGGCACTCAAGCCAGGCGCTGACCTTGGAAGGCGTCACCACCCGCTCAACCGCCGGCGACAACGTCTTCTTCGCCCCCTCGACCTCTCCCCCTTGCATCAGCACCACTGTAGGCGCCGGAGGTGACAGGAGCGAAGACTAGGTTTCGAGATTCGAAGTCACAGGTCTTCCGCGGCCGCGGAAGTCGGCCCGCGGAAGTCACCGTTCTTCAACTGACCGCCAAGCCACGACGATGATCGGTGATAACAGCATGTCAGCCGCGTGACATGGCTTTCTGAAGCGTCCTGGGCTGGTGCACATCAAGGTCTCTACCCAGGCCAGGACGGTTCAGACCTCCACGGCCAGAAGCGCGCCACTCAGACCAAGGCGATCCGGAAGGTAGCTGCCACGTCACTCAAATTGAATGTATGCACGCGCGAACGCATCGATCCTCGAAGAGAGGCCCTCCGATACTCCTACAACCATGACCTCGCGGTTTCGAGGGCAGCCTTCATTTCCGCGGCCGTTTGAAAGCGTTGCCGTCGATCCGACCCGCACGCTTTCAGTAGGAAGTCTGCTACCGAGGGCGGGAGGTCTGCGCGAAACTGTCGTGGATCAGTTGGTTCGACGCCACCCATTGGCCGTGCACCAGGATAGGGGTGCTGGCCATCGCAGAGGAGTTCGTAGAGGGTGACTCCGACGGCGAACAAGTCGGTGGTGACATCCCAGCGCGTCAGGTCAGCGTCCGGAGGTTGGTAAGGCGGAGTGCCCGATACCGTGTAAACAGGGTCACCCACGCGGGAGGCGATATTGAAGTCCAGAAGCTTTGCGCCTGATCTGGTGAGCATGATGTTCTGCGGCTTAATGTCGCGATGCACCAGCGCCTTTTCGCTGAGGCTCATCAGCTCCTCGTACTCCGCAGCTGACAGCTCGTCCTCCCGCTTCTTGAGATCGAGTTCATCAAGCCGTGCGCTGTCTGGGTGAATTGCAATGAGTGCGTTAAGTACGTCAAGTGCGACATCGATCGCTTCACGGTCTCGCAACTGCTTTTTCCCAGTCGCATAGTCAGCGAGCAATTCCCCGTTGACGTACTCCATCACGAGATACCACTCGCCCTGATCTGTGCTGTCTGCCCAGATGACCTTAACGATGTTCGGGTGCTGGGCCTTTCGGAGGGCGCCGATCTCTCGCCGAACGGCGTCATATCCGGCTGCCGTTTCGAACAACTTGAGTGCTCGCTGCTCGCCTTCAACGGTGTCGAGAACACGGTAAACCTTCGAAAATCCGCCGCTTCCGAGAACTTCTTCAACCTCGAAGCGGCCACCAATGCGGTCGCCGACCTGGTAATCCCGCGCCGCGACACGCGCCGAGACTTCGTTCGCGTCAGGTTCCGGAAGAGCTTCACGGCCTGAAGCGTCGTTACTTTCCTGTGCGGCTCCACTCTCGAGGCGCAGCCGGTGCTTAACGGACTCGTCGCAATACACCACGGTCTCTGGCGTGTCACCGACGCGATAGCTGAGGTCTACCTTTCCGAACTCGGCTGCACCGATGAATGCCTGTTGCTCTTTGACCCGTCTACGCATCTCGAGCGCCAATTCCGCCGCCCAATCCAGTGCGTCGTCGGGCACCTGCATGGTTGGGTCGGGCCACAGCAATTTGAGAAGGCCATTCACGGTATTGTTAGCCGCTTTTCGATCACGGCCGCTCAACTGACTTCCCCACTCGAGTCGGCCCTGCGTGGCTTCAAGGCGCGAAGTTCGACGGAGCTGACTCCAGCACTCGGCCAGGAAGTCGCTGACGAAGCCGAAGTGCTTGGTGAAGTATGAGGGATCAAGTTTGGGGACATCCCATCCCGGCAGATAGGCGTGGATTCGATCATGGAAGGCGGTGTCGTTGCGCATCTCCTTGGGCATGGGCCCGAACAGGTGACCGCGCCGAAGTTCTTCCAGGACGTCGACATCGAAGTTGCCGACCATCACGATGCCACCCTCCGCACGGATGCTTTCTTTTCCGCGGCTGAATTCTCCGGACTCCATGTAGCCCTTGAGGATGTTGACACCCTCCTTTGTGTCGAACGACACGCCGGACACCTCGTCGAAACAGATGACGTCGTACTGCGCGACGAGACCGCGCCGACCGGTTGCATTGTTGACGAACATGTTCGCGATGGTCGCCTTGCCGCCCGAGACCAAGTGTGCGTATGGCGAGATCTGTTGGTAGAGATGCGACTTCCCGGTTCCCCGCGGCCCCAACTCCACTGCGTTGTAGTTCGGGACGACGAAAGGAACCATCCGCGCAAGGAGGACGTCTTGTTCTCGGGTCGAGAATCGAGCGGGTTCGAACCCCACACTGCGCAACAGCAAGCCCCGCCATTGGTCGAGGGTGAAGTGCTTGCGCCCATCAATTAAGGTGTCGACCGCATCGCGTGTAGACATTTGAATTGGACGCACTGACTCTACGCGGAACGGCTGCCCACCGGGATCTCGGCCCAGAGCGGCAATATACTCGAGCGATACTTCGGCGTAGAAGCCGCCCGTTAGCATACGGTCGTGTTCGTTGACCAATTCATCGGCAATATGGATGTCACTCAGCTGCAAGCTCGGCAGCTCGGCCTTGTAGGAGTCAGATCTCGCATCTAACCGCGCCCGAAGTAAGTCGATGATCTTTACGCGTCCCTTTTCCCGCGCGCGTGACTTGAACAATTCCTCTTCGCCCGCGCGGACAGTCCGCTCTTTCATCGACCGTTCGACGATTGCCAAACCCTCGGCGATCTCGTCGGGGTCGGTGGTGGCACAGTATCTTCCGAGCAGAAACTCGCCCACATAAGTCGGGACCGGATACTGGCCCCGAAACTGCTGGGCCAGATCTTTCCGGACGAGGTAACCTTCGAAAACCCTCGCCGCCAGGGAGTCGAGGTCATCAACGGCACTCATCGATTTTGCCCAACTCTGACCTCGCGCTGCGCAAGCACTTGACCGTCGGGGGTGGCGAGGACAACGAATGCTCGCTCGCCTTCGTGATCCTCATCGGGAACCACCAGGGAGATCCGGCCGGGCCCTACTGTCTCCTTTGCCTTTTCCGCGATACTTGTATTGGCAGCACCGGGTAAGGCGCGGATGTCCGCAACTAGCCCGTGCGCGAAACCGCCTACGTCGATTCGGCACAGCTGGCCGAGCCACCTAACCATCGTAATCTCAGGACTACCGGCTGCGGCGGTCGTACTACTACCCGCCCGCACCGAGAGCCTAGGAGCAAAGCACTCCTGCGGGCTAACCCCACCATGCTCATACTCCTTGCCCGCTTCGAAACAAGACACACCCGGAGCCAACGCAATGCGGACGTCCGGATCCCAGAACCATGGCACGGTAGGGGCATCCACGACCGCGCCATCTTTAAGTCGGGCGCATCTGCCCTTCTTCACCTCCGTCGCTGATTTAGGCAGCTCCGCCTTCTCCAATCCACCCGGTAAGAGAATCCAGCCGTGGTCGGTGACGATCTCAACCCGCTGCCAACCCGCGTCGAGTAGCTCGCGCGTCCGGTTGGCGATGCGTTGGATTTCTTCATTGAGATAGTCGACTATGCGAACCCCAACGTCATGTCCACGATGATCAATGTCGCCCGTTTCGGTCCAAGCTGACCCCGCGGGGTCACCCTTGTCGACTGGACCGAGAGTCTGAATGCCGGCCGCTTGCATAAGTGCTCGAAGCACTTGGATCGTCGCTCTCGTTCCGGTCGACGCATCTGCGGCGCAGAGATCAGGACCTGGACCAAGCGCACCGGCCGCGACCGGTACAAGGGCTGCCTTAGCCGTTGGCGTGACTGTCGGCAAGGCAGCGAGACTCGTCTGAATATCGGCCTCGAGTCCGAAATCAGTCAATCGATCGTGCACCCGTCTCGCGACATCGAGCCGTAAGCCGTCAATGAAAACCATGACAACACCGGGCTCTGGGGTGATCGCCGTCTGCGGCACATACGTTCCGGCATTGACCATTGGGCCGATGGCCTTCTGAAGGGCTTTGGCATTCCGGTCCAGCCAGGGGTGATAAATTGTGCGTACTGCGGTGCTTACGGCAGCCCGGTCGGCATCGGTTGATGCGGTCGAGAGGGCATGTACTACTGCCGCATCCGCTCGCCATCCTCGGTTCTCGTAATCAGAGCGCAAGGGGTCAAGCTTCTCGGCGACATCACTACTGGACACGATTTCGACGAGAGCCACGAGTTGTTCGAGCGCAAACGCTACCGGCGCTTGATCAAGAGTTGCCCAGACCGTAGCGCGCCGCCATGCATGAGACGCCTCCAGCTCCGTGACTTTGCTCCACGCCTCAGAAGCGGTGAAGGCGGCGAACTTGTTAAAGGCGTTCCGCAGCTCCGTTTCCGCAGCCTCGTTTTCTTGCGGCCACACATCACGGTCATCAACGAATAGCTCGTCCGGCCGCGCTCTCCTCAACTGCTCAGGGATTCCCGGATACCTCTCGGGTGTATCCGCGAAACGCTTCCACACCTTCGACCAGGCGCCGATACGCGAGGCGAGTTTCCGTGCCGCGATAATTTCGCCGTCGGACGTAGGGTCGAATCCCAGATCAGCCTTGCACTGTTGGGTGAAAGCGAGGAACCTCGGCTCGTCGAAGCGCTCACGATAGCTGCTCGGATCATCGAGCCAATCCAAAACGCTTCGCACAGGGTCAGGGTTGACGAGCTGATTGAAGTAATCGACATCGAGCACCTGCCGCTTCACTCGGTCCATCGGTTCGTCCAACAAGAGCTTGAGCGCAAGTATCAACGCCGATCCGGTTTCGGCGTCCTCAGCGATCTGAAGGCCAATGCCCCGCGTAGCGTGCGCCAACAGGGCCCGCGGGGTCCAGTCACGTGAGTTGGGATGGGAGAACCATTGGCTCCGGTACTGCAACTCGGCAATCGGCTTAAGCGAGGGTGGACAAGATTCGACCGCGCGCAGTGAATTGCGTCCCACTCCAGGCAAATACAGAATCGGCACACCGTCCGGAAGTGCAAGCGGATAGGTGCCGGCGATTACGCATCGCATCCAGTAGCCCGGTCCACGCCGGCGATCAACATCAAAATCACCGAGCGAGATGACCGGCAGCCGTTCGCCGATTCGCTCGATGATGGTTGCCCATGCCCTTGTCTCATCGGGCCACAGCACAGCAACCGGTGGGGACTGAGCGTTATGGTTGTAGTCGGAGGCCGCATCCAGACATGACACCAGTGCGTCGAAAACGGTCTCACTCATACGCGCCCTTCCGACCGCCGTGCGTTGTCCTTGTCGGCGAGGGTGAGATGAATATCGTTGTGCCGCTCGGTGCCGTCGGGGTTCTTGCCTCGGTCTTTGCGCCAGTGGATGTTGAACGCTGAGCGCAGCACTCCGGCCTCGACGAACGGACGAATGTTCAGACGCACGCCATCGTTGAGGTCGGGTTCCCAACCGATCGGTTGTCCGTGCGTTTCTTTCCATCTGACGTAGATGTCGTAAGGGGCTTCTCCCTCCAGGATCAGCTCCAGTCGACGCTGCAAGTCCGTCGCCGCGGCCAAACGGGCCTCGGCCCCGGCGACTTCGTCTCTAACCTCGGCCTTTTGTCGCTCCACCCAATCGGTTCCCAGGTAGGTGTAGGTCAGCTTTTCAAGCGTTTTGCGATCCAACTTGTGGTAGTTCACCAACGCAGAGAAACCGTCCCGCTGTCCGTCCCAAATATGCCAAACGAACGGCCGATTCCCGAACACTGCACAGTGCTGTTTGAAGAAATCATCGCGAAGCCAATCTGCGATGCTCTTTTTCTTGCTACCCGCTCGCTGCAACTCTTGCGTAATCACCGACGGAGACCACCGATCCCCGTATGCAGCAGCCAACAACTGTTGCAGCCGATCTGCTGCCGGCGCTTCACCGGCGACTGAAGGCAAACACACAATTCCATCCGCATCCGGAAACGCTTCTAAATCATCTGATTCCGCTTGTTCCGGCCACCGATATCCCACCAACCGAGCCACCGCCACCTGCAATGGTGTATTCGAAACCTCCGGACGACCCTCGAATAACCACTGCGTCGGATCATCCGACCACGGTTCCGGCAATCCATCCGGGAATCTCTGCTTAGCGACCGAATTCCAGTAGCCTGGATCGAACGGCACCTTCAGGAGAGTTTGGTTCGTTACCTTTAAGGACCGGTCAAGAAGTCGCACGCTCGTGCTGTAGCTAGGGTCGGAAATAAAGCACCACAGAGCCGGCAAAAGTGCTTCATCATGAGGCCACACCACTGCGCAGTTGTTATCGAACGACTCACCGGTGTATCGCGTAACAGGCAAATCGCCCATAAGCGATACGACAATGCCGCCTTTGCCCCAAGCACCTTCTCCTTGGAGACTCGCTATCCCTGCTTTCGCCAATTCTGCAAGGACTCCATCGCCGCTTTCCCAAAATAAAACGCTTTCTCGACCGGAAAAGTGATTCGTCTCCAATGTCGTGCCCTGATGATATCTCCATTCACTACCAATGCTGCCCAGTTCCCAAAAGTAGCGAATTAGACGAGCGCCATCTCCAGTACGCAGACCATACAGACTGGACGCCTTTTCCGACATCAACGGCCCTGAGGGTAGATCGACCGCAAGAATGCGCGCATCGGGATTCTCGAGAGATTTCGTTTGCTTGTGTGCCACACCTTCAGCTTTAGTCAGGCGTTCAACTTTTTCAGCGATAGTTCTTTGAGAACTTACATCGAACGCTACCCATGAGTCATCGTATCCATATTTCTGCGGCTCACCGAGCCATAGGATCACATTGACGACTTCGCCTGAGATGGATCCAAAAGCTCCGGCGCCGAGAAAAGCTATGATCTTGATCGACCAATTGCGAAGAAGTTCACTCCGCAACGATTTATAACGGGAAAGTTGAGTCCATCCTTGTGGCAGAACCGTCGCTGCCGTGCCCTGGCGACTGAGGCCTCCGATCCGTTCCAGCATCACCGTCGCCAGATCGTGCTTCGATAGAGGATATAGACGGTCGCAAAATGACCGCAAAATGTCCGATTGATTACTGCGCGACAAATAAGGAACATTGGTAGCTACGAGCGTGTAGCGGCGGGAGAGGTAGTCAGCTGCGCGCACGATGCCTGCAGCGTCGGCGCCGAGGACTGCAGTGACGGGGTCGGCCACCTCGGTCTCGACGGCCTTTTCAAGTATTGGCGCAAGGTCGTCCCACTCGACATCTTCAAACGAATGCTGAAGCCCAGAGGGGTCGGTGAGTTCCGCAGCTTGTTTGGGATCAATGAGACTACCGAGGGTGTCGGCATCGCGGAACAAAATGTGCAACCGCACCAAGGCGTTTTCCAGCCGCTCATCGCCACCGGCAAGCTTTGTCCACTCCGCCACTGACGCTTTCACCGGAATCCCCGAACAGGCGACGTTCGGCACCGGCACCTGACGCCATCCACCGCCGGCCTTCCACGCTTGAAACGCCAAAGCGAACATCGCAATCTGCACACACCGTGGATCCAGTTCAAGACCGAACAAGTTGTCCCGCAGCACCGCGTCCTGCGCCTCGACTGGATCTATTCCCTCTTCTTCGGCGCGCATCCGCCACAACATCGCAAATGCCTCGACTAGAAAATGCCCCGACCCACAACACGTTATGCGCTGTATTTGGG
>NZ_BLTG01000027.1 GCF_017312405.1 Mycobacterium sp. PO1
GGCGGGGGCGCGCTGGTGGTGGTCTCGGGGGTGGCCAGAGTGTCGGTGTCGGTGCGGGTCACCAGCACCGACACGGACACCACGAGCGCCACCGCCGCGACGATCGCCACCACACCGACCACCCAGGGCCACCGCGGCGGTGGTGGCGGCTCCCCCAGGTCGGAACCGGCTTCGTAGGCGTCGTAGTCGTAGAGCGNNGTAGAGCGAGGCGTCGGCGGGAACATACGGAGCGCTGACGAACTGCTCGGATTCCGGAGCCGAGTAGGCCCGTGAGTAGATGTCAGTCTGGCCGGTGTCGGGGTTGTCGGTACCGGCGCCGTCTCGAGTTGGTTCGTCCCCAGAGGGCTGGCCACCCGGCTCCTCACCTGGGAGATCCGAGCTGCCAGAGTCCCGCCCGGGAGGATTCGGCCCGCTCATCTTCGCTTTTCCTTCTCGCCTGTTCTCCGGCGCCGGTGGTGGCCGTCCACGGCTCACGGCGCCCCGGCAACACTACCGAACGGCGGCACGGCGACGAGCGACTCGGGGCGGTCGGCCGACGAAGTCATGCCCGGATTGTGACCTTGTCTTCCGACGCATGGCGCAACGCCCGAGCGGGTCAGTGCTTTTCGGGTCCCATGTGGTACTCGAACACCAAGCCGCTGACCGTGGCCAGGACGAAGCACACGCCCGCGACGATCAGCCACGGCAACCACATCGCCATCCCGACCGCGGTGATCGACGCTGACAGCGCGATCATCAACGGCCACCAGCTGTGCGGCGGGTAGAAGCCGAGCTCACCGGCACCGTCGGCGATCTCGGCGTCCTCGTAGTCCTCGGGCCGGGTGTCCAACCGGCGGGCGACGAACCGGAAGAACGTGCCGACGATGAGGCTCAGGCCCGTGGTGAGCACCAGGGCGGTCGTACCCGCCCATTCGATGCCACCCTGGGCGTACATCGCGGTCAGCACCCCGTACACCACGGAGGCCAACGCGAAGAACGCGGTGAGGAATTCGAACAACCTGGCTTCGATGTGCATGCGGTGCCCCTACCTGCCTGTCGCCTGCGGTGCCCCCGGCGCGAGCTCACCGCGCCGGGTGTCGAACGGTTCGGTGGTGGTGGCCAGCGGAGGCTGGTTGATGGCCTGCAGCGCTTCGGCATTGGTGGCGCCGGCCCTGCGCTGATCGAGGTAGGCCTTGAAGTCGTTGGGTTCGACCACCCGGACCTCGAAGTTCATCATCGAGTGATAGGTGCCGCACATCTCCGTGCAGCGGCCCACGAATGCGCCCGTGTCGTAGATCTCGCTGATCTGGAAGATGTTGTCGGAGTTGTTCTCCGCCGGGTTGGGCAGCACGTCGCGCTTGAACAGGAACTCCGGCACCCAGAAGCCGTGGATCACATCGGCCGAGGCCAGCTGGAACTCGATGCGCTTGCCGACCGGAAGAACCAGGATCGGAACCTCGTTGGACGTACCGATGGTTTCGACCTCGTCGAAGTTCAGGTAGGTCCGGTCTTCGGGGTTCTTGCCCGCGATGGTGCCGTACTCCTCGCCGCCGTGGCCGCCTTCGCCCTCGCCCTCGGGTTCGGCGTTGACGCCTTCGGGTCCGGACGCCATCAGGGTGCGGCGGTCGGGCTCGGCACCGTCGTAGGTGAGCGTCCCGTCGGCGAAGTTCACGCTCTGATAACCGAATTTCCAGTTCCACTGGAACGCGGTGACATCGATGACGACCTCGGGGTCGGGCTGCTTGTCGAGCATGCGCTCCTGCACGACCACCGTGAAGTAGAAGAGCACGGAGATGATCAGGAACGGAATGACGGTCAGCGTCAGCTCCAGCGGCATGTTGTAGCCGAACTGGCGGGGCAGCTCCGTGTCGTCCTTTTTCTTGCGGTGGAACGCCGTCGTCCAGAACAACAGGATGTAGACGATGACACCGACCACCAGAGCCGCGATCAGCGAGCCGATCCACAGCTCCCGGTTCAGGTGCGCCTCGGGGGTGATGCCGTTGGGCCAGCCCATGCCGAGCACCTCGGACCAGCTGCATCCGCTGACGACGACCGCTGTCCCCCCCAGGAGCAGGGACAATGCCACCAACTTAAGGCCGCGAGCGGACACGTTGGCGCCTCCTAGAAGTCGGTGGACCGTCGGGCGGTCCCACGGCTGCACTTGAATACTACGCAGCGTAGACCACCGCGCCGCAGGACACCGAAGCGACCGGGGATTGACGTGGTGTGGGCGCTGCGGCGAGTGCCGATACCAGGCGGATCGACGGGGTTAGGCATACTGGCGCGGTGTGCGGTCTGCTGGCTTTGGTGACAGATCCCGGCGCTGACTCTCTCCCGTCCCCCTCGACCGTCGACGCGGTTTCCGGCGCCACCGCCTTGATGCGCCACCGCGGTCCTGACGAGCCGGGCACGTGGAGTGACGACGCGCGGGTCGTATTGGGCTTCAACAGGCTCTCGATCATCGACATCGCCCATTCCCACCAGCCGCTGCGCTGGGGCCCCCCTGAGGCGCCCGACCGCTACGTGCTGGTGTTCAACGGCGAGATCTACAACTACCTCGAGCTGCGTCAAGCGCTGCGCGACGAGTACGGCGCGGAGTTCGCCACCGACGGTGACGGCGAGGCGATCGTGGCGGCCTACCACCACTGGGGCGCGGACGCGCTGGGCAAGCTGCGCGGCATGTTCGCGTTTGCGCTGTGGGACAGCGTCGAGCAGGAGTTGTTCTGCGCGCGGGACCCGTTCGGGATCAAGCCGATGTTCATGGCCAGCGGCCCCGGCGGCACCGTGGTGGGCAGCGAGAAGAAGTGTCTGGTCGAGGTCTGCGAGAAGATCGGGCGACTCGGCGTCGACCTGGGCATCGACGAGCGCGCCGTGCAGCACTACACCGTGTTGCAGTACGTACCCGAGCCCGAGACGCTGCATCGCGGCATCCGGCGGCTCGAATCGGGCAGCTGTGCGCGGATCCGCGCCGGCGGCGAACCCGAGGTGACGCGGTACTTCACCCCGCGCTTCTCGGCCGTGCCGGTTGCGTCGGGCTCCCGCGACGACGCACAGCACCGGTACGACGAGATCACCGCCGTGTTGGAAGACTCGGTGGCCAAGCACATGCGCGCGGACGTGACCGTGGGGGCGTTCCTGTCCGGTGGCATCGATTCCACGGCGATCGCCGCGCTTGCCATGCGGCACAACCCACGGCTGATCACGTTCACCACGGGCTTCGAACGGGAGGGGTTCTCGGAGGTCGACGTGGCGGTGGCCTCGGCCGAGGCCATCGGCGCCCGGCACGTGACCAAAGTGGTCAGCCAGGCCGAGTTCGTCGCCGCGCTGCCCGAGATCGTCTGGTATCTGGACGAGCCCGTTGCCGACCCCGCGTTGGTACCGCTGTACTTCATCGCCCGCGAGGCCCGTAAACACGTCAAAGTGGTGCTGTCCGGCGAGGGCGCCGACGAACTGTTCGGCGGCTACACGATCTACCGCGAGCCGTTGTCGCTGAAACCGTTCGATTTCCTGCCCAAGGGCGTGCGCAGATCGGTCGGCAAGATGGCCACTCCCCTGCCCGACGGGATGCGCGGCAAGAGCCTTCTGCATCGCGGCTCGCTGACACTGGAGGAGCGCTATTACGGCAACGCACGCAGCTTCTCCGACGCCCAGCTGCGTGCGGTGTTGCCGCGGTTCCGCGAAGACTGGGTGCACACCGACGTCACGGCACCGCTGTACGCGCAGTCGCAGGGCTGGGACCCGGTGGCGCGGATGCAGCACATCGACCTGTTCACCTGGTTGCGCGGCGACATCCTGGTCAAGGCCGACAAGATGACGATGGCCAACTCGCTGGAACTGCGGGTGCCGTTCCTCGACCCTGAGGTGTTCGCGGTGGCTTCCCGATTGCCCTACGACCAGAAGATCACCCGCGCCACGACGAAGTACGCGCTGCGCCGGGCGCTGGAGCCGATCGTGCCCGCCCACGTGCTCAATCGCCCCAAGCTCGGCTTCCCGGTACCGATCCGGCACTGGCTGCGCTCGGGTGAGCTGCTGGACTGGGCGCAGGCGATGGTCACCTCGTCAGGGGCGGGAGACCTGATCAGCCTGTCCGCGGTGCGCACATTGCTCGACGAACACCGAACCGGCGTCAGCGATCACAGCCGACGGCTGTGGACGGTGCTGATCTTCATGCTGTGGCACGCGATCTTCGTCGAGGGCAGCGTCACCCCGCAGATCAGCCGGCCGGATTACCCGGTGCAGCTCTAAGCGAGCGCCTGGGCTATCTCCTGGCCGGCCTCTGCGCCGTAGGCGTCGGAGAGGCGGCGCACGGCTGCCTCGCTGTCCCACGTCCATTCCTGCGGTCCGGGGGCCTCGAGCACCAACGTGGCCACCATCGAGGCGAGCTGTGCCGACCTCTCCAGGCTCAGGCCCGCGCTGCGCCCGGTCAGGAAGCCGGCCCGGAAGGCGTCCCCGATTCCGGTGGGATCCTCCTTGTGGGTTTCGGGCACCACGTCGACGTGCACGAAGGTGCCGTCACCGACGATGTCGACGCCCTTCTCCCCCAGGGTGGTGATGCGCATCTCGATCTGGCTCATCACCTCGGCCTCGGACCACTCGGACTTCTGCAGCAGCAGATCCCACTCGTAGTCGTTGGTGAACAGGTAGGTCGCGCCGTCGATGAGCCGGCGGATCTCGTCCTTGGACAGCCGGGCAAGCTGCTGCGACGGGTCCGCGGCGAAGGCCAGACCCAGCTTGCGGCACTCCTCGGTGTGCAGGAACATCGCTTCCGGATCGTTGGCGCCGACGATCACGAGATCCGGGGCGCCCGAGCCGTTGACCATGTCGCCCAGCTTGATGTTGCGGGCCTCGGACATCGCTCCCGGGTAGAACGACGCGATCTGGGCCATGGCCTCGTCGGTGGTGCAGACGAACCGCGCGGTGTAGGCGGACTCGGAGATCAGGACGTGGTCGCAGTTCACCCCGTGCGCGGTGAGCCACTGCCGGTAGTCGTCGAAGTCGGTGCCCGCCGCGCCGACCAGAGCCACGTCCCCACCCAGGACGCCGATGGCGAATGCCATGTTGCCGGCCACGCCGCCACGGTGCATGACCAGGTCGTCGACCAGAAAGCTCAGTGACACCTTCTGCAGGTGGTCAGCCAGAAGCTGTTCCGAGAACCGACCCGGGAATCGCATCAGATGGTCGGTCGCAATTGATCCGGTCACCGCAATGGTCACGCAGTTCACCCTTCTCCGAGAATCGTGTTTCACCCTACTGTCGGCCTCGCCGTGGGCGGCGGGCCGCACCGCCAGGTGCGCTAACCTGCATGTAGCTGCCTGCCTGGCCACTGTAGATGCCGCAGGGTTCCGCCGATCCCCCCGGGAGTGCCTCTATGACTGGTCCGTACCCGCCCCCTTACGGCACCGGACCGGTCGGCCCACCGCTCAATCAGCCGAATCAGCCGTACGGACCTCCACCGTATCCGCCGGTTACACAGCCCTACCCGGACGCCGGCATCGGCACGACGTATCCGGGGACGCTGCCGCCGCCCGTGAACTACCCGCGACGCGGCCGTCGGTGGCTCATCGGCGGCCTGGTGACTCTGGCAGTGCTTCTGGTGGGGGGGTTGATCGTCGGGGTGGCTCTGTCCGGCGGCGGTGACGAGCGGACGGCGACCGGAGCATTGACCGACGCGTCGGCACGAGCCGCCATCCAGGACTATCTCGACGCACTGTCGAACGGCGACGAGCAAACCGTCGCCCGGCACACGCTGTGCGGCTTGTACGACGCGGTGAAGGAGCGCCGTTCCGACCTCGCGCTGGCCGGTTTGACCAGCGACGCCTTCCGCAAGCAGTACAGCAGTGCCGAGGTGGTCTCGATCGACCAGATGGTGCAGTCTTCACCGACCCAGGCGCAGGTGCTGTTCACGATGCGGGTGTCCCCCGCCAGCGGATCAGCGCGCAACCCCGCACGGGACGGCGAGGAACAGGCCGTGGCCCAGCTGCTGTCCGTGGACGGCGAGGTTCTGGTGTGTTCCTACCTGCCGCGCACCGCGGGGCAGTACTGAGCCCGGAGCGGCAGACCGCTCAGTTGAACGAATCGCCGCAGGCGCACGACCCGGTGGCGTTCGGATTGTCGATCGTGAAGCCCTGCTTCTCGATGGTGTCGACGAAGTCGATGGAGGCGCCCGATACGTACGGGGCGCTCATCCGGTCGACGGTCAGCGCGACGCCGCCGAATTCGACGGTCAGGTCGCCGTCGAGGGTGCGGTCGTCGAAGAACAGGTTGTAGCGCAGGCCGGCGCACCCACCCGGCTGCACGGCGATGCGCAGCGCGAGGTCGTCGCGGCCCTCCTGGTCCAGCAGCGCCTTGGCCTTGGCCGCTGCGGCATCCGTCAGGATCACGCCGTGCTGGGCGTCGGTGGCTGTGCCCTCTTGGCTACCTGTCTGAACAGCCGAATCGTTCTGGACAGTCATGAAAACTCCTGTGTGGATGTACGTGGGTGGACCCCGTCACGCCTCGAGTGGGGCCACTCCGTCAACGGTACCTTGTCCGCCCGGTATTCCCCATCGATGGCGGTGGGTGGGTCAGTGATGCCGATCGGCGACGGCGGCGGCCAGGCTGGTCAGCTGGTTGGCCGCATCGTCGATTGCGCGCTGCACCGAGCCGGCGTGGTCGGTGAGCGAGAATGCCGCCGAGATCCCCGCCTTCCGCAGCGCGGCCTCGTCGAGCGTGACCTGGCCGGCCAGCACCAGCACCGGGATGTCACGGGCGGCGGCGCCGGCGGCCAGCGCGCTGACGACCTTTCCGTGCAGCGACTGGTCGTCGAAGCGACCTTCCCCGGTGATGACCACGCTCGCCTCCGCGATGTCGGCGGCCAGGCCGGTGTGCTCGGCGATGATCGCCGCGCCGGATTCGCGACGGCCGCCCAGCGCGATGAGCGCCGCGCCGAGCCCACCTGCGGCGCCCGCGCCCGGGTCGTCGCTGACGGTGCGCCCGGCCAGCGCATTCAACTCGTCGGCCCAGCTCGTCAGCCGTTCTTCCAGGGCCGCGACGGTGTCGGGGTCGGCGCCCTTCTGCGGACCGAAGACCGCCGCCGCACCCCTTGGTCCCAGCAGTGGGTGCTCGACGTCGCTGGCGACGATCAGTTCGACACCGTCGAGCAGGTCCCGGGCGGCGGTGAGGCCGCCGAGCGCATCGATCATTCCGCGTCCGCCGTCGGTGCTGCCGCTGCCGCCCAGGCCGACGACGATGCGACCGGCGCCCGCGTCACGGGCGGCGGCGATCAGCTGCCCCACCCCACGGGTGTGGGCGGCCACCGCGGTGTCCGGCGTCGGGGGTCCGCCGAGCAGCGCGAGTCCGCAGGCCTGAGCGCATTCGATGTAAGCGGTCACCGGACCGGACTCGTCGAGCACCCAGTGCGCCTCGACGTCGCCGGTCAGCGGACCGCTCACGGTGTCGGTGCGGACCCCGCCGAGGCGGCTGGCCAGGACTTCGACGAAGCCGGGTCCGCCGTCGGACTGCGGCGCCAGGATCAGACGGTCATCCGGGCGGCAGCGGCGCCACCCCGCGGCGATGGACTGCGCCGCCTGCACCGCGGTCAGGCTGTCGCCGAAACAGTCCGGGGCGATGAGCACGGTCAGCGGTTCGGTGTCAGGCGCGCGGGCGGTCACCCAGGGCAGACTATGGCGTCCCCGCGGCCGCCGCACTGCCGGGACGGGGATGCTGAGGCGGTGGTGCGAGAAGTAACCTGGGACCTGTGAAGCTGCTGGGCCGAAACAAGGATGACTCCGAGGGCGCTGGAGGCGCGGACGACTCGCGCAAGCAGGGCTCCTCGCTCGACGTCGACGCGACGTCCGCCGCCCGCGACACGCGGCCGGGCACCGCGCCGAAAGGCCGCCCGACGCCCAAACGCAACGAGGCGTCCCGCAGACGCGGTCCCGTGGCCCCGGCGCCCATGACGTCGGCCGAAGCGCGTCGGCGCCGCAAGGAACTGCGGGGCCCGAAGCTTTCCCGCGAGGAGCGCAAGGTCGAGAAGGCCGCCCGCCGCTCCGAGATGTCCGAGCGCCGCGAGCGCATGATGGCCGGTGAGGACGCGTATCTGCTGCCCCGTGACAAAGGCCCGGTGCGGCGCTACGTGCGCGATGTGGTCGACGCGCGGCGCAATCTGCTGGGGCTGTTCATGCCCTCGGCGCTCGGGCTGATCTTCGTCATGTTGGCGGTGCCGTCGGTGCAGGTTCAGCAGCTGCTCTCCCCGGCGATGCTGGTGTTGGTGTTCGTCATGGTGATCGACGGTTTCGTGCTGGGCCGCAAGGTCAACCGGATGGTGGACGAGAAGTTCCCGGACAACACCGAGACCGGGTGGAAGCTCGGGTTCTACGCCGCCAGCCGTGCGTCGCAGTTGCGCCGCATGCGCGCCCCCCGCCCGCAGGTCGAGCGCGGCGCCAGCGTCGGCTGACCTGTCTGTGGGCTACTTTCCGGCTGTTCCGGACCCCGATCCGGACGCCGCCTCTGCCGCGTCCGCGCGCCAGGCGACCCTGACCAAACCGACAGGTTCGTTGGGGCGTCTCGAAGAGTTGTCGATATGGGTGTCGGCATGCCAGTCGCAGTGTCCACCGCAGCAGTTCCAGCGGGCCCGGGTGGTGGTCTTCGCCGGTGACCATGGCGTGACCGCGGCCGGGGTGTCGGCCTATCCTCCCGAGGTCACGGCGGCGATGATGGCGAACTTCGTCGCCGGCGGCGCCGCGGTGAACGCGCTCGCCGAGGTGGCAGGCGCCGGCGTGCGCGTCGTCGACATCGCCGTCGACACTCCGGAGCCGCTGTCCGAGGAGATCGGCAGACACAAGATCCGGCGGTCGAGCGGCAACATCGCCGTCGAGGACGCACTGACCCCTGATGAGGTGGTCGGCTCGATCGAGGCGGGACGCCGCATCGCCGACGAGGAAGTCGACGCCGGTGCCGATCTGCTGATCGCCGGGGACATGGGTATCGGCAACACCACCGCGGCGACCACGCTGGTGGCCGCACTGACCGACACCGAACCCGTGGAAGTGGTCGGCCGCGGTACCGGCATCGACGACGCGGGCTGGGCCCGCAAGACCGCGGCGATTCGTGATGGGCTGTACAGGACCCGGCGCCTCTCGGCCGATCCCATTGCGCTGCTGCGTATCTGCGGTGGCGCCGATCTGGCGGCGATGACCGGTTTCTGCGCGCAGGCCGCGGTGCGGCGCACCCCGGTGCTGCTCGACGGCGCGGTGGTCACCGCGGCGGCACTGGCCGCCGAGCGGCTGGCCCCGGGTGCGCGGCAGTGGTGGCAGGCCGGGCATCGCTCCACCGAACCGGTCCATTCGCTGGCGCTTCGGAATCTCGAGCTCGACCCGATCGTCGACCTCGGTATGCGCCTCGGTGAGGGCTCCGGCGCGTTGGTGGCGCTGCCGGTGCTGCGCGCGGCGGTCGCGACCCTCGCCTCGATGGCCACCTTCAGCGAAGCCGGGGTCGCCGGGCGAAGCTCTGAGGACTAGTTGGTGATCCGTTCGCTGGCAGGGGCTTTCGCGTTCGCGACGGTGCTGCCGACACCGGCATCGCGCACCGCGCACGCCGGCCGCGGGGTGATGACCGCGCTGCCGGTGACCGGACTGGTCGTGGGTGGCGCCGCCGCGGGCGTGCTGTGGGCCGGTGAGTGGGCGTTCGGCGCCGGCAGCGCACTGGCCGGCGCGTTGACGGTGGTGACGCTGCTGTTGGTCACTCGTGGTCTGCACATCGACGGGCTGTCCGACACTGTGGACGCGTTGGGCTGCTACGGACCCGCCGAACGCGCGCTGGCGGTGATGCGCGACGGCTCGGCAGGACCGTTCGGCGCCGCCGCGGTGACGGCGACGCTGCTGGTGCAGGCACTGGCGTTCGCGCAGGCCGGCCCGCTTGCGGTCCTCGTGGCCGTGACCGCCGGCCGGGTGGCCGCCGTCGCCGCGTGCCGCCGCTCGGTGCCCGCGGCGGCGGGCAGCACCTTGGGCGCGTTGGTGGCCGGTTCGCAGCCGGGGTGGGTGGCGGGAGGATGGACCGCCGCGATCATCGCCGTGGCGGTGATCGCCGCCGACCGGCCGTGGCAGGGTCCGGCCGCCGTGGTCGTGGCGCTGGCGTGCAGTGTCGCGCTGGTGGCGCACTGCGTGCGGCGCTTCGGCGGCATCACCGGCGACGTGCTGGGCGCCGCGACGGAGCTGACCACCACAGTGGCAGCGGTGGGGATGGCGATCTGCGTCAACTGAGCTGTCGGCTCAGTTGAGCCGCGCCATCCAGCCATGGGTGTCGGCGAAGGTGCCGCGCTGGATTCCGGTCAGCGTGTCACGCAGCGCCATCGTGATCTCACCGGGTTCGCCGTCGGCGATGGTGAATTCACCCTCGGTGTGCTTGACGTGCGAGACCGGCGTGATGACGGCCGCGGTGCCGCACGCGAACACCTCGGTGATCTCGCCCGCCGCGGCCTTCTTCTGCCATTCGTCGACGTCGATCTTGCGTTCCTCGACGGTGAAGCCGGCGTCGGTGGCCAACTGCAGCAACGAATCCCGCGTGATACCCGGCAACAGCGAGCCGGACAGCTCCGGGGTCACCAGGCGAGCCGTACCGCCGCTGCCGAACACGAAGAACAGGTTCATCCCGCCCATCTCCTCGACGTAGCGGCGTTCGATGGCATCCAGCCACACGACCTGGTCGCATCCGTGCGCGGCGGCCTCGGCCTGCGCCAGCAGCGACGCGGCGTAGTTACCGCCGAACTTGGCCGCGCCGGTGCCACCCGGGGATGCCCGCACGTACTCGTGGGACAGCCACACGCTGACCGGCTTGATACCGCGGGGGAAGTAGGCGCCGGCCGGAGAGCCGATCACCAGGTAGCGGTATTCGTTGGCGGGGCGCACGCCGAGTCCGGGCTCGGTGGCGAAGATGAACGGCCGTAGGTACAGCGATTCCTCACCACCGGCGGGCGGCACCCAGCTGTCGTCGACGGCGATCAGTTGCCGCAGCGACTCGATGAACAACTCCTCCGGCAGCTCGGGGATGGCCAGCCGCCGCGACGAGGTGCGCAGCCGGGCGGCGTTGGCCTCCGGCCGGAACGAGACGATCGATCCGTCGGCCCAGCGGTAGGCCTTCAATCCCTCGAAGACCTCCTGCGCGTAGTGCAGGACGATCGCCGACGGGTCCAGCTCGATGGGCCCGTAGGGAAGCACGCGCGCGTCGTGCCAGCCGCGGCCGTCGGTGTAGTCGATCGAGACCATGTGGTCGGTGTGGAACCTGCCGAACCCCGGGTTCGCCAGAATCTCACCGCGTACCCCGTCGGTCGCCGGAGTCGCGTTGCGATCGACGGTGAACCCGAGGCCTTCAGTCATGAAAGCGATTGTATAACCGGCTGGCTAGCGGTTTTCAGGCTCCGTTCGCCCCGCCCGGCTACCGGGTGCGGGTGTCCACGAACGGCGGTTTGACCACTTCGCATTCGATGAGGCGGCCACGCACGTCGACCGCGACGTGGGCGCCGTCCTCGATGCCGGCGCCGGTGTCGATCAGCGCGAGCGCGATGCCGACCTTCAGTGACGGCGAGAAGGTTCCCGACGTGGTGGTCCCGATCCGGGCGGCGCCGTCCTGCGCCGACGCGAGCACCGCGAGGTCTCCCCGCAGCACGCCGCGGCCCACCGCCTTGAGTCCCCGCAGCGTGCGCCGTGGGCCGGCCTCTTTCTCGGCCAGCAGCGCGTCGCGTCCCCAGAAGCGGTCCTTCTTCCAGCCGACCGCCCAGCCGCAGCGGGCCTGCACCGGGGTGATGTCCAACGACAGCTCGTGGCCGTGCAACGGATAGCCCATCTCGGTGCGCAACGTGTCGCGGGCGCCCAGCCCGGCGAGCTGACCGCCGGCCGCACCGACGGCGTCGACGAGCGCATCGAACACCACCGCGGCCTGGTCCCAGGTCGGCAGCAACTCATAGCCGTGCTCCCCGGTGTATCCGGTGCGGCACACCCGCACGTCGACGCCGTGAAATGTCGCGTCGGCGTACCCCATGTAGTCCATGTCGGTGGGCAGCCCGAGCCCGCCGACGACGTCACCGGACTTCGGGCCCTGGACGGCCAGCACGGCACGGGAGCGGTGCTCGTCGGTGACCGTCACCCCGTCGGGGGCGTGGTCCTGCAGTGCGGCGACGACGCTGGCCGTGTTGGCCGCGTTGGGCACCAGGAAGATCTCGTCGTCGGAGACGTAGTAGGCGATCAGGTCGTCGATGACGCCGCCGGACTCGGTGCAACACAACGTGTACTGAGCCTTTCCCGGCCCGATCCGGCGGAGGTCGTTGGTGAGCGCGGAGTTGACGTATTCGGCCGCGCCGGGACCCTTGACCAGCGCCTTGCCGAGGTGGCTGACGTCGAATAGGCCCACCGCGGTGCGGGTGGCGGTGTGCTCGGCGACGGTGCCGGCGTAGGACACCGGCATCAGCCAGCCGCCGAATTCGGCGAAGCTCGCGCCGAGCTCGCGGTGTCGGTTCTCCAGGGGTCCGGCCAACAGGTTGTCGCTCACGCCGAACCAGACTAGTAGCCAGTGGCTAGGGTGAGTTCCCGTGAGCCCCGTCAGCGCGTCATCCGGTTACCCGTCCCCCACCGTCGCCGTCGCGAGCACGCTGCCCAAGCGCAAGGTCGCCTCGTCGGTTCTGATCGTTCCGATCCTCAGCGGTGACGACGACGGACCGGCCACCGTGGTGGCGAATCCGTACCTGGACGCCGAGGCGGTCGGTGAGATCGAGGTGGCCCTCGAGGCGCTGGGAGCCAAGGGTGGGGCCGAGCAGTTGACCCGGATCGTGGTGCCGTCCCTGCCCGTGGACAGTGTGCTCGCGGTCGGGTTGGGCCGCGGGCGCGACCAGTGGCCCGCCGAGACGATCCGGCGAGCCGCCGGCGCGGCCGCGCGCTCGCTCTCCGGGGTGGAGACGGTCATCACCACGCTGTCGGACATCGAGCTGGAGGCGTCGATCGAGGGGTTGATCCTGGGCGCCTACCGGTTCACCGCCTTCCGCAGCGACAAGACCGCGCCCCGCGACGCCGGGGTGCGCAAGATCAGCGTGCTGACCCCCGACACCCGGGCCGCGACCAAGGACATCGCCGCCCGGGCGGCCGCGATCGCCACCGCGGTCGCCACTGCCCGCGATTTCGTCAACACCCCGCCCAGCCATCTCTTCCCGGCCGAATTCGCCAAGCGCGCAAAGGCATTGGGTGACGCAGCGGGTCTCGACGTCGAGGTGCTCGACGACAAGACGCTGGCCAGGGAGGGGTACGGCGGAATCATCGGGGTCGGCAAAGGATCGTCCCGTCCGCCCCGCCTGGTCCGGTTGAGCCATCGCGGCGCCAAGACCAAGAACAGTAAGTCGGTGGCTCTGGTGGGCAAGGGTGTCACGTTCGACACCGGAGGCATCTCGATCAAGCCGGCGGCCAACATGCACCACATGACCTCCGACATGGGCGGGGCGGCCGCGGTGATCGCGACCGTGGTGCTGGCCGCCCAGCAGAAGCTGCCGATCGACGTCGTCGCGACGGTGCCGATGGCCGAGAACATGCCGTCGTCGACCGCGCAGCGACCCGGTGACGTGCTGACCCAGTACGGCGGTATCACGGTGGAGGTGCTCAACACCGACGCCGAGGGCCGGTTGATCCTGGCCGACGCGATCGTGCGCGCATGCGAGGACGAGCCGGACTACCTCATCGAGACGTCGACGTTGACCGGTGCACAGACCGTGGCGCTGGGCGCTCGGACGCCGGGGGTGATGGGCAGCGACGAGTTCCGCGACCGGGTGGCCGAGATCTCGCAGTCCGTCGGCGAGAACGGCTGGGCGATGCCGCTTCCCGAGGAGCTGAAGGACGACCTGAAATCGACGGTGGCCGACTTGGCCAACGTCAGCGGGTCCCGCTTCGCCGGCATGCTGGTGGCGGGAACCTACCTGCGCGAGTTCGTCAGCGACGGTGTCCAGTGGGCGCACATCGACATCGCCGCGCCGGCCTACAACTCCGGGGGCCCGTGGGGCTACACGCCGAAGGGCGGCACCGGGGTGCCGACCCGGACGATGTTCGCGGTGCTCGAGGACATCGCCCGTAATGGCTGACTACAGGATGTTTCCGCCCCGCGCCGTGCTGCGCATGACCTGCGGCAGTGCGTGGGAGACGCCGTAGACGGCGTACGCCTCGAACGTCACCGGGCGCACCGCCTGCTTCCGCACCACCGCATCGACGATCGCGGCGGCCACTTTCTCCGGACCGTACCGGCGCACCGAGAACCCGCGCCGTGCGCGGCCGCGCACGGTGTCCACCTCGCCGAGGCGGGCCTGCGGCAGCGAGAATCGCGTGGTCTCGACGATGTTGGTGCCGATGACGCCCGGGCAGATCGTCGTCAGCCCCACCCCGGCGGCGTCGAGTTCGGCGCGTAGGCAGTCCGAGAACATGAACACCGCGGCCTTGGAGGTGCAGTAGGCGTTCATGACGTTGACCGGCGTGTAGGAGGCCATCGAGGCGACGTTGACGATGTGCCCGCCAATCCCCCGCTCCACCAGCCGGGGGGCGAACGCGCGACAACCGTTGACGACGCCACCGAAGTTGATGTCCATGACCCGGTCGAACTCCTCGGCGGGCGTGTCGAGGAAGAAGCCGGCGTGGCCCACCCCGGCGTTGTTGACCACCACGTCGGGCACGCCGTGTGTTGCGCACACCTGCGCCGCGAACGCCTCCACCGCCGCCGCATCGGCCACGTCGAGGCGGTAGCTGTGGGCCTCGGCGCCCTCGGCGGCCACTCGCCGCGCGGTTTCGGCCAGACCTTGCTGGTCGATGTCGCTGATCACGACGTCGGCGCCGGCACGCGCGAACGCCAGCGCGGTTTCGCGGCCGATTCCGCTGCCGGCGCCGGTCACCGCCACCAAGTTGTCGGTGAAGGCGTTGCGAGCTCGACCGACCTGGGCGCGACGCAGCTCCCGCGCGGCGGGGGCGCCCCGGAGATGTTCGACGAACTGGGTGACCGCACGGGCCAGCACCTGCGGGTGCGACGACACGATGTCACGGCCGGCCTTGACATCGCGCCGCCACAGCTGCGTCACCCGGGCCGCCATGTCGTCGTAGACGTGCGGACCGAGGTACTCGTCGGCGGTGGCGACGATGAGCTGGACCGGGACGTCGACGTCGAGGTCACCGCCGGCGCCGTCGCCGCGGACGTTGGCCCGGCACTGCTTGTCCGACAGCAGCCGGGGCGCCGCCGCTGCCAGTCGGCCGAGCTGGGCAGCACCGCGCAGGAATCGTCTCGGCCGGTGCGGGTGGCGCAGCGAGTCCACCAGGTACCGGCGCAGATGCGTCAGGTCGGTGCCGGCCACCGAGGTGAACGATGCCACCGACGTCCCGCCGCGAGGTCCGGTCAGGTGCTCCCACACCGCGCTCGAGCCCCAGCCGTGGGCGACGACGTGAACGTCGGAGTCGACCGAGATCGCGGCGAGCACCGCGGCGAAGTCGTCGGCGAGCCGAGCGAGCCGATAGGCGGCGGTGCCCGACGGCACCGACGAGTCACCGGCACCCCGTGGGTCGTAGCGGACGATGCGGAACCGGTCCTGCAGATGCGCGACCACCGGATCCCAGACCGTGTGGGTGTCGGGGTGACCGCTGACCAGCAGGACCGTGGGCCCGTCGCTGCGGCCTTCCTCGAACACGGCGATGTGCAGTCCCTCGCTGTTGACGACCACGAGCGGACCCTACCGGTCGCCGAGCTCCTCCCGGGCGGCGCGCTTGCGCAGGATCCGCTGCCGCGCGTCGTAGTCACGCATGCGCTGCGGGTAGCCGACCTTCTGCACGTCGTAGACCGGAATCTTGAGCCGGTCCGACAGCTTGCGCGCGCCCGATTGGCCGCCGGCGCGGCGCCGCGTCCATTCACCGTCGGCAGCCACGAGCACCACGGTCACCTCGGTGACCGTGGTCTTGGGCTCCACGAATGCCTCCACGCCCTTGTGCTCGGCCACCCACTGCTGCAGGTAACGCAGATCAGCGGCCCGATCGCTGGTGGCCGTGCGTCCCCCGCGCCGACGGCGAAACCTGTCGAACAGTCCCACCTTGCGCGTGCTCCTCTCCGGCTCGAGCTGGACGACTCCTCTTTCGATAGTGCCAGAGCGGCCAGTAAGCCGGTCCACGGCGAAACGTTGCGGCAGACGTGACAGGATGGGAAGCGCAGTGCAGTTACCCGCGTCCGACCGTGCAAGGGAGCCACGACAATATGGCCATCTCCGTTCAGATGCCCGCACTCGGTGAGAGCGTCACCGAGGGGACAGTCACCCGCTGGCTGAAGCAGGAGGGAGACACGGTCGAGGAGGATGAGCCACTGCTGGAGGTGTCGACCGACAAGGTCGACACCGAAATCCCTTCGCCGGCGGGCGGTGTGCTGAAGAAGATCATCGCCCAGGAGGACGACACCGTCGAGGTCGGTGGCGAGCTGGCGGTGATCGGCGACGCCGATGACAGCGATGACTCCGATGACTCAGCCGACTCGGATGACTCAGCAGACTCGGACGACTCGGACGACAGCGCCGATGCTGCCGAGTCCGAGGACAACGGGGACGAGGACAGCGGGGACGAGGACAGCGAGCCCGAACCCGAGGCTGCGGCCAAGTCGTCGGGCGGATCGTCGGGCTCCGGGGGTTCGTCGACGCCGGTGCTGATGCCCGAGTTGGGTGAGTCCGTCACCGAGGGCACTGTGACGCGGTGGCTGAAGAAGGTCGGCGACAGCGTCGAGGTGGACGAGCCGCTGGTCGAGGTGTCCACCGACAAGGTCGACACCGAGATCCCCTCGCCTGTCGGGGGCACGCTGCTGTCCATCACGGCCGAGGAAGACGACACCGTGGAGGTGGGCGGCGAGCTGGCCAAGATCGGCGAGCAAGGCGCGGACACCGGCGACAGCGAACCGGAGCCCGAACCCGAACCCGAACCCGAACCGGAGCCCGAACCAGAACCGGAGCCCGAGCCCGAGCCGGCCAAGGAGAAGGCACCCGAACCGAAATCCGAGCCCAAGCCGGAATCGAAACCCGAGCCCAAGCCCGAGCCGAAGCCCGAATCGAAGCCGGCTGCAGCGAAGGAGTCGTCGGGTGACTCGTCGCCGTACGTGACACCGCTGGTGCGCAAGCTCGCCAGCGAGAACGGCGTCGACCTGTCGACGGTCAAGGGCACCGGTGTGGGCGGCCGGATCCGCAAACAGGACGTCCTGGCCGCCGCCGACGAGAAGAAGTCGGCGGCACCGGAATCCGAGCCCGCCGCGGCAGCACCAGCGAAGGCGGCGCCGGCCCCCGCGGAGCCCTCGCCGGCGTTGGCGCATCTGCGGGGAACCACGCAGAAGGCCAACCGGATCCGTCAGATCACGGCCAAGAAGACCCGCGAGTCGCTGCAGGCCACCGCACAGCTAACGCAGACCCACGAGGTCGACATGACCAAGATCGTGGCGCTGCGGGCCAAGGCGAAGGCCAAGTTCGCCGAGCGCGAAGGCGTGAACCTGACCTACCTGCCGTTCATCGCCCGGGCGGTGATCGACGCGTTGAAGATCCACCCGAACGTCAACGCCAGCTACAACGAAGAGGCCAAGGAGATCACCTACTACGACGCCGAGCACCTGGGCTTCGCCGTCGACACCGAGCAGGGTCTGCTCTCCCCGGTCATCAAGAACGCCGGCGACCTGTCGCTCGGTGGGCTGGCCCGGGCGATCTCCGACATCGCCGGACGCGCGCGGTCCGGTGACCTCAAGCCCGACGAGTTGTCGGGCGGCACGTTCACGATCACCAACATCGGCAGCCAGGGCGCGCTGTTCGACACTCCGATCCTGGTTCCGCCGCAGGCGGCCATGCTGGGCACGGGGGCCATCGTCAAGCGGCCGCGGGTGATCGTCGACGACTTCGGCAACGAGTCGATCGGCGTGCGCTCGGTGTGCTATCTGCCGCTGACCTACGACCACCGTCTGATCGACGGCGCCGACGCCGGCCGCTTCGTGACCACGATCAAGCGCCGGCTGGAAGAGGGTGCCTTCGAGGCCGATCTCGGGTTGTAGACGACGGTGTCGATGCCCCCTGACTCGGTCATCGCGGTCGCCGGCTCTTCAGGTCTGATCGGCACGGCGCTGGTCTACGCGTTGCGCGCCACCGACCACCGGGTGCTGCGCATCGTGCGGCGGGCGCCGGCCAACGGCGACGAGGTGTCGTGGAATCCCGACACCGGTGAGTTCGACGCCGGCGCGCTGCGCGGTGTGGACGCGGTGGTGAACCTGTGCGGCGTGAACGTCGCCCAGAAACGCTGGTCGGGCGCGTTCAAGCAGAGCCTGCGGGACAGCCGCATCGGACCCACCGAGGTGCTCGCGCGCGCTGTCGCCGACGCCGGCGTCCCAGTGCTCGTCAACGCCAGCGCCGTCGGCTACTACGGGGACACGGGGGCGACACCGGTCGACGAGTCCGCACCGCCGGGCAACAACTTTCTGGCCCGGCTCACGGTCGACTGGGAGGACGCCACCGCGCCGGCCGCACAGCACGGAGCGCGGGTGGTGCAGACCCGCACCGGGCTGGTGATGGCGCCGTCGGGCGGGATGCTGGGACGGCTCAAACCGCTGTTCTCGCTGGGCCTGGGGGCGCGTCTGGGCAACGGTCGGCAATATCTGTCCTGGATCAGTCTCGAAGACCAGATCCGGGCTCTGCTGTTCGCGATCGGCCACGACGAGCTGGCTGGTCCGGTGAACTTCACGGGGCCAGCTCCGGTCACCAACGCGGAGTTCACCACCGCCCTCGGACGCACCGTCAACCGTCCCACCGCCCTGATGGTGCCCGGCTTCGCGTTGCGCACGGTGCTCGGCGAGTTCGCCGACGAAGGGTTGCTCGGCGGGCAGCGCGCCATCCCGACCGCTCTCGAGCGGGCCGGTTTCCGCTTCCACCACAACACGATCGGTGAGGCGCTGGCATTCGCCACGGCACCCACCCGCACGTGAGCGGGAGTACCGTCGGCTCCATGCAGACCTCGATCCGTTCAGACCGTGCGCCGGTGCGTGTGCGTCGGCTCGGATCGATCGACTACCGGGCCGCGTGGGAGCTGCAACGCGAACTCGCCGACGCCCGGGCGGCCGGCGGTCCCGATTCGCTGCTGTTACTCGAGCATCCCCCGACCTACACCGCCGGGCGGCGCACACTGCCCGAGGAGCGCCCCCAGGACGGCACCCCGGTCATCGACACCGACCGCGGCGGCAAAATCACCTGGCACGGCCCCGGTCAGCTGGTCGGCTATCCCATCATCGGGCTGGCCGAGCCGCTGGACGTGGTCAATTTCGTGCGGCGACTCGAAGAGGCGTTGATCACGGTGTGTGCCGACCTGGGCCTGCCGACCGGCCGGGTCGAGGGGCGGTCCGGCGTATGGGTCCCGCCCGACGAGCGTGGCCCGGCCCGCAAGATCGCCGCCATCGGGATCCGGGTGGCGCGCGCCACCACCCTGCACGGCTTCGCGCTGAACTGCGACTGCGACCTCGGCGCGTACGGCTCCATCGTGCCGTGCGGCATCGCCGACGCCGGGGTCACGTCCCTGTCCGCCGAGCTCGGCCGCCGGATCGGCGTCGACGACGTCGCCGACCGGGTCGCCGACGCAGTGTGCGCGGCGCTCGACGGCAACCTCACCGGCACCGACACCGCGCCCGCAGACGCAGTACCATCGACGCAGTGAGTGTCGATCCCGGTAACCGCAAACTGCTCCGGCTCGAGGTGCGCAACGCGCAGACGCCGATCGAGCGCAAGCCGTCGTGGATCAAGACCAGAGCCAAGATGGGTCCGGAATACAAGGAACTCAAGAGCCTGGTGCGGCGCGAGGGCCTGCACACGGTGTGCGAAGAGGCGGGTTGCCCCAACATCTACGAATGCTGGGAAGACCGCGAAGCCACGTTCCTGATCGGTGGCGAGCAGTGCACCCGGCGTTGTGACTTCTGCCAGATCGACACCGGCAAGCCCGCCGAGTTGGACCGTGACGAGCCGCGCCGGGTGGCCGAGAGCGTCGCGGCGATGGGGTTGCGCTACTCCACGGTGACCGGCGTGGCCCGCGACGACCTGCCCGACGGCGGGGCCTGGCTGTACGCCGAGACGGTGCGCGCGATCAAGGCGCTGAATCCCAGCACCGGGGTGGAGCTGCTGATCCCCGACTTCAACGCAGAGCCCGCGCTACTCGACGAGGTGTTCGCTGCGCGCCCCGAGGTGTTGGCTCACAACGTCGAGACGGTGCCGCGCATCTTCAAGCGGATCCGTCCCGGTTTCCGCTACGAGCGCAGCCTGTCGGTGCTCACCATGGCGCGTGCGGCCGGCCTGGTCACCAAGAGCAACCTGATCCTGGGGATGGGTGAGACGCCCGAGGAGGTGCGCGACGCGCTGGCCGACCTGCATGAGGCGGGCTGCGACATCGTCACCATCACCCAGTATCTGCGACCGTCGGCGCGGCACCACCCGGTCGAGCGGTGGGTGCATCCCGAGGAGTTCGTCGAGCACGAGAAGTATGCCGCCGGCCTCGGTTTCGCCGGGGTGCTGGCCGGGCCGCTGGTGCGCTCCTCCTATCGCGCCGGGCGGCTCTACGAGCAGGCCAGCAAGCGCACGCTGACCAGCTGAACGCCGCTACTCGATCACGCCGCCACGCCGGCCCGGCGGGATTTGTATGCTGGACACGTTATGGCGAAATCGCGCAATCCCGCTGAGGTCAAGGCCGCCAAGGCCGAGGCGAAGGCCGCCCGCAAGGCGGCGTCCAAGCAGCGCCGCAGTCAGCTGTGGCAGGCCTTCCAGATCCAACGCAAAGAGGACAAACGCCTCATCCCCTACATGGCGGGGGCGTTCGTCCTGATCGCGGGGGCATCGGTGGCCGCGGGCATCTACGCCGGCGGCTTCACGATGTTCATGCTGATCCCGCTCGGCATCGTGCTGGGTGCGCTGGTCGCGTTCATCATCTTCGGCCGCCGAGCCCAGAAGTCGGTCTACCGGAAAGCCGAGGGTCAGACCGGCGCCGCGGCCTGGGCGCTGGAGAATCTGCGCGGCAAGTGGCGGGTGACGCCCGGAGTGGCGGCCACCGGCCACTTCGACGCCGTGCACCGGGTGATCGGCAGGCCCGGGGTGATCTTCGTGGGCGAGGGTTCGGCGGCTCGGGTCAAACCGCTGCTGGCGCAGGAGAAGAAGCGCACCGCCCGGCTCGTCGGCGACGTCCCGATCTATGACTTGATCGTCGGAAACGGTGAGGGTGAGGTGCCGCTGTCCAAGTTGGAGCGTCACCTGACCAAGCTTCCGGCCAACATCACGGTCAAGCAGCTGGATGCGCTGGAATCACGGCTGGCCGCTCTCGGCAGCAAGGTGGGTCCGGCCGCGATGCCGAAGGGGCCACTTCCCACGGCCGCCAAGATGAAGGGCGTTCAACGCACGGTACGCAGGCGCTGACCCCACAATCAGTCCATGTGCACCGCATGTGACTGGTCGTCGCGCTTCGCCGCGTTCGGCACTCCCCGACCGTTGTCGACCAGCCGCCGTGCGGCGCTGCGCGCCGGAGCACTGCTGGTCGTCGCGACGAGTCTGGCCGCGTGCGCAACACCGGGTGAGAGCCCCACGCCCGCACCCACCGAGAACGCCGACGCGGATGTGGTGTTCCACCGCGGCCGGGTTTATACGCTGAACGAGACGGCGCCCTGGGCGCAGGCGGTCGCCGTCACCGGGAACACGATCACCTACGTCGGCGACGACGACGGCGCCATGGCGTTGGCGGGTCCGGACACCCGCGTCGTCGACCTGGCCGGGCGTCTGCTGATGCCCGGCTTCGTCGAGGCCCACATCCATCCGTTCCTCGGGGCGTTCCTCACCTCCGGTGTCGACCTGCAGGTCCCGACCGGGGACGACGCGCTGGCCGCGATCGCCGACTACGCCCAGCAGCACCCCACCGGCCCGGTGCGGGGGTTCGGGTGGCGGGTGGACATGTTCGGTCCGCAGGGCCCCACCCGTGCCGACCTGGACCGGGTGTTGCCCGACCGGCCAGGTTTCTTCTTCGCCATCGACGGACACAGCCTGTGGGCCAACAGCACGGCGCTCGAGATGGCCGGTGTCAGCCGCGACACCGCTGACCCGATTCCGGGATTCAGTTACTACGTCCGCGACGGCAACGGCGACCCGACGGGCTACATCCTGGAAGTGGACGCGGTCCTGGGCCTCGTCAACGCGATCGAGCCGATCTCGCCCGAGAACATGCAGACGCTGCTCGAGTCGTGGCTGCCGAAGGCCTCCGAAGCGGGCATCACCGCGCTGTTCGACGCCGGGGTACCGCCCATCGGTGACGACCAGGGCGCGCTGATCAGCCTGTACACCGACGTCGAGCAGCGCGGAGCGCTGCCGTTCCGCGTGGTGGCGTCCTACAGCGTGAAGTCACCGCCGGTCGACGGGGCGGTCGCCGCGTTCACCGACATCCGTGACCGGATCTCCAGTGAGCTGGTCACCGTCGGCGTGGTCAAGGTCATCGGTGACGGCACCCAGGAGGGCTACACCGCCTGGCTGATCGAGCCCTACGCCGACAAGCCCGACTCGACCGGAGGCTCACCCTTCACCGAGCAGCAATGGCGCCAACTCATCTCCGAGGTCGACGCCGCCGGGTTCGACGTGCACGTGCACGCCTGCGGTGAGCGCACCGCACGCACCGCGCTCGATGCCATCGAGGCCGCCGTCGCCACCAATCCGCCCCGCGACCGTCGACACACCATTGCTCACCTGGTGTACGTGGCCGAACCGGACAGCGGTCGGTTCGCCGACCTCGGCGTCGTCGCACAGTTCTCGGCCAACTGGATGTCGGCTGACCCCGACACGGTGGAGAACCTGGCGGCCCGCTACGGGCGCCCCCGCCAGGACCTGCTCTACCGCATCCAGGACGTCGCCCGAGCCGGCGGCCGCATCTCGCTGGGGACCGATTGGCCTGCGGCCGGGTATTTCTCGACCTACAAGCCGCTCGACTCGATCCAGATCGGCGTCACCCGGCAACTCATCGGCGAGCCCGACGCCCCGGTTCTCGAACCCGCCGATCAGCGCCTGACCGTCGAGCAGGCCGTGCACGCCAACACGCTCGGGGCGGCCTATCAGATCCGGCTGGACGACCGGGTGGGTTCGCTACAGGCCGGAAAGCTTGCCGACCTGATCGTGCTGGACCGCAACATCTTCGACATCGACCCGCACGACATCCACCGCGCCGAGGTGCAGCTGACGATGATGAACGGGCGGGTCGTGCACGAGGTGTGAGACGTCCTAGCGCTTCACCACCGCGGTCTTGGTGGCCAGATCGTGCAGCCCCCGCAGATCGGAGTCGGTGAACAGAGCGGGGATCACCAGCGCGATCAACAGTCCGCGGCCCAGCGCCCGGCCGACACCTGCCGGGCGGCCGTCGACGCCGACCACTCTGAGCCCCAGCGCCAGCTGGCCCGGGGAGAAGCCGAACAGCCGCACCGACACCACGCCGAGCACCAGCCAGATCCCCAGTACTGCCGTCGACAGCATCGACATGCTGATCAACCCGACCGTCATCGCGAGGGCGGCCAGGCCGTAGGAGACCAGCCAATCGAGGCTCAACGCGGCCACCCGGCGCCCGAACCGGGCGATCGAACCCGGACCGCTCTGCGGCATGCCGAGCCGCTCGCCCGGATACTTGCCGGGGTCGGAGGCGTCCGGGCCGGACAGCCAGGACCCCAGACCGGAGCCAGTGGAAGGGGCCATGATGCCAGGATATGTGTGCACCACGACCGTGCTGGATCCGCCACCGGAAGGCTCATGCGTAACGTCGGCGCAACATATGGTTGACGACGGTGCAACATCGGGTCCATAGCGTCAACGCGCGGGCTTACCAAATAAAGGAGAGCAATCAGTGGCAGAAAAGACCGCCGACGACATCATGAAGATGATCAAGGACCAGAATGTCGAGTACGTCGACATCCGGTTCTGCGATCTGCCCGGTGTGGTCCAGCACTTCTCGATCCCGGCTGCGGCCTTCGATGAGAGCGTGTTCGAGGACGGCCTGGCCTTCGACGGTTCGTCGGTTCGCGGCTTCCAGTCCATCCACGAGTCCGACATGATGCTGCTGCCGGACCCGGCAACCGCGCAGATCGACCCGTTCCGGCACGCCAAGACACTGAACCTGAACTTCTTCGTCCACGATCCGTTCACCCGGGAGGCGTACTCCCGCGACCCGCGCAACGTGGCCCGCAAGGCGGAGAACTACCTGGCCAGCACCGGCATCGCCGACACCTGCTTCTTCGGCGCGGAGGCGGAGTTCTACATCTTCGACTCGGTCAGCTTCGACTCGCGGATGAACGGCACCTTCTACGAGGTGGATTCGGAGTCCGGCTGGTGGAACAGCGGCGAACCGCTCGAGGCCGACGGCTCCCCCAACCGTGGCTACAAGGTCCGCCCCAAGGGCGGCTACTTCCCGGTGGCGCCCTACGACCACTACGTCGACCTGCGCGACCAGATGGCCACCAACCTGCAGAACGCGGGCTTCGTGCTCGAGCGCGGTCACCACGAGGTGGGCACCGCCGGTCAGGCCGAGATCAACTACAAGTTCAACACCCTGTTGCACGCGGCCGACGACGTGCTGCTGTTCAAATACATCATCAAGAACACCGCCTGGGCCAACGGCAAGACCGTCACCTTCATGCCCAAGCCGCTGTTCGGCGACAACGGCTCCGGCATGCACGCCCACCAGTCGCTGTGGAAGGACGGCAAGCCGCTGTTCCACGACGAGTCGGGTTACGCCGGTCTGTCGGACATGGCCCGCCACTACATCGGCGGCATCCTGCACCACGCCCCGTCTCTGCTGGCGTTCACCAACCCGACGGTGAACTCCTACAAGCGTCTGGTGCCGGGCTACGAGGCCCCGATCAACCTGGTCTACAGCCAGCGCAACCGGTCGGCGTGCGTCCGTATCCCGATCACCGGCAACAACCCGAAGGCCAAGCGCCTCGAGTTCCGCTGCCCGGACAGCTCCGGCAACCCGTACCTGGCGTTCGCGGCCATGCTGATGGCCGGCATCGACGGCATCAAGAAGAAGATGGAGCCGCTGGCGCCGGTCGACAAGGACCTCTACGAGTTGCCGCCGGAGGAGGCCGCCAACATCCCGCAGGCGCCCACCTCGCTGGCCGCCGTGATCGACAAGCTCGAGGAGGATCACGAGTACCTCACCGAGGGCGGCGTGTTCACCCCCGACCTGATCGAAACGTGGATCACCTACAAGCGCGAGAACGAGATCATGCCGGTGCAGATTCGTCCGCACCCGTACGAGTTCTCGCTCTACTACGACGTCTGAGTCGGCCCCGCCGACGCGACGTCTGAGTCGGCCCCGCCGACGCGACGTCTGAGTCGGCCCCGCCGACGCGACGTCTGAGTCACCCGGAGAGCCGGATGGCCGCCCCGCACGGGGTGCCATCCGGCTCTTCGTCTTCCCGCAACTCCTTCGAAACCGAAACACTATGCGGACTGCAGTCCGCTCCGGTACCCTCACAGCCATGTCACAGAAAGTGGATGCGCGCCTGGCGAGCCTGTCCTCCCCCGCGCTGAGCATCTTCCGCATCATCTTCGGCCTGCTGTTCACGCTGCACGGCACGATGAAGCTCTTCGGCTGGCCCGTCGGCGAAGCCGTGCCGGTGGGCACCTGGCCCTTCTGGTGGGCGGGCCTGATCGAACTCATCACCGGCCTGCTGATCACCGTCGGCTTCTTCACCCGCATCGCGGCGCTGATCGCCGCGGGCCAGATGGCGGTGGCCTATTTCTGGCAGCACTGGGGCATCCTCGGCGGCGAACTCGGAAGCTTCTGGCCCACCGAGAACGGCGGGGAAACCGCGCTGCTGTTCTGCTTCGGGTTTCTCGTGCTGGCGGCGACCGGCGCTGGAGCATGGTCTGTCGACGGCCAACGGGGCGGGTCGACGCTGGCCCGCACCTGAGCTGCTCTCAGTCGCCCAAACCCATGTCGGTGCGGAAACGGCGCATCCCGTCGATCTTGTCGGCAGTACTCGAGTCCGGACCGCTGTAGAACATCCACGGCATCGTGATGATCCCGGTGATACCGCCGGCCTCGGCTCGCGCGTAGTGCTCCGGGGTGAACGCGTCGGTCAGCGGCGTGATCACCTCGAACCCGTCCATGCTCAGATCCTTCTCGGCACGTAGCCGCCGGACGGCGTCGACTCGTTCCAGCGCCTTGTCGGTGGTGATGAGATCACCGATCCAGCCGTCGTGCCGGGCGGCCCGGCGCAGCGCGATGTCCGACAGTCCACCCACGTACACGGGGATCGGCGGCGGAGTGGGCTCCATCTCCAGCCGCGGAGCGGTGTAGAACTCGCCGGAGAACTCGGTCCAACCCGGCGACCACAACGCCTTCATCAGCTCGAGCATCTCGTCGGTGCGCCGGCCGCGTTTCTCGAACTGCTGACCGAGCAACTCGAACTCCTCACGGCACCAGCCCACGCCGATACCGAGCTCCAGGCGGCCGTCCGCCAGCACCGCGGCGGTTCCGATCGACTTGGCCGCCGAGTACGGATCGCGCATCGCGGGCAGGTACACCGTGGTGACGAACCGTAGTCGGGTGGTCACCAACGCGGCCGCACCGATCATCACCCAGGGGTCGGGCCAGTCGGTGAACGCCTCCCAGCGCCGGGACCCGTCCTTGGTGTAGGGATAGGGCGTCTGCAGGGTTTCGAGGTTGATGACGTGATCCGGGATCGCCATTCCGTGATATCCGAGATCATCGGCGGCCCTGGCGATCTCGACAGCCTCCCGGGTGTCGAGGAAGGCCGTGCTGACGTAGAACTTCATCCGGCGTCGCGCGCCCACGCCGGCATGATGAACACGCCCTCGGCTTCCACGGTCACGCCCTCGGCGTCCTTGAGGTATCCCCGTGCGTAGGTCTTGAAGCCCTCCGACCGTTCGACGAACGCCTCCGCCCGCACCGGCCCCAGGTGCGTGCCGCGCAGGTACTTCACGCTGATCGTGCCGGTGAACTTCGGCAGGCTCAGCCCTTCGCTGGCGACCTCTCCGAGGATGTGGTCGAGCAGCAGTGCGCAGATGCCACCGTGCACCCAGCCGGGCGGTCCCTCGTAGGCTCGACCCAACGTGAACTCACTCCAGCAGCTGCCGTCGGGCTCGTGCTGGATGACCATCGGCGGGGCGATGGCATTGCGAAGCCCGACAGCGGGATTGGCCCACGCGACCGGCTTGCCGGTGTCGGCGTGCCGCAGAGTCGAGGTCACGGTTCGCTGTTGGCGTTCGAGCAACTCGGTCGCGGCGTCGAGGTGTCGCAGCGCCTCCTGCACGGTGTCGTCGTCGACGGCGGTGTGGATCCCGACATCGATGAGCCTGCGCAACGCGTCGGTGAGCGGGTCATAGCTTGCCCGCTGGCGGTCGTACTCCTCGCCGCTGATCACATCGAACGGAAAACTCACACCAATCCTCCACATCCACCAGTCGGCTCAGCCTCCGTATCCATGAGTCGGCTCAGCCTCCACATCCACCAGTCGGCTCAGCCTCCACATCCATGAGTCGGCTCAGCCTCCACATCCATGAGTCGGCTCAGCCTCCGAAAACCTTGCGGACCACGGCCTTCGCCCGCCGTGTCACCCGCAGATAGTTGTCCAGGAATTCGCCGCCGTCCCCGTCGGGCCAGCCGGCCGCAGTCGCCACGGCGTTGAGCAGACGTCCCGGCCCCGGCAGCTGGTCGGTCGGCTTGCCGCGCACCAGCACCAGCGCATTGCGCGCCTTGGTCGCGGTCAGCCACGCGTCACGCAGCAGTTCGATGTCGCCCTCGGCGATCAATTCGGCTGCGCCGGTCGCGGCCAGGCTGTCCAGCGTCGAGGTGTTGTGCAGCGCAGGGATCTTGTGCGCATACCGCAACTGCAGCAACTGAACCGTCCACTCGATGTCGGCCAACCCGCCGCGGCCGAGCTTGGTGTGGGTGTTCGGATCGGCGCCGCGGGGCAGCCGCTCGGCGTCCACCCGCGCCTTGATCCGCCGGATCTCCTGCACGGTCTCGGCCGACACACCGCCGGGCGGATAGCGGGTCTTGTCGATCATCAGCAGGAACTTCTCGCCCAGTTCGAGGTCCCCGGCCACGCGGTGCGCCCGCAGCAACGCCTGCACCTCCCACGGCTGCGCCCACTGCGCGTAATAGGTCTGATAGGACGACAGCGTGCGGACCAGAGACCCGCTGCGCCCCTCGGGACGCAGGTTCGTGTCCACCTCCAGAGGCGGGTCGGCACCCGGGGTCCCCAGTCGTGAGCGCACCTGCTCGGCCACCGTCACCGACCAACGCACCGCCGCCGATTCCTCGACCCCCTCGTTGGGTTCGCACACGAACATGACGTCGGCGTCCGACCCGTAACCCAGTTCTCCGCCACCGAGGCGGCCCATCCCGATGACCGCGATGCGGGCCGGTGGACCGGACTCCGGGGAATTCGCCCGGATCACCGCGTCCAGGGCGGCCTGCAGCACCGCCACCCACACCGCGGTGAGCTGCTTGCAGACCGCGGTGACGCTCATCATGCCGAGCAGATCAGCCGAGGCGATGCGGGCCAGTTCCCGGCGGCGCAGCGATCGTGCCGCCGCGATCGCCCGCGCCGGGTCGCTGTGCCGGGCCGCCGAAGCAACCAACGAACGGGCCACCCCCTCGGGGTCCGCCTCGCACAGCTTGGGCCCGTTCGGACCGTCGGCGTAGAGCTGGATGACTTCCGGATCGTGCATGAGCAGCTCCGGCACGTAGGCCGAGGTGCCCAGCACGTGCATCAACCGTTTGGCGACCGCTCCCTCGTCGCGCAGCGTCGCCAGATACCACCGGTGGTCGGCCATCGCGTCGCTGAGACGTCGGTAGTTCAGCAGCCCCGCGTCCGGGTCGGGGGTGTCGGACAGCCAGTCCAGCAGTGTCGGCAACAGCACCCGCTGCACCCGGCCACGTCGCCCGCTACTGCCGGTCAGCGCGGCCAGATGGGTCAGCGCGCTCTCCGGCCCTTCGTAACCCAGGGCGGCGAGCTGGCGCTCGGCGGCTTTGGCGCTCATCCCGACCGGCAGGCCCATCGTGGCCTCGGCGACCGATTCCAGCAGCGGCTGATAGAACAGCTTGGCGTGCAGCCGCGACACCCGGTGGCTCTGGCGCCGCAGCTCCTCACGCAGCACGCCCAGCGAGTCGTGGCGGCCGTCGGGACGCATGTGCGCCGCGCGCGCCAGCCAGCGCAGCGCCTCGTCGTCGTCGAATTCGGGCAGCATGTGGGTGCGCTTGAGGCGCTGGAGCTGCAACCGGTGCTCGAGCAGGCGCAAGAACTCGTACGACGCCGTCATGTTGGCCGCGTCGTCCCTACCGACGTACCCGCCGTCGGCGAGCGCGGTCAGCGCTTCGACGGTCGAGGCCACGTGCAACGACTCGTCGTTGCGTCCGTGCACCAGCTGCAGCAGCTGCACGGCGAACTCGACGTCACGCAGGCCGCCGGTGCCCAACTTGAGTTCGCGCGAGCGCACCGCGGCCGGCACGAGCTCCTCGACCCGGCGGCGCATCGCCTGCACCTCGGGCACGAAATCCTCACGCTCGCAGGCGGTCCACACCATGGGCTCGAGAGCCTCGATGTAGCGCCTGCCCAGATCCATGTCGCCGACGGCGGGCCGCGCCTTCATCAGCGCCTGGAACTCCCACGTCTTGGCCCACCGCTGGTAGTAGGCGACGTGGGAGTCCAATGAGCGCACCAGCTGGCCCTGCTTGCCCTCCGGCCGCAACGCCGCGTCGACCTCGAAGAACGCGTCGGAGGCCAGCCGCATCATCTCGCCGGCGATGCGGGTCGCCAGCGCGAGGCTGCGCTGCGAGCCGTCGTCGGCGACGAAGATGACGTCGACGTCGCTGACATAGTTCAGCTCGCGGGCGCCGCACTTGCCCATCGCGACGACGGCCAGCGCCGGCGGGTCCTCCGCGCCGCACACCGAGCGGTTCACGACGCTCAATGCCGCACCCAGCGCGGCGTCGGCGAGGTCGGCCAAGTGGCGACCTACCTCGGTGAACGGCAGCACCGGCTCGTTCTCCACGGTCGGAGCCAGATCCAGTGCGGCGAGCACCATCACCCGGCTGCGGTAGAGCACCCGAAGCGGTGACACCGCCGCGATCGCGTCGTCGTGCTGGTCGGCCTCGGCGGCGAAGATCTCGTGCAGCTGTGCCGGTGTCGGCAGCGTGACAGTGCCGGCCAGCAGGTGCCAGGCCTCCGGGTTGGCGATCAGGTGATCACCGAGCGCCAGTGAGGAGCCGAGCACCGCGAACAGTCGTCCGCGCAGCCCGCGGTCCTTCAGCAGTGCGCTGTCGAGTTCGTCCCAGCCCGAGTCGAGCGCCTCGGCCAGGCGGGTGATCGCGCGCAGCGCGGTGTCGGCGTCGGGGGCCCGGGACAGCGACCACAACAGTTCCACGTGGGCGTCGGTGTTCCAGCCGAGCCGGTCCAGGTCGGCCTGCGCGGTCGACTCCACCAGTCCGAGCCGACCGACGCCGGGCAGCTTGGGTCGCTGCGTCGCGGGTTTGGCCACCCTTGAGAATCTAGTGCAGGCCGAAATCCCTACAGCGACAGATACGTCTTCAGCTCGAACGGGGTGACGTGACTGCGGTAGTTCTCCCACTCGGTGCGCTTGTTGCGCAGGAAGAAGTCGAAGACGTGCTCACCGAGCGCCTCGGCGACCAGTTCGGAGTTCTCCATCTCGGTCAGCGCGACACCCAGGCTGCCGGGCAGCTCCTTGTAGCCCAGCGCGCGGCGCTCCTCCGAGGTCAGGCTCCACAGGTTGTCCTCGGCCTGCGGTCCCAGCGTGTAGCCCTTCTCGACGCCGCGCAGCCCGGCGGCCAGCAACACCGCGAAGGTCAGGTAGGGGTTGCACGCCGAGTCGGGGCTGCGCACCTCGATGCGCCGCGACGACGCCTTGTGCGGGGTGTACATCGGCACCCGCACGAGGGCAGAGCGGTTGGCCGCACCCCAGGACGCCGCGGTGGGGGCCTCACCGCCGTGCACCAGCCGCTTGTAGGAGTTCACCCACTGGTTGGTGACCGCGCTGATCTCGGTGGCATGCTCGAGAATGCCTGCGATGAACGACTTTCCGACCTCGGAGAGCTGCAGGGGGTCTTCCGGGCTGTGGAAGGCGTTGTTCTCGCCTTCGAACAGGCTCATGTGGGTGTGCATTGCCGACCCCGGGTGCTCGGCGAACGGCTTCGGCATGAACGAGGCCCGCACCCCGTCCCCGAGGGCGACCTCCTTGACGACGTAGCGGAACGTCATCACGTTGTCGGCCATCGACAGGGCGTCGGCGTAGCGCAGGTCGATCTCCTGCTGCCCGGGCGCGCCCTCGTGATGACTGAACTCGACCGAGATGCCCATCTGCTCGAGCGCGTCGATCGCGTGGCGGCGGAAGTTCGGCGCGGTGGCGTGCACAGCCTGGTCGAAGTAGCCGCCGTTGTCCGCGGGCTCGGGCTCGCTGCCGTCGTCGGGACCGGGCTTGAGGAGGAAGAACTCGATCTCGGGATGGACGTAGCAGGTGAAACCGAGGTCGCTGGCTTTCGAGAGTTGACGACGCAGCACGTGCCGCGAGTCCGCCCACGAAGGCGAACCGTCGGGCATCGTGATGTCGCAGAACATCCGCGCCGAGTGATGCTCGCCGGCGCTGGAGGTCCACGGCAGCACCTGGAACGTCGACGGATCGGGTCGGGCCACCATGTCGGCCTCGGACACCCGGGCAAACCCTTCGATGGCCGAGCCGTCGAAGCCGATGCCCTCCTCGAAGGCACCCTCGAGTTCGGCGGGTGCGATCGCCACGGACTTGAGGAATCCGAGCACGTCGGTGAACCACAACCGGACGAAGCGGATGTCGCGCTCCTCCAGAGTGCGCAGCACGAATTCCTTCTGCCGATCCATGCCCGCGAGCGTAGGTTCCGCCTGTTAAATCCGTGTTACGTCCGGACGCTCCGCTTCGGGTATCCGGTTACGTCTGAACTGGCGAAAGACCCGCCGGAGACCGAGGCATCGAGAGACCCCGATGAGCGACCACCCCCACCCGCTGACTCCCGACGAGTTCCGCGACATCTACAGCAAAGTCCCGCGACTGACTGTCGAAGTCGTGCTCCGGTCACCGGCGGGGGTGCTGCTCACGCTGCGAGACATCGAGCCGTGCCGCGGACTGTGGCATCTACCAGGCGGAACGGTTCGGTACGGAGAAAAGTTGCTCGACGCCGTGCGTCGCGTGGCGGCCAGAGAGCTGGGCATCGAGGTGGTCGCCGCCCGCCCGTTGGGCTACATCGAGTACCCGAGCCATCACGAGAACGGCCTCGACTCGCCGGTGGGCATCGCGTTCGAGGTCGTCGACTACACCGGGGTCATCCACCCCAACGCCGAAGCCGCCGACACGCGATGGTTCGCCGGGATGCCGGCGGCCATGCATCGCGAGCAGGCCGACTTCCTGCGCTCGCACTCCGATGGCGCGTTCCACCGCCCCATCGCCTCTCAGCCGCGCCCGTGAGCTAACACTGCAGATTGGGCGGGGGCAGCACCGAGTCGACGAGGAAGTCGACGATCGCGGTGTCCACGCACGCGTCCCCGTTGAACACCACGGTGTGCTGGGCGCCGTCGAAACTGATCAGCGACGCCCCCATCTGGCGGGCCAGCGCGACACCGGATTCGTACGGTGTCGCCGGGTCCCCGGTGGTGGAGACCACGACCACCTTGCCCGGCCCCGGGGAGGTCGCCGGGTGGGCCGCCGTCGTGGCGGGCACCGGCCACAACGCGCATTCGTCGCGCGGGGCGAAGCCGGTGAACGACCCGTAGGCGCTGAACGGGGCGACCTGCCGGATGCGGCGGTCCGCCTCGGCCCACACCGCGGGGTCGGTCGGGTACACGGCGTCGACGCAGCGGATGGCGGTGAAGGCGTCCTGGCGGTTCTGATAGTGCCCGGACTTGTCACGGCGCTGGTAGTCGTCGGCGAGCAACAGCAGGTCGACGGGATCGGTGCCGCGCTGCAGGCCCAGCAATCCGCTGGTCAGGTAGGTCCAGTACCGGGGCGAGTACAGCGCGCTCGCGGTGCCGGTGATGGCGTCCTGGTAACCCAGCGGTCTCGGGTCCGACGTCGCGGCGGGATTCGCCACCAGCGGGTCCACCAATTGCCGGAATCGGGTGACGAACTGGGCGGGGTCGCTGCCCAGCGGGCAGCCCTCGGACAGGGCGCAGTCCGCGGCGTATTTGTCGAAGGCGCGCTGGAAACCAGCCATCTGGTTGATGCTCTTGGTGATCGGATCCAGGCTGGGATCGATGGCGCCGTCGAGCACCATGGCTCGCACCCGGTCGGGGTACTGCTCGGCGTACGCGGCGCCGAGCTGGGTGCCGTAGGAGAAGCCGAGATAGTTGATCTGCTCCTCGCCCAGCGCGGCGCGCACCACGTCCATGTCCCGGACGCCGGCCGCAGTGCCGATGTTGGCCAGGAAATCCGCCCCCATCCGGTTGAGGCACTGCGAGGCGAACTCCCGGTTGAGTTCTTCGATGTGGGCCACCCCGGCCGGGCTGTAGTCGACCATCGGTTCGGCGCGATCGGCGTCGAACTCGGCGTCGGTGCGGCACCGCAGTTCAGGGGTCGAGTGTCCGACTCCGCGCGGGTCGATGCCGACGAGATCGAAACCGGTGGTGATCGGGCTCCCGGCCAACGCCGCCGCCATTCCGGCCACCGTGTCGACAGCCGAGGCTCCCGGGCCGCCGGGGTTGACGATCAGCATGCCGATCTTGGGGCCGCTGGCCGGCACCCTGATCACCGCCAACTGGACTTGCGGCCCTTCAGGATTCGCGTAATCGACCGGGACGGCGACAGTGCCGCACTCGGCGGTGGGCACTGGGGTGGCGTCGCCGATCCACGGTGAACACGACGTCCAGACGGGCTGCGGCGCCGCCAGCGCCTGGGGGCTCAGCGCCGCCGACACCAGCACGCACGCCATCAACAGCCAACCCACCCGCCACATGGCAGCCATCGTGTCACGCGACCCGGACCCGGGTCTTCCCCTGGGCCCCAACAGAGACCGGGCCGTTATCCGGCGTCGAGCTCGTAGGTCAGCCACGTCGACTTCTCGGCGCCCAGCGCGTCGTAAAGCCGTTGTGCGACCACGTTGTCCGGCGCGGTCTCCCACACCAGCTTCGCCACGCCGCGCTCGCGGCACAGCTGCAGGCAGGCGGTGATGAGCTCGCGGCCCGCGCCGCCACCGCGGAACCCGGGAGCGACGTAGAGATCGTTGAGCACGCCGACACGAGCGGCGTACAGCGTCTGCCATGTCCAGAAGATCGTCGCGAACCCCACCGCCGTTGCATCCGCGTCGCGGGCGATCAACTGGAGTCCTTCCTGTGGCTGAGCGATCAGCGACCGCGACATCGCCGCGAGCTGCTCATCGGCCGGGTCCACCCGATAGAAGTCGCAGTAGCCGCGCATCAGCGGCATCAGTTCGGGCAGATCGGCCTCGGTGACGACGCGCAGGGTCAGCATCGGGTGCCCGGCGGCGGCACCGTCAGGTCGATGAGGTACTCCGCGGAGATCTCGTCGACGCAGGAGTCGCCCTGCAGCACGACGGTGTGCTGGGTCCCCTCGTAGGTCAACAGCGTGCCGCCCAGCTGCTTGGCCAGGTCGACACCGGCCTGGTACGGAGTGGCCGGGTCGTTGGTGGTGGACACCACCAGGATCGGCGGCAGCCCGTTGACCTTGATCTCGTGCGGGGTGCTGGTCGGCGGGACCGGCCAGAAGCCGCATGTCGACATGGGCGCATAGCCGGTGAATTCGCCGTAGCTCATGAACGGCGCGGCTTCTCTGATCCGGCGGTCCTGCTCGACGATGGTCTCGCGGTCGGTGATGGCCGGCTTGTCGACACAGTTGACCGCCACCCGCGCGTCGGTCGAATTGTTGTAGCGCCCCTGCGCGTCGCGACCCATGTAGAGATCGGCCAGCGTGAGCATGGTGTCGCCGCGGCCCTCCTGCAGTTCGGTCAGGCCCTGGGTCAGGTGCCGCCACAGGCTCGGCGAGTACAGCGGAAGGATCGTCCCGACGATGGCGTCGTTGTAGCTCAACCCGCGTGGGTCGTCGGTCTCGGCCGGATCGTCGACCAACGGCTCCACCAGGTCCTGATAGACCTCGACGGCCTTGTCCGGGTCGGTGCCCAACGGACAGTCCGGGCTCTGTGCACAGTCGGCGGCGTAGTCGTCGAACGCCTGCTGGAACGCCGCGGCCTGGCGCACATCGGCTTCCACCGGGTCGGCGTTCGGGTCGACGGCGCCGTCGAGGATCATCGCGCGCACCCGCTCGGGGTACGCCTCGGCGTAGCCGGCCCCGATCCGGGTGCCGTAGGAGTAGCCCAGGTAGGTCAGCTTCTCGTCCCCCAGCGCCGCCCGGATCGCGTCGAGATCCTTGATCACGCTGGCGGTACCGACGTTGGCCAGGAAGTTCTTGCCCATCTTCTCGACGCAGCGGTCGACGAACTCCTTGGTCAACTTTTCGATGTGCGCCACCCCCTCCGGGGTGTACTCCACGACGTTGTCGGCGCGCAGCCGGTCGTTGTCGGCGTCGCTGTTGCACCACAGTGCCGGCGCCGAGTTCGCGACGCCGCGGGGATCGAATCCGACGAGGTCGAACCTCTCGCGCACCGACTCGGGCAGCGTCGTGACCATCGATACGGCGGCCTTGACCCCGGACTCCCCCGGCCCGCCCGGATTGATGACCAGCGAGCCGATCTTGTCCCCGGTGGCCGGGAAACGCATCATCGCCAGCTGGATGACCTCACCGTTGGGGTCCTCGGCGTTGTCCCAGTTGACCGGCACCGACAGCAGCCCGCACTCGGCGCCGGGCGGGATGCGGGATTGGTCAGAAGGACCGACCTCGCACGGCGCCCACTCGATGGGCGAGCCCGGCCGGGGGACGGCGATACGCGCGCGGCCCTCGACCACCGTGCTGCATCCGGCAACCACAATCGCCGCGGTGGTCAGTGTCAGACCGGATCGAAGGACCCGGGTGAAGAGCCTCATGGCACCACATGCTGCCATGACCGGGCATCTGCCCTGGCGAAGCCGGTTAGCGGGTCGCGTCGAGCAACTCCTTGAGCGCGACTTCGAAGTCGTCGGCCATGTCCCACAGGTCCGGCAGCAACTCCGGGCACGACACGATCCCGACGTCGAGATTGCCCGACAGCGACATCACGGTCATGTTCAGTCCGGAGCCGTGGAAGATCGGGCCCAGCGGATACATCGCCTTGACCTCGCAGCCCAGCAGGAACAGCGGTACCTGCGGGCCCGGAACGTTGGAGACCACCAGATTGTGCACCGGCCGAGCTCCGGAGAGGCGGCTGCTGGCATACACCCGCATCGCCGTGCCGAACACCGCCGGGGCGGCGAACTGGGTCCAATCCTGCAGCAACGTTGCGGCGATCGCGGAACTGTGTTGCTTGGCAACCGAATTGGCTTCGGCGATGGCCATGAGCCGCTCGGCGGGATCCTCGATGCTGGTCTCCAACCGGGAGAACATCCCGGAGACCTGGTTGCGCCCGGGCCGGTCCGACTTGTCATGCACCGACACCGGCACCATGGCGACCAGGGAATTTTCCGGCAGCTCGCCACGGTCGAGCAGGAACTTGCGCAGCACCCCCGAGACCAGCGCCATCACCACGTCGTTGACCTTGACCCCGAAGTGATTCTTGACGGTCTTGATGTCCTCGAGGTCGAGTTGCGCGAAAGCGACGTTGCGGTGTGCGGTGACGTTGGCGTTGAACGCCGACCTCGGGGCGGCGAACGGCGGCGCCATCGCCGAACCGTTGCGCGCACGCCGCACCGTGTCGATCACCGAGGACACCGTGGTCGGTACGACGTTGGCCAACTTCAACGGACGGGTGGCGAAGCGCACCGCGCCGCTGACCGCGATCTCCAGGTCGCTGCCCTGCCCACTCGCCTCGACCGGATCGGGCGGCGGGGCGTCCGGTTCGGTGGTGCACAGCTTCGACATCAGGTTGGCGCCGGTCACGCCGTCGACCGCGGCGTGGTGCACCTTCGTCATCACCGCGATGCGTCCACCGTTCTGGGCGTCGGTCCCGGCGATGTTCTCGATCACCCACATCTCCCACAGCGGACGGGTGCGGTCCAGCGGCAGCGACGCGATGTGTCCGGCGATCTCCGACAGCTCGGTGCGTCCCCCCGGAGACGGCAGCCCGATGCGGTGCAGGTGGCGGTCGACGTCGAAGTCCTTGTCCTCCACCCACACCGGGTGATCGAGGTTGAACCGGTTGTCGGCGACCTTTTCCCGGAACTCGGGCATCGCCTTGATCCGCAGCGCCAGCCCGTCGCGCAACCGGTCGAAGGTGTAGCCGCCCGGCATCGTCGAGGTGTCCAGTTCCAGGATCGAACACACATGCAGCGGCTGCACGGCGGTTTCGAGATACAGGAAGCTGGCGTCGAGTCCGCTCAGCCGCTGGAGTCCAGGCATGTCGCCGATCGTAGGCGCGTGAACAGCGGGTGTGAGGAAATCCACTTAACGTCCCGTTCAACTTCTGGTGATGCGGTGGCAGACTGAGACAGTCAGCGAAACCCGGGGACCCCGTCTGGTGGCCTCGAGGATTCGAAACGACCCACCCGATGAGGGGACAATGATGTCTGAACAGGCCGTTTACGGTGCTGTCGCCGATTCGACGAAACCGCGCGTGAAAGTCCGCACCCACCACCTGCACAAGTGGAAGGCGGAGGGTCACAAGTGGGCCATGCTCACCGCGTACGACTATTCCACCGCCGCCGCGTTCGACGAGGCCGAGATTCCGGTGCTGCTGGTCGGCGATTCAGCCGCCAACGTGGTCTACGGCTACGACACCACGGTTCCGATCTCCATCGATGAGTTGATCCCGCTGGTTCGCGGCGTCGTGCGGGGTGCGCCGCACGCGCTGGTGATCGCCGACCTGCCCTTCGGCAGCTACGAAGCCGGCGCCGCGCAGGCGCTCGCGACGGCGACCCGGTTCCTCAAGGAGACCGGTGCCCACGCCGTGAAGCTCGAAGGCGGCGAGCGGGTGGCCGACCAGATCGCTGCGCTCACCGCCGCCGGCATCCCGGTCATGGCCCACATCGGATTCACCCCGCAGAGCGTCAACGGCCTGGGCGGGTTCCGGGTCCAGGGACGCGGCGACGCCGCCGAGCAGACCATCCACGACGCGATCGCGGTTCAGGAGGCCGGCGCCTTCGCCGTGGTGATGGAGATGGTTCCCGCCGAGTTGGCCACGCAGATCACCGGCAAGTTGACGATCCCGACCGTCGGCATCGGCGCAGGCCCCAACTGTGACGCCCAGGTGCTGGTGTGGCAGGACATGGCCGGCCTGACCACCGGTCGGACCGCCAAGTTCGTCAAGCGTTTCGGCGCCGTCGGCGAGGAGCTGCGCCGCGCGGCCACCCAGTACGCCGACGAGGTCGCCAGCGGGGCCTTTCCCGCCGAAGAGCACTCCTTCTGAGAATGCTCACTCGCGCAGCCTGAACAGATAGGTGAACGCCGACCGCGTGTAGGCGATGCCGCGTCCACTGTTGCGAATGAGGTCCGGATCGGCGGTTTCGGGCTTCTTCGGTTGCAGGTAACTGTCGAGATCGTCGCTGTCGAGGCGGTAGGTGTCGTTGCGGTGGTGCACCGCAGCTACCAACTCGAGCGCCGGGTCCAGCGCCGCCAGGCTGGCGTCGCCGTGACTGGTGTTGGCCAGGAACAGGCCCCGTGATCTGAGGTATCGGCGGCTGTGGTTCCACACCGGACCGGCGTAGAGGGAGATGAGCAGGTCGAACTCGCCGTCGGCCAGCCCGAGGTCACCGTCGTAGTCCGCGTGCAGGAACTCGATCGTGCGCTCGCCCACGCCGCGGCTGCGCAATTCGGCGGCCGCGGTGGTGTTGTCGGCGAAGTAGCGGGCAGCCCGTCGATCGACGTCGACGTAGGTGACCGACGGGATAGCGACGGACGGCGACAGATCGAGGTAGCAGCCGAGGTAGAGGGCTCGTTCGACGGCCCAGGTTGCCGTCACGGTTTCGAACAACCCGGATCTGTCTCCGATGGATTCCTGGTAGGTCTGCCAGGTGGGTCCGACGGGCGGGCGTTGGCCAGGCAAGGCGGTCAGCGCGTGAAGTCGGGCTTGCGCTTGGCCAGGAACGCGTCGACGCCCTCGCGGCCCTCGGTGGTTTCGGCGCGTGCCGCGATCAGCCGGCCCTCGAGTTCCATCTGCTCTTCGAGGCCGTTGGCGAAGCTGCCCAGCAACAGCGCCTTCACTCCACCGTTGGAGCCGGCAGCGGTGGCGGCCATCTGATCGGCCAGGTCGTCGGCGCGTGCGGCCAGACCGTCGTCAGCCACGACCTCGGTGAGCAGCCCCCAGGACAGCGCCTCCTGCGCCGAGAGCGTGCGGTTGGTCAACATCAGCTGTTTGGTCCGGGCGATGCCGATGAGCCGGGGCAGGTAGTACGACGAGCTGCCGTCGGGGCTGAGCCCGACGCGGGTGTAGGCCATCGTGAACGACGCCGATTCGGCGGCGAGGACCAGGTCGCCGGTGACCGCCAGCGAGAAGCCCGCCCCCGCCGCCGTCCCGTTGACCGCGGTGATGACCACGGCGTCCATTCGGGCGAACGTCGAGATGGCCCGGTGCAGGTTGTCGGCGACGCCTTTGAGGTGGCGCCCGCGGTGTTCCGCCGACGCGAACTCCTTGAGATCACCGCCGGCGCAGAAGAAGCGGCCCGCCCCGGTGACGACGACGACCTTGACGTCCGGCCGGTCCAGGGCCGCTGCGGCGTCGGCGAGCTCAGCGGTCAGCGCAGCGTTCATGCCGTTGGCCGCGTCCGGGCGGTTCAGCGTGATCCGGGCGACGGGACCGGACTGCTCGACGGCGATGGTCTGGTATGCACTCACGGCCAGAACTGTAACGGCGCGCCGCCGGATGGTGGCGGCCGCCATGGCGCAGAGCGGTTTACAGCGCGCCCTCCAGGTAGCGCGCCCGGCATGCGCGGCGCGCCAGCTTCCCACTGGTGGTTCGCGGGATCGCCCCCGCGGCAACAAGTTTCACGTCGGCGATGGGCACCGCGTGGCGTCGCGACACCGCGGCACGGATCGCCTCGACGATCGGCGCGGCCTCGGCACGTCCCGCTCCGGCGGCGCGCTCGGCGACGATGACCACCTCTTCGCGGCCGTCTTCCGCCGGCACCGGGAACGCCGCCACGTATCCCGCACGCACCGCCGTGGCGGCTGCGGCCACGGTGGCCTCGATGTCCTGCGGGTAGTGGTTACGACCGTCGACGATGATCAGGTCCTTGACCCGCCCGGTGATGTAGAGCTGACCGTCGTGATAGACGCCGAGATCTCCGGTGCGCAACCACAACCCGCTCTCGGCGCTGCCCTCGGCGTGACTGTGGTACTGCAGGCGCGACTGCAGCTTGTTCTGGAATGTCAGCTCGGTTTCCTCGGTCCGGCGCCAGTATCCGTGGCCGATGTTGTCGCCGTGCAACCAGATCTCGCCGACATGGCCGTCGGGCAACTCGCTGTCGGTCTGGGCGTCGACGATGACGGCCCACTGGCTGCGGGCGACGGTGCCGCAGGACACCTGCGCGACTGCGCCCGGTTGGTCTGCGGGGACCTCGACGGCGCGGCCGGCGCCGAGTTCGGCGCGATCGAGGTACACCGCCGTCGGCTGGGCGTCGGCATCGGTGGTCGACACGAACAGGGTGGCCTCGGCCATGCCGTAGGACGGCTTGATGGCGGTCGCCTTCAGCCCGTAGGGCGCGAACGCCGCGGTGAACTGGTCGACGGCGGCGATGCTCACCGGCTCGGAACCGTTGATCAGCCCGGCGACGTTGCTGAGGTCCAGGGTCTCCCCAGCCGGCGGTAGACCCCGCTGGGCGGCGAGCTGGAAGGCGAAGTTCGGCGCGGCTGCGAAGGTCGGGGCGTCGGAGGCGCCCAGCTCTCGGATCCAGCGATATGGCCGCCGCACGAACGCCACCGGCGACATCAACGTGATGTGACCGCCGCACAGGGCGGGGAACATGATCATCAGCAGCCCCATGTCGTGGAACAGCGGCAGCCAGCTCACGCTGCGGATGTTCCAGTCCAGGCCGACCGACAGAATCATCTGCACGACGTTGGTGCACGCCGCGCGATGGGTGATCTCCACACCGGCAGGGGTGCGGGTGGACCCCGAGGTGTACTGCAGGTACGCGATCGCATCGGTGTCCAGCGGCGTGGGAGTGAACGCGGCGCCGACGGAGTCCGGCAGGGCGTCGATCGCGATCATCCGGGGCCGGCGGTGTCGGGGCAGCGTGCGCAGGAAATCCCCGACTGACCCGGCGGCCGAGGTGGTGGTGAGCACGACGGTCGGTTCCGCATCACCCAGCACCGCGTCGAGACGCTCGGTGTGGCCGGGTAGTTCGGGAGCGAACAGCGGGACGGCGATGGCACCGGCCTGGATGGCGGCGAAGAATCCGATGACGTAGTCGACGCCCTGCGGGGCGAGGATCGCGACGCGGTCGCCGGGCCGGGTGATCTGTTGCAGACGTGCGCCGACCGCGCGCAGTCGGGGGCCCATCTGCGACCAGGTCAGCTCGACGGTGCGGTCGTGGTCGAAGTCGAGGTAGCGGTAGGCAGGGGTGTCACCGAAGTTGGCGACATTGCGTTCCAGGAACGACGTCAGCGTCACTCCCGCGGGGATCGCGATGTTGCCCTCGGGGTCCAGGTAATCCTCGAGTCTCATCTCCCGGTTCATAAGACAATATTAAGAGACATCCAATTGATCTTGTGGCAAGAACGCCCGGTGTGGCGGACAAGATCACATCACGCTCATGCCGCCGGTTCACCCGGATATGGCACGCTGTTGGTCCCCGACACGCCCCCGGACAAAGGTGACCATGGCCGCCACATCGCCCGAAACCTCCAGGTACACGGAGACGGAGCGCAAATTCGAGGTGGTCGAGACCACCGTGTCCCCCTCGTTCGACGGGCTGTCGCTGGTATCGCGCGTCGAGCGGTCGCCGTCACAGTCGCTCGATGCTGTCTACTTCGACACACCGGGCCGTGACCTGGCCCGACACAAGATCACATTGCGCCGGCGGACCGGCGGATCGGACGCCGGGTGGCACCTCAAACTGCCGGCGGGCGCCGACACCCGCACCGAAGTCCGGATGCCCTTGGAGGGCGAGGCGGTTCCGGACGCGTTGCGCGACGTGGTGCTCGCTGTCGTGCGCGACCGTCCGCTGGCCCCGGTGGCTCGCATCAGCACAGCCAGGACCATCGAGTTGCTCTACGGCCACGACGGTTCGGTGGTCGCCGAGTTCTGCGACGACCGCGTCACGGCCAGCGCCGAAGGCGGTGACGAGGTGCAGTGGCGCGAGTGGGAGCTCGAGCTGGCCGACGGCGCGGATCCCGCACTGCTCGACCGGCTGGCCAACCGGCTGTTCGATGCCGGTGCGCTGCCGGCCGGGCACGGTTCCAAGCTGGCCCGGGTGTTGGCCTCGAGCGGCTCCGCCGACGAGCAGCAGCGGCCGGTGTCCTCGGATCCTCTGCACCGCGCGGTGGCCGGTCATGTCGAGGAGCTGCTGGAGTGGGACCGGGCTGTGCGCTCCGATGTCTTCGACTCGGTGCATCAGATGCGGGTGACCACCCGCAAGATCCGTAGCTTGCTGCAGTCCTCGGAGGGGTCATTCGGCATCTCCGACGACGACTGGATCCTCGGCGAACTCCGCGAACTCGCCGCCGTGCTGGGCGTGGCCCGCGACGCCGAAGTCCTCGCCGAACGCTATGAACGCGCCCTGGACGCGCTGCCGGAGGCGAACGTGCGTGGCCCGGTGCGGGAACGCCTGGTGGAGGGCGCCAAGAAGCGCTACCAGACGGGGTGGCGGCGGTCGCTGACCGCGATGCGCTCGCCGCGGTACTTCCGGCTGCTGGACGCGCTGGAGGCCCTCACCGCCGCCGAGCCTCCTGCCCCGGCGGCGCCCGGTGAGCAACCGGCCGACGCGACGATCGATTCGGCGTACCGCCGGGTCCGCAAGGCGGCCAAGACCGCCCGCGCGGCCGCGCAGGACCCCGGCGTCAACAGTGACGAGGCCCTGCACCGGATCCGCAAGCGAGCCAAGCAGCTTCGCTACACGGCCGCCGCGACCGGCGCGAGCCGGGTCGCCGACCGGGCCAAGGTCATTCAGACGCTGCTGGGCGATCATCAGGACAGCGTGGTGAGCCGATCCCATCTGAGCCGCCAGGCCGCGGTGGCCCATGCCGCCGGCGAGGACACCTTCACCTATGGGCTGCTCTACCAGCAGGAGGACGACCTGGCCCGGCGCTGTGAGGCCCAAATCGAGGATGCGCTGCGGCAGCTGGACAAGTCGATGCGGAGCGCCGCGAAGGGCGGATGAGCCGCCGGCTCGATCGAACCGGGATCAGCCGCGTCGTCCAGCGCGCTCGGCGAATGCATCGAGCGCGGCGAGTACCTCAGCCGAACACCACACTCGATTGCGAGGTCCACTGCTCGTCTCGACGAGGATTCCTGCCTCGGCTAGAGGGTTGAGGTAGCGATGAGCGTTGGTGGACTCGATACCCAGTTCCTGCGCCAGCAGCGCGGCGTTCACGACCGGACGGCGGGTCAGTAAATCGGCGACTTTCCACACCGCGGAGTCGGAACGCGCTCTGATCACGGCGTTCCAGTTTTCGCGGATGTCACGAATATCAGCGACCAGTTGACGCCCATTTGCGATGGCCAGGACGGTCGCTTGCGAGAAGCGGTCGACAATCGGGGCGGCGGCCCCGGCGCGATAGCTCGTCAATGCTGCGAAGTATGCATCCGTGTCGGCCAGCAGCCCAGCGGAGACCGGGACCGTCACCTTTCGCGTCAGGCCCTTGTTGCGCAGCATGGCTTGTACCAGTGCGCGGCCAGTGCGCCCGTTCCCGTCTGTGAAGGGGTGAATGGTTTCGAACTGGGCATGTGCCACCGCGATCTGCGGCAGTGCGGGCAAGTCATTGCGCTGCGCGAATGCGATCAGGTCATCGATTGCTCTGGGAATCAACGCGTGACGCGGACCGACAAATGTTGCGCCGACCGGGGTCGAGCCGCCTCCGATCCACACTGGCTCGGTGCGGAATGCACCCGGCGTGTGGCGGGGCTCGTTGACCATCAAGGTCCGGTGCATCGTCAGGATGGCGTTGGCGTCAACCTTGTCGGAGAGGGCGACCGCTGCCTGCATCGCAGCGGTGTTTGCGACGACCATCTCGGCGTTGCGTGTGCCCCCGCCACCAGGCAGCAGCTCAGCCTCAGCGATCGCGCGTGCTGAGGCCGTCACGTTCTCGATCTGCGAGCTTGCCGCCGACTCCGACCGGAGCAAGACGGCGGCAAACGGCGCGATTTCGCCTCCGAGTTCGGCGTCAAAACGTGCAATCTCGTTGGTGGCGTGCTCGGCATCCGCGATGACAGACGGTGACAGGTCCAAGACGAGATCTGCGATATCGGCCGGCACAGCCGGGTGGTATGTGCCGAATCTAGGCAGCCTTGCACTCGCGTGCCGCATCCCCTGCGGTTCCCACGGAACCGAGTCGTAGGTGATGGCGCCAAGTGAGGTCACAGGTTCAGATTAACTTCACTTATGCTGCTAAGTGAAGTCAAAACTGTATACAGACTTCACTTATCGCATAAGTCAGGGCATGACGCAGCGTTGCAATGACTCACTTGCAACCAACCGACGCGGCAACACTGCCGGCGCCGTCCGAGCGCACGAACACAGCCGGGTGCGTGGGGGCCATCCGCAACCATGACGACTGCCCGCTCAGGAACGCAGGGCGGATGAGCTGGCCTGTAAGCCGGATTCTGTTCCGCACCGCCGCGGAGAACCACGGCGGCGAGGCGGCGACCATCCATCTGGACACACCGTCACCGGGTGCCTCGAGCGGCCTACCCGCAGGCTCGGGCGAGCAACCCTCGAACACCTGCGCGACCGCAACCAGGTTGCGGCCTTCTTGGCCTTGCTTCGGGTGGGGTTTGCCTAGCCACCCCGGTCACCCGGGGTGCTGGTGCGCTCTTACCGCACCGTTTCACCCTTACCACCGCGTTGCCCGAAGGCTCCGTGGTGGCGGTCTGTTCTCTGTGGCACTTTCCCGCGAGTCGCCTCGGATTGCCGTTAGCAATCACCCTGCTCTGTGAAGTCCGGACTTTCCTCGACACCGAGGTGCCGCGGCCGCCCAGCCAGCTCATCCGCCTGATCAACGTACTGGTTCCGGGCCCGATTCCGGTAATGCTCTCGATCTCGATGTTGCTGTCAGGGTCGCGCACGGCCGCTGTCCACAGCCCGGGACGCAATCTGGGCGCGGAGCTCCCGACCGCGGCGCCTACCGAGACCCTCGCAGGTGGAATCTCCCGCCGGGAGCTCCTACCGCACGCGCCGCAGCACGATCACGTTGTCGGTGAGCACCGCCGGCTGCCCATCCGGGCCGACCGCGTCGCGGTCCACCGCTTCGACGCGAACCCGCTCCCACGGGCCGTCAGCGAGGTCGATCGCGTCCAGGACCTCCTCGACGCCGGGGAAAACGTGGTCGTGTGCGGCGGGGTCCGCCCACGGCGGCGGAGCGCCGTGATCGACGATGAGCAGTGTTCCGCCGGGCACCACGGCTCGCGCGGCCGCGGCGAAGATCGGGTCGCGGTCCAGGTGCACCATCGAGTGCAGGAATTGCGCCGACACCAGATCGAACCGACCCTGCGGGAAGGTCTCCGACAGATTCGCCTGCACGAAGTCCACCCGATCGGACAACCCCCGCGCATCCGCGTCGGCGGCGGCACGGCTCAGCGCAGTCTCCGAGATGTCCACCCCGACGACGTGCCAGCCGCGTTCGGCCAGCCACATCGTGTCGGCGCCCTCCCCGCAACCAAGATCGAGGGCACGCCCCGGCGACGTATCGGCGACGACCTCGGCAAGGCGGGCATTGACCCGCCCGCTCCAGATCCGCTCGCGCTGAGCGTATCGCTGCTCCCAGTGATCTTTGTCGGACTTGCCCGACGACTCGGCGCCTGACGTGCCTGCCGACCCGGTGCCCGCATTACCCTTCGGCTCGGTGCCCGAATTGCCCTTCGGCTCCGTGCCTTGGTCCGCTGTTGTCATCGTTCCTCCGTGATACTTGCCATGACCGACACCGCCGCTGCCGAACCGGCCGCGACGGCAGCCGCGATCTGCGGCATCTGCGCACACAGGTCCCCGGCGGCGAACACCCCCGGCACCGAGGTGCGGTACAGCGAGTCGACATCGACCGCTTCCGGCGATACCGGTCCCGTCGCACCGAGTTTCACCCCGAGTTGCGCGGCGAGGCCGCTGCGCTGGCGCAGCTCGGCGGCGACCAGCAGGGCGCCGCGGGGCAAGCGCGCTCCGTCGTCGAAGACCACCGCGTGCAACTCCCCTGCCGCAGAGTCGAGTTCTCGAACCGTGCGCTCGTCGACGGGTATTCCCGCAACGTCGAGTCGAGCATGGTCGTCGTCGCTCAGGTCGGCCGGGCCGCCGGTCAGCAACACCACGTCGTCGCTCCATCCGCGCAGCAGGGTCGCCATGTGCACTCCGCGCTCCCCCGGCGCGAGTACGGCCAGCGGCCGGTCGCGAACCTCCCAGCCGTGACAGAACGGGCAGTGGAACACCGAACGGCCCCACAGTGGCGCCAGCCCGGGTATGTCGGGATAGTCGTAGCGCATTCCGGTGGCCAGCAGCAGACGGCGGGTGTGCTCACCGGCTCCATCGGCAAGGTCGAGGGTGATGCCGTCGCCGCCGGCCACGCCGGCGACGACCTCGCCGTCGCGCACCTCGACCGACGGATATCGCTCGAGCTCGCGACGCCCGTGCGCGTACAGGTCTGCCGGTGGCACCCCGTCGAAACCCAGCAGCCCGCCGATACCGTGCGCCGCACGGTTACTCTGCCCGCCGGCGTCGATCAGCAAGGTGCGTCGCCGGGCACGCCCGAGCACCAGGGCGGCGCTCAACCCGGCGGCACCGCCGCCGACGATCACACACTCCCATTCGTTGTCCATGCCCCGAGCTTGCCCGGCACGGAACATCCTGCCAACATCTTTTGCCATGCAGGCAAACGATGACGATGTCGACGCCCGGGTCCGGCAGCGGCTGCGGCAGTTGCGGTTGCAGCGGGGGATGACGCTGGACGACGTCGCGACCCGGTCGGCGATCGACGTCTCCACGTTGAGCCGGCTGGAGTCCGGGAAGCGCAGGCTGGCGCTGGATCACCTGCCACGCCTGGCATCCGCGCTGTCGGTCAGCGCCGACGAACTGCTGCGGGCACCCGAGGTCGACGATCCCCGCGTGCGCGGCGGTGCGCACACTCGAAACCAGATCACGTTCTGGCCGTTGACCGGCGACGGTCCGGCCGGCGGTCTGCACGCCTACAAGATTCGCATCAGTGCGCGCCGGCGCACGCCTCCGGCGGAACTACCGGTGCACGAAGGTCACGACTGGATGTACGTGTTGTCCGGTCGGCTGAGACTTCTGCTGGGCGAGCGCGACTTCACCATCGAACCCGGTGAGGCGGTGGAGTTCTCGACGTGGACCCCGCACTGGTTCGGCGCTGTCGACGGTGCGGTGGAGGCGATCGCCCTGTTCGGCCTGCACGGCGAACGCGTGCATCTGCACACCGATCACAAGTAGGAGGTCTGGTTCACCAGCCGCACCGACGCCGCGCCGTCGGGGTAGAACTCCGCGATCGACAGGCTCGCCAGATCCAGATGCAGCCGGTACAGCATCGCCGGTCCGGCATCGAGGGCCAGGCGCAGCAGCGTCTTGATCGGCGTGACATGCGAAACCACCAGCACCGTCCGGCCCGCGTACTGCTCGACGAGGCGCCGCTGGGCGGCGCGCACCCGAGTGGCGACGGCATCGAAGCTCTCCCCCTGCGGGGGCGGCACCGCGGTGTCGCGCAGCCATTTCCCGTGCAGTTGCGGATCCCGCTCGGAGGCCTCCCGGAAGGTCAGACCTTCCCAGTCTCCGAAGTCGGTCTCGATCAGGTCGTCGTCGACGGTGACGTCGAGCCCGAGCGCCTTGGCCGACGCCTCAGCTGTGTCGTAGGCGCGCTGCAACGGGGAGGACACCACTGCGTCGATCCCACCCTGCTGGCCGAGGTAGCGCGCCGCCGCATCGGCCTGGCGGTTGCCCAGTTCGGTCAGGGCCGGGTTGCCCCGCCCGGAGTAGCGGCGCTGCACCGACAGGTCGGTCTGCCCGTGACGCAGCAGCAGCAACCGAGTCGGGGCGCCCTGGGCGCCGGTCCATCCGGCCGGGTTGGTGACCACCTCGGTGGTGGCGGGTGGACCATCCTCGGCGTCGGCGTTGGCGGGTGGATCGCCGGCCACGGTGTCGGCGGGCGGATCGTCGTCGGCCTCGGTGCCGGCCGCGGCGTCCATCGCCTGGTTGGCCAGGCGGTCGGCGTCGCTGTTGCGCTCACGCGGGATCCAGGAGTACCCGACGCGGGCGAAACCGCGCGCGAGCTGTGCGGCTTGCCGGTGCAGCGGGGCCAGGTCGGGATGCTTGACGCGCCACCGGCCGGCCATCTGCTCGACGATCAACTTGGAGTCCATGAACACGTCGACCTCGTCGGCTCCCAGCCCCGCCGCTGCCTCCAGCCCGGCGATCAGTCCCCGGTATTCGGCAACGTTGTTGGTGGCCGTCCCGATCGCTGATTTCGCCTCGGCCAGCACCGCGGATCGGTCGGCGTCCCACACGACCGCGCCGTAACCGGCCGGACCCGGGTTGCCCCGCGAGCCGCCGTCGGCCTCCACACGGACCCTCACGAGCCGGACCCCTTGACCCGCAACAGAATCGCCGAGCACTCCGGGCAGCGCAGCACCTCGTCGTCGGCGGCGGCCGCGATACGCGCCAGTTCACCCTTGTCGATCTCCAGGCGACACGCCCCGCACCGGCGGCCTTGCAGGGCCCCGGCACCGACTCCGGTGCGGGCCCGCTGGCGTTCGTAGAGCGACAGCAGCGCCTCGTCGATCCCGGCGCTGAGCTCGTCGCGCCGGGACACCAGCTGATGCCGACGCTGGTCCACCTCGGCGCGCGCGGTGTCGCAGGCACGTTGCGCGTCGGTCAGCGACGTCTGCAGGTCATCGATGGCGGCCAGCTCACGCTCCTGGTCGGCGGCGAGCTCCTCGCGCCGTTCCATCACCTCCAGCAGCGTGTCCTCCAGGCTGGACTGTCGGCGTTGCAACGTGTCGAGCTCGTGCTGCAGGTCGGTCAACTGCTTGGCATCCAACGTGCCGCCGCTGAGCAGTGCCCGGTCGCGGTCCTCACGTTGGCGCACACCGTCGATCTCGGTCTCGGACTTTCCCACCTGGGCGTCGATGTCGGCCAGGGCGAGTTGCACCGCGCCCAGCCGATCGGTGGCCTCACGCAGGACAGCCTGCGCGTTGTCCAGGGCCGTCTGCTCGGGCAGATTCTTGGCGCGGTGCTCGACCCGGCTGATCTCCGCGTCGCACTCGGCCAACTCCAACAGCGACCGCTGTTGTGACACTTCCGCTTTCATGTACCGCTTTCCTCGACATTCCATGGGTCGGTGCGCACGTCGCACACCGTCACCGGTAGCGACGCGCCGAAGTGGCTGCGCAGCAGGTCGGCCGCCTGCGCGCACCAGGGGAACTCGCTGGCCCAGTGCGCGACGTCGACCAGGGCGACATCGGACACCCGCCGGTGCTCGTCGGCCGGATGGTGGCGCAGGTCGGCGGTGACGTAGGCCTGCACCCCCGCGGAGGCGACGGCCGACAGCAGCGAGTCTCCGGCTCCGCCGCACACCGCCACCCGCGACACCTCCGCCGCCGGGTCTCCGCTGGCCCGCACCCCCCACGAGGTCGGCGGCAGGGCATCGCGCACCCGAGCGACGAACGCCGACAACGGTTCCGGCTCAGCAAGTTCGGCGATGCGCCCCAGACCGACCTCGCCCGACGGGTTCTGCAGCGCCAGGATGTCGAACGCCGGTTCCTCGTACGGGTGACCGGCGCGCAGCCCGGCCAGCACCGCCGATCGTCGCGACGCCGGGGCCACCATCTCGACCCGCTGCTCCTCGACGTACTCGACGGTGCCCACCGTCCCGATGGCCGGGGAGGCGCCGTCGTGCGGCAGGAACTGTCCGGTGCCCACCGCACTCCAGCTGCAGTGCGAATAGTCACCGAGGTGTCCGGCTCCGGCGGCGAACATCGCCGAGCGCACCGCCTCGGCGTCGGCGGCGGGCACGAACACCACCCACTTGTCCAGCACCGGGCCCGACGGCGCCGGGTCCAGCACGTCGCACACCCGCAGCCCGAGCGCCGACGCCAGCGCGTCCGACACCCCCGGCGCGGCGCTGTCGGCGTTGGTGTGGGCGGTGAACAACGCCCGGCCGGTGCGGATCATCGAGTGGATCAGCGCACCCTTGGCCGAGTCGGCCGACACGGAGTCCACACCGCGGAGCAGCAGCGGGTGGTGCGCGAGCAGCAGCCCGCCGTCGGGCACCCGGGCCACCGTCTCGGCGGTCGCGTCGACGGCGACCGTCACCGATGTGACGCTCTCCGCCGGATCCCCGCACACCAGGCCGACCGAATCCCAGCTCTGGGCCAGCTGCGGTGGATAGGCCGCGTCGAGCACGTCGATGATGTCGCCGAGTCGAGTTGCCACATCACGACACTAATGTGCGGGTCCAGCCGCTCCGGGCACCCACCGCTGACCGATTGGGGACCAGACCGCCGGTTCAGGGACAATGGAGCCGTGACGGACACGCTGGGCAGCATTGGCACAGGAACCCGGGTCGGACCGGGCGACCTGGTGATCTTCGACCTCGACGGGACACTGACCGATTCGGCCGACGGTATCGTCGCCAGCTTCCGGCACGCGCTGCACACCGTCGGCGCGGCCGTTCCCGACGGTGACCTCGCCGCGCGGATCGTCGGGCCCCCGATGCACGTCACGCTGGGCGAGATGGGGCTCGGCGAGCACGTCGACGCCGCGATCACGGCCTATCGCGCGGACTACACTGCCCGCGGCTGGGCGATGAACAAGCCGTTTCCCGGGATCGCCGACCTGCTCGCCGATCTGCGGGCCGCCGGCGCGCGGTTGGCGGTCGCGACGTCGAAGGCCGAGCCGACTGCGCAGCGCATCCTGGCGCATTTCGACCTGGACGGCTGGTTCGAGGTGATCGCCGGGGCCAGCACCGACGGTGTGCGCTCGGCCAAGGCGGACGTGCTCGCCCACGCGCTGGCCCAGTTGGCGCCGCTGCCGCAGCAGGTTCTGATGATCGGCGACCGCAGCCACGACGTCGAGGGGGCGGCCGCGCACGGCATCAGCGCCATCGTCGTCGAGTGGGGGTACGGCGCCGAGGACTTCCGGGGCGCCGACAGCGGCGCGGTCGCCCACGTCGCCACGGTCGACGAACTGCGTGGGGTACTCGGTGTCTGAGGTGCTGCACGTCACGTTCATCTGTTCGGGCAACATCTGCCGCAGCCCGATGGCCGAGAAGATGTTCGCCCACCAGCTCTCCGAACGCGGCCTGGACGGGACCGTGCGGGTCAGCAGCGCGGGCACCGGGCACTGGCACGAGGGTGAACCGGCCGACCGCCGGGCGGGGCACGTGCTGCGCGAGCACGGCTATCCGAGCGCGCACCGCGCCGCGCAGATCGACGACGGACACCTGGCCGCCGATCTGATCGTGGCGCTGGGCCGCAACCACTTCCGGATGTTGCAGCAGATGGGGGTGCCCGCCGAGCGGCTGCGCATGTTGCGCTCGTTCGATCCCCGCTCGGGTGCGCACGTCCCCGACGTCGAGGACCCCTATTACGGCACCCAGGACGACTTCGAGGAGGTCTTCGCGGTCATCGAGGCGGCGTTGCCGGGGTTGCACAGCTGGGTCGACGAGCAGCTGGCCGAAGCCGAGCAGGTGGGCTGATGCGCCGGTGGGCCTTCTTGCTGCGGCCACAGTGGCTGGCGCTCTACGTCGTGGTGCTGGCCTTCGCCTATCTGTGTTTCACCGTGCTGGCGCCATGGCAGCTGGGCAAGAACACCCAGACCTCGCGCGAGAACGCTCAGATCTCGCGGTCCCTGGACGCCGAGCCGGTGTCGCTGACCTCGGTCCTCCCCGATCAGGATTCCGCCGCCCCCGACGAGCAGTGGCAGCAGGTCACCGCCACCGGCCGCTATCTGCCGGAGAGCCAGGTCCTGGCCCGGCTGCGGCAGGTCGAAGGGGATCCGGCGTTCGAGGTGCTGGTTCCGTTCGCGGTCGACGGCGGCCCCACGGTGCTGGTCGACCGCGGCTACGTCGAACCGGTCAACGGGAATCAGGTGCCCACCATCGAGGCGCCGCCCACCGGGACCGTGACGATCACCGCCCGGCTGCGCGACCCGGAGGGGGTCGCGCCGGGCAAGGACCCGTTCACCTCCGACGGCATCCAGCAGGTGTATTCGATCAACACCGAGCAGATCTCGACGCTGACCGGCGTGCCGCTGGCCGGCTCCTACCTGCAGCTGGTGGCCGATCAGCCGGGCGGGCTGGGCGTCATCCCGCTGCCGCACCTCGATGCGGGCCCGTTCCTGTCCTACGGCATCCAGTGGATCGCGTTCGGCATCATCGCCCCGATCGGTGTCGGCTACTTCGTGTATTCGGAGATGAAGGCGCGCCGCGCCGAACGAGAAGCCGCGACCGCAGCCCAGGCTCGCGCGCAGGACGCCTCAGCGGTGCAGAACGCTGCCCCACTCACCGCCGAGCAGAAACTCGCCGACCGCTACGGCCGGCGACGCTGACCGACAGGACGGCCACGGCCGCCGCCAGCAGCTGCACCGCCCGCGACAGCCGCACCGCACGGTCCAGGTCGGCCACCTCGGGGACGCGGCCGTCGCCCAGGGTGGGGCGGATCTCCAGCTCGTGGGCGTACTGGGTGGGCCCACCGAGGCGCACCCCGAGTGCACCCGCGAACGAGGCCTCGGCGACGCCGGCATTGGGGCTGGGATGTCGGCGCGCGTCCCGGCGCCACGCCCGCAGCGCCGCCGCGGGCGACCCGCCGACCACCGGTGCGCAGGCCACCACGCACAACCCGGTGAACCGCGCCGCGAGCAGATTGGCCAGGTCGTCGGCCCGAGCCGCCGCCCAGCCGAATCGGGCGTAGCGCGGCGAACGGTTGCCGATCATCGCATCGAGCGTGTTGACCGCCCGGTACATCAGCACCGCCGGCGCACCACCCAGCGCGGCCCACACCAGGGGTCCGACCTGAGCATCGGAGGTGTTCTCGGCAATCGACTCCAGTGCCGCCCGGGTCAACCCGGCGGCGTCGAGCACCGCGGGGTCGCGCCCGCACAGCGACGGCAGCAGCGCCCGGGCGCCGTCGACGTCACCGGCGGACAGCAGACCCACCATTTGTTCTCCGGTGCGGCACAACGACGTTCCCCCCGCGGCGACGTACGTCGCCGCGGCGACCGCTGCCGTCTCACGAAGCCCGTGTCGCGAGCCCTGCGCAACGAACCCGATCGCGCCCGTCGCGGCGAGCAGCCCGGCCGTGTGCACCACCCCGGCTCCGCGTGCGTCACGGTAGCTGTCCCGCTCCAGGGCCGCCGCCACCGATCCGAACAGCGCCACCGGATGCCCTCGCCGCGGATCGCCGAACACCACGTCCGCCAGGACACCGGCGGCGATCCCCGCCGCGCGGGTCCGCCCGCCTGCTGCACGCACCCCGGCAGCGTCTCACAAGCCCGGACCCGTCCATCTGGGTAGCCGGCGCCGGCCGGTGCGGCAGTTTCCGCCTGAACGAACCTTGCGTCGGCTCCTGATCGGGCAGAGTGGTGCGATGAGCTTCCCCGCACTGGCACACGTCGCGGTCACCGTGCGCGACCTGACCGTCAGCACCCCCTGGTACCGGGCGCTGTTCGACAGCGACCCGGTGCTCGACGAGGACACCGACGCCGGCTTCCACCACGTGGTGTGGCAGCTCGGCGACGGCACCCTGTTCGGCATCCACCAACACACCACGGCCGCCCCGGATGAAACGTTCTCTGAATTCCGGGCCGGGCTCGACCATGTCGCCTTCGGCTGCGCCTCACGCGCGGAACTGCAGACCTGGGCCGGACGACTCGATGCGCTCGGGGTATCCCACGGCGGGATCGTCGACGCGCACTATGGCTCCGGGGTCAGTTTTCGTGACCCCGATGGCATCGCTTTGGAGTTCTTCGCGCCCCCCGGGTGACAGACTGACCACATGGCTGATCTTGTCCTGCTCGCCGGCACCGTCATCACGATGGAGGAGGACGCGCCGCGGGCCCAGGCCGTCGCCGTCTCCGGTGACCGCATCGTCGCCGTCGGCAGCCTCGACCACTGCCGCGCCGCACTGCCCGAGGCCGACGTCGTCGACACCGGCGCTGCGGCACTGGCCCCGGGATTCGTGGAGCCGCACGGCCATCCGCTGATCAGCGGCGTCGCCACCCAGGCTCCCGCCCGGTCGATCGCACCGTGGGATGCGCCCAGGTGGGCGGATGTGCAGAAGGTGTTCAGCGAGGCGCTGGCCGACACCGACCCCGACACCCCGTTGTGGTTCACGGGTTACGACGCGCTATTGCACGGCCACCCGTCGCCGAAGGCCGACGAGCTGGACGCGATCTTCGGAGACCGGGTCACGGTGGTGACCGACAACTCCGGGCACGGGGTGTACTTCAACTCGGCGATGATCAGGCTGCACGGCTGGGACACCGACCCGCCTGCCGACCCGGTCGCTGCGCACTACGGACGCAACGCCGACGGCTCGCTCAACGGCCAGGGTTTCGAACTTCCGGTCGTCACCGCGGTGGTGGGGCCGCTGATGGCGCAGCTCGGTGACCCGTTGGCGTCGGCGGCGCATTACTACGCGCTGATGTCTCGCGGTGGCTACACCTCCGCCTCGGACATGACCTACGACCCCAAGTTCGCCGCCGGTTACGAGGCGCTGGCCGCGGCGCCGTCCTGCCCGCTGCGGGTCAGCATGTGGGAGATGTCGATCACCGACACCTACACCGAGCCCGCCACATTCACCGCCGGCGAACCGTGGCTCACCAAGGCCGGGGTGAAGCTGTGGACCGACGGCTCACCGTGGGTGGGCAACATCGCGATCTCGTTTCCCTACCTGGACACCGAGACGACCCGCACCGCCGGCATCGATCCCGCCACCGCGGGCGGAGCGCACTCGATGAACTACTCCCGCGCCCAACTCGACGAGATCCTCGACCACGCCGCCCCGAAAGGCTGGCAGATGGCGTTCCACGCCAACGGTGACCTGGCGCTGGATCTCGCGCTGGACGCCTACGAGGACGCCCTGAACCGCCACGGCCTACTCGGCAGCGATCACCGCTGGCGCCTCGAGCACTGCGGGGCGGGTACCCGGGCGCATTTCGACCGGGCCGCCCGGCTCGGCGTGCACGTCTCGCTGGCGCCGTTCCAGTACTACTACTGGGGTGATCTGCTCGACGGCGCCATGTTCGACCCGTCGCACGGCGCCCGCTGGCAGGCGTTCGCCGACGCGGTCGACTCAGGGGCCTGCGTGTCGCTGCACAACGACGGGTCGGTGTCCCCGCCCACCCCGGTGACCAACATCGCCACCACCGTGACGCGGCGGACCCGCAACGGTGGGATGCACTGTGCAGAGCAGGCGATCTCATTGGAGGCGGCCTGGCGGGCCCAGACCATCGACGCCGCGCGCACACTGCGCCGGGATCATCTGGTCGGGTCGATCGCGCCGGGCAAGCTCGCCGACTTCGTGGAGCTCAGCGCCGATCCGTGGGCGGTGCAGCCCGACGAACTCATCGACTCCGTGCAGGTGTCGGGCACGTGGGTCGGTGGGCGGCGAATCGACCTCGACGAGTTCCTCGGCGCCGTGGCGGCGGGCGACAACTCGGCCCACGCGCATCTGGCTGAGCGCAAGGCCACCGGCTGCTGCTAGCCGGGTCCCCTCCCGCCGGCACCGGACTCTTTTCGGCCACCGCGACCGCCCCGTGGAGGTATCGTCGCGTAGCCACCAGCTGGTCGTGCCCTCATCGGCCGGAGTGGAGTTGGCACCTCTGAGAGGACGGTCGGCCCATGGCGTCTCACCCTTTGGAACCTCTGAGTGCGGACGAGTTCAGCCGCACCGCCGAGATACTCCGCCGGGACGGGCATGTCAGCGACACCTTCCGGTTCGCGTCGATCGAGCTGGTGGAACCACCGAAGAACGACGTGCTGGCGTGGCGAACCGGAGACCCGGTTCCACGGCATGCGCTGGCAGTGGTGTGGAACCGCTCAGACAACAAGACCTACGAAGCCACCGTCGATCTCACCGGCGGCACCGTCCTATCGGTCCAGCACATTCCCGACGTCACGCCGAACTTCACCGTCGACGAGTTCCACGAGGTCGACGAAGCCATGCGCGCTCACCCGGACGTGGTGGCGAAGCTGGGTGAACGCGGTATCACCGACATGAGCCGGGTCGTCGTCGACGTCTGGACCTACGGCAGAGCGCTGATGCCCGAGAGGTACCGCGACCGCCGACTGGGCTGGTGCGACCTCTGGGTCCGTGAGTCGCCCGACGGGAACCCCTACGCCCACCCTGTTTCCGGCTTGAAGCTCGTCGTCGACATGAACACCCTCGAACTCCTCGAGATCGAGGATGAGTTCGACGTCGGAATGCCGGCGGTGAACGGCGAATACGTGCCGGGACCGTGGACGGGTCAACAACGCACCGATCTCAAGCCGCTGCACATCACCCAGCCCGAAGGCACGTCGTTCACCGTCGACGGCACCGAATTGCGTTGGCAGAACTGGTCTATGCGTCTGGGTTTCAACTATCGCGAGGGTCCGGTGATCTATCAGGTCGCCTATGACGATCACGGGGTGCGGCGTGACATCGCCTACCGGATGTCGCTGGCCGAGATGGTGGTCCCCTACCGCGACCCCACGTTCGATCATTACCGCCGAACCGCTTTCGACATCGGCGAGTGGGGGCTCGGTTTCATGACCACCTCGCTGGAACTGGGCTGCGACTGCCTCGGTGAAATCCGCTACGTCGACGCGGTGCTGCACGACACCGCCGGTGCACCGTACGAGATCAAGAACGCCATCTGTCTGCACGAAGAAGACAACGCGGTGCTCTGGAAGCATGTCGATCTGGTGACCGGTGCCGAGGTGCGCCGTCAGCGACGGATGGTGGTCTCCTGCCACGTGACCGTGGCGAACTACGAGTACCTCGTCTACTGGCGGTTCTACCAGGACGGCAACATCGAGTGCGAGGTGCGTGCGACCGGGATCATGGTCACGACCCCGTACGCGGAGGGCGAGCCGGCGCCACCGTATGGCACCGTCGTCGACAACCGCACCTACGCGCCGTTCCACCAGCACTTCCTGGTGGCGCGACTGGATCTCGACGTCGACGGGTCGGCGAACACGGTCGTCGAGGTCGACTCGGTCGCACCGCCGGTGTCGCAGGACAACCCCCACGGCCTGGCTCTGGTCACCAGGTCCACCCCGATCACGTCAGAGGCCGTCAGCGCCCGCGATTTCGACTGGAACACCCAGCGCGGCTGGAAGGTGGTCAACCCGGACAAGGTGAACCGGCACGGCACCCAGGTGGGTTACAAGCTGGTTCCGGGTGCGGCGTTCCCGGCGTTGATGGATCCCACCACGCCGCAGTATCTTCGGGCGCCGGTGATCGGCCATACGCTGTGGGTCACGCGACACGACGACGACGAGCGCTGGCCGTGCGGTAGGTATCCGACCCAGTCCACCGTCGACACCGGCATGACTGAGTGGATCAAGGACGACGCACCGCTCGAGAACGCCGACGTCGTCCTCTGGTACGTCTTCGGCATCCACCACATCACCAGGGTCGAGGAATGGCCGATCATGCCCGTCGACACGGTGTCGTTCTGGCTCAAGCCTTCCGGGTTCTTCGACCAGAACCCGTCGATCGATGTGGCGCCCACGCCGAAGGCCGAGGGCGCGACCTGCCACACCGGCACAGCCGAACACCTCGGCCCCGATCGGGCGGCCCACATGCACTGACGGGACGCCGTGGAGATCTCTCGGCCGAGCAGGCGACGCGCATGCGCCGACAGAGATGCCGTCGAGAACTCGCCACCGACGAGGCGGCGCATGGGTACCGGCAGGCAGATGGGGAAACTAGTGGGTGTCCTTGACGCGAACTGGTGTGTCCACGCGTAGCGTTTCACCGCGGAAGAACGCCGGTTGGCGTGCACGCAGGACCAGCATGAACACGACGCCGGACAGGATCAGCCCGAGCCCCAATATCAACACCAGGCCGACGCCGCCGATGCTGGCGCCGCTGCCGTAATCGGGAGAAGCGCTGTCGCGCAACGTGACGAGGAATACGCCGAGCAGACCGAGCCCGCCGAGCAGCGGGAAGAGCAGCTTGAACACGAAACTGCCCACGTCGGCGAACAGTTCGTGCCGGAAGTACCAGATGCAGGCGAACGCGGTCAGCCCGTAGTAGAAGCAGATCATGATGCCGAGCGAGTAGATGGTGTCGGTGAGCACGCTCTCGGACAGGAACGTCAGGGTCGAATAGAACACCGCTGCACCGACGCCCGCTGCGATCGTCGCGAAGGACGGCGTCAGGAACCGGGGGTGGATGGTGGCGAACCGGGACGGGAACGCCTTGTAGGTCCCCATCGCCAGCATGGTCCGGGACGTCGGCAGGAAGGTGGTGATCAGGCTGGCCGCGCTGGACGCGACCACGGCCAGGAACAGGAACAGGTGCAGCGGCCCACCGAGCACGGGCTCGGCGAGCGCGCCGAAGACGTTGTCGGCGATCTCCTCGTTGCCCAGACCCACGCCGTCGGTGCCGACTCCGGCGTACATCTGTGTCGCCACCGCGACCAGCAGGTAGGTCAACAGAATCGACACCACGCAGAGCAGCGCGGCGCGACCCGGGGTCTTGTCGGAATCCTTGGACTCCTCGTTGACGGTGAGTGCGGTGTCCCAGCCCCAGAACGCGAAGATCGACCCGGACAGACCCGCGATGAACGCCGACATCGTCAGGCCCGCGGGACTGAACCAGTCGAAGCTGAACGACATCCCGGTGTCCGAGGATCCGGATTTCGCCAGCGCGGCGATGCCGAATGCCAGCAGCACCACCATCTGGAATCCGACGAGGATGAACTGGACCCGCTCGGTGGTGGTGATTCCGCGGTAGGCCACCGTGGTGGCGATGGCCAGGAACACCAGGCACGTGAGCACGTTGATCGGCTTGTTCTCCCACAGCGCGGCGATGCTCTCGCTGCCTGCCAGGTCGCCGATGAACTGATAGAAGAACTGGACCGCGACCCCGGCCAGGTTGGACAACACGATGACGGTGGCCAGCACGGCCGCCCAGCCGCCGAGCCAGCCGATGTAGGGGCCGAAGGCCTTGGTGGTCCAGGTGAACGATGTCCCGCAGTCGGGCGCCACCTTGTTGAGTTCGCGGTAGGCGTACGCGGCGAAGAACATCGGCAGGAAGCCGGCGATGATCACCACCGGCATCTTCGTGCCTGCCTCGGCGACCAGGATGCCGATCGTGGCGGTCAGGGCATAGGCCGGAGCAACCGAGGAGATGCCCAGGACAGTACCGCCGAACAGTCCGACCGCGTTGTGAGAGAGCCCTTTGTCCTGGAGGTCTGCTTCAGGACGGTGATGAGGGTCGTGAGCCTCGATCTGCATGAGGACCTCGCCTGTTCAGGAGGTGATGTGCCCGCTGATCGTAACGGCGGTGCGACCGCGAGGGCATCGACTTTCGACTACTCGACTCTCGCCGACCTCGCCGGCGGCACGCCGGTCTGAAGGCCAGGCCGAGCCGAAACCTCGCGCGGAGCGGATGTGCCTGCCGGAAACGCCGGTACACCGCGCCCGGCTCGGACACAATCAGGGTATCGATCATGACGACAGGATCGGGTCCAGATGAAGCTGTTAGTGGGTTATCTCGCCACCTCCGGGGGCGCCGACGCCGTCGCGCTGGCAGTCCGGCTGGCCCGCACCCTGGGCGCCGAGGTGGACATCTGCATGGTGCTGCCACCCACCAGAGCGCAACCCGACCTCGCGTTCAGCGCGGGCTACCAGGATGTGCTCGCCGAGCAGGCGAAACAGTGGTTGGCCGAGGCGCTGGCCCTGGTACCGGACGGTGTTCGCACCACCACGCACCTCATGTTCGATGACGCCGTCGCCGAGCGGTTGGCCGCCGAGGCGGTGCGGCTGGAGGCCGACGCCATTGTGGTGGGTGGAGCCGGTGGAGGCTTGGCCGGCGGTTACTCCCTGGGTTCGGTGGTCAACGACCTCCTGCACTCGTCGCCGGTGCCTGTGGCCGTCGCGCCCCGGGGCACCCGCCATTCCGACGTCGAGCGAGTCCGGTCGGTGACGTGCGCGATCGGTACCCGGGCAGGTGCCCGGCTCCTGCTCGACACCGCCGTGCGGATCAGCCAGGCCGCGGGTACCCCACTGCGACTGGTGTCGCTCGTCGCGCTGGATCAGCACGCGATCCGTCGCACCGACGACACTGCCGAGTCGATTCGTGCGGAGGCGCTGGACCATGCCACCGCGACCTTGGAGGCCGCGAAATCGGTACTTCCGGCGTCGTTTCCGGTGACATCGACTGTCGTCGACGGACCGACGGTGGAGGCAGCCGTCGACAAGCTCGAATGGCATGACGGTGACCTGATCATGGTCGGGTCCAGTCGGCTGGCCCAACGCCGGCGGATCTTCCTCGGCTCGACCGCGGCGAAGATGCTGCGCGTGCTCCAGATTCCGATCGTGGTGGTTCCCCGCGACGACGCGAGCATCGACGGCGACTGAGGCGGCCTGGTGGGCGCGGACGGTATCGAACCGCCGACCGCTGGTGTGTAAAACCAGAGCTCTACCACTGAGCTACGCGCCCGATCGCAGGGCAGGTTACAACGCGCAGGTGCCCGACGGGAAATCCCGACCCGTCCCTGATCGGGCGTCGAGCGTGAACTGAGTGCGAAAAGTCGGCGGTTCTTTCGCAAGGAGTTCACGCTCGTCGGGTCGAGCACTGCGGCGCGGTACACACCGCCAGGCTCGAGCACCGCGGCGCGGTACACCGCGCCGGGGTCAAGCACCGTACCGCGGCCCGTCACGGCGAGCACCGCGGCGCGGTACGCCCGACGGGCGAGCGCCGTGGCCCGCCAGGGCGAGCGAGCGGCCCGCCACGCCCGGCGCCGGATCAGGCCTGAAGCGCACCCAACGCAGCCGCCCACACCGCCGCGTCCCGGCCGTCGCCGGGCTGTCTGCAGTCGGCGAAGCGCACGATCCCCGACCGGTCGACGGCGATGGTGCCGCGGTTGGGATAACCGGCATCGGCGTTGAACACCCCGTAGGCCTGGCTGACCGCGCCATGGGGCCAGAAGTCGGCGAGCACGGGAAAGGTGAAACCGCGCTGAGTGGTCCACACCTTGTGGGTGGGCGGCGGCCCGACGGACACGGCCAGTGTGGCCAGGTCGTCGTTGACGAACTCGCCGATCCGGTCCTGGATGTCGTCGAGTTCGCGCTGGCAGATGCCGGTGAACGCGAGCGGAAAGAACACCAGCAGCACCGCGCGCTCGCCGCGGAACCCCGACAGCGTCACCGGCTGGTTGTTCTGGTCCTTGAGCGTGAAGTCCGGGGCCTGCTCACCGACGGCGAGCACTAGTGCCGGCCGGCGGCCTTGGACTTCGGCTGGACCAGACGGGTCGCGATCCAGTCCCCCAGGTTCGCCGACGAAGTCTGCATCAGGCCCGCGGTCGGGGCCGACTCGGCGATCTCGGCGGGCAGCACATGACCGGGCTTGCCGGTCTTGGGGGTGGCCACCCAGATGACGCCGTCGTCGGCAAGCGGGGTGATGGCGTCCATCAGCGCGTCGACGAGGTCGCCGTCACCGTCGCGCCACCACAGCAGCACCACGTCGATGACTTCGTCGGCGTCCTCATCCAGCAGTTCGCTGCCGGACGCCTCCTCGATGTCGGCTCGGATGTCGTCGTCGGTGTCTTCGTCCCACCCCAACTCCTGCACAACCTGATCTTTTTGGATGCCCAGACTGCGGGCGTAGTTCGGGGGGTCACCCGCCGACACCACGGTCAATCCTCCTTCAGCCGACTCGACACGGTGTGTTGTTCGCCATGTTCTCTACTTATCGTCGCACGCCGTGCTCTCACAGCAAGCCGCTGGCCGAACACTTCATCGATATGCGGCGTCACAGAGGTCCAGCGCGCTGGTCTTGGAAGCGTTCAATTCGGCGATCGCGGCGTTGAACTCTTCCGCTCCGTAATTGCCCGCGATCGCCGTCGCCACGGCCCGGGCGGCATCGACCCACCTGGTCAGCGCGTCGCGCAGCTCAGGGGTCAACGGTCCGGAGATGCTGCTGACCACGAGGTCGGCGCTGGCGTTCAGCGCGTCGATCGCCGAAGCGGCGGTCGGGCCGACGTCACCGGCATTGGTGTTGAACGCGTCGACGTAGACGTTCACGGCGCCGATCGCCTCGGCGCTGCTGGAGCTCATCGACTCGCAGACCGACTTGACCGCCTCGGCGGTCACCGACGACTGGCGTTCTGACTCGCGGGCGCTGGAGCTGGCGGCGGATTCCTCCAGGGATGCCGACACCGACGCCCGGTACGCGGGCGCGTCGCCGGCAGAGACGCTCGCTTCGCCATCGGTGACGCTGGTGCACCCCACGATGATCATCGCCAGCGCCGCGAGCGCGCCGGTCACCTGCGCGGCGAGCCGCGCACGAGGGGTGCGCAGCCAACCGATCAGCACAGTCTGCAGACGTTACCGTCTCGCCTTGCCGTTGACTCGGCGATCCCGGCCGATATGTCTGTTCGCCGCACTGGCCACACCCGGCGGTGCGGATGGGGCAGGATTGGAGAAGGATAGAGTCCGCGCGCACCGCAGAGGCGAGGAAACCCCGTCGCCGATCGATGCGTAAGTACCCCGCCTAACAAGGAGCGGAAGTTGACCACCGAGTTCGTGCGCCAGGACCTGGCTCAAAACTCCAGTAGCACAGCAGAACCCGACCGCGTTCGGGTCATTCGCGAAGGTGTTGCGTCGTATCTGCCCGACATCGACCCCGAGGAGACCGGCGAATGGCTGGAATCCTTCGACGGCCTGCTCGAACGGTCCGGTCCGGCCCGCGCGCGCTATCTGATGTTGCGGCTGCTGGAACGCGCGGGTGAACAGCGCGTCGCCATTCCGGCGTTGACGTCCACCGACTACGTCAACACCATCCCCACCGAGCTGGAGCCCTGGTTCCCCGGCGACGAGGACGTGGAGCGTCGCTACCGCGCGTGGATCCGGTGGAACGCCGCGATCATGGTGCACCGCGCGCAGCGGCCCGGAGTGGGTGTCGGCGGCCATATTTCGACCTACGCGTCCTCGGCGGCCCTCTACGAGGTGGGCTTCAACCACTTCTTCCGCGGCAAGGCCCATCAGGGTGGCGGCGACCAGGTGTTCATCCAGGGCCACGCGTCGCCGGGCATCTACGCCCGCGCATTCCTGGAAGGGCGCCTGACCGAAGACCAGCTCGACGGGTTCCGCCAGGAGCACAGCCACGCCGGCGGCGGGCTGCCGTCCTACCCGCATCCGCGTTTGATGCCGGACTTCTGGGAGTTCCCGACGGTGTCGATGGGGCTGGGCCCCATGAACGCGATCTACCAGGCACGGTTTAACCACTACCTGCATGATCGCGGCATCAAGGACACCACCGACCAGCATGTGTGGGCCTTCCTCGGTGACGGCGAGATGGACGAGCCGGAGAGCCGCGGGCTGATCCAGGTGGCGGCCAACGAGGGTCTGGACAACCTGACGTTCGTGATCAACTGCAACCTGCAGCGCCTGGACGGGCCGGTGCGCGGCAACGGCAAGATCATCCAGGAGCTGGAGTCGTTCTTCCGGGGCGCGGGCTGGAACGTCATCAAGGTGGTGTGGGGCCGCGAGTGGGACGCGTTGCTGCACGCCGACAAGGACGGCGCGCTGGTCAACCTGATGAACACCACCCCCGACGGTGACTACCAGACCTATAAGGCCAACGACGGCGCGTACGTGCGCGACCACTTCTTCGGCCGGGACCCGCGCACCAAGGCGCTGGTCCAGGACATGAGCGACCAGGACATCTGGAACCTCAAACGGGGCGGGCACGACTACCGCAAGGTCTATGCGGCCTACCACGCGGCGATGGAACACAAGGGGCAGCCCACCGTCATCCTGGCCAAGACCATCAAGGGCTATCAGCTGGGCTCGCACTTCGAGGGCCGCAACGCCACCCACCAGATGAAGAAGCTGGCGTTGGAGGATCTCAAGCAGTTCCGCGACAGCCAGCGCATCCCGGTCAGCGACGAGCAACTCGAGGACAACCCGTATCTGCCGCCCTACTACCACCCGGGGCCGGAAGCGCCGGAGATCCGCTATCTGCTCGACCGGCGCCGCGCGCTCGGCGGTTTCGTGCCCGAGCGCCGCACCAAGACCAAGTCGCTGACGCTGCCGGGACCCGACACTTACAAGGCCCTGAAGAAGGGGTCGGGCAAGCAGGAGGTGGCCACCACGATGGCCACGGTCCGCACGTTCAAAGAGTTGTTGCGCGACAAGGAGATCGGCAAGCGAATCGTGCCGATCATCCCGGACGAGGCGCGCACCTTCGGCATGGACTCGTGGTTCCCGAGCCTCAAGATCTACAACCGCAACGGTCAGCTGTACACGGCCGTCGATGCGGAGCTCATGCTCGCCTACAAGGAGAGCGAAGTGGGCCAGATCTTGCACGAGGGCATCAACGAGGCCGGTTCGACGGCGTCGTTCACCGCGGTGGGCACCTCGTATGCCACCCAGAACGAGCCGATGATCCCGATCTACATCTTTTATTCGATGTTCGGGTTCCAGCGCACCGGCGACGGACTGTGGGCGGCGGCGGACCAGATGGCGCGCGGCTTCGTTCTCGGCGCGACGGCCGGTCGCACCACGCTGGTCGGTGAGGGCCTGCAGCACGCCGACGGGCATTCGCTGCTGCTGGCGTCGACCAACCCGGCGGTGGTCGCCTACGACCCGGCGTTCGCCTACGAGATCGCGCACATCATCGAGAGCGGTCTGCACCGGATGTACGGGGAGAACCCCGAGAACGTCTACTTCTACATGACGATCTACAACGAGCCCTATGCCCAGCCGGCCGAGCCGGAGGGACTCGACGTCGAGGGGCTGTTGCGCGGCATCTACCTGTACCGGCCGGCGCCGGAGCAGAAGAGCCACACCGCCCAGATCCTGGTGTCGGGGGTGTCGATGCCCGACGCGCTGCGGGCCGCCGAGCTGCTGGCCGAGGACTGGGACGTGGCCGCGGACGTGTGGTCGGTGACCAGCTGGGGCGAGCTCAACCGCGACGGCGTGGCGATCGAGAAGGAAAGGCTGCGACACCCCGAGCGTCCCGCGGGCACCCCCTACGTGACCAAGGCCCTCGCCGATGCCACCGGTCCGGTGGTTGCGGTGTCGGACTGGATGCGCGCGGTGCCGGAGCAGATCCGGCCGTGGGTACCGGGGACCTACGTGACGCTGGGTACCGACGGGTTCGGTTTCTCCGACACCCGCCCGGCAGCGCGACGGGTCTTCAACACCGACGCGGAGTCGATCGCGGTGGCCGTGCTGGAGGGGCTGGCCCGGGACGGGAACCTCGACATCGACGTGGCGGTCAAGGCTGCCGAGCGGTACGAGATCGATGATGTGATGGCGGCGCCGGAACAGACGTCGGACCCCGGAGTCGCGTAGCGACGACATCCGACCGCGAGTCGCGTAGCGACGACATCCGGCCGCGGGTCGCGTAGCGACGACATCCGGCCGCGGGTCGCGTAGCGACGACATCCGGCCGCGGGTCGCGTAGCGACGACATCCGGCCGCGGGTCGCGTAGCCACAACCTCCGGCCGCGACTTGGAGGTTACCGCCAGAACAGGGGCGTAGCTTTTAGGAATGACCGACAACAATCGGTACGTTCCGCCGAGATCCACGCTCGAGGTGCTCGAGACGGTGCCCGACTCCGCGCTGCGCCGGCTCAAGCAGTACTCCGGCCGGCTAGCCACCGAGGCCGTCCACGCCCTCGAGGAGCGATTGCCGTTCTTCGCCGAGCTGGAGGCCTCGCAGCGCGCGAGCGTGCAGTTGGTGGTGCAGACCGCGGTGATGAACTTCGTGGAGTGGATGCGCGACCCGCAGAGCGACGTCAGCTACACCGCCCAGGCGTTCGAAGTGGTTCCGCAGGATCTGCGCCGACGGATCGCGCTGCGCCAGTCGGTGGAGATGGTGCGCACCACCATGGAGTTCTTCGAGGAGGTGGTGCCGCTGCTGGCCCGCTCCGAGGAGCAGCTCACGGCGCTGACGGCGGGCATCCTGCGCTACAGCCGTGACTTGGCATTCGCGGCCGCCACTGCCTATGCCGATCAGGCTGAGGCACGTGGCGCTTGGGACAGCCGGATGGAGGCCAACCTGGTCGACGCCGTGGTGCGCGGAGATGTGGGGCCGGAGCTGCAGTCCCAGGCTGCGGCGCTGAACTGGGACGCGACCGCGCCGGCGACGGTGATCGTGGGGCTGCCCCGGCCCGGCCGCGCCGACGTGGCCGGCGACGACGTCCACGCCGTGGCGAACCGCAATGGCCGGGCGGCGCTGTCCGATGTGCACGGCACGTGGCTGGTCGCCATCGTCTCGGGCGGGTTGTCGCCGACCGATCGGTTCCTCGCCGACCTGATGACGGTGTTCGCCGACGAGCCGGTGGTGATCGGCCCGACCGCGCCGACGCTGGGCGCTGCGCACCGCAGCGCCACCGAGGCGATCGCGGGGATGAATGCGGTGGCGGGCTGGACGGGGGCGCCGCGACCGGTCGCCGCGCGTGAGCTGCTGCCCGAGCGGGCGCTGCTCGGCGATGTCACCGCGGCCGCGGCGCTGGAGGCCGAGGTGATGCGTCCGCTCTCCGATGCCGGACCCGCGCTGACGGACACCCTGGACGCCTATCTGGACTCCGGCGGCGCCATCGAGGCCTGCGCGCGCCGGTTGGTGGTTCATCCCAACACGGTGCGGTACCGCCTCAAGCGGATCGCCGATTTCACCGGTCGCGATCCGACGGTGCCGCGTGACGCCTATGTGTTGCGGGTGGCCTCCACGGTGGCCCGGTTGGCTCGCCAGGCCCACCCCGCCGGACCCCCTGCCACCGGCTCCGGGCTCACCGGCAGTGTTGCCTCGGTCACAATTGAGGGCCGCACGCAGCTTTAGCAGATTGCGGCCGAGTGTCGATGGCGTCGCATCACATGCGCTTTTGTACAAGATCTACAAAAACCTAAGACAAGGTTCATAATCTCTTACACGGCGCAAAACCGTCTTCACAATGTTCTCTTAAAGACGTGCCCCAGACAGTGCTTGCTCTCCTCGCGCCCGGACAGGGTTCGCAGACCCCCGGCATGCTCGCCGAGTGGCTCGAACTGCCCGGCGCCGCGTCGCGTGTGGCCGCCTGGTCGGAGATCAGCGGTCTGGACCTCGCTCGCCTCGGCACCACTGCCACCGCCGAGGAGATCACCGACACCGCGGTGACCCAGCCGCTCGTCGTGGCCGCCACCCTGCTGGCCCACGAAGAGATGACGCGGCGCGACGTGCTGACCGGTGACGAGGCCATCATCGCCGCCGGACATTCGGTCGGTGAGATCGCCGCCTACGCCATTGCCGGAGTCATCTCCGCCGATGAAGCCGTCTCGCTGGCCGCCACCCGCGGCGCCGAGATGGCCAAGGCCTGCGCGCTGGAGCCCACCGGAATGTCGGCGCTGCTCGGCGGCGACGAAGCCGAGGTGCTCGCCCGGCTCGACGCCCTGGACCTGGTGCCGGCCAACCGCAACGCCGCCGGACAGATCGTGGCGGCGGGCGCACTGGCAGCACTGGAGAAGCTGGCCGAGGATCCCCCGGCACGCGCCCGCGTGCGCAAGCTGGCCACCGCCGGCGCGTTCCACACCCAGTACATGGCGTCGGCGCTGCCCGGGTACACAACGGTGGCCGACCGGATCAACCCGGTCGAACCCGGCGTGACGCTGCTGTCCAACGCCGACGGACGGCCAGTGTCGTCGGCCGCGGACGCGATGGCGAAGCTGGTCGCCCAGCTGACCCGCCCGGTGCGCTGGGACCTGTGCACCGAGACGCTGCGTGAGCGCGGCGTGTCTGCCGTCGTGGAGTTCCCGCCGGCCGGCGCCCTGTCCGGGATCGCCAAACGTGAACTTCGGGGGGTGGCGAACCACGCCATCAAATCCCCCGCTGACCTGGACGGACTCGCGGAAGCCCTCCGCAATCCGGCCAGCTGACAAGTACATAGCTGCACGTCAGAAATTCTGCAACAACACAGGTATCAACACCCAACAAGAAGGAGCCACTGTGGCCGCCAGCCAGGACGAAATCATCTCCGGTCTCGCCGAGATCATCGAAGAGGTCACCGGTATCGAGCCTTCCGAGGTGACCCCGGAGAAGTCGTTCGTCGACGATCTGGACATCGACTCCCTGTCGATGGTGGAGATCGCGGTGCAGACCGAGGACAAGTACGGCGTGAAGATCCCCGACGAGGACCTGGCCGGTCTGCGCACCGTCGGTGACGTGGTCGCCTACATCCAGAAGCTCGAGGAAGAGAACCCCGAAGCCGCCGCGGCCATCCGGGCGCAGATCGAATCGGATCGCGCGTGACCAGACCTTCCACTGCTAACGGCGGTTTCCCGAGCGTCGTGGTGACCGCTGTCGAGGCCACCACCGCCCTAGCCGCAGACATCGAGAGCACGTGGAAGGGTCTGCTGGCCGGCGAGAGCGGCATCCGCATTCTCACCGACGACTTCGTCGAGAAGTGGGACCTGCCGGTGCGAATCGGCGGCCACCTGGTCGACAACGTCGATGACCACATGACCCGGCTGGACATGCGTCGCATGTCCTACGTGCAGCGGATGTCGAAGCTGCTGGCCGGCCGGCTGTGGGAGTCCGCGGGCAAGCCCGAGGTCGACCCCGACCGGTTCTCGGTGGTCATCGGCACGGGTCTGGGTGGCGGCGAGAAGATCGTCGAAACCTATGACGCGATGAACGAGGGCGGTCCCCGCAAGGTGTCGCCTCTGGCCGTGCAGATGATCATGCCGAACGGTGCCGCGGCCGTCGCCGGCCTGGAGTTGGGCGCCCGCGCCGGGGTCATCACCCCGGTGTCGGCGTGCTCGTCCGGGTCGGAGGCGATCGCCCACGCGTGGCGTCAGATCGTCATGGGCGACGCCGACTTCGCGGTCTGCGGTGGAGTCGAAGGCGGCATCGAGGCGCTGCCCATCGCGGCGTTCTCGATGATGCGCGCGATGTCGACCAACAACGAGGACCCGGCGGGTGCGTCGCGGCCGTTCGACAAGAACCGGGACGGGTTCGTCTTCGGTGAGGCCGGCGCGCTGATGATCATCGAGACCGAGGAGCACGCCAAGGCCCGCGGCGCCAAGCCGCTGGCCCGGCTGATGGGTGCGGGCATCACCTCCGATGCCTTCCACATGGTGGCGCCTGCCAGTGACGGTATGCGGGCCGGTCAGGCGATGAAGCGGGCGATGGAGACGGCGGGCTTGTCCGCCAAGGACATCGACCACGTCAACGCCCACGCCACGGCCACCTCGATCGGCGACGTTGCCGAGGCCAACGCGATCCGGGTCGCCGGCGTCGAGCACGCCGCGGTCTACGCGCCGAAGTCGGCGCTGGGCCACTCGATCGGCGCGGTGGGTGCGCTGGAGTCGACGCTGACCATCCTGGCGCTGCGTGACGGGGTCATCCCGCCCACGCTGAATTACGAGACGCCCGACCCCGACATCGATCTCGATGTCGTCGCGGGTGAGCCTCGGTACGGCGACTTCTCGTACGCCATCAACAACTCGTTCGGGTTCGGTGGACACAATGTCGCTCTGGCGTTCGGTCGCTACTAAGACGGGACTCGCCTGGGAATAGGCAAGAAAGGACGCGCGGCTCAGTATGGCTTCGCCGACAACAGGCAACGGTTTGCCGGATGTCGTCGTCACCGGCATCGCAATGACCACCAGTGTGGCCACCTCCGCTGAGGAGACGTGGAGCGCACTGCTGGAAGGCAAGAGCGGGATCCGACGTCTGGAGGATCCGTTCGTCGAGCAGTTCGAGCTGCCGGTCAAGATCGGTGGGCATCTGCTCGAGGACTTCGACTCCGAGCTGACCAAGGTCGAGAACCGGCGGATGTCCTATCCGCAGAAGATGTCGACCATACTGGGCCGACGGGTCTGGGAGAACGCCGGCAACCCCGAGGTCGACACCGAGCGCTTGCTGGTGTCGATCGGGACGGGTCTCGGCGGCGCCGAGGCGCTGGTGTTCGCCTATGACGGCATGCGTGAGCGCGGCATGAAGGCCGTGTCTCCACTGGCCGTGCAGATGTACATGCCCAACGGCCCCTCAGCGGTTGTGGGACTGGAGCGTGGGGCCAAAGCCGGTGTCGTGACACCGGTCTCGGCCTGCGCGTCCGGCGCCGAGGGCATAGCCCAGGCCTGGCGCAACATCGTGCTCGGCGAGGCCGACATCGCGATCTGCGGTGGCGTCGAGCAGCGCATCGAGGCGGTGCCGATCGCCGGCTTCGCCCAGATGCGCATCGTGATGTCGACCAACAACGACGACCCCGCCGGCGCCTGCCGGCCGTTCGACCGGGATCGCGACGGGTTCGTCTTCGGTGAGGCCGGCGCGTTGATGGTCATCGAGACCGAAGAGCACGCCAAGGCCCGTGGCGCCCGGATCATCGCCCGACTGATGGGTGCCAGTGTCACCTCCGACGGTTTCCACATGGTCGCCCCCGACCCCAACGGTGAACGGGCCGGCTACGCGATGAGCCGCGCGGTGCAGTTGGCGGGGTTGCAGCCCACCGACATCGGCCACATCAATGCCCACGCCACCGGCACCAGTGTCGGCGACGTCGCCGAGGGGCATGCGATCAACAACGCCATGAAGGGCCACCGCCCGGCGGTGTACGCCCCCAAGTCCGCGTTGGGCCACTCGGTCGGCGCGGTGGGCGCGGTCGAGTCCATCCTGACCGTGCAGGCCCTGCGCGACGGGGTCGTGCCTCCCACTTTGAACCTGAAGAACCTCGACCCGGAGATCGATCTGGACGTGGTGGCAGGCGGGCCGCGGCCGGGCAACTACGAATACGCGGTCAACAACTCATTCGGATTCGGCGGGCACAACGTCGCACTCGCCTTCGGTAAGTACTGATACGGCAGGAGATTTCATGACGACGATGAGCCCCGAGGCAGTGAACGAATCGCTGGATCCCCGCGATCCGCTGCTGCGCCTGTCCACGTTCTTCGACGACGGTTCCGTCGAGCTGCTGCACGAGCGCGACCGCTCGGGCGTGCTGGCCGCCGCGGGCACGGTCAACGGGGTGCGCACCATCGCGTTCTGCACCGACGGCACGGTGATGGGCGGCGCCATGGGCGTCGAGGGCTGCAAGCACATCGTCGACGCCTACGACGTGGCGATCGAGGAGCAGAGCCCGATCGTCGGCATCTGGCATTCCGGCGGAGCGCGGCTCGCCGAGGGCGTCAAGGCCCTGCACGCCGTGGGACTGGTCTTCGAGGCCATGATCCGCGCCTCGGGCTACGTCCCCCAGATCTCGGTGGTGGTCGGCTTCGCGGCCGGCGGTGCCGCCTACGGCCCCGCCCTCACCGACGTCATCGTCATGGCGCCCGACAGCAAGGTGTTCGTCACCGGCCCCGACGTGGTGCGCAGCGTGACCGGTGAGGACGTCGACATGGTCTCCCTCGGTGGACCCGACGCCCACCACAAGAAATCCGGTGTGTGCCACATCGTCGCCGATGACGAGCTCGACGCCTACGAGCGGGGCCGTCGTCTGGTCGGATTGTTCTGCCAGCAGGGTATTTTCGACCGCAGCAAGGCCGAGGCCGAGGACACCGACCTCAAGGCGCTGCTGCCCGAGTCGTCGCGTCGCGCCTACGACGTGCACCCGCTGATCGAGGCGCTGCTCGACGACGGCGTCCCGTTCGACGAATTCCAGGGCAAGTGGGCGCCGTCGATCGTGGTGGGCCTGGGTCGGCTGTCCGGCCGCACCGTCGGGGTGATCGCCAACAATCCGCTGCGTCTGGGCGGCTGCCTGAACTCCGAGAGCGCCGAGAAGTCCGCACGCTTCGTGCGGTTGTGTGACGCTTTCGGCATCCCGCTGGTCGTGATCGTCGACGTGCCGGGATACCTGCCCGGGGTTGACCAGGAGTGGGGCGGCGTGGTGCGGCGCGGCGCAAAACTGCTGCACGCCTTCGGCGAATCGTCGGTGCCGCGCGTCACGCTGGTCACCCGCAAGATCTACGGCGGCGCCTACATCGCGATGAACTCCCGCTCGCTGAACGCCACCAAGGTGTTCGCCTGGCCCGAGGCCGAGGTCGCCGTCATGGGCGCCAAAGCAGCCGTCGGCATTCTGCACAAGAAGAAGCTGGCCGCCGCGGACCCCGCCGAGCGCGAGTCGCTGCACGAGGCGTTGGCGGTCGAGCACGAGAAGATCGCCGGCGGTGTGGATTCGGCCATCGAGATCGGCGTGGTGGACGAGAAGATCGATCCGTCGCACACCCGGTCGAAGCTGACTCAGGCGCTTGCCGAGGCCCCCGCCCGGCGCGGCCGCCACAAGAACATCCCGCTGTAAGTCACTGCCCTTCCGCCGAACCGAGATTCCCGGTTGTGCATCCGGCACGGATCACGACCGGGAACCTCCGTTCGTTGCGTCAGAGTCTCGTCTAACGCGTGGTGTAGCCGCCGTTGGCCAGGATGGTCTGCCCGTTGATCCAGTGCCCCTCACCGGCCAGGAACACCACGAGGGGCGCGATGTCCTCGATCGTGGTCAGCCGATTGTCCATGGCCTGCGACTTGTGGAACTCGACGCGTTCGGGCGTCTCCTGCGGGTAGAAGAACGGGGTGTCCATCGGTCCGGGCGCGACGTTGTTGACGTTGATTCCGCGGACTCCGAACTCCTTCGAGGCCGCCCGGGTGAAGTGCTCGACCGGCGACTTGGCGCCGGCGTAGGTCGAGTACCCGTCGGTGTAGGCGGCCAGCAGTGAGGTGACCACGGTGATCACCGAGCCGTTGTCGTTGAGCCGCTTACCGGCCTCCTGCAGGAAGAAGTACGCGGCCTTGGAGTTGATCGCGAACATCGAATCATATTCCGCCTCGGTGGTTTCCACGATCGGCTTGCGCAGCACCTTCCCGGCGGCGTTGACCGCGATGTCCACGCCGCCGAACGCATCCGCTGCGGCCTCGAACAGTCTCGCAACATTACCCGGAACGGTGAGGTCGCCTTGCACCTTGATGGCTCGGGCGCCGGCCTCTTCGACGGCCTGCACCGTCTGGTCTGCGTCAGACTCGGTGCCGGCACTGTTGTAGTGCACCGCCACGTTGACACCGCGGCACGCGAGCTGGGTGCTCACGAGACCGCCGAGGTTCTTCGCTCCGCCCGCGACGACCGCTGATTTTCCGCTGAGTGTTGTCATGGCGTCCACGCTAGAGAGCGTATCCACAAACCAAAAACAGCACTTTCCGAGCTATCGACAGATTTTGATTGTGGATAGACTGCGGGCATGACGGCTCCCGAACCTGACCTGCGTCGGCTGCGCCACTTCATCGCCGTCGCCGAGTCCGGCGGGTTCACCCGGGCCGCCGCGGCGCTGCACCTGAGTCAGCAGGCGTTGAGCAGCTCGATCCGACAACTCGAAAAAGACCTCAACGCAGAACTTTTCACGCGGGTGGGTCGCCAGGTGACGTTGACCCGAGCGGGTCAGACGCTGTTGAGCGAGGGCCGGGTGCTGCTGGCTGCGGCACGCACCGTCGCCGAACACGTCGAGAAGATCGGAGCGAGCACCGCTGAGACGTTCGTCGTCGGCCACACTCCGGCTCTCAGCGGCATCGAGGCGTACACCATCTTGGAACCCGCCATCGATGCCTTTCCCGATAGTTCTTTCACCCTCAGGCAGCTCTACCCTGCGGACCTGACCTCAGCGGTGCTCGACGGCTCGGTGCAGTTGGGGCTCAGACGCGGCGTCGTACCCCCCGATGACCTGGCTGCGGCGGTAGTCGGCTATCACCGCGTGCGCCTTGCCGTTCCGTCGAGCCATCGACTTGCGCACCGTCGGCGAGTTGATATCGACGAACTTGCCGACGAGCAGATCGCTCTGTGGGCGCCGCCCGGCGCGTCCTACTACAGCGACCTCCTGGTCGGCGCGTGCCGATGGGCGGGGTTCGAACCCAACTACGTCATCAGCCGCATCCAAGGAGCCGCGACCGTGGCCGCTCCCCTGACCACCAACGCCATCGCATTCGTCACGTCGGCAGCCGGTCCGGCGATGGACGGACGGGTTCGGGTGATCGATGTACACCCCGCGATCCAGGTTCCCGTTCAGGCCCTCTGGCAACGGCACACCGTCTCGGCGGTACGCGAGATGATCTTCACCAGTTAGATCCCCACGACCCGATTCGCGAGGCTGCGACCAGGAATCGCGCTCGCTGGGACGTTGATTGGCCCCTACACCATCTCTACCAGCATCTCGGCCGCGGTGGTTTCGGCGCGAGCAAAGTCGTCTTCCACCAGTCCGATCCGCGTCCGCCGGTCCAGGATGTCCTCGCTGGTGAGCGCCCCCTCGTGGGTCACCGCATACTCGAATTCGGCACGGGTGACGTCGATTCCGTCGGCCACCGGGTCGGTGGGCCGCGGACAGGTCGCCCGGGCGATGACATTGGGCGCCTCGGCGCCGTAGCGCGCCACCAGCGAACCGGGCAGTCCGACCGGCGTCCGCATGGTCGCCACCGGGTTGGCCGGCGCCCCCACCAATGGAAGGTTGCGGGTCCGGCACGGTCCCGCGGTCAGCGACCGCAGTTGCACTGCTCGGTCGATGACATCCTCGGCCATGTAGCGGTATTCGGTGAGCTTGCCGCCGATGACACTGAGCACCCCGGATTCGGACTCTGTCACGGCGTGGTCGCGCGACACGTCCGCGGTGCTGCCCGCACCGGTGTCGATGAGGGGCCGAAGCCCGGCGTAGGTGCCGAGTACATCCGCGGGCGTCAACCTCAGCGCCAGCGCCGTGTTGACGGTGTCGAGGAGGAACGAGATTTCGTCCGGGGTCGCCTCCGGCACATCGGGAATCGGGCCGGGGGCGTCCTCGTCGGTCAACCCGAGATACACCCTGCCCAGCTGCTCGGGCATCGCGAACACGAACCGGTTGAGCTCACCGGGAATCGGTACCGTCAGCGCAGCAACAGGATTGCCGAACGCGGCGGCGTCGAACACCAGGTGGGTCCCACGACTGGGACGCAGCCGCAGCGCAGGGTCCAACTCCCCCGCCCATACCCCGGTCGCATTGACCACCGCTCGGGCGGCGACGGTCATCGATTCCCCGGTCTCGGTGTCGGTCAGCGTGACGGAGGTGCCGGAGGCGTCGGAGGCCGCCACCCGGGTGAGGATCTTGGCGTTGTTCTGGGCGGCGGTGCGGGCCACCGCGGTGACGAGGCGAGCGTCGTCGATGAGCTGCCCGTCGTAGGCCAGCAGCGCACCGTCGAGTCCGTCGGTGCGTACCGTCGGCGCGAGTTCGAGGGCCCGCCGCGCGTCGACCCTTCGTGAGCGGGGCAGCGTCGCCGCTGGCGTTCCCGCCAGCCTGCGCAGCCCGTCCCCGGCCGCGAATCCGACCCGCACCAATGCGCGCGAGGCCCGACCCATCTCGGGGAGCAGCGGAACGAGCTGCGGCATCGCGTGCACCAGATGCGGCGCGTTGCGGGTCATCAGGATGTGTCGTTCGACCGCACTACGACGTGCGATTCCGACGTTGCCAGTGGCCAGGTAGCGCAAGCCGCCGTGGACCAACTTGGAGCTCCACCGGCTGGTTCCGAAGGCCAGATCGTGCTTCTCGACCAGCACGACCGACAGGCCGCGGGTCGCCGCGTCCAGCGCGATGCCGACCCCGGTGATGCCTCCGCCGATGACCAGGATGTCGACGCTGTTGCCGTCACCGAGCTCGGCGAGCTCGGCGGAGCGTCGGGACTTGTTCAATGCTGTTGCATCGCTCACGGTTTGAGGTATCCGTTCAGTGAGTGGGCCAGCTCGGTGTCGAGCGAGTCCGCGTCGAGCAGGTCGGCGACCATCTGCGCGGACTGGATGGTCGACTGGGTGATGAGCAGACACATGGCCGCCATCTGGTGGGCGTCGCCGGTGCGGATGCTGCCTTCGCTCTGGCCGGACTTGATGGCTTCGGCCAGCGCGTCGACCAGGATCTGCTGGCTGGTGCCCAGCCGGCTCGTGATGTAGGTGATGGCGATGTTGGGGGCGTTGTGGATGACCGACATGACCACGTCGTCGCCGCGGAGATGCTGAGCCACCGCGACCACTCGCGCGACCATCGCCTCCCGGCCGGCACCGGCGTCGGGCACGGCGTCGAGCACCCCGGCAATCCGCAGGGTGAGCAACTCGGCGATGACCCACCGGATGTCGGGCCAGCGACGGTAGATGGTCGGCCGGCTGACTCGGGCGCGCCGGGCGATCTCGGTCAAGGTGGTCCGCTCCACGCCGTAGGCGAGGATGCACGCCGCGGCGGCGTCGAGGATCCGCGCCTCGACACTCTGCGGAGATTTACGGATTGACACCATCTGTAATACTGTAACTCATGACCGACGCGAGCGCCCAACCGAACGATCCGCCCATGCTGTGGAACGGCTGGGGTGACCCCGCCGCCGCCAAGCCGCTGTCCCCGGGAATCCGGTCGCTGCTCGAGCAGGCGCTCGGTATCCAACCCACCGACGTGCCCGCGCCCAGCCTCGATCAGGTGCGGCTGAGGCCGTCGGCGCTGTCACCGTCCGACCGGGACGGTTTCGCCGCGATCCTCGGAGCCGAGCATGTCGCCGTCGCCGATCACGATCGGCTGCTGCGCGCCGGCGGCAAGTCGACGCTGGACCTGCTGCGACGTCGCGACTTCGGCGTCCAGGACGCCCCCGACGCGGTGCTGCTGCCCGGCAGCGACGACGAGGTGGCCGCGGTGTTGCGGTTCTGTGCCGACCGCAGCATCGCCGTGGTTCCCTTCGGCGGCGGCACCTCGGTGGTCGGCGGGCTCGACCCGACGCGCGGACGGTTCAAGGCGGTGGTGTCGCTGGACCTGCGCCGGCTGGACCAGCTGTGGTGGCTCGACGAGGTGTCGTGGGAGGCCGAGCTGGGCGCCGGGGTGACCGGACCGGATGCCGAGCGCCTGCTGGGCGAGCGCGGCTTCTCACTCGGGCATTTCCCGCAGAGCTTTTGCTTCGCGACCATCGGTGGGTTCGCCGCCACCCGCTCGTCCGGGCAGGATTCGGCCGGTTACGGCCGCTTCGACGACATGGTCCGCGGGCTGCGCGCCATCACCCCGGCCGGCACCCTGGACCTGGGTCGCGCACCCGCGTCGGCTGCGGGCCCCGATCTTCGTCAATTGCTGCTCGGCTCCGAGGGCGCCTTCGGCGTGATCACCCGGGTGCGGGTGCGCGTGCACCCGGTGCCGCAGACAACACGTCACGAGGCCTGGTCGTTCCCGGATTTCGCCACCGGCGCCGACGCGCTGCGGGCGGTCGTGCAGACCGGCACCGGTCCGACGGTGTTGCGGCTGTCCGACGAAGCCGAGACGGGGGTCAACCTCGCCACGACCGAGAGCATCGGTGAACAGCAGACGATCACCGGTGGGTGCCTGGCCATCACGGTGTTCGAGGGCACCGAGGCCCATGTCGCGAGCCGCCACCAGGAGACCCGGGATCTGCTCACCGCGATGGGCGGGACGTCGCTGGGTGACGCCGCCGCGCGGGCCTGGGAGCACGGCCGATTCAACGCCCCCTACCTGCGCGACTCACTGCTGGCTGCCGGGGCGCTGTGCGAGACCCTCGAGACCGCAACCACCTGGTCCAACGTGCCGCTGCTCAAGGCGGCGGTCACCGAGGCGTTGACCACGGCCCTGGCCGATTCGGGCACCCCCGCCCTGGTGATGTGCCACATTTCGCATGTGTATCCGACCGGCGCCTCGCTCTACTTCACCGTCGTGGCAGCACAGCGCGGCAACCCGATCGAGCAGTGGCGCACCGCCAAGGCCGCGGCCTCGGAGGCGATGGTGCGCAACGGCGGCACGATCACCCATCACCACGCGGTGGGCGCCGATCACCGCCCGTGGATGCGCGACGAGGTCGGCGACCTCGGGGTCGAGTTGCTCAGGTCCGTCAAGGCCACCCTGGATCCGGCCGGAATCCTCAACCCGGGCAAGTTGATTCCGTGACCGGCACCGGGCGCGTCACCGTACTGACGAACCCGGCGTCGGGGCACGGCAACGCCCGGCACGCCGCCGAGCGTGCCATCACCCAGCTGCACCGCCGTGGACTCGACGTCGTCGCCATCGCCGGCACCGACGCCACCCATGCCCAGCGCCTCGTGGAGGGCGCGCTCGAGCGCGACATGGACGCGCTGGTGGTCGTCGGCGGCGACGGCATCGTGTCGGTCGCGTTGCAGGTGCTCGCGGAAAGCGAGGTTCCGCTGGCGATCGTGCCGGCCGGCACCGGCAACGACCACGCCCGCGCGTTCGGTCTGCCGGTCAACGACCCGGAGGCGGCCGCCGACGTGGTGGTCGACGGCTGCATCGACACCGTCGACCTCGGGCGCATCGCCGGCAGCGACGGCACGGTTCGCTGGTTCGGCACCGTGATGGCCGCAGGATTCGACTCGCTGGTCACCGACCGGACCAACCGGATGACCTGGCCGCACGGACGGATGCGCTACAACCTGGCGATGCTGGCCGAACTGTCCCAGCTTCGGCTGCTGCCGTTCCGGCTGACCTTCGACGGCGACACCTACGTCACCGAGTTGACGCTCGCCGCGTTCGGTAACACCCGCAGCTACGGCGGGGGCATGTTGATCTGCCCCGACGCCGACCCGCGCGACGGGTTGCTCGACGCGACGATGGTCGCCTCGGCGTCACGGACGCGGCTGATCCGGCTGTTTCCCACGGTGTTCAAGGGCACCCATGTCGACCTCGACGAGGTGCACACCCGGCGGGCGGGGACCATCACCGTCGACAGCCCCGGGATCAATGCATACGCCGACGGGGAGTATGTCTGCCCGCTGCCTGTCGAGGTGTCCGCGGTGCCCGCCGCGCTGAAGATCCTGCGACCGGGGGCCGGTTAGCCGACACCCCTGCTCAGCCAGCTGACCTCGGCGCCCTCGCCGCCATCGCGGTAGGCCTCCAGTGCGTCGTCCCACGCGGTGCCGAGCACCGAGTCGAGCTCGGCGGCCAACGTGTCGGCCCCGGCGGCCATCAGGGAGCGCAGGCGCATCTCGCCGACCATGACGTCGCCGTTGGCGCTCATCGCGCCGCTCCACAGCCCCAGTTGCGGGGTGTGGCACCAGCGGTGCCCGTCGACACCCTGGCTGGGGTCCTCGGTGACCTCGAAGCGCAGCACCGACCAGGAGCGCAGCGCATTCGCCAGCTGGGCACCGGTGCCGACCGGCCCGACCCAGTTGGTGACGGCGCGCAGCTGTCCCGGCATGGCCGGCTGCGGGGTCCACTTCAGGTTCGCCCTCGAATTGAGGGTCGACGACAACGCCCACTCGACATGCGGGCACACCGCCGCGGGCGACGCGTGGATGTAGACCACGCCCGTCGTCACGTCGGCGAACTGATTCGCTGCACGCATCTACTTGCTCCTTCGGCTCCACGAGGGACGTCTTCCCCAACGACCTGGTGGTTTCCGAACGGCAATGGATCGCTCAGCGAGATGAAATTGTCGGTGTTGCTTGCGAGACCATTGTGCCTCGTGATACGGGTGTTGCGCTAGTCGCGCCTGAATTCTCTCAGAACTTCATCAGACAGCGCGGGCATCACCGACTGGGCCCACTCCCCGAAGCGTCGGTCGGTGAGCACGACCAGGGCCACCCCGGCGTCCGGATCGACCCACAAGAACGTCCCCGACTGACCGAAGTGACCGAAGGTGCGCGCCGAGTTGGCCGACCCGGTCCAGTGCGGAGATTTGCCGTCGCGAATCTCGAAGCCCAGCCCCCAGTCGTTGGGGCGTTGCACGCCGAATCCGGGCAGCACCCCGTCCAGGCCGGGAAACTGAACGCTGATCGCGTCGCTGTGCATCGGCTCCGACACCGTCACCGGTTCCAGCAGATCCCCGGCGAAAGCCGCCAGGTCGGCGACGGTCGAGGACGCCCCGTAGCCGGCCGCCTCGGCCCCGCCCTCGAACTCGGTGTCGGCCATCGCCAGCGGATCGAGCACGGCCTCCCGCAGGTACGACTCGAACGGGATGGTCGACTCTCGTTCCATCACCTCGGCGAGCACCGTGAAGCCGTGATTGGAGTAGATGCGGCGGGTCCCGGGTTCGGCGAGCACCTTGCCCGAGGTCATCTCGTAGCCGGCTGCGTGTGCCAGCAGGTGACGCACTGTCGAGCCGGGTGGGCCCGCGGGAGTGTCGAGGCTGACGGCGCCCTCCTCGACGGCGACCTGCGCCGCCCGCGCGACCAGCGGCTTGGTCACCGAGGCCAGCGCGAACCGGCGCCGGGTGTCGCCCCAGTCGGCCAGCACACCCTCGGTCGACACGACCGCCGCGGCTGCGGTCGGTACCGGCCAGTCGGCCAGGACGTCGAGGGCTCCCATCGATCCAGGAGCTTAGTTCGCGTCCCCGTTCGTCTTCCCGCCGACCAGCGCATGGATGCGTCCGTGCGGGTAGGGCAGATCGATGCCGTTCTCGTCGTAGGCACGCAGGATCTCGCGCCGCAGCCGGCGCTGCACCGACCACTGCGCACCGGGGCGGGTCTTCAGCGTCATGCGCAGCGTCAGCAGGTCCGGCGACAGCTCCTGCACGCCGAGCATCTCGGGCTCGCCCAGCACCTTCTCCGCCAGCGGCGCCTCCGCGATGGCGGCCGTGGCCGCGTCGACGGCGACCTGCTCGGCGCGCTCGACATCGGCACTCAGCGACACCGGCACCTCGATGCGGGCCACGGCGTATTCCTGGCTCATGTTGCCGACGCGGGCGATCTCACCGTTGCGGACGTACCAGAGGGTGCCGTCGATGTCGCGCAACGTCGTCACCCGCAGGCCGACCGTCTGCACCTCGCCGATGGCCTCGCCGAGATCGACGATGTCTCCGACGCCGTACTGGTCCTCCAGCAGCATGAACACCCCGGTGACGAAATCGCGCACGAGGTTCTGGGCGCCGAAGCCGATGGCCAGGCCGACCACCCCGGCCGAGGCGATGAACGGCGCGATGTTGACGCCGAGGACGTTGAGGATCGCCAGGATGCCCCACACCAGCAGCACGATCGACACCGTCGACTTGAGCACCGACCCGATGGTCTGGGCGCGCTGCTGACGGCGCTCGATGGCCTGCTGGCCGGTCGCGCCCGACGGCACGCGGTCGCGCAGGCCGCGCAGCAGCGCCGGCTTGGCGGGGGCGTTCTCGTCACCGCTGACCTTCTTGGCCTTGCCGCCGCGGCCGGTGGCCCGGTCGATCATCCGGTGCAGGATGAAGCGGGCGATCAAGATGGCGATCAGGTATGCCCCGATCCGGATCGGCACCTCGACAAGCCAGTGCTGGTTGGTCTCCGTCCATTCCATAGCAAGCGTCTGCAGATCCATACCTTCGACCGTACGGGCCGGACAACCGTGATCGAAAGCCGCCGAGGTCAGCACTTCCGATCGACCCGATGCTGGTGCGGCTGCGTCACTTTCTGGCGACGTAGTAGAAGTTGATCGGGTCGGACTCGATCTCGCGCACCTGCACGTCGGTGAAGCCGGCGTCACTCAGCATGGTGGTGGCCAGCTCCCGGCCCCAGCACGTGCCCAGGCCGTCGCCGTCCAGGCCGAGCGACACGCTCATGCAGTGCATCGTCGAGACGGTGTAGAGGTAGGACGCGAACGGCACCCCGACGTTGTCCTCCAGATGGCTGGAGGCCTTGATGTCGACCATCAGGAACACCCCACCCGGGCGCAGCGCGCGGTGGATGTTGGCCAGCACGGTGGCAGGGTGCGCCTGATCGTGGATGGAGTCGAACGCGGTGATGACGTCGAACGCGTCGGTGTCCTCGAGGCGCGCGACGTCGGCGGCGCGGAACGTCGCGTTGGTCAACCCGAGGCGGCCGGCTTCGGCGACGCCGGCAGCCAGCCCCTCCTCCGAGAAGTCGATCCCGACGAACCGGCTGTCCGGGAAGGCCTGCGCCATCACGTTGACGGCGTGGCCGCTGCCGCACCCGACGTCGGCGACGTCCACACCCGCGCGCAACCGGTCGGGCAGCCCGTCGGCCATCGGCAGGATCCCGTCGACCAGCGCGGCGTCGAAGACCTCGCCACTCTCTTCGGCCATCAGCGAATGAAAGCGCGGGTACTCGTGGTAGGACAGACCACCGCCGTGCCGGAAGCAGCCGATGATCTTCTGCTCGACCTCGCCGAGCAGCGGGATGAACTGGGCCACCCGAGCAAGGTTGTCCGGCCCGGCCGAGCGGGTCAGCACCGCGGCGCGCTGCTGGGGCAGCGAGTAGGTCTGCGATGCCGGGTCGTAGTCGACGATCTGCGCCGCCACCACGCCACCCAACCATTCCCGCACGTAGCGCTCGTCGAGCCCGGCGGCGTCGGCGATCTGGATGCTGCTGGCCGGCGGCAGCCCGGCGAGCGTGTCGAACAAGTGGGTCTGGTGTCCGATCGACAGCAGGATCGCCACGCTCGCGGCGTCGATCGCGCCGACGACGCGCTCGGCGAACTCCTCGGTCGTATCGGTCATCGGTGTTTCCTGAACTGTGGTCATGGCGTTGACGCTAAGACGCCGATGCGTGCCCTGGCATCGAGTACACGATGCAGATCGTGTGCGCGCCCGTGGTGCAAACCATGCAGGCCGGCCCCTTGCTACAGCACGTCGTTGGCATGCGCCCAGGCGGCCGCGGCAGTCCGCGACGAGACCCCGATCTTGGCGTAGATGTTGGCCAGATGGCGGCCGACGGTCTTCTCCGACAGGTAGAGCTGCTGGGCGGCCTGCCGGTTGGTCGCGCCCTGCGCAACGCAGGCCAGGACCTCGAGCTCACGGCGGGTGAGCCCGCCGGGTGAGGGGATGCCGCAGATACCAGCGGGTTCGACCCCCAGTTCGGCGTAGATCGCGTCGGCGGTGGCGGCGTCGGCGGCGGAGGCGCGCGTGTCTCCGAGGCCGCGCCGGGCCAGCGCCATCCACTCATAGACTTCGGCGGTCTCGTAGCGGGACTGCTGCACCCGGTATTCGCGCAGCGCCTCCTGGAGCGAGGCGAGCGCGTCGTCGAACCGACCCTGCCGCACCGCCACGGCGCCGCGGGCGTGCGCCGCCCAGGCCAAAAAACCCGGGGTCTTGAATGCCGCAGCGTCGGTTTCGAGTTCACGGCAGTAGGTTTCGGCTTCGTCGACGGCATCGCGCCCGAGCGCGATCTCCACCGCGGCACGCAACAAACGCATCCGGTCCAGCCGGTCTGCACCGGCCAACGCCAGTCGGATCGCCGTCCACGCCGCCGCGGAGTCCCCGCGCCGGCAGGCCAGCAGGGCTTCGCCGGGCTGCGGGTCCTTGCCCAACGTTCTGGCCTGCTCGAAGGCCCGGGCCGCACCGTCCAGATCGCCCATCAGCCGGCGCACCTCGCCCAGCTGGTAGTACCCCTCTGCCGCAGCCCAGGAGTTGACCTCGGCGAGGGTGCGGCTGGACGTGCCGAGCCGGTGCTCGAGGAGGCGGTAGTCGTCGGTGTGGACCTGCACCTGCAAACGGTGCACATCACACACCCCGCCGTAGGGCAGCGAACCTGACAACCCGCACCACTGCTCCATCGACTGGGTCCACGACCGCATCCGCGGCAGGTCGGCCAGCTTGTGGCAGTGGTGCAGCACGATGCAGTAGATGTCGCCGGCCCACTCGATCGGCACTTCATCGGCCACCAGCGGCAGAATCGCCTCGTCGATCAGCGCGTAGCCGTCGGCGGTGCGGGCGTGCAGGATCGCCTCGATGCCGCCGATGATCAGACCCAGCGCGGTGACGGCGGGCGTGTTCAACCGCTCAGCGAGGTCGCGCAGCGCGCGCACATGCGTTTCGAGCGTGTCGAGGTCCAGCGTCATCGCCGCGATGTTGGCGTCGAGGTAGGCCAGGTAACCGTGTGCGGGCCCCTCCTCGGCGCCCGCGAGCAGCCGGCGGGCCCGGTTCATCCAGCCCTGCCCGATGTTGAGGTCACCGCGCACCAGCCAGGCCAGCCCGAGCTCGGTGGCCTTCATCGCTGCGGCGGTGGGGTCGGTCCTGGTGAGCTCGGCGAACACCCGCTCGGCGGCTCGGCTGGCCTCCTTGACGTGACCGAGACGCCACGCGGCGAACGAGAAGGCGTCGAGGTCGTCGATGCGCAGCGGCGCGTACACGCTGGCGCGGTCGAACGCCTCGTAGCTGGCACGCCAGTCCCGTCGTTCGTGCGCGGCGCGCGCGACCGTCAGCAGATCAATCTGCGGTTCGACCAGCATCGATGTTCAGGTTATCCCCATCGGACCCGTTGAGGACAGGCCCGGGACACACGCTCTGTCGCCCCCGAGGCGAACCATTAGGTTGTAGGCATGACTCAGACGGTGCGCGGTGTGATCTCACGGAAGAAGTCAGAACCGGTCGAGGTGGTGGACATCGTCATCCCCGATCCGGGACCCGGTGAGGTGGTTGTCGACATCGCTGCGTGCGGGGTGTGCCACACCGATCTGACCTACCGCGACGGCGGAATCAACGATGAGTTCCCGTTCCTGCTGGGCCATGAGGCTGCCGGCACCGTCGAGTCGGTCGGCGTCGGCGTGACGAACGTCGAGCCGGGTGATTTCGTGGTGCTGAACTGGCGCGCGGTGTGCGGGCAGTGCCGGGCGTGCAAGCGGGGCCGCCCGCACCTGTGTTTCGACACGTTCAACGCCGAGCAGCCGATGACGCTGACCGACGGCACCGCGCTGACCCCCGCGCTGGGCATCGGCGCGTTCGCCGACAAGACCCTCGTGCACGAGGGTCAGTGCACGAAGGTCGACCCTGCCGCTGATCCGGCCGCGGCCGGTCTGCTGGGTTGCGGTGTGATGGCCGGCGTCGGGGCGGCGATCAACACCGGCGCCGTCAACCGCGACGACACCGTGGCGGTCATCGGCTGCGGCGGCGTGGGAGATGCGGCGATCGCCGGGGCACGCCTGGTCGGGGCGAAGAAGATCATCGCCGTCGACATGGACAACCGAAAGCTGGACTGGGCCCGCCAGTTCGGGGCGACCCACACGATCAACGCCCGTGACCTCGATCCGGTGGCCACGATCCAGGATCTGACCGACGGTTTCGGCGCCGACGTCGTCATCGACGCGGTCGGGCGGCCCGAAACCTGGAAGCAGGCGTTCTACGCCCGCGATCTGGCCGGCACCGTGGTGCTGGTCGGGGTGCCGACGCCGGACATGACGCTGGAGATGCCGCTGGTCGACTTCTTCAGCCGCGGCGGATCGCTGAAGTCGTCCTGGTACGGCGACTGCCTGCCCGAACGGGACTTCCCGACGCTGATCACCCTGTTCCTCGAGGGCCGCTTCCCGCTGGACAAGTTCGTCTCCGAGCGCATCGGTCTCGACCAGATCGAAGACGCGTTCCACAAGATGCACTCCGGTGAAGTGCTGCGCTCCGTGGTAGTGCTGTAGTCATGGGCAACATCGCGCGGCTGGTGACCAGCGGAACGTTCGAACTCGACGGCGGCAGCTGGGAGGTCGACAACAACATCTGGCTCGTCGGCGACGACAACGAGGTGGTGGTGTTCGACGCCGCCCACACCGCCGAACCGATCATCGAAGCGGTCGGCGGGCGCCACGTCGTCGCCGTCGTGTGCACGCACGGGCACAACGATCACGTGACCGTCGCCCCCCAGCTCGGGCAAGCCCTGGATGCGCCGGTGTTCCTGCACCCGGCCGACGACGTGCTGTGGCGGATGACCCATCCCGACAGCGACTTTCGCGCCGTGGCCGACGGTGACACGCTGCGCGTGGCGGGTACCGAGCTGCGTGCTCTGCACACGCCCGGGCACTCCCCCGGATCGGTCTGCTGGCACGCGCCGGAGTTGGGCGCGGTGTTCAGCGGTGACACGCTGTTCCAGGGTGGGCCGGGCGCGACCGGCCGGTCCTATTCGGATTTCCCGACCATCCTCGAGTCCATCTCGGGTCGGCTGGGCAAGCTTCCCGGCGAGACGGTCGTCTACACGGGCCACGGCGACACCACGACCGTCGGCGACGAGATCGTGCACTACGACGAGTGGGTGGCCCGCGGCAGCTGAGCTGCCTATCGCGCCTGAGCAGCTGAGCTGCCTATCGCGCCTGAGCAGCTGAGCTGCCTATCGCGCCTGAGCAGCTGAGCTGCCTATTGGGCCTGAGCAGCTGAGCTGCGGGATTGGCCAAGCAGCTCTGAGCCCTCTGCACCGCGAGCGCGCGCTCACGGTCCGTCAGCTCCGGAGGATCCGACGCTTCTCGGCCTCGAACTCGGCATCGGTGAGGGCACCTGACTCGCGCAGCGCGGCCAGCGTCTTGAGTTGTTCGAGCCGCACGTCGGTGTCGGTGGGTTCGTAGCTGTGCACCGGCGGCGGAACCGGTCCGGGCCAGGTGGGCTCGTCGAGACTCACCGGCGCCGCCACGTTCTGCACTGCGCGCGGCGACCGGAGCCGCCACAGGATCGCCAGGACCAACGACACGACACCGGCGGCGATGAGCCCGCCGAACGCCCACACCAGCCACCACGGCGAGTCGTCGCGGCCGAAGGCCAGCTGCGGGTTGATGTAGCCGGCGACCTCGCCGCGCACCGCGACGTCATACACGCCGTCCTCGGCAATCTGCACCGTCCACAGGCGGATGCGGACGTCGCTGTTGACCGAGGTGGTGGTGCCCACGCTCTCGGTCACGACGGGATCGGGCGCGCCGTCCGGCGGGGTGATGCCCAGTTGCAGCGCGGGCACCGGAAATCCGCCGCTGACACCACCGGGGACCGCGGTGTGGAAGCTGATGGTGGCCTCCCCGGCGGGCAAGTGCAGCCGCGCGGATCCGGGGATGGGCACCTCACCGTAGGCGTCGAACTCGTCGAAGACGAACACGTTCAGAAGCAGTGACACAACGAGACCGACAACCCCGGTGACCAGCGCGAGAATTGCACCGGCCAGCGCGACGCGTGGACCGACCCGTCCCGTCATGAGCGAAGTCTGTCACGACCGCGCTTCTGCGGCGCGGTCGCGACGTGAGGACTACCGTGCGAAAGAGAGGGATACCACGCAGAGCTGTTCGGAGGTCGCGATGCCTGAATCCAGCATCGTCGTGCGGCCTCAACCCATGGACAGCGAGACCTACACCGCGTCCTCGCGATTGCAGGCCGCCGGTCTTGCCCCCGCGATCGCCGTGTTCGAACGGGCCGCCGCGCAGGTTCCGCTGCCGACTGCCCCGCAACCGATCGTGCTCGCCGACTACGGCGCCGGCACCGGCCACAATTCGCTGCTGCCGCTCGGCGCCGCAATCAAGGTGCTGCGCAGCCGCACCAGCGCCGAACACTCGGTGCTGGTGGCGCACACCGACATTCCGGACAACGATTTCACCGCGATGTTCCGCACCATCGAGGAGGACCCGGACACCTACCTGCGCAAGGACCCGGCGACGTTCGCGTCAGCGGTGGGGCGGTCGTTCTACGGCCAGATCATGCCTTCCAACAGCGTGCATCTGGGTTGGAGTGCGTGGGCGATCCAGTGGTTGAGCCGGACACCGGCCGAGATCGACGGCCACGTGCACATCTCCGACTGCACCGACTCACAGGTGCAGGCCGCGTTCGCGCGGCAGGCCGCCCACGACTGGCATGAGTTCATCGCGTTCCGCGGGCGCGAGTTGGGGCCGGGGGGACGCCTGGTGGTGATGACCATGGCCGTCGGCGACGACGACGAGGTCGGGTTTCGGCCCCTGTTGCGCGCGATCGACGACGCGCTCGAGGAGTTGGCCGGCGACGACGTCATCACCGCCGACGAGCTGGCCGGCATGTGCATCCCGACGGTGTCGCGCCGGGAGGTCGACTTCACGGCCCCGTTCGCACCGTCGGGCCGGTTCGAGCGGCTGGAGATCGAGCATCTGGAGGTGTTCGACGCCGAGGACCGGTTCTGGGAGCGCTATCGGGCCGACGGCAACGCCGCCGCGTTCGGCACGCGGTGGGCGGCGTTCGCCCGTGCGGCGGTGTTCCCGGCACTGCTGACGGCTCTGCCGGAGGACACGGACGAACGGCGGGTCGGCGCGTTGTTCGACCGGCTCGAGTCCGGCATCAGCGAGCGGATGGGCGCGGCACCCGAACAGGTCAGCATCCCGCTGGCGCACGTGGTGCTGGTCAAGCGGCCACGCACCTAGCGAATCGTGCCTAGCGAATCGTGCCTTTGCCCGGGATCAGCGGCAGATCGAGCGCGGTGACCCACCCGGGTGACAGATCGTTGACGGCCGGGACCGCATTGAGGGCGCGCAGCCCGGTCGCCAGGCAGCCCGCTGCCGCGGCGTCACGTCCGGAACCATCGGTGAACCGGAACGCGGTCTCCTGGGAGATGCTCGGGGTCCCTTCGATGTCGACACGGTAGACATCGTTCTGGTTGCCCGACGGCCAATCCGGGGCGGCGTCGTTGCCGATGCGGTTGACGTGCTCGAGTTGGATGCGGGTCTCGCCGCGGTAGACACCGTTGACGGTGAAGCGGACAGCGGCGACGTTGCCGGCCGCGATGACGCCTTTCGCGGTCTTGCGCTCTGTGGGGGTGACCCACTTCTCCCAGGTGGTGGTGATGTCGTCGAGCATGATCCCGGCGGCGTGGGCGATCATGGGAACTGTTGCACCCCAGGCGAACACGAGGATATCGGGGTTCTCGAGCATCGCCCGGTATTCCGGCGGTCGCCCGATGCCCATCTCCCGGTCGTAGTCTCCGGTGTAGTGGGTGTAGTCCAGTAGCTCGGAGGCGCGCACGGTGCGAACCTCGGAGCACAATCCCATCAGCGTCATCGGGAACAGGTCGTTGGCGAAACCTGGGTCGATGCCGGTGGTGAAGCACGACGCCTCGCCGAGTTCGCAGGCCACCGTGATCGGTTCGATCCAGTTGGGCGGATTCAGGTGCATGGTCGGCCAGATCCACGGGGTCATCGCGGTGGAGCACACGTCGATGCCGGCCCGCAGGAACCGGGTGATCAGATCGATGTTGGCGTCGGCGTGCGCGGCGGTCGGACCGTAGTGCACCAGCGCGTCGGGTTTCAGGTCGATCAGCGCGTCGACGTCGTCGGTGGCAGCGATCCCGACGTCGGAGGACAGTCCACAGATGTCGCCGATGTCGCGGCCCACTTTGGCGGGGTCGCTGACGCCGACGCCGACCAGTTCGAACCCGGGGTGCTCGAGCACCTCGGCGATCACCATCTTGCCGACGAAGCCGGTTCCCCAGATGACCACGCGTTTGGCGTCAGAATCGGTGCGCACAGCCAATACCCTAGGCCCGGCCCGCGCGGCGGGAACGATTCCGGCCCAAGTCGACGGTTCTCACGGTGCGGCCGCGGCCGGCGTGTCGTCCAACGTCACCCTGAATTGCATTGTCCGATAGGGCCATCCGTTGGCGGTGTGCCACTGCGACACCATCAGACCGACGCCGGCTTCGACGCCCACCCTCGAGCCGGGCAACACGTATCCGCCGTAGAGCTGGGCCACCCGGCCGCCGGCGTGGTCCTCGTCCTGCCATCCGCAGCCGATCACCGGCTTCTGGATAGCGGTGCTGTGCATGTTCGCCAGCGGGGAGTCGATGACGCGGTAGCCCAGTGCGTACTCCGAGGCCAGGAATCCACCCAGGATCCAGTGGCCCGAGGCCAGCCGACGCAGCGTCAGTTCACCCCATTTCTCCCCCGGCGGCGTGATCGGGGTGGCCCGGCTCCCCCACCCCCACCGCCCGTCGGTGAACCCCCAACTTCGATAGTGCCGCCGCGACCCGACGTGTCGGGGCCGGACCCGCATCAGGATGATGCCCTTGTCGCGCTGAAAACCGGTGGCGGCCACATACACCCAGCCGCCGTCCGGTCCCGGTTGGTGATCCCAGCTCCAGCACTGGGCGTGACCGTGATGCAGGTCGGCCGCGAAGCGGGCCTCGCTGCCGAGGTCTCGCCACGTCGCGCCGTCGTCGTCGGAGCGCCAGATCTCCGTCCACGCGACGTTGCCCAGCCCGCGGTTGACGATGGCGTGCAGATACATCGAGTCCCCGACGGTCAGCAGGTCCGACGGGATGACGGTGCTGATACCGCGTCGCCGGCGGGCGGCGGTGTGGTCGTGACGGTAGTGCCACAGCTGACGCGCATAGTCGGGGTCGGGTCCCCCCGCACGGTGGTAGACGATCTGGTGGTCGGCGTCACCGCGACCGATCAGCACGACCGGTGAGCGCCAGTCCCCCCGACCCACGGTGTCGCCGGAGAACGTGTCGCCGAACACCGACACCAGCGATCCGTCCGGGGCCAGGACCGAGGCACCCAGGTCGGCACAGGTCACTCCCCACCGGTCGGTGATCCCCGGTCCGGTGACGTCGACGGCCTTGCCGCATCTGCGCGGCAGCGGCCGCTTTCCTAGAAGCAGCGGCGCAGCCCGCCGGGCTCGCAGTACAGCGGGTACCGGTCGACCGGGATCGGCAGCGGTTCCTTGAACGACAGCGTGAAGTTCGTGTTGATGATGCCGGGCTGCAGCCCGCACACCGCGTTGTGGGTGACGCTGCGGGTGCCCGACATGGTGACGTCGTCGAACTTGAAGGTCTCGATGGTGGGCGCCCAGGTGCCGTCCGGGCATTTCATGCCCTTGGCCACCGGTGTCGTGAAGCTCCACACTCCCCCGGTCAGCCGGGCGTCACCGCCGACCAAACCGTTGGACGGCCCGACGTGCAGCCGGCAGCCGACCGGCAGATACAGCGGTTCACGCAGGTCGCCGACCACCGGCACGCAGGACGGATAGATCGTCCACGTCCCGGGCTGCCCGTCGGCGGGCATGTAGTTGTAGACGCCTTCCATGACGTTGGCGGCCTGGGCGGACGGCGGAGCCCCCACCGCGACACCCATCGCGACACCGACACCCATGGCGACGGCGGCCGCCGCGCGCAGGAACCTCACGTTGTCTCCCTTCGCCCCGCCGCATGGTAAGACAGGTTGACCGAAGTATTTCAGTCGCGGGTAGACAAAGTCACGGCTTTGTCGCTTGTGGCAGCTCGTGGGTTGGGCCCAGGCGAGTTTGGGTAGAGGCCCCCCAGCGGCTCGAGTCCCGGGGTGATGCACATGACGAGAACGGCGGCGTCGACCGCGCTCGTCGTGCTCGCCTTGGTGGTGGCGCTGACCGGCTGTTCGACCGGCCAGCGGGTGGATCTCGGTGACGGCGCCGAGGGCGGGGTGATCGCGGCCATCGCCGGTGAACCCGATCAGCTCGATCCGCACAAGACATCGGCCTACTTCTCGTTCGAAGTGCTCGAGAACGTCTTCGACACCCTGGTCGAACCCGACGAGAACCTGCAGATGCGCCCGGCGCTGGCCGAGTCGTGGGAGGTCAGCGACGACGAGCTGACGTGGACGTTCCGCCTGCGTCCCGGGGTGACGTTTCACGACGGCAGCCCGCTCACATCCGAGGACGTCGCGTTCTCCTACAACCGGATCATCGACGAAGAGCTCACCAACGTCGACAAGTTCAGTGCGGTCACCGCAGTGGAGGCGGTCGACCCGCAGACGGTGGTGATCCGCGTCGACCGCCCGGTGCCCAACATGCTCACCAATCTCGGCGGCTTCAAGGGCATGGCCATCGTGTCCCGCCGCAACGTCGAAAGCGGTGAGATCGCCACCCATCCCGTCGGTACCGGGCCGTTCGCGTTCGCCAACCAGCGCAGCGGGGACTCGATCACGTTGGTGGCCAATCCGGACTACTGGGACGGCGCGCCGGACATCTCGGGGGTGCGGTTCCGCTTCATCTCCGAGCCCTCGACCGCGCTGTCGGCGTTGCAGGCCGGCGAGATCGACTGGACGGACTCGGTGCCCCCGCAACGCGTGCAGCAGCTGCGCAACGACGAGTCGCTCACGCTGGCCGTGGAGCCGAGCAACGACTACTGGTATCTGGCCCTCAACGAGGCGCGCGAACCGTGGAACGACGTGCGGGTGCGCCAGGCGATCGCCTACGCGATCGACCGCGACGCCATCGTGCAGGCCACCAGCTACGGCACCGCCGCGAAGAACCAGCTCGCGATCCCGGAGGGCAACCCGTGGTACGTGCCGTACGACCGCTACGGCGAGGGCGGTCTGGACAAGGCGCGGGAACTGCTCGACGAGGCCGGCGTGAGCCCGGGCAACCTCGACATGCTGGTCACCACCGACTATCCGGAGACGGTGACGGCCGCGCAGATCGTCGCCGACAACCTCGCGCCGCTGGGCATCACGGTGAACATCCGCACCGTCGACTTCGCGACCTGGCTCGACGAGCAGAACAAAGGCAACTTCGACATGCTGATGATGGGCTGGCTGGGCAACATCGACCCGGATGACTTCTACTACGCCCAGCACCACACCGACGGCACCAGCAACGCGCAGAAGTTCTCCGATCCCGAGGTCGACCGGCTGCTGGACGCGGGCCGGGTGGAGACCGACCGACAGGCCCGCTTCGACGACTACCGCCGTGCGGCGACGATGATCGCCGACCAGGTCAGTTACATCTTCCTCTACAACCCGTCGGTGATTCAGGCGTGGAATCCTGCGCTGCAGGGCTATCAGGCGCGCCGGGATGGCGCGGTGCGGTTCCGTGACGCGCACTGGGCCCAGGACGGTGACGCCTGACATGGCCGCTCCCACGGTGCTGACTCACCCCATCGCGCGGTTCGTCGTGCGCCGGCTGGCGTATTCGGCGGTGGTGCTGCTCGGGGTCGCGGTGGTGGTGTTCGCGCTGGTTCATCTGGTCCCCGGTGACCCGGTCCGCATCGCGCTGGGCACCCGCTACACCCCGGAGGCCTATGAGGCGTTGCGGTCGGCCAGCGGTCTGGACCGGCCGATCATCTCGCAGTTCTTCGGGTTCGTCGGCTCGGCGGCCACCGGTGATCTCGGGGTCAGCTTCCGCAACGGCGATCCGGTGACCGTGACGTTGATGGAGCGTCTGCCCGCGACGTTGTCGCTCGGGCTGGCCGGCATGGTGATCGCGCTGCTGATCGCGTTGCCGGCCGGCATCTACTCGGCATTGCGCGAGGGGCGTGCCAGCGACGCGGTGATCCGGATCAGCAGCCAGTTCGGGGTGTCGGTGCCGGACTTCTGGATGGCCATCCTGCTGGTCGCGCTGTTCTCGACGACGCTGGGTTGGCTGCCCACCTCGGGGTATCGGTCCCTGTTCGACGACCCGGTGGGCTGGCTGCGCCACATCGTGCTGCCCGCACTGACGGTCGGTCTGGTGGCCGGGGCGATCATGACGCGCTACGTGCGTTCGGCGGTGCTGGAGGTCGCCTCGATGGGCTATGTGCGCACCGCCCGGTCGAAGGGTCTGTCCCCGCGGGTGGTGACGTTCCGCCACACCGTCCGCAACGCGCTGGTGCCGATTCTGACGATCACCGGCATCCAGCTCGCCACGATCCTGAGCGGGGTGATCGTCGTGGAGGTGGTGTTCGCCTGGCCGGGGCTGGGCCGGTTGGTGTTCAACGCCGTCGCCGCCCGTGACTACCCGCTGATCCAGGGCGCGGTGCTGCTCATCGCGGCCCTGTTCCTGTTGATCAACCTGGTCGTCGACGTGCTCTATGCGGTCGTGGACCCGAGGATCCGGCTGGCATGACGACTCGAGACGATACCCGCATCTCGTCGTGGAAACTGTTGGCGCGCAACCCCGTCACGTTGGTCAGTGCGCTCGTGCTGGCCGCCGTCGCGGTGGTCGCCGTGTTCGCGCAGGCTCTCGCGCCGTACGGCATCAACGACGTCGACGTGCCCAACGCGCTGCAGGCGCCCAGCCTCACCCATTGGCTGGGCACCGACGAACTGGGCCGCGACGTGCTGTCCCGGGTACTGGTCGCGGTGCAGGCCTCGATGCGGATCGCGGTGACGAGTGTGGCGCTGGCGTTGGTGGTCGGGGTCGCGATCGGGGTGCTGGCCGGCTACCGCGGCGGCTGGCTGGACACGGTGCTGATGCGCGTGGTCGACGTGATGTTCGCGTTCCCGGTGCTGCTGCTGGCGCTGGCTGTGGTGGCGATCCTGGGCCCGGGGGTGACGACGACGATCCTGGCCATCGGCATCGTCTACACCCCGATCTTCGCCCGCGTCGCCCGGGCCAGCACGCTGGGGGTGCGCACCGAACCCTATGTGCGGATGTCGCAAGCGATGGGCACCGGCGACAGCTACATCCTGCGGCGCCACATCCTGCCGAACATCTCCGGGCCGCTGATCGTGCAGACCTCGCTGTCGCTGGCGTTCGCGATCCTGTCCGAAGCGGCGCTGTCCTTTCTCGGCCTCGGTATCCAGCCGCCGCAGCCGTCGCTGGGCCGGATGATCTTCGACTCCCAGGGATTCGTGACGATGGCGTGGTGGATGGCGGTGTTCCCCGGCGCCGCGATCTTCGTGATCGTGTTGGCGTTCAACCTTTTCGGTGACGGATTGCGGGACGTCCTCGACCCCAAGCAACGCACCACCGTCGAGGCGCGCAGGAGGGAGCGGTGAGCGAACCCGCGGTGCTCGAGGTGGCCGATCTCGGGGTGCGCATCGGCGGTCGCACGATCGTCGAGCAGGTGTCCTTCGCGGTGCAGCGTGAGCACACCGTCGGCATCGTCGGCGCATCCGGCTCCGGCAAGTCGATGACGGTGCTGGCCGCCACCGGGCTGCTCGACGCACCCGGCGCCCGCGTGTCGGGGTCGTCGACGCTGACCGGTGGTTCCTCTCCCGTACAGCTCGTCGGCGCGCCGCCGAAGGTGCTGCGCCGGGTGCACGGCGCCCGAATCGGATTCGTGTTCCAGGACCCCGGCACGTCGCTGAACCCGCTGCTCACGCTGGAGCGTCAGATCACCGAATCGCTGCAGACGCACCGCGGCATGACCCGGCGGGCGGCGACCCAGCGGGCGACCGAACTGCTGGAGGCGGTCGGGTTGCCCGATCCGGCGACCCGCCTGCACGCCTATCCGCATCAACTGTCCGGCGGGCAGAAACAACGTGCGATGATCGCGATCGCGCTGGCGTGTGATCCGGAGCTGTTGATCGCCGACGAACCCACCACCGCGCTGGATGTCACCACCCAGGCCCAGATCATCGAGCTGGTGCGCGATCTGCAACGCGACTTCGGCACCGCGGTGGTATGGATCAGCCACGACCTGGGTGTGATCGGACAGGTCGCCGACGACGTGACGGTGCTGCGGGCCGGCCGGACGGTCGAGCAGGCGCCGATCCTGACGGTGTTCGACTCCCCGCGCGACGACTACACCCGTGATCTGCTGGCCGCCAGGCCGGTGCTGGATGCGCAGGGCCCGCCGGAGGTGACGGGCACCGACGAGCTGTTGACCGTCGAGGGCCTGGATGTGCGGTTCACGGTGTCCACTCCGGTGGGCCGGTCGACGGTGCACGCGGTGCGCGACGTGTCGTTCACCGTGCGCCGGGGGGCCACGCTGGGGCTGGTCGGGGAATCCGGTTCGGGCAAGTCGACGGTCGCGGCGGCGTTGACCGGGTTGGCCCGACCCGACGGCGGGACCGCCACACTCGACGGCACGGACGTGTTCGGCGCCAAGGGATCTGCGGCCCGGGCATTGCGCCGCCGGATCGGGCTGGTGTTCCAGGATCCGTTCTCGTCGCTGAATCCGCGTGCGCGGGTGGCCACGTCGATCGCCGAACCGCTGTCGGTACACGATCTGGTGGACGGCAAGGCAGCCCGGACGGAACGAGTCGCCGAGCTGCTGGAGCTGGTGGGGTTGCCCACGGAGTTCGCGCAGCGCTATCCGCACGAGCTGTCGGGCGGTCAGCGCCAGCGGGTCAGCATCGCCCGGGCGCTGGCCGCCGAACCCGAATTGCTGATCCTCGACGAGGCCACCGCATCGCTCGACGTGTCGGTGCAGGCCCGGGTGCTGGAGCTGCTGGCGCGTCTGCAGCGCGAGCTGGGTCTGAGCTACCTGTTCATCGGTCACGATCTGGCGGTGATCCGCCAGGTGAGCCACGACGTGCTGGTGATGCGTGACGGCGCGGCCGTCGAATACCGGCCTGCCGCCGAGTTGTTCGCCTCACCCGAGGAGCAGTACACCCGCGAGCTGTTGGCGGCGGTGCCGCCGGTGACCCCGCGCGCCGCCGTCTGAAAGCCGCGGGCGCCGGTGACGGCGTGTGCCGCCGTCTTATCACCCACCGCCTCGTGAGAAGGTCGAGGGCATGGGTCAATTGAGCGGGAAGGTCGCGCTGGTCACCGGCGCGTCAGCGGGACTGGGTGCGGCGACGGCGCGGTTGTTCGCCGAGCGGGGCGCCCAGGTGTTCGGGATCGCTCGGGATGCCGAGCGGATGGCCGAGGTGTTCGCCGACGTCCCGGGTGGCACGTTCGCGGCGGTGGACATCACCTCTCCGCAGGCGTGTGCCGACGCCGTCGCCGACTGCGTTGCGCACTTCGGGCGTCTCGACGTGCTGGCCAACGTGGCCGGATTCCACCAGATGCGGCATTCGGCCACGATGACCGACGACGACTGGGAACGTGATCTGGCGGTCAATCTCACCGGGCCGTTCTACCTGTGCCGCGCCGCGCTGCCGCATCTGCTGGACAGCGGCGGCAACATCGTCAATGTCTCGTCGATCGCCGGGGTCGAAGGTGAGGTGTATTCGGCGGGCTACTGCGCGGCCAAACACGGGCTGGTCGGGTTGACCCGCGCGCTGGCCATCGAGTTCACCAAGGACCGGCTGCGCGTCAACGCCATCTGCCCCGGCGGGATGCCGACCGCGCAGACCACGGAGTTCCAGGCGCCGGAGAACGCGGACTGGGACCTGATCATGCGCATCGCCTCGCCGCGCGGCTTCATGGACACCACCGATGTGGCCAAGACCATCGCGTTCCTGGCCAGTGACGACGCCGCGGCGATCCACGGGGCGGTCTACCGCGTCGACAACGGCAAGGGCGCCGGCTGACTCAGCCCGCAGTTCGCACGCGGGTCCCATGCGTTCAGACTGCAGCCAGCGCGGCAAAGTGCGAGTGGGGCCCGCGCTGGATGCAGTCTCAACGCTCGGGGACGGTGCCGAGGAAGCGTTCGATCATCGCGCGTTCGGCACCTGGATCGTCGACGGGCCAGAACAGCAATGCCAGCACGATTCGCACGATCCACTGGGCCGCTTCGTCGTCGCCGTCGGTGATACCGGTGAGCTCGGCGGCCAGCGTCGGCGGGATCGGCGAACGGCTCACCCACTGCAGCTCCGAGGCGCCGCGCATCGAGTGCAGCAGGGCCCGTCCGAGCGGATCGGCCCGGATGTGTCCGAGCGCGGCGACGACGGCGGTGACGGTGCGCTCGCTGCCCTCGAGCCCCCGCACCGCGGCGCGCACCGCGTCGACGATGCGTTCGGCCTCACGGGTCAGCACCGCGTCGCGGATCTGCGCCTTGCCGCCGACATGGCGGTAGAGCGTGGCACGCGAACAGTGCACCCTCGCCTGCAACTCGGCCATGTCGAAGCCCTCGAGGCCGTCGCGGGCAATGAGCGCGGTGGCCGCGGCATAGATCCGCTCCGCGGCCGCACCGTGGCGGTCCCCCACCAGCCAATCGTTCGCCATCGGTCACCTCGTCGAGAATGGTCCGGTCAAGGATCTCAATATGAGACACAACATGCAATCAGTCTTACCCTCGGGCCTGCTCCGGAGGCTGAGCTGAGACGGCACTCCGTCGCCACAGGTGCGAGCGGTTGTCGACTTCGTCCGGGCCGTTGACGCGCGGCGCCGCGACGCCGGAGCCTGGACGCGTGACCGTGCACGAGACCGACCTCGGCCTGGCGTTGTTCGCCGATGAGTTCCTCCAGGACCCGTATCCGCTCTATGCCCGGATGCTGGCCACCGCGCCGGTGCACCAGATCGGTGATTCCGGCTTCTACGCGGTCTGTAATTGGGATGCGGTCACCGATGCGGTGGCGCGCCCGCAGGACTTCTCGTCCAACCTGACCGGCACCATGGTGTATCAATCGGACGGCACCGTCGGCACGTTCCCGATGGACGACCTCGGCGGCCCGTCCCAGGTTCTGGCCATCGCCGACGACCCCGCCCATGCGCTGCATCGCAGGAAGCTGGTTCCGCAGCTGGCGGCCAAGCGGATCCGCACCCTCGAGTCGTTCGTCGCCGCCGCCACCGAGCGGCTGTGGGCTGAGCAGGTGAGCGACGGTCACGTCGAATGGATGTCGGCGATCGCCAACCGGCTGCCCATGCTGGTGGTGTGCCGCCTGCTCGGGGTGCCCGACGAGGACGCCGAGCAGTTGGCCGAATGGGGTTACGCCAGTACCCAACTCCTCGAGGGCCTGGTCAGCCAGGAGCAGCTCGCCGGCGCGGGCACGGCGGCGATGCAGTTGGCGCAGTACGTAGCAGAGAAGTTCGACGCGCAGGCGGCACACCCGCAGGACACCCTGATGGGCGCGCTGGCGCGCGACTGCGCCGAAGGCGAATTGGACGTGATGACAGCGCAGATGATGATGATCACGCTGTTCGGCGCAGGCGGGGAATCGACTGCATCGCTGATCGGCTCGGCAACGGCGCTCCTCGCCACCCGACCCGAGCTGCAGCATCGACTTCGGGACGACCGCAGCCTCATACCGGTGTTCCTCGAGGAGACACTGCGATTCGAGCCGCCGTTTCGGGGTCATTACCGCCATGTGCTGCGCGACTGCGTGCTGGCCGGGCACGAGCTGGCCGAAGGGTCACGGTTGATCCTGCTGTGGGGCGCCGCCAACCGGGATCCGGCGCACTTCGCGTCGCCGGACGAGTTCCGCCTGGACCGACCGAACAGCAAGGGCCACATCGCGTTCGGCAAGGGTGTCCACTTCTGCGTCGGCGCGGCACTGGCCCGCATGGAGGCCAGAATCGTGCTCGAGCACCTGCTGGCGAACACGCGCCGGCTCGAGGCCGATGGACCCAGCCGCTGGCTACCCAGCCTGCTGGTGCGACGGTTGGAGAGACTCACTCTTCGCGTCGACTGACCCGCTGCATCCCGCGCCCTCGAAGCGAGATCGACATGGTGGCTGCGAAAGTCAGCTGATGCCGACGTGATCACCGCCCTGGTGTCGATTTCGGCTCGAGCACCGTGGGGGCAGAAAATCCACCGGACCCGTCAGAGCTTGAAGCGGCCCGCGAATCCCCGCAGTGGCAGGTCCGCGCTGGTGATGATGCCCGGTGGAGCGGCCACCACCGACTTGATCGCGTTCAGCGCGGGCATGCCGGTCACCGTCATGCCGATCGACGCGAAGCTCGCCGGATCGGAAAGGTCGACGCCGGGCTTGGGGAAGATCATGTGCTTGTTGTAGATGTTCGGATCACCCTTGATCTGAGTGATGTAGCAGCCCTTGATGTCCCAGCTCGGGTCGGTGTGCGGTGTCATCTGCCACTCCAGGTGGGTCTCCACCCGCGGAACCCCGTCGACCATGCCCTGGTAGCGAATGTAGTTGCCGCCCAGCGAACCCTTCGGCAGCTGGTACCAGCCCAGGTCGACGTCCTTGGTGCAGGCGCCCAGTTCGTAGCTGAACTTCACCTCGTCGAGCGTGAGGCCGAAGCAGTCGGCCATCATCAGCACACTGTCGGCGAACACGCGGGTGTACTTCTCGAGCTTGCCCGGGATCTCCGGATCGTCCACGGGCCGGCCGTAACCGACCTCGATCCAGGTGTCCTTGGAGTGATGGCACGACACGTCGACCGATTCGATGGTCGTGACGTTCTCGATGTCGGCGACGTCCGCCGAGCACACCACACCGAGAATCTGGTTCACCCCCGGGTTCATCCCGGTCCCGTAGAAGGTGGCGCCGCCCTTCTCGCAGGCCTCCTGCAGCAGTCGGGTGACGGGCTTACCCGACGGGTGCGGATGATTGGTGTCGCGGTGCCATCCGGTGATCCAGTCGGCGGTGGTGACGATGTCGATGCCGGCTTCGAGGATCCGCACGTACAGATCCTCGTCGGGGAACACTCCGTGAAAGGTCAGCACGTCGGGTTTGGCGGCGATGATCTCGTCGATCGTGCCGGTGGCGGTGACGCCGTTGGGCGCGATGCCGGCGAGTTCGCCGGCGTCCCGGCCGACCTTCTCCGGCGAATAGCAGTGCACGCCGACGAGTTCGAGGTCGGGCTGGGTGGCGATGCGCTTGATCATCTCGGAGCCGACGTTGCCCGTGGCCACCTGGAACACTCTGATCGTGCCGGTCTTTGTGGTGGTGTCTGTCGTCTCGGTCATGAGCGCCCTTCCTGTGCGGTCATTGCGATCTGGCGGCCAACTCGGCGGCGCTTCCGCCCTTGCCGTCGGGGTAGAACTTCATCGCCCACTGCCGAATGGCGGTGAAACCCTTTTGTTCTGAGCTCGCCAGGGCGGGCGGGTCGGAATAGCGCTGGTGCGCCCAGATGTGGATGTCCTGCGCGAACTGGCGGATCACCTCGTCACCGAATTCCCGGGCCTTGGCCTCGGCCCGCACCGGGTCGCGGCCCGACTGCTCGGCGGGCCGGCCGATGTAGACCATGAAGCGCACGTCGGAGGTCGACTCGTCGACCGGGGTGATCGCCGAGATGGTGCGGTTGTCCACCATCCCCCAGCTCTTGGTCACCGCGATGCCCAGGCCGCCGTTGATCGCTTCGACCCCGCTGTTGACATCTTCGATCTTCTGGCCGTCGTCGCCTTCGAAGGTGATGGTGAAGTCGACATAGGACACCGGTTCGTCGAAGTCGTGGCGGGTGAACACCGGCACGATCGGGGTGTTGTGCACGTACTTGAAGTGCGCGAAGTCGACCCCGTTCTCCAGCACGTACTGCGGATGCATCTCCAGGCCCTGCCGGAACAGCCGCTGCTGCGGGTAATAGTCCGCCGCGGAGGTCCCGTCACCGAAGCTGGAGAACACATCAGGGGCGTCGAAGAACGGTGCGCGGTTCTCGATGTCGTGCCAGATGTAAACCGACTCGTTGCGCTCGACCACCGGGTAGGTGGTGATGCGCCGGCCCCGGTTGGGGCGGTCTTCGTAGGGAATGCACACGTTGCGGCCCTGCTGGTTCCACTGCCAGCCGTGGAACGGGCATTGCAGCACTTCACCTTTGACCGTGCCGCCGTAACCGAGGTGCGCGCCCAGATGCTCGCAGTAGGCGTTCATCACCGTCAGCTGCCCGGATTCGGCACGCCAGGCGACCATCTCCTGGTCGAAGTACTTCATCGTGTGGACGTCACCGACGTTGATCTCGTCCGACCAGGCGACCTGAAACCATCCGGTCGGCTTCATCGACAGGGGCGGTCTCGCCATCAACTATCCCTTCGCGGATCGACGTCGGGAGAATGATAGAGCAGTCAATGAAAAAACCATAGTGGGTTCTACGAAACGATGACCGACCGGCTATCCTGCCAGCATGAGCCAGGTGGCGGCGTCGGTGCGGCGACCCAATCGTCGAGGGCTGGCGACCCGCGAGAACATGCTCGAGGCGGCGCTGCGAGCGCTGGCATCCGGCGACCCCGCCTCGGTGTCGGCCAACCGCATCGCCAAGGACATCGGCGCCACCTGGGGCGCGGTGCAGTACCAGTTCGGCGACGCCGACGGGTTCTGGGCCGCGGTGCTGCACCGCACGGCCGAACGCCGCGCCGACGTGTTCACCACGATCGACCAGGCTGCGCCGTTGCGCGACCGGGTCGCCGGCATCATCGACACGTTGTACGACGGCCTGGCCGAACCGGATTCGCGTGCGATCGAAAATCTGCGCGCTGCGCTGCCCCGTGATCACGCCGAGTTGGAGCGGCTGTACCCGCGCACCGCGGCCGAACTGTTCTCGTGGGGCCAGTCCTGGTTGCAGATCTGCGCCGACGCGTTCGCGGACCTGGACGTCGACCCGGACCGGGTGCGTGAGGTCGCGGCGCTCATCCCGGGCGCGATGCGCGGCCTGGTGTCCGAGCGTCAGCTCGGTTCCTACGCCGACCTCGACGTGGCCCGGCGCGGCCTCACCAACGCGCTGGTGGCCTATCTTCAGCCCACGCCATAGCCCTCACGCCCACAGCGACATCAACGTCACATAGCAACAGGTGCCGATGAGGATGCTGAACAGGGCCCGGCCGCGCCACAGGTGCAGCCCGGCGGTGACCGCGACCGCGACGGACAGCCAGATCAGCTGTCGCACCGTGTCGCCCGCCACGGTGCGTAGCGTGTAGATCGCCAGCATGACCATGACGCCGACGGGCATGTGGACGCTGAGGTAGCGAACCACCCGGCTGTTGCGCAGCGGCGCCAACGCGGCGAAGGGCAGCGCCCGAAGTGCCCAGGTGACCGCGGCACTGACCAGCACCAGTACCGCGATGTATCGGTTGTCAGGCACGTCGGCCACCCCGGGTGAACCGCATCCGCACCAGCGACGCCGCCGTGAACGCCGCGAACGCGCACACCAGCAGCTGACCGGGCACCAGCAGCCACGCCACAACCGCCGACAGTGCCGCGACCATCGCCGTGACCGGGTCCGGGCGCTGACGGTAGGCGTCGATGCCGAGCACGATGAACAGTGCGGTCAGCGCGAACTCCAACCCCACCAGCCGTTCGATCGGGACCGCTTCGCCGACCAGACCGCCCAGCGCGGCGCCGGTCACCCACAGCAGGTGCAGGCTCACCTGCATCACCAGCAGCGGCCGCGTCGTCCACGTGCGGGCTTCCGGGCTGACCGCCACGGCGAACGCCTCGTCGGACAGCGTGTAGGTGCTGTAGGCCTTGGCCGCCCGGCCGCGGACACGGTGCAGCGGGAACGACAACGCGTAGAACACGTGGCGGGAGTTGACGATCAGCGTCGTGAGCGCGACCGTGGCCAGGGGCGCCGCGGTGGCTGCGAGATGCACCATGAGGAACTCCAGGGACCCCGCGTAGACGACTGCGGCGAACACCGGCGCCCACCACCACGCCAGCCCCGCATGGACCACCAGGAAGCCCAGCGCCATCCCGAGGGGGATGAAAGCCAACCCGACAGGCGCCGTGAGGGCGAGCACCTCCCGGGTCGAATGCCGTCGCGCAGGGTCGGTCGGCACGGGCTCCACCTCCTCGGGATCAATGGGCGAGATCGCCGGTGCGGCGACATCGAAGACGCTAGCTTGGCCGCAACGCAACGATTGAGGTGAGTGGTGGGCATCTTCGAGGAATGGGTCAGCGGGGCAACCTCGTTCACGTGGCGGTCGACGACGCCGGCCAACGACGGTGCCGAGGTGGAGGTGTTCACCCGGCGCTGCGGCACCCCGGGCGCACCGGCACTGGTCTGCGTGCACGGATTCCCGACGTCGAGCATCGACTACCACGCGCTGACGCGTGAACTCGGCGGCGAGTTCGAGTTCTTCATGGTGGACTTCCCCGGCTACGGCCTGTCGGCGAAGCCGCGGGCGCCGTATGCGTACTCGCTCTATGACGACGCGCGGCTGCTGGTACACGCCATCACCGAGCGCTGGGGACTCACCGACTACCGGATGATCACCCACGACCGGGGCAGCAGCGTCGGGATGATCACGCTGGGCATGCTGGCCGACCGGCCCGACGGACCGCTGCCCGCCGACGTGTTCATGACCAACGCGAACATCTACCTGCCGCTGGCCAACCTGACGGCCTTCCAGGTCGCCCTGCTCGACGACGAGACCGGCCGCGCCACCGCCGCGGCCACCACCCCGGAATTGCTGGCGGCGGGGCTCGGAGCCACCACCTTCATGCCCCGCCGCGACCTCGACAACCCCGAGATCACGGCACTGGCATTGTGTTTCGCCCATGATGACGGAACCGCGGTGCTGCCCGACACCATCCGCTACCTGCACGAGCGCGCCGCCGACGAGACCAGGTGGCTGGAGCGCCTGTCAGACATCGACGTCGACCTCACCTTGATCTGGGGGTTGCACGACGGTGTCGCGCCGCTGCGGGTGGCCAACCACGTCTGGCAGGAGTACCTGAAGCCCAAGCCGGGGCGCAACCGCTACTGGGTGGTGCCCGGTGCCGACCACTATGTGCAGTGCGACGCACCCGGCGAGGTGGCCGAGATCATCCGGCTCACCGCCGCGGGAACGGAGCTCGATCTGCAGACCCTCGGTGCGCGACCCGACGGCGCGGTGCTGGTGGACCGGTCAGGCGACGAGCAGCACTGATTCGGCCGGCCCGGCGATCCCGACATCGTCGAACGCCGACCGGATCGCGTCGAGTTGATCCACGGAGAACCCTTGTGCCGCCGCGGCGCTGAGCACCGCGGCGCGGCCGTCAGCGAAGACCGCGGACCTGCCGAGCCGGAACAGCGAGTGGTAGAACACCCGCGCCCACGCCTCGTCGGAGACACCCGCGGTCGCGGCGTCGGTCATCATCAGGTAGGCGGCGTGGCCGAAAATCGTGCTGTTGACATGCTCTCCGCCGTCGTCGCCGGTGCCGGTGTAGCGGGTGTCGTAGTGGTCGCGGTAGGGCCCCAGTCCGCTGCTCACCGACGTCGGGTCGGCAAGGTTGCGGATGATCCCGTAGTCGGAATCCTCGGCGATCAGCCAGCGTCCAGGTCCGCTCTTGCCTTCGACGAGCAGCCCGAGGATGTCGGCGTAAGCCTCGTTGAGCGCACCGGACTCGCCGTAATCCAGGACCGAGCCACCCGTTCCGACCACGTAACTGACGACCGCGTGGGTGAATTCGTGGGCGACCACATCCAGAGACGCCTGTAGGTATCCGGCGTCACCGAAAGCGAACTGCTGGCGGGTGGGGTCCCAGAACGCGTTGGCGTAGCCGAACGCGCGGTAGGTGTTGATCGGGTTGTAACGGATGCTGACTTCGACGAGAGCTCCGTCCCCGTCGAAGGACGTGCGCCCCAACACGTCCTCGTAGAAGTCGTACACCGCCGCGGCGTTCGCATGTGCCGATACCGCACCACGATTCCAGCCGAGCCAACCGCGCTTGACCACCCGCCCGGGCAGCACGGGGCCGCCGACGAAGAACAGATACGAGGTGGTGTAGGTGGTGATGTTGCGCGTGTCGTCCACCATGGTGTAGCTGGGAAACAGCCAGCCGCCGCGGTCGACGGTGATGCTGCGGGACTCACCGAGCCAGTCGGTGGCGACGCTGTCGACGCTGGCGCCCTGCCCGGACGTGACGGTGACGATGATGCTGCCCGCATCACCTCCGTCGGCGTCGACCACGTAGGTCACGGCCGACGGCGAAAGATCCCCGGTATCGGAGAACCGCACGACCACCTGCCAGGCCAGCTCCGGATCGGCCTGCTGATCGAGTGCGTAGACGACCAGCGCGGTGGTCACGTCGGTCTGGGCCAGGAAGGTCTGCAGGGCTTCGCCGTCGGCGTCGGCGCCGAGGTACGCGGCGCCGGCCAGCAGCGACACCTCGTCGTGTTCGTCGACACCTTCGTCCGGGGTGACGTCGAACGCGGCGCCGAGGCCGACGTAGTTGTTGAACAGGCTCGTGACCAGCCCGTCGGCGTCGGTGACGAGAATGATGTCGCTGCCGAGAACCGTGACGTCGCCGAGGGTTTCGGTGTAGTGGTAGAAATTCTCGACGCCTGGGCCCACGCCGGCCCGGTCGGTGTCGATGTCGGCCGCGGCGGCGAACCCGGGGGCTGCGCCCAGCAGCGGGGCCAGCCCGTTGAGCACCGCGGCGGCGTCGGCGGCGCCGCTGACGACCTGATCGGTGAACCGCCCCTCGATGACGCGGACCGCGCCGCCGTCGGTGACGCCGACAGTGACACCGTCGCGGGTGCGCAACTCGGCGAGCTGGACGGGGTTCGCAGTCGGTGCTCCGGCGATTCGCACGACGACCTCGGTGGGACCGGTGATACCGAGCAGACCGAGCAATCCATGGACGTGCACGGGGTTGCCCACCGTGTCGTCGACGGTGACGGTGAACTGGTCAGCGCGACCGGGAAGCGATGGTGTGTAGGTGAAGCCGCCGGACGCGTCGAGCACGACGCGCCCGTTCGTCGGTGCGGCGGTGACCGTGTAGGTCAAGGAGAGGTCGTCGTAGTCGACGGCGCTGAGCGCTCCGGTGACCACTCCGTCGGGTCCGGGACCGGAGACCGTGACGTCGGCGGTGGGCCGTTGGTTGTTGAGCACGTATTGCGCCTGGCGGACCGCCAGCCACAGCGATTCCACCAGCGCCGAGACCGGGGTCGCCGGAAGCGGCAGACCGTGAGCCGCCGGACCGAGACCGACCCACGTGAGCAGGTCGGTGACGATGCTGTCGACGGTGACCGGTCGGGCGGCCACGATGCTGCGCACGCTGCGGGCCGGCGCCACCGCGGCGGTCTCGACGGCAACCGAGGGCTTGTCGGCCGGCTGCTCGGTCGCGTCCGGCAGGCTGAGGTGCTCGGCGATCGCCGTCAGTTCAGCGCTGCGCTTCTGCTCTGCCGGTGCGCCGTCGACGGTGCGCGGTTCAGGCCCGGAGTCACTCCCGGGGCTCTCCGCGGCCACGTCCGCGGCGATCGCACGGCCGGCGGCGCGCTCGGTGGTGGTGTCCTCGGCGACGCCGTTGGTGGTGGTGTCGTCGGCGTGCTGGCTGAGCTCGTCGGAGGTCTCGGCAGCGGCGTCACCGACTCCGGCGGCACCGTCGACGTCGCCGGTGTCACTGGCTTCCGACGTGTCGTCCAGTCGGCCGGATTCCTCGCCGGAGCCGTCCCCACCAGGGGCGCCGTCGGCATCGTCGTCGCCCGCAGCATCGTCCTCGCCAACGAATCCCTCGGCAGCGTCATAGTCCACGGCGTCATCCGCAGCATCGTCCTCAGGAGCAGCGCCCTCGGCGGCGTGGTCCGCAGGATCGTCCTCGGCAGCATCGTCTTCGGCAGCTGCGTCGTCCGAAGCGCTGTCGGCGTCGCTCGACTCTGCTGACGGGGTGTTCCCGGACTGCGCCGCGGTGTCGGATGGAGCGGCTGCCGCAACCCCCTCGCCGACGACCGGACCCACACCCAGAAAGGTCAGCAGAACCGCCGCCGACACCCACCGCGCCGTGCCGCCCGATGCGCGTCGGTGAACGCAGTTGACCACGTCGAACCCCCCGTGTCATGCAATCCGAGCCGATGCGCGTGGTCGAAATGCCTGGTAGGCAAATTACCACCGCGAAACTGGCCCGCGAAGGCTCTCCGGCCGATTACTCGGCGTCGCGTCGCCGCCCGCGGCCGGTATGCGATCACTCGACGTCGCGTCACCAGCCCGTGGCTGCCATGCGATTACTCGGCGTCGCGTCGCCGCCCGCGGCCGGTATGCGATCACTCGACGTCGCGTTACCGGCCCGTGTCAGCCGCCGTCACACCATGCGCAGAACGCAATGTCAGGCTGACAGCTCCGCTGAGGACATATGTCCGTAGCGACGCTCTCAGGCTGACATTGCGTTCGGCTCGACTCGGCTCGGCGTGGACGGAGCTGGGAAAGCCGGACGGTTTGCACTCAACAGAGGCAGCTCGCTGGAGGATGGGCTGATTCGTCCACCACGAATAGGGGGCCGCGGGCAGACGGGCTCATTCGTCCACCACGAATAGCGGCTGGCCGCGGGCAGACGGGCTGTTGCCCCACGAATAGGGGCTGGCCGCGGGCAGACGGGCTGTTGCGCCCAAGAAGAGTCGGGGCCGGTCACGACCGCGGAGTACAGGCCGGCGGTGAGCCCGCCGCATACGCGTTAAGGTGGGCCGGGTGCCACTGATTCTGGGCCCGGTCCTGCGCCACGTCTCCGAGACGACGGCTGTCGTCTGGGTGCAGACCGAGGAAGCCGCCGATGTCGAGGTGCTCGGATGTTCTGCCCGCACCTTCGAGGTCTCGGGTTTCCACTACGCCTTGGTCGTGGTGCGAGGCCTGACCCCGGATACGGTCACCGAGTACCAGGTGCTGGTGGACGGCGAACAAGTCTGGCCCGAAGCGGAGTCGAAGTTCCCGCCCAGCGTGATCCGGACCCGCGGCCCGGAGACCACCGACCGACTGCGGGTGGTGTTCGGGTCCTGCCGCTACCCCAAGACCGGTGACGACAAGCTCGACGCCAAGCTGGGCGCCGACGCCCTCGACTGCTACGCCACCCGCCTGACCGGGCTGCCGGTCGACGAGTGGCCGGATGCGTTGCTGCTGCTCGGCGATCAGGTCTACGCCGACGAGCTGACCCCCGACGCCCGCCGCAACCTGGCCGGGCACCGTCGGCGGATGCACGGGCGACCAGCCGACGAGGTCGTCACCTTCACCGAGTACGAGCGTCTTTATCAGCACACCTGGGGCGACCCGGAAATTCGGTGGGTGCTGTCCACGGTGCCGACTGCGATGATCTTCGACGACCACGACATCCGTGACGACTGGAACACCTCGGCCACATGGCGCGCCGAGGTGAACGCCAAACCCTGGTGGCGTGACCGCATCCGGGCTGGGCTCGCCACGTACTGGGTGTATCAGCACCTCGGGAATCTGAGCCCTGAGGAACTGGCCATCGACGAGGACTTCCGCAAGGTCCTCGCCATCGACGGGGACTGCTGGGGATATCTCGAGCAGCTCGCCGATCGCGCAGACACCGAGGTCGGGGGTGAGAAGGCCATTCGGTTCAGCTTTCGCTGGGACCTGGGCCGCAATCGCCTGGTCATGGTGGACTCGCGCAACTCGCGAGTGCTGGACAGCGGTGACCGAAAGATGCTCGACGACACCGAGTTCGCCTGGGTGCAGGACCAGATGAACGATGGGCGGGAGTCGCTGGACCACCTGCTGATCGGGACGTCGCTGCCCTGGCTGATGCCGCCGGTCATCGCCGACCTGCAGTCGGTCAACGAGCGCACCGCCAGCCGCGGCGGTCTCCGTGGCCGGCTGGGCGAGAAGCTGCGCCAGGGCGCCGATTTGGAGCACTGGCCGGCGTTCACCGATTCCTTCCTGCGGCTCAGCGCCGCCCTCGCCGAGTCGGCGGGCGCCGAGCCTGCCCCGGCGACCGTGTCGGTGCTCTCCGGCGACGTCCACCACAGCTACGCGGCGCGCGCCGACTTCACCGATACCGGCGGCGCCCCGGTGCATCAGCTGGTCTGCTCGCCGGTGCACAACTATGTGCCCGGCTTTCTCAAGCCCGTGTTCAAGACCGGATGGTCGCCGAAGGTGTCTCGCGTGACGCGGCGCTGGGCCCGCCGGCACGGCTCCCCCGAGCTGCCGATGTCGTGGCAGAACCTCAGCGGGCCGTTGTTCGGCAACACCATCGCCACGCTGCGTGCGGCGGGACGGCGCGCGGAGGTGATCTTCGAGCAGCCCGACGACAACTGCCAGCTCGATGTCGTCGCCGAGGTCGCCCTCACCGCTGAACGGCCGCCACCTCGACCGGTTCGATCGTGACCGCGATCCCGTCGGGCATCGGCATGTCCGCCAGCGGTTCGAGATCGTCGAGGGCCGGCGATGGGCCACACTGGTGGCCATGACCGAACCCGGTTCGCCCCGCGTCGCGGTGTATCTCGACTTCGACAACATCGTCATCTCGCGCTACGACCAGGTCAATGGCCGCAACTCGTTCCAGAAGGACAAAGCCAAGGAGCCCGCCGACCACGCCGAGCGGCTCAAGCGCGCCACCGTCGACGTCGGTGCGGTCATCGACTTCGCCTCGTCCTTCGGCACGCTGGTGCTGACCCGCGCCTACGCCGACTGGTCGGCCGACGTCAATGCCGGTTACCGCGACCAACTGGTGGGCCGCGCGGTTGATCTGGTGCAGCTGTTCCCCGCCGCGGCGTACGGCAAGAATGGCGCCGACATCCGGCTGGCGGTCGACGCGGTCGAGGACATGTTCCGCCTGCCCGATCTCACCCACGTGGTGATCGTGGCCGGTGACTCCGACTACATCGCGCTGGCTCAGCGCTGCAAGAGGCTCGGCCGTTACGTGGTGGGTATCGGGGTGGCCGGGGCGTCGAGCCGCGCCTTGGCCTCGGCGTGCGACGAGTTCGTCACCTACGACGCGTTGCCCGGCATCCCGGTGTTCGAGCCGGCGCCGTCCACCGACGGCACGTCCGCACCCAAGAAGCGGACGCGCCGGACCAAGACGTCCGGCGCCAACACCGAGCCGCCGGACCCACAGACGGCGGCGACCGGTCTGTTGACCCGCGCGCTGCGCATCGGGATGGAAAAGGACGACGCCGACTGGCTGCACAATTCGGCGGTCAAGGCGCAGATGAAGCGGATGGATCCGTCGTTCAGCGAGAAGTCGCTGGGCTGCAAGTCCTTCAGCGATTTCCTGCGGTCCCGGTCCGACGTGGTCGAGCTCGACGAGAGCTCGACGACGCACATGGTGAGGCTGCGGGAGGACAGCTGAGCGCCGCGCTCAGTGCACCCCTTCCATCTGCCGGCTGATCCACGGGGCGATGGCGAACACCACGGCCCCGACCACGACAGCGATCAGGCCCAGGATGCCGAAGTAGGCGACTTCACGGTCGGCGTCGTAGTAGCCGGCCAGCAGACCGGACATGGCCGTGCCGAGGCCGACCGAGAAGAAGTAGAGCGCCATCATCTGCGCACGGAACGCCTCGGGCGCCAGCTTGGTGGTGACCGACAACCCGATCGGCGAGAGCAACAACTCTGACACCGCGAAGACCGCCATGATCGCCATCACCAGCAGCGCGGGCACGGTGGCGCCGGACATGCCGGCCAACGGCACGAAGCACAGGAACGCCAGGCCCATGCCGATGACGCCGTAGGCGAACTTGCGCGGCGTGGTGGGCGCCCGGTTCCCCAGCTTGGTCCACATGATCGCGAACAGCGGTGACAGCGCGATGATCCACACCGGTTCGATGGAGCCGATCCAGCTCGACGGTGCGGTCCAGCCGAAGATCGACCAGTTCATCCGTTCGTCGGAGTAGACGGCCAACACGGTGAAGATCTGCTGGAACAGCGACCAGAACACCGCGTTGGCGATGAACAGCGGGATGAACGCGCGCACCCTGATCCGTTCCCCGCTGCTGACCTGATCGCTGGTCAGCATGATCGCGAAGTAACCGATCGAGGCGACGATGATGACGCCCGTGGTGATCTGCGACAGGTTGGCCAGCGTGATGAGGCCGAGCGCGATAGCGACGCCGATCACCACCAGCCCGGCCACGACGACGGCGATCGTTCGGGTGACGGCGCTGCGCGGCAACGGGTTCGGCACATGCCGGCCGTGCTCGCCGAGGTTGCGTCGGAAGAACACGTACTGGGCCAACCCGAGCGCCATCCCGACCGCCGCGGCGCCGAAGCCCCAGTGGAACCCGATGCGGGTCTGCAGCAGGCCGGTGATCAGCGGGCCGGTGAAGGCGCCCAGGTTGATGCCGAGGTAGAACAGCGTGAAGCCGCCGTCGGCGCGCGGATCGCCCTTCTCGTAGAGCGTGCCCAGCAGCGACGAGGCGTTGGCCTTGAGCGCCCCCGACCCCAGTGCGACACACACCAGGCCCACCCCGACGCCGGTCAGCCCGGGCAGGACGGCCAGCGCGATGTGGCCGATCATCACGACCACGCCGCCGTAGAAGACGGTGCGTTCCATGCCCAGCAGCCGGTCGGCGATCCAGCCGCCGAGCACGGTGGACAGATACACCAGCCCGCCGTAGGCCCCGACGATGCCGGTGGCGGTGCTCTGCGGCAGGCCCAGTCCGCCGTCGGTGACGGAGTAATAGAGGTAGTAGCCGAGGATGGTGAGCATCCCGTAGAACGAGAACCGCTCCCACAGCTCGACGCCGAAGAGGTTGGTCAACCCGATCGGGTGACCGAAAACGGTGCGCGTCTCGCCGCGCTCGCGGGTCGTCATCCCCTTACCTTGCCCCGTTTGGGCGGTGAATATGCGGACTCGGCGTTCAGCCGATTCCCTCCAGCGTTCAGCCGGTGTTCTCCAGGGTTCAGCCGATTCCCTCCGGCGTTCAGCCGGTGTTCTCCAGGTCGTTCCGCGCCAGGCAGGTCTCGGCGAGCTGGTCGAGCGACAGCGGCAGCACGCGGGCCAGCGCGGCGATGGTGCTGAACGCCGGGGTGGCCAGCCGACCGGTTTCGATCTTGCGCAGGGTTTCCGGCGAGATCCCCGCGGCCTGCGCGACGTCCCCGAGAGTGAGATCCCCTCGCGCCTGCCGGATCTGCGCGCCGAGGCGTTTCCCCGCGGCGAGCTGCTCTGCGGTCAGCGGAAGTCGAACCATGGCGATCAGCCTACCTGCGCCGGTATGAAAATACCGACACCTCCGACTAGGCTGGTATTTTCATACCGGTTCTCGACGAAAGGACCCCGGTGCTGGAACTCAAAACCCCGTCGGAGATCGCTGCGATGCGGGTGACCGGCGCGTTCATCGCCGACCTGCTCGACGACCTTGCCAGGCGCACCCAACCGGGAGTGAACCTGCTCGAGCTCGAACAGCGCGCCCGCACGCTCATCTCCGACCGCGGCGCGCAGTCCTGCTACTGGGACTACGCCCCCTCCTTCGGGCGCGGACCCTTCCGCAACGTCATCTGCCTGTCGGTGAACGACGCGGTCCTGCACGGCCTGCCCCACGACTACGTCCTGCGCGACGCCGACGTGCTCAAGATGGACATTGCGGTGTCCATCGACGGCTGGGTGGCCGACTCCGCGCGCAGCGTCATCGTGGGCACCGCCCGACCGCAGGACCGGCGCCTGGTCGCCGCGACCGAAGCCGCGCTCGCGGCAGGCATCGCCGCCGCCCGGCCCGGCAACCGACTCGGCGACATCTCGGCCGCGATCGGCGCGGTCGCCGCCGAGTACGGCTACCCCGTCAACACCGAGTTCGGCGGTCACGGCATCGGACGCACCATGCATGAGGACCCCCACGTCTGTAACACCGGCCGCGCGGGCCGTGGCCTGAAATTGCTCCCCGGCATGACCCTGGCGCTGGAACCCTGGTTCGCCGCGGGCACGGACAGAATCGTCTACGACCCGGACGGATGGACGATCCGCTCGGCCGACGGTTCTCGCACCGCCCACAGCGAGCACACCGTCGCGATCACCGACGGACCAGCCCAGGTGCTCACCGAGAGCCGGGGCGACCGAGGATGAGTTCGACGAATCTGACGGCGCGTGTCACGGATCGGTCCGCGACACGCCGCCCCGTCACCGGCGAAATCCTGAGAATCGACTGGTAGGCGGGTAAGTTCATCGTGGGCGGGTTTATCGATCGGTAGGTGGGGATCGCCATGAAGGTTTCCGGACGTGCGGTTTTGGCCGCCGGCGTCGCGGCGCTGACCGGCGGCGCGCTGGCTTTCACGCCCTCGGTACTCCCCTCGTCGATGCGGACCATCGAGGTGCTCCCGCCGGTGGCGTTCACCGCCGACAGCACGGCGCTTCCGGTCTCCGACGAAGAAGTGCGCGCCGCTCTGGAGCTGATCCGCGACGTTTCGACCGCTCCCGGCCACGGCAAGATCACGATCCGCCTCGGCACCGACGAGGGATCCCACGCACTGGCGGCCGCGCTGCCGGCGGCCAACGTCGCCGACGAGGTCCACCGCGCCCCCGCCGTCGCGCGCAGCACCGCCGATCCCGATGATCCCGGCGATCCCGCGTCGGATGTAGCGGCGCTGGAAGAACCGGGCGAAGACCCGGTGGTGCTCAACGCGGCGTCCGACATCATCAACGACGTCTACGCCGTCACCCGGTACTGGGCGAACTACGTATCCCTGGAACTTGGCCCCTGGCTGATCAACTGGGTGCCGTTCGGCTACCTGATCTCCGACCAGATCTACATCTGGTACCCGGATTTCGTGCTCCCCGTCGTGGACAGCTTCGTCTACGACTTCCTCGACCCGGTAGTCAACAACCCGCTCGATCTGGGGGTCTGGGTCACCGGCATCGGCGACATCATCAACACCGCCGTCTCCGGCGTCTACAACGGCATTGTCAGCGAGATCCAGTACGTGCTGGACTTCGGCTGGTTCCCGATTCCGCTGCCGCCGCTGCCCGACTTCCCGCTTCCGTTCGCCGCGGACTCGACAGAGGTCGCCGTCACGCTGGCGGCCAGCGAGGCCGACCCCACCACCGAAGCTGCGGAAGACACCCAGGCGACCGAGCAGACAGAGGCGGCCGAGACCGCCGACACTGCTGAGGCCACCGAGGGCGCCGGCGCAGTCGCCGGTGAGGTCGCCGACCCGGAGACGCCCACCGAGGGCGACGCCGAGCAGACCGGCGAGGAGACCGGCGAGGTGACCGAGGAAGTCGTCGACGACGCCGGAGAGGTCGCCGAGGACACGGAGGCTCCCGTCGAGGAACCGGCCGCCGACGAATCCGGCGAGACCGTCCCCGATGTCGACGAGTCGACCGATGAGGCTGCCGACGAAACGTTGGACGAGATCATCGACGAGGCCCTCGATGACGGCGACGCGTCGGCCGACGGCGAGACCGAGCACGCCGAGACCGGTGACACCGGCACCGGTAGCGAGGTCACGACCGACGCTGACTCTGACTCGACGGGCGCAGACACCCAAGCCGGCGACACCGCTTCCGGCGAGTGAGTTCGCCCGCGCACCAAGTCATTACCAAAGTCGAACGACGACGCTGACGCTGCTGCTCACACCGCTACGAGTCCCTACTATCGGGGCATGCCGGTACCCGACAAGCCGCTTCAGCACCAGGAGTCGGTGTGGGATTACCCTCGCCCGCCACGGCTGGAGAAGTTCGCCGGATCGATCACTGTCGAGTTGGGCGGGCAGGTCATCGCCAGCACGGATCGGGCCTGGCGAGTGCTCGAGACCAGCCACCCGCCAACGTATTACCTGCCGGGCGACTGTTTCGCGGACGGAGTCCTGCGACCGGCGAGCGGCTCGTCGTGGTGTGAGTGGAAAGGCCAGGCCAGCTACTTCGACCTGGTGACGCCTGCCGCCGAGGCGTCGCGCGCGGGGTGGACCTATCTGAACCCGACGCCCGGATTCGCCGACATCGCCGGGGCCGTCGCCGTGATGGCCTCACTGGTGGATCGGTGCACCGTCAACGGTGAGACCGTGATCCCGCAGCCCGGCGGCTTCTACGGCGGATGGATCACGAGCTGGATCGCCGGTCCGTTCAAAGGCGGCCCGGGATCGATGGGGTGGTGAACCCGGCAGACGGGTAGCTCCGCGACCTTCCGGCCAGCAAATGGCGCAGGCGTGCGTCAACGCCAACCGGCGCAACCTCGTCTGCCATCAGAGTCAGGCGATGCGAGGGCTCCGTGGCGCTGTGCCCGCACAGTGGCGCAGCGGCGTTTCGCAGTGATCGAAGGTTTGCCAGCCCAGCATCAACGATGACAGCGACCGCCCCCGAGTTCCGGGTTCCGAACGCGGGAGACTGTCGGGGAACGGTTCGATCGCGGGCACCATTCTCGGCAATCGTGCGTGCAAACAGAGCCGACGGCTTCTAATGAATCGGTGAGCAAATGTCAGGGGGGCGGCTCGCCGCGTATCGCGCAGACTCCATGCCGGGGGTGAGCAGAGCGACTCAACGCTGGTGGTCGTGGTGGCGGCAGCCCGATCAGTTCGTCCGGATGACGTGGTTCCTGCGCGACCACGGCATGGTCCGATCCACCCAGAACATCATGGCGTTCGTCGCGTTCTCCTCCGCGCTGGTCCCCTCGAGCATTTTCTTGTCGTTCGGCGCGCCGGCGCTGGCCACCGTGTTGGTGTGCGCCGCGTCGGCGTCGGTCGGTCTGGGGATGACATTCTTCTGGCTGACCCGCTGGCCGACCCGGCGCCAGTCCATCGTCGCGGTATCCGCGGGTGTTCTCTGTGTCGCCGGATGGTCCGTGGCCGGCCCGGGAACCGTCGTACCGGCGTTGTCGTGCACCGCTTTCGCGATAACCGGGGCCTATCTCGCGTTCTTCCACAGCGTCAAGCTAATGACCGCCAATGTCGTGTTGGCAGTCGCCACCGGGGCGGTGCTGACGGTGCGCATCGCCGACGACGTCGGCTGGCCGGTGGCGCTCTCGGCGTTCTGGACTCTCTGGCTGCTCAACACCGCGGTGCCCATCGCGGTCCGCAGCATGGCGTGGGCGTTGACCCACTACGTCGAGCGGGCGAACACCGATCCGCTGACCGGGCTGCTGAACCGGCGCGGATTCCTCGACGAGGTGTGCCGGCTGCTCGACGACAACGCCGGCTGCGCCGTTCTGATCACCGCCATGGTGGATCTCGACGACTTCAAGCGCGTCAACGACGTCAGCGGCCACGCCGCCGGCGACCACATCCTGGGCGTGGTGAGCGCGGTGCTGCACACCCTGTTCCCGCGGCGATCAGCGATCTGCCGTTCCGGCGGGGAAGAATTCCTGATCGCGCTGTGCGCCGAGGAGGGTGAATCCATCGCCGACGTCGGCGACGAGATCTGCGCGGCGATCAAGCGCAGGGCTCTGGGAGTCACCGCGAGCGTCGGGGTGGCCACGGCACGGCCCGGACGGTTGTCGAAGCCCGACATCGAACGACTCCTCGCGGGCCAGATCGCCGCAGCCGATGCGGCGATGTACGCGGCCAAGAGGCTCGGCGGCGACCGGGCCAGCGTCGCGTCGTGAGCTCGCCGCCTGCCGAGGCGCTGTGGCACACTGAGCCCATGGCCGAGCGACTCAGTCGGGTGGAGATTTTCAAGGACGCCGCCCAGGACATCGTCGAGTCCGGGGCGTCGACCGTGGGCGAGGTGGCGTCGATCATCACCGGCGCGGTCAGAGATGTCGCGACCGCCGTCGGCGGGTTCGCAACCGATGCATTCGAGATCCGCGACGGCATGCGCACCGCGGCGCGCGACAATGAACCCGAGCTGTCAGACGACTGAGCGGGCCCGCAGGATCGTCACGCCGGCGAGCAGCTCCCACGCGATGATCGGGTAGACCGCTCCTCGCTCGACCAGCCCCACCGGCAGCGAGGCGCCGTTGACGCCGTCGATGACCAGCACAGCGAGGCACAGCAGCCCGACAGCGCCGAGGGCCACCCCGGCCCGCCGGAACCACTGCCCCGCCCCGAGCGAGCGGCTGCCGAGGGCGCCCAGGATCACCGCGACGTTGCCGCCGATGATGGCCATGCCCGCACCGATCACGTGTGCTGCGGTACCACTGGGAAAGCCGCCGACGCCGACGTTGCCGAGGGCGTTCACCGCGGCGGCGACGACGAAGGCCCGCCCCATCCAGCCGAGCCCCACGCTGCGGACCACCAGCACGGCGCCGATCAAGAACAGCACGCCGTGCAGCATGAACGCCCGGTTCATCAGTCCGGACACGCCGAGCTCACTGATGTAGTCGTCGAGGTAGCTGTAACTCTCCATACCGGTTGCCGTCACCGCTTCGGCGGTCAGGTAGACCGCCGCACCGACCAGCCACGTTCCTGCGGCGGCACGTATCGAAGCCATTGACAAACCAGGTCCTTTCACCGGCCGAGTGGCAGGTGAGTCGCCGGATTCCGCAACCTTACCCACTGATCTTGATAGTTGAACTAAGCTTTGCCGCCGTGGCTAGATTCACTGTGCTGACCTGTGCCGTTGCGGTCACTTTCGCCGTCGCACCGGCAGCGTACGCCGCCCCGAGCCCCGTTCCGCTGCAGCCTGGATCATCGTGCGACCCGAACTACTCGGGGGCGTGCGTCCCCATCGACAGTGACGTCGACTGCGCCGGCGGCAGCGGCAACGGCCCGTCGTATGTCTCCGGTCCGGTCACCGTGGTCGGCACCGACATCTACGGCCTGGACCGCGACGGCAACGGCACCGGTTGCGAGTAAGCGGCGGTCACTTGATCAGGGCACGAACCGCACACTGATCGGGGCATCGGTGGGGATCACCTCCCCCGGCGACGGCTCTTGCCAGCCAATCTGTTTCGGCAGACAGGCGGAGTTGGTGACATCCTCGCCTCTCTGCAACGCGCCATGCCACCCTGCGTCGCGCAACAGTGGTTCCGCCTCGGTCCAGTCCATGCACTGCAGTGCGGGCATGACGAGAGTCGCCGGCCCAGACTTCGGTGAGTTCGTCTGCTCAGTCGCCGCTGACGGCGGCTGACCGCCGGAACAAGCCGCCGCGACACCGACGACGCACGCAGCCGCCGCGATTCCGCCCAACGCTCGCCGCCGGGCATTCGTCTCTGTCATCTGGCCTCCGCCAAGCATTCGACCGTGATCCATGTCTATCGCGGCGGCCTGCGAGATCGACAAGCCATCGCTGATCACCGCCAACACAGCCTGATACCGCTGCTCAGCCACGCTCAACTCCCTCATCCAGGGAGTGTCAAGGGTCAGCCGAAACAACTGTCACGCATCAGCCGAAACACTGTCATTCATCAACGAAGGCGAAAAGTCACACTTCACCCGACGTAATGGGCTTGACCCCGTTTGGT
>NZ_BLTG01000028.1 GCF_017312405.1 Mycobacterium sp. PO1
CTTGACATAGGGCTCTCAGGTGATGAGCAGGGACGAGGCGGCCGCCGCGGTGACCGGCGTGATGCGCCCGGTGTTCACCCGCCTGCCGTTCGAGTCGGCGGTGCTGATGCGGCGGGGCTCGTGATCATCCTTGCGGAGCCCGGTGGGGTGGCCGGCGTCGGCGCGGGCTTCGGCGGCGTCACCGCCTGGATCGTCGCGGCCGCAGTGGTGGTCCTCCTCGGCGTCGTCGCGTGGTGGATCGCCCGCCGAAGCTGAGACCCGCCTCAGGTGGCGGCGTCGGGAGCAGGCGCCAACAGCAACAGCAGCAGCACCCGCCGTAGATCCGGATGCAGCTGCGGTAGTTCGGCGACGCGACCGGCCCGTACGTAGCGCGCGACGAGCTCGCTGGCCAGCGCGGCCGCGGCCACCGCGTCGATGTCCTGCGGTTCTCCGGTGATCCCGACCCGGCGACGCAGGACCACCGCGATCCGCCGCAGCGCATCGGCGAACATGCTCGCGCGCCGATCACGTGAGGCGAACGCCCGGTCGCCGACGACGAGGATGTCGACGAAGAAGGCGCGGGCACCGGCGGGCCGATCCATCCACCACTGCAGATACATGTGCAGCCCGGCGTCGAAGGCCGCCATGGGGTCCTCGGCGGCTTCCATCTGTTGCACGGACGCCTCGAGGAGATCGCGGAGCTGATCCCCGTGACGTTCACAGGTGGCGATGAAGCACGCCGCCTTGTCCTCGAACAACGCATAGAAGGCCCGGTCGGTGACCCGCGCCCGCTTGGCCACCTTGGGCACGCTCGCGCCGGCATATCCGTTCTCGTTGACCAGTTCCTCCATCGCGACGAGCAGGCGCTGCCGCTGGGATTCGAGGACCTCGGACTTGCTGAGCTTGTGCCGTCCGCGTGGCAACGGCTGCGCTCCCGGCTCAGACTCGGGCACGTTTCCCCCTGCTCAGCGGCCTGACAGCGAGGCAGGTTGTCGCCATGGTTGCGTTTAGACACGTATGCATGTCTAATTCCTTTCGTCAGCCGGCGGCCAGCCGTCACATCTCGTCTCACGTATTCGAGCACGCCGCATCGAGGCGCCCCGTAAAGAGGAAGGCATGCCACAGTGAAACCCGAGAACGGCGCCGCTGCGGCGCAGAGGACGGTCACACCCCGCACCGGCGATGCGCCACGCTGGCTGCCCGCGATGACGGTTGCCACGGGCATGGCGTGCGCGCTGATCGGCGGCCAAGGGACCGCCTCGGCCGCCCCCGACGGGGACGCCGAGGGTGCCACGAGCTCGGTCTCGCGTCCGTCCACCAGCGATTCCGCGCCCGCCCGGTCCCGCGGGCCCCGCGCCGCTGACGGACCATCGTCGAGCGATTCCGAGCAGTCGGGGTCCCGGCCGAATCGACGAGAGCGCGCCGCGGAGGACACTCTCTCCGGGGATCAGGACGCAGCCGAGGCTGAACTTCAGGACGAGGCCGACGATCAGGAAGCAGCCGCAGCCGAGGACACAGACGTGGCCGACGATCAGGACGCAGCCGCGGCCGAGGACGACCACCAGGACGACACCGAAGGCACGGGGTCCGACGCGACCGCGCCGGTGGAGCCCGATCTGCCGCCCGAACCCGCTGACGACTCCGACCGGCGGGGCACCCCCTTGGCCGGCGACGAGAAGGCCTCTGCAGAGCGCGAGCAGCGCAGCGGGTCCGAACGACGGTCCGTGACGCGCACGGCAGAAGTCTCAGACGGGACAGGCGATATGACCAGCGCCGCCGACACGATCGACTCGGACGCCGCACTCGACACGCAGGGATCTGCGCTGAACGCGTCCGAGGAGTCCGCACCGCAGACACTGCGTGAGCTGGTGTCGTCGAAAAGCACTGTCGACGAACAGAACCCGGCAACCACGGCAGCGCTGTCAGCAGAGATCGCACCGGCGGCGACCCTCGCCGCGTCGAGCCCGCCTCCGGTGACCTACAAGAGCGTCGTCGCCGACATCATGGCCTGGGTGGGGCTGGGACGATGGGCGACCGACCTGCCCGGGCCGGGGTTGCCGCTGCCTCGCGTGTTGGCCTCGGCGTGGCTGGTGGTGCGCGAGTCGCAGTACAAGTGGAACAACCAGCGGCCCGCCGCCGACCCCACCGCCGCGACCACCCTGAATCCCGACGGCGCAGTCATCGGTGAGCTGAATGCGACCGACTTCGAGGGCGACCCGCTGACCTATACGGTCACCGGCGCCCCGACCCACGGCACCGTCGTCGTCGACGAGGACGGCAACTTCACCTACGTCCCCGACGTCCGGGACGGATCTGCGGTGATCGACCAGTTCACCGTCACGATCGACGACACCGTGGGCAACCCGGCGCACTACTACGGGCTGCTCGGCCTCGCCGGAGTTCTCAAGGCCCCGACGGTGACGGTCCACGTCACCGTGACCTCGCTCGGTGACGTGAGCATCGCCCCGCCACCCAGGCCCCTCGAGGCGGCCATGCTGGCCGCCCAGGCCTACCTCTACGGCTACCCGCTGCTGGAGACCGAGCGCCTGCAGGACGAAGCCCCGGCCACCAACACCTTGATCGCATTGACCAGCTACGTCGACCCCGAGCAGCGCCTCGTCGTCGCACCCAACGTGGACACCCTCTACACGCTGGCCTACCTCGACCTCAGCGAAGGGCCGGTGGTGCTGTCGCACCCCGACATGGGCGACCGCTATTTCGGTTTCCAACTGATGGACCCGTACACCAACGTGGTCGGCTACATCGGCTCGCGGACAACCGGATCCGAGGCGGCGAGTTACGCGATCGTCTGGGAGGACGGCCCGCAGGGAGAGATCCCGCCCGACGCGGAGGTCATCGTCGTGCCCTACGCCGACATCTGGCTGCTGGGCAGAACCGCCGCCGGCGACGAGGCCGACCAGCAGGAAGCCGTGGCGCTGATGCGTCAGTACTCCCTCGCCCCGCCCGGCGAGCCGCCGACCTATCCGATCGAGGACTTCGACACCAGCACCTCAGCGCCGCTGCCGACCGGGATCGCCGCGCTCGACGCGATCAGCGCGGCGATGGTCGCCAGCCCGCCCCCGGCCGGCGATGCCGACAAGCTCGCCGAGCTGGCCCGGGTCGGAGTCGGGCCGGGACTGGAGGTTTCCGACGCCGATCTCAGCCCGGCGTCGGAGTGGGCCGCGCAGGCGGCCGTCCGGACGATCTCGGCGCTACTGGGTCCGCTGGTGAGCGTGGCTCAGTACGCCATGGCGGCACGCAACGACGGGTGGGCCTCACCGGATCCCGCGATCGGCGACTACGGAACCGATTACCTGCTGCGGGCCGGCGTGGCCAAGATCGGGCTGGGTGCCAACACTCCCGAGGAGGCGTATTACGCCACGGCGTTCCTCGACGAGAATCTGCGTCGACTGAACGGCCGTCACTCCTACCAGCTGCATTTCGAACCCGGCCAGGAGCCACCGGCCGACGCGTTCTGGTCCATCACCGTCTACGACTCCGACGGGTTCCTGGTGCCCAACGAGCAGGAGATCTACGCCGTCAGCAGCACGGGCTCGGGCGACCTGGTCTACCAGGAAGACGGCTCGCTCGACATCGTCTTCTCCCAAGAGGATCCGCAGGACCCGACAGTCAACTGGATCCCGGTGCCCGACGGCGCTTTCCGCGTCTACCTACGCGTCTATGTCCCGCAGGACGCGGTGCTCGAGGGCGACTGGGTGGCGCCGGGCATCGAGCGGATCTAGCCGCCCTCGCGTCGGGATGAGACCGTGACGACCGGGCTCAGCGCCGCGGGTTGACATGGGCCGGGATCGGCCCGTGCGCCACCGTGGTGAACGGCACATCGACCGGGAACTCGGGGGCGCGCGAGGACACCCGCAGGCTTCGCACGATCGTCGCCAGCGCCAGCGTGGTCTCCAGCCGGGCGAAGTGCTCACCGATGCACGAGCGCGAACCGCCGGCGAAGGGCAGGTAATGCCAGCGGTCGCGGGCTTTGACGTTCTGCGGACTGAACCGGTCCGGGTCGAACCGGTCCGGATCGGGCCAGATCGCCGGATCGCGGTGCAGCGCATAGATTCCGACCGCTATCAGCGTGCCGGCCTCCACGCGGTGGCCGGCGACCTCGATGTCGCGCACCGCCATCCGCCCCACTCCGGCGGCAGGCGGGCACAGCCGCAGCGCTTCGTGGAACACCTGGGTGGTGTATGTCAGGTGCGGCACGTCGGCGGGTTCCAGGCGGCGGTCGCCCAGCGCAGCCGCCTCGGCCGCCACCCGGTCCTGCACCTCGGGATGGTGTCCGAGCACCCACAACGCATAGGTCAGGGCGGTCGCCGTGGTGTCGTGCCCGGCGAGCATGAAGATCAGCAGGTCGTTGCAGATGTCCTCGTCGGACAGGCCCCGCCCGGTGTCCGGATCGGTGGCGTCCATCAACGCCCGCACCAGCGGCGCGTCCAGGCTCGGGTCGGCACGGCAGGCCTGCAGCATGTCCGCGGCGATCTGGAGCATCGACTGCACGGCGGCGGCGGCGCGCCGGCGCGCCGGCGTCGGCAGCCAGCGCGGGGCCCTGATCGGGCGCAGCGCCCGGTCTGCGGTGTACGACGATGCGACATGCATGTGCTCGGCGATGGTGTCGGCGTTGTCGTTGAGGTCGACGCCGAGCACCGAGCGGCCCAGCGATTGCATGGTCAGCCGCCGGCACTCGTGGTCGAGGTCCACCTCGCCGCCGGCCGACCATGCTTCGGTGAACTGCTCGGCGGCCCGTGACATGTGGCCGCCGAACGCACGCACGTTGTGTTTGGTGAACACCGGCTGCAACGCCCGCTTTCGCGGTCGCCACGGCTCGTTGGGGAGCACGAACAGGCTGTCACCGGCCATGTCGCGCACTTCCTCGTGCACGATGCACCGTTCCGCGAACGCGTCGTTGCGGCCGAGTACGTCACGGATGGCCTCGGGCGAGAAGGCCGCCACGAACGGCGGGAACAGCCACTTCGGCGCCACCTGGATCCGGGTGACGGGCCCGCCGGCGCCCCGGATGGCCAGCTGACCGGTGTCCAGCGCCCGGACCAGACGCACCAGCTGCCGATACGGCAGCGGGTTCTTCGGCGCCAGCGTCAGGCCGGCGGTGTCAGTCCCGGCGACCACTGCTGTCGTTCCAGGTCAAGATCTCGCCGTGGCCGGCGGTCAGCATGCTGCCGGGCATCACGCGCAGCCGGTAGGGCGTCAGTCGCAGGACGGCGAACTGCTCGCCAGTGGGGCCGTCCTTCCACTGCGGGATGATCGCCGGGTCATAGCCCACGGGCTGCGGGGCGGAGGCGAACTTCTGCCACACCGCCGAACAGGTGTCGTCGTCGGTGTACCACTCGACCAGGCAGTCCGCGGCGCACGTGTCGTGGCTGGTGGTCCAGTAACTCACCGACACCCACGGGTGGGCGGCCAGATGGTCGCGTTTGAGCTGGGTCGGCACCGTGGCGATCCACCCGAACAGATCGGTGCCGTCCCACTCCCAGATCGGGTGCAGGATGCGGGTGCGCGGTTTGCCGTCGGAGTCCACCGTCGCCACCGACGCCCAGACGATGCCGTGGGCCATGTCGACGAACGCGGGCGCGACCCGATCAAGGGCATTCACGTCGAGCCAGCCTAGGTGGATCGGCGGCGACCCGCGAGAGTGCCTCACTCGTCGAGTTTCTTGCGGAACTCCTCGGTGTTGCGGTACTCGACCTTGCCCTCTTCAGCGCTGGTTTCGATCTTGCCCTTGTCCTCATCGTCGACCCAGTCGCTGACAGCTGTTCCGGCGACCGTCCCCCCGGTGCCCGGCAGCGTGGTCGTCGGTTGATTGTCGGGGTTGGCCTCGGCGACCTTCTTGGCCTTCTCTCGATGCTCGTCGGTGACTTCAGGCTTCTCGGTGAGTTGCTGATCGGAGGTCTCGTTAGCGTCCATGCGATGCGGACTGCCCGAAACTGTGATCTGCAAAACACGGTTCACACCCCGACCGAACGCAATGCGGCGGGCAGGCTGGGCAGGAAGTGCTGCCGCGCGAATTCGCGGACGTCGTCGGCGGTCTCGAGCGGCTGCGCGCTGGGCAGCAGCAACACCATCGCGGCGTAGCGCAGGATGCAGTCGGCCAGTTCGTCGACTGCCGTGGCTCCGATACGTTCGGCGAACCCGGGAGGGAAGATGACCCGCAGGGCGTCGGCCATCCTCTCGATGGCCTTGCGGTGGTAGCGACCCGCCAGCTGCAGAACAACGCCGGGCTCATCGGTGATCATCTGGTGCAACACCCGGTGGCTGCGGAACTTCAGGATCGACAGCGTAAACGCCTCGACGTAGTAGTTCGATTGCGGTGCAGCTCTCGTGAGTTCCGCAGCGATGTCGGCGAAGAGCCGGACGTTCTCCCGTTCGATGACCGCGCCGACCAGTTCGTCCTTGTTGGCGAACCGGCGGTAGATCGTGGTGCGGCTGACCCCGGCCCGGCGCGCGACGTCGTCGAGGGCGACGCGGCGGAAGCCGTGCCGTTCGAACTCGACGACGGCGGCGTCGAGGATCAGTTCGGTGGACGTGTCAGGACCGGGCATAGCCCTTGACCGCATAGCCGCTGTAGCGGACCCGCATCGGGAGCCGATCCCAGAGCCAGTTCACCGGAGCGGACCGCCAGAAGGCGGCGAACCGCTGGTAGCGACGCTCTTGGCGGTCGGTCCACGGCAGCTGCAGCAACTGGCGCGCCCGCGGCGGCAGACCGCCGGTGGTCAGGAACGCGGCCAGCGGGTTGAACACCGGCGCCACCAGCCGCCACACCAGCGGATGCACCGCCTTGGGCTTCGGGAAGCCCTTGGTGACATATCCGACGCCGTACTTCGCGCTGGGGTGGGCCACCAGGACCTGCTCCAACATGCGATCCCAGTACTGCTCGAACTCGGCGTAGGTGGCGGGCATCGGGCGGTCGCTGACGCCGTAGCGGCGGTACCAGGTCTTCGACTCCAGGTAGATCTGCTCCTTCTCGGACTCGGTCAGCCGCTTGACGAACGTGTCGGCGAAGTACAGCACCTGCTCGACGAAGGTGGCGTGGGCCCAGAAATAGGTGTCCGGGTCGAGGGCGTGGTAGCGGCCGACCACCTCGCCCGTGGGCCCGGGCAGATCACCTTTGACGTGGTGATGGAAGTCGCGGACCTGGGTGCCGGCGTTCTCGTCCTCGGAGCCGTAGACGGTGTTGAAGATCGGCGGGATGGTGCGCCGCAGCCGCTCGGCGGTGTCGGCGAAGAACGTCGAGTGGTCGTAGACCCCCTGGCCGAGATCGGTCAGCATGTTCTGCAGCACTGCGGGCCGGGGGCCGATCAGGTACATCCGGTTGTCCCCGAACCAGCGCCAGACCAGCGACTCCGGCCCGAGCGGCAGGGCGTCGGGGGCGGGCTCAGCGTTCGGGCGGTCGTGCGCCAACTCCGTCATGGGACACAGTGTTACAGATTTCGCACTTTGTACCAAACGCCAGGTGCGCGAACGTGCATTCCCGGTAGCTCGGAGCGTGATGGAACTACCGCTTGTGCACGTTCGCGCCCGGAAAGGGGGTCGCGCCCGGAGAGGGGGTCGCGCCCGGAGAGACGGGGTCAGCGGCGGCGCAGCGCGGCGACAGAGACGACGGCCAGCACACCCGCCGCGGCGGCCAGCAGCATCGAGAGCGTCAGCAGCGGGGCGTAGTACATCGTCGCCATCGTCGACGGCTCGCCGTCGAGCACCGGCGCGACGACGACCTCACGGCCGGCCGCCAACCAGCTCGACACGCAGCCGACGGCGGCCAGCACGGCGACGAGCAGCCCCAGCACGGCACGGCGCCTCACGCCGACGGCTCCGGCGGGATGCGTTCCTCGAGCAGGTTGGTCAGCGCGGCCCGCAGCTGGTGGTGCTTGCGCGCCCAGGCCTGCGCAGTCCGGTCGTTGGTCAGCCGCAGCCCGATGCCGGTACGCCCCCGCGGCACCCCGGTCAGCTCGCCGAGCGCCCGCGCGTACTGCCATTTGGGTGTCTCGGCTCCGGTGGCTTCCGGGTAGATCCGCACGATCTCGTCGGTGCGGGTGATCTCGGTGCCCTGCCGCAACTCGTCGACCGTCAGCTCGACCGAGGTGTGGATGCGCGCAGCTTTGACCTGGATGGCCAGGAACACCGTGACGAGCACGAAGAAGACTCCCGGGACCACCCACTGGATGCCGTAGCCGGCCGACAGCTGGATCATCGCCATCGCGAACCCGGCCAGCGGGCCCGCCAGCACCCACAGCCAGCTGGCGCCCTGCTCGTAGAACAGCACCTCCGACGAGGCGGGCGCGCTCATTTCGGCCCGCCCTCGGCGTACCAGGCGCGCGCCGACGGCCCAGCGGCCAGAGCCACCCCGACGAGCATCGGCAACAGCGCCAGCAGCACCAGCGGCTGTGCCACCCCGACGCCGACTGCCAACAGCAGCACCACCACCAAAATCGCGAACACGAGGCCGAAGACGGCCCGCCGGAAGCGCGCGTCCCCACGCCGGGCCCGGCCGGCGAGGAATGCCAACACCGCTGCGGCGATCGCGACGCCGACCCCGCTGATCCGATAGATCGTCAGGTAGTTGCGCACATCGGAGTCGGTGATGGTGTCGGGAAGCGCCGAGCGCGCCGCGTCGTAGGTGGCCGAGACCGCCATCAGCCCACCGGCGATCATGATCGTCGCCCCCCCGATGAGGAGCCAGAACGCGATGTCGACGACGCGGGGCCGGTTCGACGACGCTGGCGATGGGGTCATGGTCGGGTCAGCCTAACCAATCACCGGTTGAAGAACTCGTGGGCATCCTTGCGGTGCAGCAGGTACACCCCACCGGCGAGGAGCACCGAACCGAAGATCGCCGCTGCGGAATAGCCGATCTCGACGGGCATCGCCCGCTGTCCGGTGAACAGGTTCATCGTCGAGTACACCACCGACGCGAGTGCCCCACCGGTCAGCAGGGTGCGCGCCCAGCGATAACCCTGCCGCAACAGGAACAGAAACGTCGCGACCACGGCGGCCAGCACCGCGACGAACACCAGCGATATCGCGATCACCAGTCCGTCCGGGCGCGAGTCGGCGGCCACCAGGTCGATGACGTAGCCGGCCACCATCAGCGGCAGCGCCACCACCCACAGCCAGAACGCGGTGTCGACGTCGACCGGACGCGCCGGGGGTGCGCTCGGCTCGGTCACGACAGCCATCGGGCCGCCTCGGCGGCCCAGTAGGTCAGCACGATGTCCGCGCCGGCGCGGCGGATGCCGGTCAGCGACTCCAGCGCCACGGTGCGCAGGTCGATCCAGCCGTTGGCCGCGGCGGCACTGATCATCGCGTACTCGCCGGAAACCTGGTATGCGGCAACGGGAACCGGTGAGATGTCGGCCGCGGCCCGCACGATGTCGAGGTAGGCCATCGCGGGCTTGACCATCACCAGGTCGGCCCCCTCCTCGATGTCGAGGTCCACCTCGTGCACCGCTTCGCGCGCGTTGCCCGGTTCCTGCTGATAGGTGCGCCGGTCACCCTCCAGGCTGGAGGCCACGGCCTCGCGGAACGGCCCGTAGAAACCGGACGCGAACTTCGCCGCGTAGGCCAGGATTGCGGTGTCGGTGAACCCGGCAGCGTCCAGACCGTCACGGATGGCGGCCACCTGACCGTCCATCATGCCGCTCGGGCTGACTACATGCGCACCCGATTCTGCTTGTGCCACAGCGAGTTCGACGTAGCGGTCATTCGTCGCGTCATTGTCCACCCGGCCGGACGCGTCGACGACGCCGCAGTGGCCGTGGTCGGTGAACTCGTCGAGGCAGGTGTCGGCCATCAACACGGTGGCGTCGCCGACATCGGTGCGCAGGTCGCGCAGCGCGACGTTGAGAATTCCATCCGGATCGGTGCCGGCCGAACCCACGGGGTCCTTGTGCTCGTCGCAGGGCACACCGAACAACATGAGGCCGCCGACTCCGGCCTGCACGGCGTCGACGGCAGCTCGGCGCAGCGAGTCCCGGGTGTGCTGCACCACGCCCGGCATGGAGGCGATCGGCCGGGGTTCCGATACTCCGTCGGCGACGAACATCGGCAGCACCAGATGTCGCGGCTCCAGCGAGGTCTGGGCGACCAACCGCCGCATGGCCGGTGTGGAGCGCAGCCGCCGGGGACGGTGACGTGGGAAGGACATGGCGCCAGCTCCTACGATCAGCGGCGGCGGCTCTTCTTCCGCGGCGGCGGCAACGCCCCCTCGGCCCGCAGCCGCGCGGCGTGCTCGGCGAGCGCCTCCACCAGCGGTCCCACCGCGGCGACCTCCGGCTGCACGTCGACGCGCAACCCGAATTCGGCTGCGGTCTCGGCGGTCTTGGGGCCGATGCAAGCCACGATCGTGCGGGCGTGCGGCTTCCCGGCGATCCCGACCAGGTTGCGCACCGTCGAGCTCGAGGTGAAGCACACCGCGTCGAAGCCGCCGGTCTTGATCATCTCGCGGGTGTGCGCCGGTGGCGGCGCCGCGCGCACGGTTCGGTAGGCGGTGACGTCCTCGATCTCCCAACCGCGTTCGCGCAGCCCCTCGGCCAGCGTCTCGGTGGCGATGTCGGCGCGTGGCAACAGCACCCGGTTCACCGGGTCGAAAATGTCGTCGTAGGGCGGGAATTCATCGAGGAGGCCCAGCGAGGACTGCTCGCCGGTGGGCACCAGCTCGGGGTTGATACCGAAGGCGCGCACCCGATCGGCGGTGGCCTGGCCGACACAGGCGATCTTGACCCCGGAGAACGCCCGCGCGTCCAGTCCGAATTCGTTGAACTTCTCCCACACCGCGCGCACCGCGTTGGTGGAGGTGAACACCACCCATTGGAAGCGTCCGTCGACCAAACCCTTGACGGCCCTTTCCATCTGGGCAGGGCTGCGGGGTGGCTCGACCGCGATGGTGGGCACCTCGATGGGCAGCGCACCGTGGCCGACCAGGCGCTCGCTCATCTCGCCGGCCTGGTCCTTTGTGCGGGGCACCAGCACCGTCCAGCCGTACAGCGAACGGCTCTCCCACCAGTTCAGCTTGGCCCGGTTGGTGACGGTGCGGCCGATCGTGACGACCAGCGGCCCGGCCAGCGGGCCGGCGGGCGGGGTGTCGGTCGCCGCGGCAGCGAGCGTGTTCTTGTCCAGCAGCCCGGCCAGCGTCGTCTCCAGCGAGCGCTGCTGACAGGTGGTGCCGTGGGCGGTGACCACGGTGGGCGTGGTGTCAGCCAGCCCGTACTCGATCAGGGTGCGCGCGGCCTCGGGCAGATGCGAGGCGGTGGCGTGCAGGATCAACGGCCCTGGAGCAGCAGCGAGCGCCGCCCAGTCCACGTCGCCGCGGACGTCGGCCACCGTGTGCGCCGAACCCAGCGGCAGGCCCGCGTAGGTGGGCACCGCTGTGGTGTCGGGCAGGCCCGGCACGATCTCGAAGACCAGTTGCGTCTTGGCCACCGCGTTGACCTCGGTGATCACCGAGTCCACCGACAGCGGATCGCCGGCGACCAGGCGGACGACGTCGGCGCCTGCCTTGGCCTCGGCGGCCAGTGTCTTGGCGACCTCGGCGGGGTCGCCGAGGGCGGGTCGCACGTCGGGACCACCCGGGATGACCGCATCGGCGGTCTGCTCGGCGCCGCTCGGGTCGGTGCCGCCCGACTTGTCACTTTTGGTGGCCGTCTCCGGCAGCGGACCCGACGGCGGCGGCAGTTCGGCGCCGACGAGGCCCAGCACCGCCTCGGGCACGTCGGGATCGGTGAACACCAGGGCGGCGTGAGCCAGCACGGTGCGGGCACGGGCGGTCAACAGACCCGGGTCCCCGGGTCCGGAGCCGACGAAAGTGATGCGGCCGGGCTTGCCCTTACGCCCCCGCATGCTCATCTGGCGAGTCATCTGTCTCTCCCGCGTTCGTCCAACAGATCGCGCGCGCCCAACTCGAACAACTCCGCGGCCACCGAGAGCCCCAGCTCTCGTGCCCGCCCGGGTTCGCCGATTCCGGACGCGCGGATCACATCGGATCCGTCTAGCGTCGCCACGCAGCCGCGCAGCGACAGCTCTTCGAAGACGTGGCCGTCCTCATCGATCGACTCGACCACCTCGGCAATCGCGCCCACCGGTGCGGAGCAACCCGCCTCCAGTTCGGCCAGCAAGGTTCGCTCGGCGGTGACCGCTGCGCGGGTGTCGGCGTCGTCTAGTTCCGCCAACAGTTCCGCGAGCTCGGTGTCGCCGGCACGGCACTCGACCGCGAGCGCACCTTGGGCCGGCGCCGGCAACATCTGTACCGGCTCCAGCGCCTCGGTGACCGCGTCGAGACGTCCGATGCGAGCCAAACCCGCCCGGGCCACGACGACGGCGTCGAGATCACCGCTGCTTACCCTGTTCAACCTGGTATCTAGGTTGCCTCGTAGGGGGCGGATTTCCAAACCGAGACCCAGTGCTTTAAGCTGTGCCGCCCGCCGCGGGGACGAGGTGCCGATCACCGAGCCGGCCGGCAACTCCCCGAGCACCAGTCCGTCCCGGGCCACCAACGCGTCACGGGCGTCCTCGCGCACCGGGATCGCCGGAATCACGAAACGCGGATCCTGCGCGGTGGGCAAATCTTTGTAGGAGTGCACCGCCATGTCGACGGTGTTGTCGGCGATGGCCTCGCGCAGCGCCGCGGTGAACACCCCGACGCCGATCTCGGCGATCGGCGCGCTGGAGCGGTCACCGGCGGTGGACACGATCACCAGTTCGGCGTCGTGCCCGTTGGCCACGAGGGCGTCGCGCACGACGCCGGCCTGGGTGGTGGCCAGCAGGCTGCCTCGGGTGCCTATGCGGATCACGTGATGTCCTTCGGCCGGCCCTGCAGGCGCGGCGGGGTCAGTCGGTCTTGTCGAGATCGGTTGCCACCAGGGGTAGTTCGCCAGCAGCGACCGCGTCGACGGCCTGCTGGTCGAGTTCGAACAGTTCGCGCAGCGCCTCGGCGTAGCTGTCGCCGCCGGGCGCACTCGCCAGTTGTTTGACCCGCACCGTGGGCGCGTGCAGCAACTTGTCGACGACGCGGCGCACCGTGTTGGCCACCTCGTCGCGATGCGCTGCGTCCAGCCCGGGGAGCCGGTTGTCCAGCCGCAGCATTTCCGCTTCCACGACGTCGGCGGCGCGCTGGCGCAACGCGGTGACGGTCGGGGTGACCTCGGCCATCCGCTGACCGGCCAGGTAGCTGGCGACCTCGGCAGCGACGATGGCGCGGGCGGCGTCGGCGTCGGCGGCCGCGGCGCGCGCCGACGGCTCACGCTGGATGCGGTCCATGTCGACGACGACCACGTCGGGCAGCCCGGCCACCGCGGGGTCCACGTCGCGCGGCATCCCGAGGTCGCAGATCACCAGCTTCTTGGGGGTGTGCACGTGGGCCATCCCGCGGTGCACATCGGCCAGCGAGACGACCGGGCGGACCGCGCCGGTGCAGCTGACCACGACGTCGGCATCGGACAACAGTGGCGGGAGATGGTCGAACGGGAACGCCTCGGCGTCGGCGCCGTGCTCGCGGATGATCTCGGCGAGCCGGCCGGCCCGGGGCAACGTGCGGTTCACCACATGGATGCGGGCCACGCCCGCGCGGATCAGCTGGTGAGCGGCCAGCGCCCCCATCGAACCGGCACCCACCACCACGGCGCTGCGGCCGGCCAGCGATCCCAGCCGCTCTTCGGCGATGCCCAGGGCGACCGACACCACCGACGCCCCGGCCGAGTCGATGCCGGTCTCCGAATGCACCCGCTTGCCCACGGACAGGGCGCGCTGAGACAGTTCGTGCAGTGTGCGCCCGACGGTGTGGTTGGCCTCGGCGGCCGCATAGGAGCGGCGCACCTGGCCCAGGACCTGCTGCTCACCGATGACGGCCGAGTCCAGCCCGCTGGCGACGGCGAACAGATGCTCGACGGCGGCTTCGGCGTACCGGACGTAGGCGTACTTGGTGAGATCCTGCAGGGACATCCCGGAGATGTCGGACAGCACGTTGCCGATCACCGAGAGCCCACCGTGGAACGCCTCGACCACGGCATACACCTCGACCCGGTTGCAGGTCGACAGCACCATCGCCTCGGTGACCAGTGACGACTGCAGCACCCGATCGATGATCTTGGCCTGGTCGGATTCATCGGTGCTCAGCCGTTCCAGCACCGACACCGGCGCGCTGCGGTGCGAGACGCCGAAAAGCAACACGCTCATGGCCTCACCACCACGCTAAGCACGTGTCCAAAGGTAGTCGTTAACCAGCTGGGCTACCAAATTTGCTCGGTCGTTCTCCTGGGTCCTCACCGGGCGAGGTCGGCCCGCAGTCGCTGCTCGTCGACCTCCCAGTAGCTGTGCTCGACACCGTCGAGCAGCACCACCGGCAGACGGTCGCCGTATTCGGCGCGCAGCGCCGCATCGCCGGCCGCCGCGGCGGCGTCGACGTCGATCGATGTCCAGGAGAACCCCAGTTCGGCGGCCAGCTCGTCGAGCCGGCCGGCCGCGGTGGCGCACATCGGGCACCCTTCCCGGGTCAGCAACCGCACCTGTCGATCCACCTCGCCAGTATCGCCGCCAGGTGTCCTAATGTTGTAGCCGTGTCCGATACCGGTGGACCTGAGATCGCGTTCGACGCGCAGCGGCTCGCCGGCGAGGCCAGCGCGGACGTCGCCGCCGACACACACAGCTTCCCGATCGAATCCCCCGCGCCGCCGCCGCCGGATCTGACCGCCGCAGCGTTCTTCGACGTCGACAACACGCTGGTGCACGGCTCATCGCTGGTGCACTTCGCCCGCGGGCTGGCCGCCCGCGAGTACTTCACCTACAAGGACCTCGCCCGCTTCGCGCTCGCGCAGGCCAAGTTCCAGTTGACCGGCCGGGAGAGCAGCGAGGACGTCGCCGCGGGCCGGCGCAAGGCGCTGTCGTTCATCGAGGGCCGCTCGACCGCCGAGCTGGTCGAGCTCGGCGAGGAGATCTACGACGAGATCATCGCCGACAAGATCTGGCCCGGCACCCGCGAGCTGGCGCAGATGCACCTCGACGCCGGCCAGCAGGTGTGGTTGGTCACGGCCACCCCGTTCGAGCTCGCCGACACGATCGCGCGCCGACTGGGTCTGACCGGTGCGCTGGGCACGGTCGCCGAGTCGGTGGACGGGGTGTTCACCGGACGGCTGGTGGGCGACATCCTGCACGGCACCGGCAAGGCGCACGCGGTGCGTTCGCTGGCGATCCGGGAAGGGCTGAACCTGCGCCGCTGCACCGCGTACTCGGACAGCTTCAACGACGTGCCGATGCTGTCGCTGGTCGGCACCGCGGTGGCGATCAACCCCGACGCCGACCTGCGCGACATCGCCCGCCAGCGCGGCTGGGAGATCCGCGACTTCCGGACCGCACGCAAGGCGGCCCGCATCGGCGTGCCCTCGGCACTCGCCCTGGGCGCCGCGGGCGGCGCTCTCGCGGCCGTGGTGTCGCGCAGGCAGGAACGTTGACCGGGGTCGGCCGGACCCGCGCTGATAGGCTCGCGCCACCTCGAGACGCGGCTATGTCAGAGACGCGGGTCCTTCAAGGACGCGGCCGGCAACACGACGCGCCACTTCGACACGACGGGACGACGCCGAATTGAGCATCGCTGAGAACATCATCGGGACCCACTACCGGTACCCCGACTACTTCGAGGTCGACCGCGAGAAGATCCGCGAGTTCGCCCGCGCGGTCAAGGACGACCATCCGGCGCACTTCACCGAGGACGCGGCCCGCGAGTGCGGCCACGATGCGCTGATCGCCTCGCTGACGTTCATGGCGGTGGCCGGCCGCCGGGTCCAGCAGGAGATCTTCAACCAGTTCGACCTGCCCATCAACATGCAGCGGGTGCTGCACCGGGATCAGAAGCTGGTCTTTCACCGGCCCATCCTGGCCGGGGACAAGCTGTGGTTCGACTCCTACCTCGACTCGGTGACCGAGTCACATGGTGCGGTGCTGACCGAGATCCGCGGCGAGGTCACCGACGACAACGGCGAGCCGGTGATCACCAGCATCGTCACCGTCATGGGTGAGGCCGAGTCCGACACCGAGGCCGACGAGCTGACCGCGAAGATCGCGGCCGGGCGGGACACCGCCGCGCTGTCGAAATTCGTTGCTGGGCAAAAGTAGCCAGCGTCAGCCGAAGAACATGTTGCGGCGGTTGGCCAGCAGCTGGTACAGCGTCTGCTGGATGGTCTCGCGCACCTGGTCGGTCAGCTCGAAGGTGACCATCGGGTCCTCGGCGGCGGACTCGTCGTAGTCGGCGGTGTCGATGGGCTCGCCGAATTGGATGTGCCACTTCGACGGCAGCGGCACCACGCCCAGCGGGCCGGCCAGCGGGAACAACGGGGTCACCGGGAAGTAGGGCAGTCCCAGCAGCCGCGCCAGCAACTTGACGTCGGCGACCATCGGGTAGATCTCCTCGGAGCCGACGATCGAACACGGCACGATCGGCGCCCGGCTGCGCAGCGCCGCCGAGACGAAGCCGCCCCGCCCGAATCGCTGCAGCTTGTAGCGGTCCTTGAAGTGCTTGCCGAGCCCCTTGTAGCCCTCGGGGAACACTGCGGTGAGCTCGCCGGCGGCCAGGAGCCGGTGCGCGTCGTCGGTGCAGGCCATCGTGTGTCCGGCCTTGCGGGCGGCCTGGCCCACCATCGGCATGTCGAAGACCATGTCGGCGGCCAGCAGTCGCAGATCGCGGTGGGCGGGGTGCTTGTCCCGCACCGCGACCTGCGTCATCAGACCGTCGAACGGCAGCACACCCGCGTGGTTGGCGACGACCAGCGCCGCACCGGTCTCCGGCAGGTTCTCGACGCCGCTGACCTCGACCCGGAACCAGTTGTTGAAGAAGACTCTCAGCAAAGGAAGAAAGATTGCGTCGTTGAGGTGCGGATCGAAGCCGAACTCGTCGACGGTGTAGTCACCCATCATCCGCTTGCGGAGGAAGTCGGCGGCCGCAGCGATGCGCTTGGCCAGCTCGGTGGGTGTGGCGTCACCCTCGGGTGTGCCCGGGTATCCGGGCCGGTGCTGGTCGATCTCGCGGACCACCGCGGCGATCTCTTCGGCCGACGCGCGTCCGGTCGGGTCGGTCAACAGCGACGGGTGACGCCGCGCGGCGTCAGCGCGCTGCGCCGCGGCACGACGCTGCGCCGCACCTCGACCCGAATTCGAGTGCAGCGGAATAACTTTCGCCTTCGGCTCACCCGCCACCGTCGTTACCCTCTCCCAGAGTCCCCCCGGACCCGCTTTGGCCTAAGAGTCTAGCGTCCCCAGCGCTGCGCCGCCGCCACGGCGCGTTCCTCCACCGAGCGCACCCAGAGCGGGTCGACGATGGGTTTGAGCCCCCGGCCCCGCACATAGTCGTCGAACGCCTCCACCGTCGTCCACTTGGTGGTGTAGCCCAACTCGGTGCGCATGCGGCTGGTGTCCATCACCCGGCCGTAGCTGAGGTAGTCGAGCTGCTCGCGGTCCAGTTCGGTGTTGCGGGTGGCGCGCCACAGCGAATCGACGGCGACCAGCGCCGACCTCGGCACGGGCAGCGCCAGGCGCCCAGCCCGGCGGATCGCCTGGCTCATCATGATGATGCCGGACGCGCCGACGTTGAAGGTGCCGGCCCTGCCTGCCATCGTCGCCCGCTCCAGCGCGCCCAGCGCGTCCTGTTCGTGCAGCAGCTGAATCCGGGCGTCGTGACCGATGACGGTCGGCACCACGGGACCGGCCAGGTAGCGCGACAGCGCCGTGTCCATCGCCGGACCGATCATGTTGGCCAGCCGCAGGATGGTCACCGCGATGTCGGATCGGCGCCGGCCCAGCCCCCGCGCGTAGCCCTCGATGTCGATGCTGTCGCGGGCGAAGCCCTCGCCGGGCGGCCTGCGCCGGCTGCTGCTCTCGGCGAACAGCACCGGATCGCGGGCGCTGGACCCGTACACCTCCGAGGTGGACTTCAGGATCACCCGGCGCACCGACGGCGCCTTCTGGCAGGCCGCGAACAGCTGGATGGCGCCCATCACGTTCAGTTCCTTGAGCGTGGCACGCCCTCCCGAGCGGGGGGCGTACGACGCGGCGGCGGCGTGCACCACGGTGTCGACGTCGCCGTTGCGGATGACCTTGGCGATGAACGGATTGCGAATGTCGGCCCGGACGAACTCGGCTCGCCCCATGCGGCGCAGTAGATCCTTGCTCGGCGCGATCGCATCGACCGCGATCACATGATTGATCAGCGGATTCTGCGCCAGCCGCGCGGTGAGATAGCCGCCCAGGAATCGGCACGCGCCGGTGACCAGAACGACCTTCGGATAGTCGACCGGGTCACGGGCGTCCGGAGTGTCCGCGTCGGCGGACCGGCCTCCGGGACGGCCGTCGGAATCCATTCGGTCAGCCTAACGGCCGGGCGAACGGACTACTTGCCCAGTTTTCTGCGCTGCACCCGCGTGCGACGAAGCAGCTTGCGGTGCTTCTTCTTCGACATGCGCTTGCGCCGCTTCTTGATGACAGAACCCATGAACTCCGCTACCTAAGTTGGTTGAAAACGTCTCGAACACCGTGCGAACCGGTGCCGGCCTCGACAGGCCACATTACCTAACGACCATCGTCACGCCGAAATCCACCGTCAGCCGCGGCTCCGTGAGAGCCGACCGGCAGACGGCGGATCCAGGCGTGAGCGGTGTTCAGCCGGCGTCGAAGTACGAGCTCTCCAACATGTCGTGGACGGCCTTGGCGTGCACCCGGAACGAGCGACCGACCCGGACCGCAGGCAACTCGCCGTTGTGCACCAGGCGGTACACCGTCATCTTGCTGACGCGCATCAAGCTCGCCACCTCGGCGACGGTCAGAAACTGAGCGCGGGGCTGTCCGTCGGACTGGCCGGCGTCGCGCGCCGCCTTCCCGCCGGTCGAGTCCCGGCCCGATGGCCCGTTCATAGACGTCATCGCAACCCAATCCATCAGGCACGGGCAGTTCCAGCAGCTTCCCCACTGCTGGCACCGACCCGTGCTTACCACTGGGAGAATAGCGTGGCAGGTGGGGTTACTGCGACGGGTGTGGGCTAATCAGTCCGAAATTCATGAACTACTCGGATGTAATTCCGAGCTGCTCAGAGCGCGTTTTCGCGGCCTCGACAGCGCTGGCAACCGCCGAGCGCAAACCGCCGCGCTCCAGTTCCCGCAGCCCAGCGGCGGTAGTGCCGCCCGGTGAGGTAACAGTAGCGCGCAGCTGCGCCGCAGAGGTGTCAATCATCGAGCCCATCTGTGCGCTGCCGTTGGACTCGGTCCGGTCCAGTTGCTCGAGCAGCATCGCCGCCGAACCGGCCATGGTCTGCGTCACCAGGTCGGTGGCCACCGATCGCGGCAGCCCAGCGGCCACAGCGGCGTCGACGAGCGCCTCGACCATCAAGAAGAAGTACGCCGGCCCGGAGCCGGAGACCGCGGTCACCGCGTCCAGCTGGGACTCGTCGACGGTCAGCACGCCGCCGACGGCGTCGAACAGTGCGGAGACCTCCTTGAGGTGCTCGGCGGTGGCGAACCGGCCGGGCGCCAGCGCACTGACCGCACCGCCGACCAGCATCGGCGCGTTGGGCATCACCCGCACCACCGGCGCCCCGGCGGGCAGCTTGTTCTCGTAGAACGCGGTCGTCACCCCCGCAGCGACCGACACGAAGACCTGCTCGGCCGAATCGGACTCGGCTTGCGCCGCGGTGTCGGCGATGTCGCCTATCAGGTTCTGCACATCGGCGGGCTTGACGGCGACGACGACGTACGTCGCGGTGTCCACCGCGTCGCGGACCGACGTCACCCGCACCGAGTACTTGTCGGCCAGGTACTGCGCCCGCGTGGAGTTCTTCTCGGCGACCACCAGGTCCTTGACCTGCCGGCCGGCCCGCAGGAGCCCCGCCAACAGCGCCTCCCCGATGCTGCCGCCGCCGATGATCGCGATTCTGGCCATGCCGCACAGCATCGCACGCGCGACCTCAGCTCTGCGCGGCCGGCACCAGCGCGAGTTGGCGGGTCTGGACGATGATGCGGCCCTCGCAGTCGACGACGATGTGGTCCTCGTCGAACCAGTCCTGACCGATCTGGGTGGTGGTACACAGCACCCGCAGCCACCCGTCGGCCGGCGTCGCCCGCAGATACGCGGTCAGCTGCACCGTCGGCGCCCAGCCGAACCGGTTCACCCCGAACGTCACCGGCGCCGAGACGTCACCGCACAGCAGTGCGAACAACACGTCCGGGGCGGTGCCTTTCGGCTTCACCCAGTATTCGATGAGGGGTGGACCTCCGTCGGAGCGCCTCTCGAACGTCGTCAACGACGGTCGGATGTCACAGCCGTGGGCCAGGTGCACGATGTCGGCCATCCGGTGACCCGGACCGATCGGCTCCAGGCCCGGCGGCGGCTCCGGGGTCATCAACGGCACCACGGGGTTGTCCGACAGTAGCGGCGGCACATGGTGCTCGGGCACCCCCATGGTGATCGCCGCACGGACGGCGGTGCGGCCGTCCTGCGTCAGCTCGACGTCGATCAACCCGATCCGGCGGCCACGCTTGCGCACCGTGGTGGTGACCCGCATCTCTCCCGGGTCGGGCGCCCACAGGAAGTTGCCGGACACCGCGATCGGTTCGACTCCGTCGGCCTGACCGCCGTATTCGGTGCGCGCGGCGTTGGCACACAGCGCCAGCATCGCCCCGCCGTGCACCTTCGGCCCGATCGTCCAGTGCTCGTTGAGCACCCCGTCATAGGCGCCGTCACCCGCCGAAGTCAGCGCCATGGCATCGGTGAACAGGGTCGAGCTCGTCAATGTGCCGTCCTCGGTGTCAGCGCAGCAGATGCGCGCGGGCGAACTGCAGCGACTCGATGAGCAGGGATTCGCGTTCGGCCGCGGTGCGCGCGCCCGACGTCGTCACCTCGAGGATGACATGGCCCGCGAAATCGCCCGCGGCCAGCATCTCGCACACCTCGACCGTCGGTTGGGTACCGCGCCCGGGTACCAGGTGCTCGTCGGTCGACGCCCCGCTGCCGTCACACAGATGCAGGTGCACCAGCCCCTCGCCCATCCGGGCGGCCATGTCCAGCGCGTCGGTGCCGGCCGTCGCGGTGTGCGACAGGTCCAGCGTGTAGTGCGCGTGGCCGCCGTCGAGCGGGTCGTAGGACGGCGCGAACGCCGAGATGCCGGGGCCCGGCAGGCCACCGCGCTTGCGCATCCGCTCGATCGAGGTCTGGCCGGAGCCGAAGAAGCGGTCCGCCCGGAACGGGAACATGTTCTCCACCGCGACCATCACGTCGCTGCCGTCCTCGAGCTCGGCGACCTGGTCGGCGAATCCCTCGGCGTAGCGGCGCTGCCAGCGGAACGGAGGATGCACCACCACGGTCTGGGCGCCGAGCTGCTCAGCGGCACGCACGCTGCGTTCCAGCTTCGTGATCGGGTTGGCGCCCCACACCCGCTGGGAGATCAGCAGGCAGGGCGCATGCACGGACAGCACCGGCACCTGGTAGCGCTCCGACATCGCCGCCACCGCGTCGATGTCCTGACTGACCGATTCGGCCCACACCATCAGCTCGACCCCGTCGTAGCCCAGTTTGGCCGCGTACTCGAAGGCGGCCTCGGTCTTCAATGGATAGACCGAGGCCGTCGACAGACCGACCTTGATGGCAGGGCGCACGATGTGGCGGGCCGTCAGCCCGATTGCAGCAGCGCGAGCGGGCCGAGGGTCACCAGCGCCCCCACCGCTACCGCGATCAGCGTGCTGCCGATGTCCTCGGTCTTGCGCACCACCCGCACGCCGACCACCAATCCCAGGATCACGAGCACCGACAGCACCAGTGCGACGATGTTGTTCCACTTCCACAGCTGGTCGAACGCGACGAACAGGCCCGCGCCGAAGACCACCGCGAGCACACTCTGCCCGACGATCCAGGCCCCGTGGGCGACCGAGGACATCGGCCGGGCCCGGGTCGGGTCCTCCTCGAGCATGTCCACACCGTCCCCGTCCACGTCGTCGTCGCGGGACGAGCCGGCACGTCGGGCCAGGTCGTCGGCGACGGTCTGGCCGCCGAACAACGGCTCGGACGAGGAGCGCAGGTACGACGGCAGCCCCGAATCGTCGGCGTCGGCCGTGTCGTCGCGCACGGCACTGTCGGCCTCGCGGTCGGCGTCGACGTCGGCTTCGGCGGCCGCGCTGTCCAGGTCGTCGACCTCGGCGGTTTCGGCTTCGTCGGCGCCCTCGAGCAGCGTGTCGGCGTCCACCTCGCCTGCGGTGTCGTCGAGCGGGTCCGGACTCATCTGCTCGGCATCGACGTCGGGCGCCGGGGACCGCTTGAGCCGCCCGAAGCCGAATCGGCGCGGCGCGGGCGTCTCGGCGGGCTCGTCGTCGCGGTGCTCGAGGCGGGCGCTGTACTCGGCGACCGCATCGGCGTAGTCGTCCTCGGAGTCGTCCTCGGAGTCGTCTTCGAGGTCGACTTCGGAATCGTCCTCGAGATCGACATCCACGACGTCTTCACCGGTGGACGGTTCGACGTCCGAGTCGGGGACGGCCTCGGGTTCCTCCTCGACGACCGATTCCGCTTCGGCCTCGGGTTCCGGCTCGGCCTCGGGTTCCGGTTCGGCCTCGGGTTCCGGTTCGGCCTCGACCTGGGCTTGCGGCTCGGCGTCGGGGGCGGCCTCGACCTCGGTGTCGGCCGCGCCGACCTCGCCGTTGGACGCCGGCGCGGTCTCGGAGTCCGCAACGGTGTCGGTCGCGGCGACAGACGACTCGTCGACCGCCGTCGCGGCCGGTTCCGGCTCGTCGGGCCGGATGATCGGGATCTCGCCGGTCAGTTCGGCGACGGTGACGGCATCGGCGTTACCCCGTCGACGGCGGCGCCTGCCGCCGACCGGCGGAGCGCCGATCGTGCCGTTCTTGGCCAGCAGCTCGGCCACCGAGATCGGCCGGGTACTGCTGTGGTCATCTGATCCAGTCATCGCCTGTTTGCCTTTGAGCCTCGCTGCTTACCGTCCAGCATTGCGTACCGACATCTGCCGTGAGGTGGATTTACCTGCACCACCATTACCGCGAGCTGGGTCGGCTCCACCGACGAGTGCAGTGCCGTCGGCTTCGCTGTCGAGTTTCCGCAGAATCAGACCCTCCCGCAACGCCCATGGACAGATGTCAACACTTTCGATACCTAGCGCCTTCATCGACGCTTCGGCCACCAGCGCCCCGGCGACGATCTGCGGCGCCCGGTCGGCGCTCACTCCCTCCAGCTCGGCACGGTCGGACGCGGTCATCCTAGAGATGAATGCGATCAGCTGCCGCAACCCCGCCGCGGTCAGTGTCCGCTTCACCCGCGGCCCAGCCCCCGACGGTGCCGCCCCGGTGAGCCGGGCCAGCGAGCGGAACGTTTTCGAGGTGGCCACCGCCAGATCGGGCCCACCGGCCTCGGCGATCTCGGCGGCGGGCTCGGACAGCTCCTTGGCCAACCAGTCGCGCAGCATGTTGACCCGCCGGCGGCCCGGCGGATCGTCAGGCAGCCACTCCCGGGTCAGCCGCCCCGCACCCAAGGGCAGCGACAGCGCTACGTCGGGCTCCTCGTCGACACCGCTGGACAGTTCCAGCGATCCGCCGCCGATGTCGATGTTGATGATGCGCCCGGCGCTCCAGCCGTACCAGCGGCGCACCGCCAGGAACGTCAGCCGCGATTCGTCGACGCCGCTGAGGACCTGCAGCGTCACCCCGGTTTCGCCTTTGACCCGGGCGAGCACGTCTTCGGAATTCTTCGCGTCGCGCACCGCCGAGGTCGCGAATGCCATCAGCTCGGCGCACCCCGAACTGGTTGCGATCTTGGCGAATTCGTCGATCGTGCCGATCAGCCTGTCGGCGCCGCGACGGGTGAGTCTGCCGGACTGGTCGATCGCCTCGGCGAGCCGCAGCGAGGCCTTGGTGGAGCTCATCGGGGTCGGGTGCCCGCCGCGGCGGGCATCGACCACCAGCAGATGAACGGTATTGCTGCCCACGTCGAGCACGCCTAATCGCACTCGTCCAACTTAATGGGTCTACCGTGGGAAACCGTGACCGGTTCACCTCCGAGAGAGGTCGAAATGGATTTCGCCCGCGAATGGGTGGAGTTCTACGACCCCGACAATCCCGAACATCTGATCGCCGCCGACATGACGTGGCTGTTGTCGCGGTGGACGTGCGTGTTCGGGACCCCGGCCTGCCAGGGCACCGTCGAAGGCCGCCCCGACGACGGCTGCTGTTCCCACGGGGCGTTTCTGTCCGACGACGACGACCGCGCCCAACTCGACGACGCGGTCAAGTTGCTCACCGACGAGGACTGGCAGTTCCGGGACAAGGGCCTGGGCAAAAAGGGCTATCTCGAGATGGACGAATACGACGACAAGCCCAACTGGCGCACCCGAAAGTACAAGGGCGCCTGCATATTCCTGAACCGTCCCGGCTGGCCGGGCGGCATCGGGTGCGCTCTGCACACCAAGGCGCTCAAGATCGGGGTGGAACCGCTGACCCTCAAGCCCGAGGTCTGCTGGCAGCTGCCGATCCGGCGCACGCAGGAATGGGTCACCCGCCCGGACGGCTCGGAGATCCTGAAATCGACGATCACCGAGTACGACCGGCGCGGCTGGGGCGAGGGCGGACACGACCTGCACTGGTACTGCACCGGTGACCCGGCGGCGCACGTCGGCAAGAAGCCGGTGTGGCAGTCCTACGCGCCGGAGCTGACCGAGTTGCTCGGCGAGAAGGCCTATGCCGAGCTCGCGGCGATGTGCAAGCGGCGCAGCAGCCTCGGGCTGGTCGCCGTGCACCCCGCCACCCGGGCCGCGGAGTGAACCTCTTCCTCGTCCGGTTGATCCCGCCGCGGGCCGATTTCGCGCAGACCCTGACCGACGAGGAACAGCACACGATGGATCTGCACGGCACGTACTGGGAGCAGCTGCGCAACGGCGGCCATGTGGTGGTCTACGGCCCGGTGGCCGACCCGGAAGGCGTCTGGGGTCTGGGCGTGCTGCGCTGCAGCGACCGGGCCGAGGCGCTGGCCCTCGCCGAGGCCGACCCGTCGGTCGAAGCCGGCGTCAACACCGTCGAGGTGGCCGAGATCATGGGCGGCGTCACCGGCTGAGGACGCGACGAGCGTCGCCCTCCCGGGTCAGCCTTCGAGTTTGTAACCCAACCCGCGCACGGTCACCAGGTGCACCGGATTGGCCGGGTCGGCCTCGATCTTGCTGCGCAGGCGCTTGACGTGGACGTCGAGGGTCTTGGTGTCCCCGACGTAGTCCGCGCCCCACACCCGGTCGATCAACTGACCGCGGGTGAGCACCCTCCCGCTGTTGCGCATCAGGTACTCCAGCAGGTCGAACTCCTTGAGCGGCAACGTGACCGGGCTGCCGTTCACGCTCACCACATGCCGTTCGACGTCCATTCGGACCGGCCCGGCCTCCAGCACACCGTCACCGATGCCGGTGTCGTCGGCGTCGGCGCCGCGCCGCAGCACCGCCCGGATGCGGGCGATCAGCTCCCGCGCGGAGTAGGGCTTGGTGACGTAGTCGTCCGCGCCGAGCTCGAGTCCGACCACCTTGTCGATCTCGCTGTCGCGGGCGGTCACCATGATCACCGGCACACTGGACCGCGACCGCAGCTGTTTGCAGACATCGGTGCCACTCATGCCCGGCAGCATCAGGTCGAGCAGCACGATGTCGGCGCCGGTGCGGTCGAACTCGGCCAACGCGGCCGGCCCGTCGGTCACCACGGTCGCCTCGAAGCCCTCTTTGCGGAGGAGAAACGCCAGGGGATCAGCCAAGGACTCCTCGTCCTCCACGATCAGCACACTGGTCATCGTCGTTCTAGTCCTCTCGTTCGTTGTCCATGTCCGGGATGTCGTGGATCTCGGCGTCGTCATCGTCAGCGGGATCTGCGTGGCGCAGATAGGCCGGGATCGACAACGTGAACGTCGACCCCGTTCCCGGCTGACTCCACAGCCGGATCGAGCCGTTGTGATTGGCGGCGACGTGCTTGACGATCGCCAGTCCCAGGCCGGTGCCGCCGGTGGCCCGGGATCGCGCCTTGTCGACGCGGAAGAACCGTTCGAACACCCGCTCCTGATCCGCGGGCGCGATGCCGATGCCGCGGTCGGTGACGGCGATCTCGATGTTGTCGCCGCGCCGACGCCGGCTGATCGACACCGACGACCCGTGCGGCGAGTACGCGATCGCGTTCGACACCAGGTTCGCGATCGCGGTCACCAGCAGTGTCTGGTCGCCCAGCACGCGGAATCCGGTCGGCGCATCGGTGGTGATCGAGATGTCGGCGTTGTCGGCGGCGACCTTGTACCGCGACAGGGCCTCGGCGACGACGGTGTCCACGTCGACGGCCTCCATGTCGGGCAGCCGTTCGGCGCCCTGCAGGCGGGACAGTTCGATGAGTTCGCCGACCATGTTGGCCAGGCGGGTGGACTCGGTCACCATCTTCTCGGCGAAGTGACGGACCGTGTCCTCGTCGTCGGCCGAGGACAGGATCGCCTCGGCGAGTACCCCCATCGCCCCGACCGGGGTCTTCAGCTCATGGCTGACGTTGGCGACGAAGTCCCTACGGGTCGCCTCCATCCGGGCGTGCTCGGACTGGTCGTCGACGTAGACGACGGCGAACCGCCGGTCTTCCTCGGTGAGCAGGCGGACGTGGCCGCGCACCGAGAGGCCCGCGCGGGCGTGGCGGCTGCTGCGTCGGCCCGCGGAGATCGAGAACTCGCTGTCCTCGCCGGTGGCCAGGGTGCGCTGGGCGGCCGCCCACGCGCGGTCGTGCAGCAACCGTTCGCGCACCAGACCGAGTTCGGTCGCGCGTTCGTTGGTGTAGACGACGTCACGGTAGGTGTCGACGACCACGATCCCGACGGGGGACTGAGCCACCACGTGCACGAGCATCTGCGACACCGTGATGCCGGACTCCTCGGCGAAACGCCTCTGCCGCTGATCGCGAAGGCGGGGTCCCACCCACGCCCCGACCGCGACACCGATCGCCAACGCGAGCAGTGCCACGATCGCTGCCAGCAGCAGCGCCGATACGACGCTCACGCGACGAGCGTACAAACTCGGTGAACGTCATCCCAGCAGCGTGCGGCCAATTCGGGACAAGTCACAGATGCAAAGACGGATGTTTCGACCGGCGTTCTCCAGTGTTCACCCATCGTTCGCCGAACGGGTGCGCGTCGCTACTTGGCACCCTGCGCGGCGACGGCCGCCGCACCGGCGGCAGCGGCTTCGGGATCGAGATAGGTGCCGCCGGCCACGGTCGGCTTCAGATCCCCGTCCAGGTCGTAGCGCAGCGGGATGCCGGTGGGAATGTTGAGCCCGACCACCTCCTCGTCGGACATCCCGTCGAGGTGCTTGACCAGGGCCCGCAGGGAGTTGCCGTGCGCGGCGATGATCACGGTCTTGCCAGCCCTCAGGTCGGGGACGATGACCTCGGTGAAGTACGGGACGAACCGCTCCACCACGTCCTTGAGGCACTCGGTCAGCGGGCCACCGCCGATGTCGGCGTACCGCGGGTCGCTGTCCTGGCTGAACTCGCTGCCCGCCTCGATCTGCGGCGGCGGCGTGTCGTAGCTGCGCCGCCACGCCATGAACTGCTCCTCGCCGTACTTGGCCTTGGTGTCGGCCTTGTTGAGGCCCTGCAGCGCGCCGTAGTGCCGTTCGTTGAGCCGCCAGTCGCGGTGCACCGGGATCCAGTGTCGGTCCGCCTTGTCCAGCGCGATGTTGGCCGTGGTGATCGCGCGGCGCAGCAACGAGGTGTACAGCACGTCGGGTTGCCGGTCGAGGTCCTTGATCAGCTCTCCCGCACGAGCCGCCTCGGTGCGCCCCTTGTCGGTCAGGTCGACGTCGACCCAGCCGGTGAACAGGTTCAGCGCGTTCCACTCGCTCTCGCCGTGACGGAGCAGGATCAGCGTCGCGGTATCTGCCATGCCGGAAATCCTCTCACGCGTGAGCTCAGTCGTCGTCCTGATCGTCGATGAGATGCTCGAACGCGCGCAGGTTCTTCAGCGATTCACCGCGGGAGACGCGCCACTCCCACTCCTTCTGGATCGACGTGCGAAAACCCAACTCCAGCAACGTATTGAAGTCGCCGTCGACGGCTTCGAGCACCTGTCCGAGCACCCGGTCGATCTCGGCGCCGGTGACCGAGGCCAGCGCCATCCGGCCCACCAGGTAGATGTCTCCGACGTTGTCGAGGGTGTAGGCGACACCGTAGAGCCGGCGGTTGCGCTTGAGCAGGAAGCGGTAGACGCCCTCGTGGTTCTCGTCGGGCTTGCGGCACACGAACGCCTCGACGCGTACCGAGTGCTCGCCGACGGTCAGGATCGTGTTGGTCTTGAGGCGGCGCTCGCCCGGCAGTTCGACGATCAGCCCGGGCAGTCCGCCGTGGGCCCCCTCGTGGCGGGTGTAGACGAGGTCGTGCTCGTTGAGCGTCTTCTCGATCAGGGCGGCGACTTCGCCGGGATCGATGCCCTCGCTGCTCATGCGCGCACCCCCCGACGCCTCGAGAAGCGGCGTCCGCTGCGCGGCCCGGGCAGCTGGCGCTGATGCCGCGCCTGATGGTCGATCATGGCCCGGCCATAGCTGTCGATCAGGCCGTCGACGGTGTGCGCCCAGGAAAACGTGGCGGCGTGCTCGACGGCCGCCGAACCCATCGACGCCGGCCCGCGGGCGAACACCTCACCCAGCGTCCGGGCCCAGTCGTCGATGTCGTGTCCCTGCACGAGTGAGCCGCTGACACCGTCGCGGACCGCCACCGGCAGCCCGCCGACCGCGGCGGCGACCACCGGGGTGCCGCACGCCTGCGCTTCGACCGCGACCAGCCCGAACGACTCGGAGTAACTGGGCACGGCCACGATGTCGGCGGCCCGGTACACCCGGACCAGGTCGGCGCGCGACTGGGGCGGAAGAAACGTCACACGGTCAGCGATACCCAGCTCGTCGGCCAGGTGAACCATCAGGTCCGGGGCGGCCAGCCCGGACCCCGAGGGCCCGCCGGCGATGACGACGTGCACGCCGGGCAGCCGCGCCGCCGCCCGCAGCAGCACGTCCGGGGCCTTCAGCGGCTGGATGCGGCCGACGAACGCCACGGTGGGGACGTCAGGCGCCAGGCCCAGCGCCGCACGGGCCTGCCGCCGGTCACCCGGGGTGAAGGTCTGCAGATCGACACCGGGGTGCACCACGTCGATGCGGTCGGGGTCGGCGTCGTGCAGCGACACCAACTGCTGGGCCTCGTGCTCGGTGTTGACGACCAGGCGGTCGGCCTCGTCGACGACCTGTTGCTCACCGACCGCCCGCATCGGCGGTTCCGGGGAGTCCCCCTCGGCCAGCGCGGCGTTCTTGACCGCGGCCAGCGTGTGGGCGGTGTGCACCAGAGGTACCGCCCACCGGTCGGCGGCCAGCCAGCCGACCTGTCCGGACAGCCAGTAGTGGGAGTGCACGACGTCGTAGTAGCCGGGTTCGTGGGTCGCCTCGGCGCGCAGCACCCCGGCGGTGAACGCACACAGCTGCGTGGGGAGGTCGTTCTTGTCCAGGCCCTCGAACGGCCCGGCGACGACGTTGCGCACCAGCACCCCCGGAGCGACACGGACCACCGGGTCGTCGCTCGAGGAGGTGGCGCGGGTGAAGATCTCCACGTCGACGCCGCGGCGCGCGAGCTCCAGCGCGGTCTGCAGGACGTAGACGTTCATCCCGCCGGCGTCGCCGGTGCCCGGCTGCGCGAGCGGGGAGGTGTGCACGGACAGCACCGCCACCCGGCGGGGAGCCGGCAGAGCGGACGGCGCACCGGTGGGTTCGGAGGCGGGACACACACTGTCATGTCTACACCGCTGACCCGGGGTGACCCCTTGCACTCCCGGTTGGCCGCCGACCGTCGGTGCGCCCCGGTGGCGGCCGTCGCGGGGTCTAAGGTGTCGGGTATGACCACGCCATCGGATTCCCGCCGCGTCGCGGTGGTCACCGGAGCCAGCGCCGGCATCGGTGAGGCGACGGCGAGAACACTTGCGGCACAAGGTTTTCACGTGGTGTGTGTGGCTCGCCGGGAAGGGCCGATCACGGCGCTGGCAGCAGAGCTGGACGGCACCGCGATCATGGCCGACGTGACCGACCCCGAAGCCGTGGCCGCCATGGCGGGTCGGCTGGACCGGGTGGACGTGCTCGTCAACAATGCCGGTGGTGCGCGTGGGCTCGAACCGGTCGCCGACGCCGACGTCGAACACTGGCGCTGGATGTGGGAATCCAACGTGATGGGCACACTGCACGTCACCAAGGCCCTGCTGCCCAAGTTGATCGCCTCCGGAGACGGGCTGATCGTGACCGTGACCTCGATCGCGGCCGTGGAGATCTACGACAACGGGGCGGGCTACACGACCGCCAAGCACGCCCAGGGGGTGTTGCACCGCACGCTGCGCAGCGAGCTGCTGGGCCAGCCGGTGCGGCTCACCGAGGTGGCCCCCGGCATGGTGCAGACCGAGTTCTCGCTGAACCGCTTCGAAGGGGACGCCGAGCGGGCCGAGAAGGTCTACCAAGGGGTCACGCCGCTGGTGGCCGAGGACATCGCCGAGGTGATCGGGTTCGTCGCCTCCCGGCCCGCGCACGTCGACCTGGATCTGATCGTGGTCCGGCCGCGGGACCAGGTCAGCGGCGCCGCGGGATCCCGCTTCAACCGCACCTGACCGGACGTCGAGACCGCACCTGTCCTGACGTTGAGACTGCATCCAGTGCGGGTGCCACTCGCACTTTCCCGACGCCAGCGCAGTCTCAACGCCTCGTGGTCGTCTGGTCGTCGCGTGGCGTTCGCCGCGGATGGCTATCGTGCCGGCATGCGCCGGGCCACCAGCTTGCTCACCTCGTCCCTCGTCGCCGGCGCGGTGCTCGCCGCTCCGCCCGCCGCGGCCGACCCCGGAGCCTTCGACCTGCAGTCGCACCGCGGGGGCCGTGGGGAAACCACCGAGGAATCACTGCGGGCGTTCGCGAAGTCGCTCGAACTGGGCGTCAGCACGCTCGAGCTGGACATCGTGCTCACCCGCGACAACCAGCCGCTGGTCTGGCACGACCCCCGCATCGAGGCGGCCAAGTGCGCCGACACCGCGCCCGCCACACCGGGCGACCCGCAGTTCCCCTATGTCGGCAAGCTCGTGCACGACCTGACGCTGCCCCAGATCCGCACCCTGGACTGCGGCAAGCTGCTGCCCGACCACCCGGACGCGGAGGTGGTGGCGGGCAACACCATCGCCACGCTGCCCGAGGTGTTCGCGCTCGCCGACGAGTACCGGGCGGGCGTGCGCTACAACATCGAGACCAAGATCGAGGCGGACAACCCGGCCATGTCGGCCAGTCCGGAGCAGTTCGTCGACGTCATCCTGGCGACCACCCGGGCTGCCGGCAAACTCGACAAGATCGACATCCAGAGCTTCGACTGGCGCACGCTGCCGCTGGTCGCCGCGCAGGCACCCGGCGTCCCGCGCGTCGCGCTGTGGGACGACACCACCTGGGTGCCGGGTTCGCCATGGCTGGCCGGGGTGGATCCGGCCGACGTGGCCGATCCGATCGCCGGGGCACAACAGGTCGGGGCCACTGTCTTGTCGCCGGGCTATTCGGTGCCCTACGGCCTGACCCCTGACGACCCGGACTTCCGGCTGGTCGCCGACGCCGATTTCGTCGCCCGCGCTCACGGCGCCGGCATGACGGTGGTGCCGTGGACGATCAACGACGCCGGCGCGATGCGTGCCCAGATCGCCGCGGGCGCCGACGGCATCATCACCGACTACCCGACCCGACTGCGCGCGGTGATGGCTGATCTCGGGATGCCGCTGCCGCCGTCCTACCACCGCTGACAACCCGTTCAGACTGCAGCCAGCGCGGGGTCTACTCGAACTTCGTCGCCGTCAGCGCAGTCTGAACGCACAAACGCCCTACCGGCCGGGGCGGCTGTCCACCGGCTGCGGGGCACCCGACGGGGTGGCGGGTGCGGTGTCGGGGATCTCGCTGGCCCGCTCGTCGGTCAGCGCGGACATCGCGACCCACTCCTCCCACGGCACCGACCAGTCCCAGATGTCTCCGTCGGCGTAGGACAGCGGGATGCGGGTGCCGGTGACCTCGACCGGGTCGCCGTACATGGCGGTGTTGAAGTACTGCTCGGCGTCCTCGAGGGACAGGTTGATGCACCCGTTGGTGACGTTGCTGTTGCCCTGCGATCCGAGGCTGGCCGGGTTGGCGTGGATGAACTCCCCGTTGTTGGAGATCCGGACCGCGAAGCGCTCCCGCACGTTGGCGTAACCGGCGGCCGGGTTGGTCATGTAGAAGTCTTCGTACTTCTCGGTGACGACGTGGATGCCGCTGCGGGTGACGTTGCGGTCCAGATCCCCTTCGCCGTAGCTGCACGGGAAGTCCATGAGCACCGCGCCCGCCCCGTCGAGCACCTGGATGCGGTGGGTGGAGGCCTCGGCCCGGACCACCTGGCGACGGCCGACGGTGAAGTCCAGCGTCGAGTCGGCCGCTCCGTAGGCGCCGGCACCGAACGGCACGCCGTACAGCTTGGCGTCGACGTGCACGGTGGTGTCCGCCGGGAAGTAGTCGCGGGTGCGCCAGTGCACGCGTGAGCCGCCGACCTCGTCGGGCAGCCACGCCCAGCTGCCCTCGACCGGCGGTGTCGTGGTCACACTCAGCGCCTTCTCGACCGCGGGACGGTCCTCGTCGGCGATCGCGGCATCGAACTGCAGGATGATGGGCGCGGCGACGCCGACGGTCTGCCCGTCGGCCAGCTGGAACTGGCCGTTGACCTGGGTGTCCGGGTTGATCGTGGTGAACGATCCGGTGACCGGCACGGACTTGCCGTCCTGGCCGACCACCGTGCCGCCCCAGGTGTAGGACGCGCCGTACCCGAGGGGTTCGGTGACGGTGAACGACGTGCGGTCCCGATTGAGCTCCCCGGCGACGAGCTTGCCGTCGGTGTTGGTCAAGCTCACCTTCTGGAACCAGCCGTCGGTGACGTCGACGCCGACGGGGGCGGTGGGCGAGACGTCGACAGCTGCATGGGCCGGCTGGTACTTCAATTGCGGCTTCGCCGGCTCGTCACGCTCCTCGGGCGACGCGCTCTCACCCGATCGGCTGCATGCCGCCAGCACACCGGGCGCGACGACACCGACCGCCAACGCGGCCAGGGCGCGCCGACGGTTCAGGTACGGCACCGGATCTGCAGGGCTCACGTGTTCCCAGAGTACCTAGATCGCGCACCCCACCAGTACCGGCTCGGGTGTGAGTTCGATCCCGAACACCGCCCGCACCCCGTCGCGAACGGTCCTGGCCAGCGCGAGGATGTCCGAGGTGGTGGCGCCGCCGCGGTTGGTCAACGCCAGGGCGTGCTTGGTGGACAACCGCGCAGCGGCACTCGGCCCGGGAAACCCCTTGCCGAAGCCGGCGTTCTCGACCAGCCAGCCGGCGGCCAGCTTCACCGCGCCGTCGGCGGGATAGTTCGGGACGGGACCGGTCACGGTCGCACTGAGCCGCTCGAACTCGGCACGCGTGACGACAGGGTTGGTGAAGAACGACCCGACGCTCCAGGTGTCGTGGTCGGGCTCGTCGAGCACCATGCCCTTGCGGCCACGCAGGGCCAGCACCGCGGCCCGCACAGCCGCCGGGTCGGCCCGTTCGCCGGCGGTGACGCCCAGCGCGGTGGCCAGCTCACCGTAGCGGATCGGCGCGCTGCGGCCGTCCGGGTCGAGCGCGAACTCCACCTCGAGCACCACCAGGTCGCCCGTTTTCTTGAGAATGCTTGTGCGGTAACCGAATCCGAGCTCGCCCGGGCCTGCCCACCGGTCTTCGCCGGTGTGCCGGTCCAGGAGCCTGACCCGGCGGATGGTGTCGGCGACCTCGGCGCCGTAGGCGCCCACGTTCTGCACGGGAGTCGCGCCGGTCGAGCCGGGAATGCCGGACAGACACTCCAGCCCGCCGAGCCCGTGCCGCAGGGACGTCGCGACGACGTCGTCCCAGACCGCACCGGCCTCGGCGCGCAGCACGGCGCCGTCGACGGTGATGCCGGTGTTGGCGAGCCGTACGACGGTCAGATCCGGCTGGTCGTCGGCCAGCACGACGTTCGACCCTCCGGCGAGGATCAGCGCATCCGGTCCGGTGGCCGCGACCGCGGCGATCACCTGCTCGGTGCTCGTGCAGGTGAGCAACCGGCGGGCCACGGGCCCGACCCGCAGCGTGGTCAGCGGTGCCACCGGGACGTTCTCGGCGACCGCCACGCCCGCGATAGACGAAGTGACCACGGGCGGTAACGGTAGCGTGGTTTGCCATGCCGCGTTCATTCGACATGGCCGCCGAGTACGAGGGCACCGTCGAACAGGTCCATCGGGCGTTCAGCGACGAGCAGTACTGGCTGGTGCGGCTGCAGGATTCCGGCGCCGACGAGGCCAGCCTGGACGAGATGGTCGTCGGCACCGACGGCGGTATCCGGGTGCGCACCACACAGACGCTGCGGTCGGATCGGCTGCCTGCGGTGGTCACCCAGTTCCATCGCGGTGACCTCAGCTTCGTCCGCGAGGAGAGCTGGACGCCGGTGCGCGGCGGTCAGGCCAGCGCCGTGGTGACCGGCTCGATCCCCGGGGCGCCGGTGGGCCTGACCGGTGACCTGTCGCTGAGCCCGACGACGGCGCACGGCTCGCGGTTGGCGGTGCAGGCGGCCGTCGAGGTCCGCATTCCGCTCGTGGGCGGCAAGATCGAAGGCTTCATCGGCAACCAGCTCGTGGAGTTGCTGATCGCCGAGCAGCGGTTCACCACGGTGTGGATCACCGAGAACGGCTGAGTCGGTCCATAGAATCGCCCCTATGCCGCAGCCGCTCGGCGCCATCACGCGAGGCACCACCGGGCACAACAGGTTGCGTCGCAGCGACCGCTGGCTGGTGCACGATCCGCGGGTCCGCCATGTGCTGCAGACCGCCGCCGACCCGTTGGTCGTCGACCTCGGATACGGGGCGCTGCCGGTGACCACGCTGGAGCTGGCGAACCGGCTGCGCGAGGTGCGCACCGACGTCCGCGTGGTCGGCCTCGAGATCGACCCCGAGCGGGTCCGCACCGGTCAGGCCGCCGTCCGGGGAGATACGTCGCCGGGGGTCGAATTCGCCCTCGGCGGCTTCGAACTGGCCGGCCGGCGTCCGGTGCTGGTGCGTGCGTTCAACGTGCTGCGGCAGTATCCGGTGGAGGCGGTGCCCGGCGCGTGGGCCGCGATGCAGCGCGGGGTGGCGCCGGGCGGACTGATCCTCGACGGCACCTGCGACGAACTCGGGCGGCGCTGCTGCTGGATCCTGCTGGACGTCGCGGCCCCGCTGAGCCTGACGCTGGCGTGCGATCCGTTCGCCATCGACACCCCCTCGGATCTGGCCGAGCGGCTGCCCAAGGTGCTGATCCACCGCAACGTGGCCGGCGAGCCGATCCACACGCTGCTGTCCGCCGCCGATCACGCGTGGGCCAGAGTCGCCGGACACGGCGTCTTCGGCCCCCGCGCGCGGTGGCGCGCGATGGTGGAAATGCTTGCCGCCGAGGGCTTTCCGGTGTCGGCGCCGAGGCGGAGTCTGCGCGACGGCATCCTCACGGTGCCGTGGGCGGCCGTCGCGCCCGTCGCCGGCTAGGTCGGCGGCTGCTTACGTCGGTGCGCCTTCCGGGTCGGCGGCGCCGGCAAGACTGCCCGCGGCGGGCGTCAGCGCCGGGGCGGGGGCGGGTTTCGCCGCCCGCAATGCGGCGGCGTCCCCGGCGTCAGCCCTGGCCAGTGCCTCGTCGAGGTCGTCGGCCAGCTGGATGTCCAGGGCCCGCAATGTCGCCGGCCGGGTAACCAATGCCACCGCGACGTATGCCACCAACGAGGCCAGAACCGCGATGAATGTCGGGTAGCCGTCGAACGTGGCGTCGAACATCCCGTTGGGCAAGTACAGAATCGTGTTGTCCACGCCGTAAATGGTCGGCGTCATCGCGAACAGGGCCATCCGAACCACGAACCCGACGGCGATCGCCGTCACCGCCGCTGCGGCAGTTCCCCGCCGCCAGTACATCCCGAGCACGAACGGCACGATCAGACACGCCAGCAGCAGATCGAACGCCAGCGTCAGCAGAATCCCGGTCTGCGGCACCTCCAGCGCGAACACGATCGACACCGCGGCCACCGGCAGCATCGCCCACCGAGTGGCCTTCAGCAGCGGGTCCTGTTTGCCCTCGATGTGCACCCGCCGGACGTTGCCCACGTTGCGCACCGCCACCGCCGCGGTGCCGAGGATGGCCCCGTTGGCGGTGCTCATCGACGCCCCGACGATGCCGGCGAGCACCAAGACCGTCAGCCCGAGCGGGGCGAAGTCGTTGAGCAGCACGAACAGCACCGGACCGTCGCTGCCCTCGGGCACGATCGCGGTCGAGGCCAGCGCCACCAGCGCGAACGGGATACCGATGGCGGCCGCACCGGCCGCACCGACGAAGCAGGCGCGACGGGCCACCTCCGGCGAGCGGGCCGAGAAGATGCGCTGCATGAAGTCGATCGCGACGATGTCGCCGATGCCCAGCGCGATCAGCGTCGCCCAGTTGATCGCGGCGCCCTGCGCGGGATCGGAGAGCTGGCCGAAGTCGAACGGCCCCATGCCTTCCGGGATCGTCAACCCGTAGGCGACGGTCACCCAGATCAGCGTCGCGACCGCCGCCACCAGGATCAGGCTCATCTGCACGATCGCGGTGTAGGCGTCGGCCAGCATGCCGCCGGCACCGGTGTACAGCAGCACGATCCCGGCGATCAGCACCACGCCCACCCAGTACGGGAAACCGACGAAGTACTCGAAGAGAAATCCGCCGGCCACCAGATTGCCGGCCACCAGGATCGCGAACGCGATCATCATCAGGATCGAGGCCATGATCTCGACCGGCCGCCCGAAGCGCAGCCGGTAGTAGTCCGGCAGCGTGGTCAGCCCCATCCGGTTCATCGGCTTGGCGAAGAAGATGCCGGTGATCAGCAGGCACAGACCCAGCCCGAGCGGCAGCGCCGCACCGGCCCAGAACCCGAACGCCGAACTCAGGTCCGTGTTGCCGAGGGTCGCGTTGGTGTCGACGGCCTGCCCCATCAGGGCGGCGCCGACCAGCGGCAGCGCGAGGTTGCGCCCGCCGACGAGGAAGTTGGTGCTGTCCCCGCCGACCCGGCGGGCGACCGCCAGTCCGATCAGGGTGACGACGACGATGCTGGCGCCTACGCCGAGAAGAATCATGCTTGCGGAGCCTCCTGTGAAACGCTGGAGTCTCCCGGGCTTTTGTCCCGCCGTGGAACGACCGGCTCCGGTGCCCGCCGCCTGCGTCTCTCGGACCAGACCCGGCCGGCGGCCGGCGGAACCCTAGACGCGCCCCACATTCGTCAGGTGGGTCCCGTTCAGACAAACCCCGCCCCATTACGCGTAGTCGCCTGCGCTGTTAACGATGTGTTTCCGTTTCCGCTGGACAGCGCTTCGCAACCGTGCTGACAATGGCCGCAGGAGTCGGGCGACCCGGTTCCCCGGACGAGGTGCGTCGTACCCGGTCAGCGACAAGACGGCGCGTGAGGAGCACACCGTGTCCGACTCCCCCGACCCGAATCTGCCCAACGCTGAGGGCGCCTGGGCCCAGCAGGCCGAAGCCAGGCTCGGTGACCGCCGGCTGCGCGAGGAGATCGACCGCGGCTTGAGCTACGGGCTGGAAGCCGCACCCACCATCAATGACCGCACCATCTCCACGTTCGTCCGCGGCGAGAAGCCACACTTCGCCGGTGAGCGCGGCACATTCCTCAAATGTCCGTTCGTCGAGGACGTCAACGAGGTCGACGACGCCGAGGTGGCGATCTTCGGGGTGCCGCTCGACGCAGGCGCCACCTACCGGCCCGGCACCCGCTTCGGCCCCCAGGGCATCCGTCGCTCGACGAACCTGTTCGGCACGTACAACTACGAGTCCGGCGTGGATCTGCGCGAGCAGCTCAACATGGTCGACATCGGCGACGTGTTCACCATCCCCGGCAACCTGGAGAAGTCGTTCGACCAGATCAGCCAGGCGATGGCCCACGTGGTGCAGAAGGGCGTGATGCCCGTCGTCCTCGGTGGGGACCACTCGATCGGGTTCCCGACCATCCGCGGCATGGCGCCCTACCTGGACGGCAACATCGGGATCATCCACTTCGACCGCCACGTCGACACCCAGGAGACCGACCTCGACGAGCGGATGCACACCACCCCGTGGTTCCACGCCACCAACATCAAGAACGCCCCGGCGACCAACCTGGTGCAGATCGGCATCGGCGGCTGGCAGAGCCCGCGCGAGGGCGTCAAGGTGGGCCGGGAACGCCAGTCGACGGTGATCACCGTCGGCGACGTGGAACGGGTCGGCGTAGAAAAAATTGCGGAAATCGCCCTCGAGACCGCCTGGAAGGACGCCAAGGCGGTCTACCTGTCCTTCGACATCGACGTCATCGACGCGGGCTTCGTCCCCGGCACCGGCTGGCCCGAGCCGGGCGGACTGCTGCCCCGCGAGGCGCTGAACCTGGTCAAGATGGTCTCCGAGCCGGGGCTGGCGGGCATCGAGGTCGTCGAATGCTCCCCGCCCTACGACTGGGCCGAGCAGACCGCGCTGATGAGTTCCCGGGTGATCCTCGACAGCCTGGCCGCGCAGGTGCGTACCGGCAAGCTCGGCAACAAGGCCGCGGCGCGCAACCGGCCGGCCTGGGGGCCGTAATTACGCTGGGTGCATGCGTATCGCCCTGGCCCAGATCCTCAGTGGCACCGACCCGGCGGCCAACCTCGAGTTGGTCGACCGCCACACCCGGGAGGCCGCCGAGGCCGGTGCGTCGCTGGTGCTGTTCCCCGAGGCGACGATGTGTCGCTTCGGGGTTCCACTGGCGCCGGTCGCCGAACCGTTGGACGGCCGGTGGGCCGACGGCGTGCGGGCGATCGCCGAGCGGTCCGGGGTGACGGTGGTGGCGGGTATGTTCCGGCCCGCAGACGGGGACGCCGACCACCGGGTGACCAACACGCTGCTGGCCGCCGGCCGCGGCGTCGACACGCACTACGACAAGATCCACCTGTACGACGCGTTCGGTTTCAGCGAATCGAAGACCGTCGCCCCGGGCCGCGAACCCGTCGTCATCACCGTCGACGGCGACGCGGGTCCGGTGACCGTCGGGCTGACGCTGTGTTACGACATCCGCTTCCCCGAGCTCTACATCGCGCTGGCCGACCTCGGCGCCGAGGTGATCACCGCGCACGCCTCGTGGGGCGCCGGTCCGGGCAAGCTCGACCAGTGGAACCTGCTGGCCAGGGCCCGCGCGATCGACACCTCCAGCGTCGTCGCCGCCGTCGGCCAGGCCTACCCGGGCGACGAGATCGCCGCGGCCGGGCCGACCGGGGTGGGCGGCAGCCTGGTGGCCTCCGCGCTCGGCGAGGTCCTCGTCTCCGCCGGGCCGGACCCGCAGCTGCTGATCCACGACGTGGACCTCGAGGCAGCCCGCAAAGCACGCACCACGGTCGCGGTCATGTCCAACCGCTCAGATTTCACTCATCCGGGTAAGGCACAATCGCTCAGGTGACCGATCCCTGGGCTCCCCCGCCCCAGCAGCCCGGCCCGCCGCAGCAGCCGGCTGCGGCGGGCCGGGCTGCTGGGGCGGGGGAGCCCAGGGA
>NZ_BLTG01000029.1 GCF_017312405.1 Mycobacterium sp. PO1
CCCCGCCACCGCCACCTCCGCCGGCCACCGAGGCGCCCCCGCCGCCGCCGGAAACGTCGGAGGCACCCCCTCCGCCGCCACCACCGACACCGGCCGCACCGCGCCAGGTGACCTACTCGGTGACCGGCACCAAGGCGCCCGGCGACATCATCACCGTGACCTACATCGACGCGTCGGGGCGTAGCCGCACCCAACGCAACGTCTACATCCCGTGGTCTCTGACGGTCACCCCGATCTCGCAGTCCGAGGTCGGCTCCGTCCAGGCCTCCAGTCTTTTCCTGGTCAGCAAGCTGAATTGCTCGATCACGACCAGCGACGGAACAGTGCTGTCCTCGAATACGAACAACGCCGCCCAGACCAGTTGCTAGGTGACCACACAGCCCATGACATATCTTCCTGACAGCGCCGACCAATCCCGCTCGGGTCTCGACTTCGCCACACTCGACCGGACTGACCGCATTCTGCTCGGCAGCTGTGCGGTGGTCTGGCTGGCGGCGCTCGGTGCCGGGGTGGCCGCGACGGTGGCCCTCGTCGATCTGACGCACGGCCAGGCCGACACCGGCGATTCGGGCACCCCGTGGTTCCTCTACACGGTGATCGGAGTGTCCGCGGCGGTGATCATCGCCGCGGTGCCGTTGCTGCTGCGCGCGCGGCGCAGCTCGGGGGAGAGCAGCGAGGAGACGCCACCGGAGCCGCCCGAGGCCACCGACGAGCGGCCAGCGAGTCAGCGACCCGTCGGGGGCGCGGACGCGCCGACAGAGAAGCTCAGGGCCGCGACGCCGACCGCGGAGGCCAGCGGCCCCCCGCCGCGGCTGCAGCGGACCGCAGAGCCGAGTTCGGTGTCTCCGGCCGTCGACCACGTGTTCCTGCGGTTCGGGGTGGCCATGCTGACCGCGATGGGTGTAGCCACCTTGCTGACCGGCATCGCGACCTACCTGATGGCCGTCGAGACCGAGACGATCGCGTGGGTGCTCTACGGTCTGGCCGGAGTCGTCACCGTGGGGATGGGTGCGGTCATGTGGTATTTCCTGCGCGAGCTCGCCACCCACACCCCCAGCGCCACCGAGTGACCGCCGACGACTGAGCTGTTTCGGCGTTCGCTGCAGCGCCGGCTGCGTACACGAACAGCGCCGACTCGGTACACGAACGACGCCGGCCGCCCGCTGCCGCAGCGCGGCCCCACATCGTTGTCGACGATCCCGGCCTTCGCCGCTGCGGGCCATCGCAACGGAGAGGTCTGCAGGCCGCTGTCGGCTCTCCAGCAACTGGGCCGACGGCGTCCTGTGAACACTGGGCCCCAGGACCTACTGGACCCGCTCAGCGCACACCTGGGCCGCCGCACACCTGGACCGCCGGGGCACACCTGACCCGCCGGCGCACACCTGGACCGCCGGGGCACAACTGCGACGGATTTTTCCGCGAACAACAGGGCGCCACGAAACACCGGGCACGACGAACGGCTGAGCCCTTCACATGACTGGGGCCCTTCATATGACTGGGCCCTTCACATGACTGGGCCGTCCCAGCCTGGCGGCGGGGACGGCCCAGTGCGTTCGTGCGGAAACTACTCGTGGTGGCCGTTCGACGAGCCATTGGAGTGCCCGTTGGACGACCCGTTGGAGTGGCCGTTCGACGAGCCGTTGCCCACGCTGGTGCGCTCCTGATGTTCGCGCAGCGCGGTGATGGCCCGACGCTCGGCGGCGTGAGCCGCCTCGGTGAGCGCCTCGTGCTCGGAGAGCGGGTCGCCGCGCAGGAAGCTCCCCGTCCCCGGGGCCCCACTGGATCCCAGCTTGTTCATCCGCTTGGGCAGAGCCGCGCCCTGGTACTCCAGCGGAATCGCGTGCCCGTGCTCGTCGACCGGGCCGAGCGGCTGATGCAACTCGACATAGGCGCCGTGCGGCAGCCGCTTGATGATGCCCGTCTCGATACCGTGCTCGAGCACCTCGCGGTCGCTGCGCTGCAGCCCCACCGCCCAGCGATAGGTCACCAGGTACACGATCGCGGGCAACAGCACCATGCCGATTCGGCCGATCCACGTCGTCGCATTCAACGAGATGTGGAACTTCAGCGCGATGATGTCGTTCATGCAGGCGAACGTCAGCAGAATGTAGAACGAGATCGCCGCCGCGCCGACCGCGGTGCGGGTCGGAGCGTCACGCGGTCGCTGCAACAGGTTGTGGTGGGCGTCGTCGCCGGAGAACTTCTTCTCCAGGAACGGGTAGGCGATCAGCAGGGCGAAGATCAGGCCCATACCGACAGCCACCCACACACCCTGCGGGATGGTGTGTCCGAAGAAGTAGAACTCCCACGCCGGCCACAACCGGATCAGACCATCGGTCCACATCATGTAGAAGTCGGGCTGGCTGCCCGCCGACACCTGGGAAGGGTTGTAGGGGCCCAGGTTCCAGATCGGGTTGATCTGCAGCAGGCCACCCATCAGGCCCAGGATGCCCACCGTGACGGCGAAGAACGCGCCGGACTTGACTGCGAACACCGGCATGACGCGCACGCCGACCACGTTGGTCTCGGTGCGGCCGGGGCCGGGGAACTGGGTGTGCTTCTGGAACCAGACCAGGGCCAGGTGCACACCGATGAGCGCCAGGATGATGCCCGGGATCAACAGGATGTGCAGCGCGTACAGGCGCGGAATGATGATGTCGCCGGGGAAGTCGCCGCCGAACAGCGCCCAGTGCATCCAGGTGCCGACCAGCGGGATTCCCATCGTGATGCCCGACAGTGCGGCGCGGAGACCGGTGCCCGACAGCAGGTCGTCGGGCAGCGAGTAGCCGAAGAAACCCTCGAACATCGCCAGGATCAGCAGCAACGATCCGATCACCCAGTTGGCTTCGCGGGGGCGCCGGAAGGCTCCGGTGAAGAAGATGCGAGCCAGGTGCACCATGATCGAGGCGGCGAACAGCAGTGCCGCCCAGTGGTGGACCTGTCGGACGAACAGGCCGCCGCGAATCTCGAAGCTGATGTCCAGCGCGGTTTCGTACGCCCGAGACATACCGACACCGCGCAATGGCTGATAGACGCCGTCATAGGTGACGTGTGCCATCGACGGGTCGAAGAACAGCGTCAACCACACGCCGGTGAGCAGCAGCACGAGAAAGCTGTACAGCGCGATCTCACCGAGCAGGAACGACCAGTGCGTCGGGAAGACCTTGTTCAGCTGACGGCGGACCGCGGCGGACGGGTGGTAGCGCGAGTCGATCGCGTCACCCTGCTTGGCGGCGATCTCTGCAGGGCTTGGACGTGGGCTCATGATGTGCGCTCCCAGAATGCCGGTCCGACGGGTTCGATGAAGTCGCCGTTGGCGACCAAGTATCCGTCCTGGTCAATCGTGATCGGCAGCTGGGCCAGGGCACGCGCCGCCGGCCCGAAGATCGGCTTCGCGAACTCCAGTGCGTCGAACTGCGACTGATGGCAGGGGCAGAGGATGCGGTAGGTCTGCTGTTCGTACAGCGAGGACGGGCAGCCCAGATGCGAGCACACCTTGGTGTACGCGAACAGCTCGCCGAAGTTGAAGCTCTCCTGGCCCTTGCGCTTGATGACGCGCTTCATGTCGGCCGCCCGGATGCGGATCAGCATGACCGGGTTGCGCACGCCCATCGCGATATCGAACAGATGGTGCTCGGACTCCACCGTGGTGCCGTCACCGTCGGATTCGCGCCACGGAAACACCGTCTCCATGCCGCCGGCGTCGATGTCCTCGGGTCGCATCTTGACGTAGGGGGAGTCGCCCGGGCGCCCGGTGGCGCGCGCCAGATAGATGGTTTCGCCCTCGAAGCGGGGAGTCCAGCCCGAAGTCCAGAGCACCGCCTTCATTCCCTCGGCGGTCGGGACCACCGGCTTCCACGGGTTCTTGATCAGCCCGCCGATGAAGGCGACCAGCGTGCCCACCCCGAACGCGCCCAGGCCGATGCCCAGCGACAAGCCGATGACCTTGCGCCGCTTGATCGTCGACCCGTCCAGGGCGTTGCCGAGGTTGGCCGCGACGGTCTTGCGGTGCAGCTCGGGGGAGCGGCCGTCGTGGCGCTCCTGAATGGAGATCTCCTCGGGGATGAACTTCTTCTGGTACATCACCGCGCCGATGCCGATCGCCAGGATCGACAGGCCGAACGTCAGACCGTAGAGCGGGGTCGCGAGCGTGTAGAGGAACTCGCCCGGCTCACCGAAGGCCTTGTACTCCCACGGCCAGAACAAGAAGACCAGCAGCAGCGCCAACCCGGCGACGCCGCCCAGCATCAGCCAGGCCGCCACGCCGCGTTCGGCGCGCTTCTCGGCCTTCGTGCCGGGAACCGGCCAGCGCGGCTCTTTGTAGACGGTCTCGACCCCGTCGAGTCGGCCACCCAACTCGACGAGCTGCTCCTGGGTCATCTCGGCCAATTCGGCATCGGTCGGCTGACCGGGAGCGCCTTTCTGGCCCGGGGTGTCGGAGCCTTTGAGATCGTCGTCGCTGTTGTCGCTCATGCGCGGGCTCCGATCCAGAGAGCGGCGGCGATGACGGCCACCATTCCAACGATCCACGCGACCATGCCCTCGGAGGTCGGGCCGAAGCCACCCAGGCCGAGGCCGCCGGGAGTCGGCGTCTGGGCCGACTCGCGGACGTAGCGCACGATGTCACGCTTTTCTTCGGGTGTGAGCTGGCGGTCGGAGAACTTCGGCATGTTCTGCGGACCGGTCAGCATCGCGGTGTAGATCTGTGCGGGATTCGCGCCGCCCAGATCCGGTGCGTACTTGCCGGAGGACAGCGCGCCGCCCTTGCCGGTGAAGTTGTGGCACGAGGCGCAGTTCAGCCGGAACAGGTCACCACCACGGGCGATGTCGTTGCCCAGCAGCGATTCCTGGGCGATCTGGCCGTTCTCGTCGCGCGGGACCACCGGGCCGCCGCCGTTGGCCTGGATGTAGGCGCCCAGTGCGTCGGTCTGCTCCGCGTCGAATTGCGCCGGCTTCTGGGGGGCCTGAGCCTCGCCGCGCATGGCGGGCATACGACCGGTGGAGACCTGGAAGTACACCGCCGCCTCGCCGACCCCGATGAGGCTCGGCCCGCGGTCGGCGACACCTTGCAGGTTGATGCCGTGGCAGGTCACGCAGGAGGTCTCGTAGAGCTGCTGGCCGGTGCGCAGCATCGCCGAGGCCGACTCGTCGGCAACAGCTACCTGTGGCGCGGGCGTGAGCGTGGCGGCCAGACCGCCGGCGACGCCCAGACCGATCGCCAGCAGCAGCGCGCCCGACAGGCGCCGGCGCAGACGACGCCGCCTGACCGACACCGGCTGGTCGGCGGAGGGTGCCTTCTTCGGCATGGAACCCCTTCTCTTCGGACTCATCGGACTCATCGGAGAGATCTCGTCATCGGACACATCGGCGAGCCGGTCTTCGGACACATCGGCGAGCCGGTCTTCGGACACATCGGCGAGCCGATCATCGGACGAAGTAGATGACGGCGAACAGTGCGATCCAGACGATGTCGACGAAGTGCCAGTAGTACGACACCACGATCGCCGCGGTGGCCTGAGCGGGCGTGAACTTGCTCATCTTCGTGCGGGCCAGCAGCAGCACGAAGGCGATCAGGCCGCCGATGACGTGCAGGCCGTGGAAGCCGGTCGCCAGGTAGAACACGGTGCCGTAGGCGCTGCCCGGGATGGTCGTGCCGTGCTCGACCAGGTGCAGGTATTCATAGCCCTGACCCAGCACGAAGAACAGGCCCATCGCGAACGTCAGCGTGTACCAGCGGCGCAGCCCGAACACGTCGCCACGCTCGGCGGCGAAGACGCCCATCTGGCAGGTGAACGACGATGCGATGAGCACCAACGTCACCGGTACCGCCAGGGCAAGGTTCAACTCAGTGGGTGGGGGCGGCCAGACGCCATCGGCTTGCGCGCGCGCGGTGAAATACATCGCAAAGAGCCCAGCAAAGAACATCAATTCACTGGACAGCCAGACGATGGTGCCCACACTGACCATGTTCGGCCGGTTCAGCGAATGTACGCGCGACGTGATGGCGGTTCCCGAGGTCCCTACAGCGCTCGTCACAGAAGCAAGTATGACGCTTTGTAGTTGGCGAACTCCACCCGGGGATGGTTTTGGTCATAAATAGTCGGGTACGCGCGTTGGGAAGTTCCGCGCCGACGTGGGAACATCGCCGTCGTGACTGCCCCGACATGGCCTCAGATCCTCGGAAAACTGACCACCAACGAGGCGCTGGCGCCCGGTCAGGCCGCGTGGGCGATGGACCAGATCATGACGGGTACCGCGACACCGGCTCAGATCGCGGCGTTCGGCGTGGCGATGAAGATGAAGCGGCCGACCTCGGCCGAGGTCACCGAACTCGCCGACATCATGCTCAAGCACGCCCGGCGCGTCCCCACGGACAAGATCGGCACCGACACCGTCGATGTCGTGGGTACCGGCGGCGACGGGGCCAACACCGTCAATCTGTCCACGATGGCGTCGATCGTGACCGCCGCGGCCGGCGTGCCCGTCGTCAAGCACGGGAACCGCGCCGCCTCGTCGCTGTCCGGCGGCGCCGACACCCTCGAGGCGCTCGGCGTACGCATCGACCTGGGGCCTGATGAGGTGGCGCGCTGCGTGGCCGAGGTCGGCATCGGATTTGCGTTCGCCCCCCAGTTCCATCCCTCCTACAAGCACGCGGGGGTGGTGCGTCGCGAGATCGGCGTGCCGACCGTGTTCAACCTGTTGGGCCCGCTGACCAACCCCGCGTCCCCGCGGGCGGGACTGATCGGCTGCGCGTGGGCGGACCTCGCCGAGGTGATGGCCGGCGTGTTCGCCACCCGAGGGTCCAGCGCGCTGGTCGTGCACGGCGACGACGGACTCGACGAATTGACGACGACCACGACCAGCACCATCTGGCGGGTGCAGGCCGGCACCGTGGAGCGGTTGACCCTCGATCCGGCTGCGTTCGGATTCGCCCGGGCGGACATCTCGGCGCTGATCGGCGGTGACGCCGAAGCCAATGCCGCGGAGGCCCGGGCAGTGCTGGGGGGCGCCACGGGCCCGGTGCGCGATGCGGTGGTGCTCAACGCGGCGGGCGCGTTGGTCGCCCACGCGGGGCTATCCAGCGACGCCCAGTGGGTGCCTGCCTGGCAGTCGGGCCTGGCCCGCGCTGCCGAGGCGATCGACTCCGGGGCGGCCGAGCAGTTGCTCGCGCGTTGGGTGCGGTTCACTCAGCAGTTCTGACGAGGCGCTCCACTGCGCCATCACATGCTCCGAGGCAAGTCGCGCCGAACGTGCCGATGCCGACCATGTCGCATGCCGGCCGGCGGCCCCCAGGGGTGAGCAGTAGCCGGGATCGGCCCGCACGATGCGCACTCCGGGCGCGGTCAGCCAGCGTGCGATCAGCGCCGTTTCCTCGATCAACGCACCGCCCAACGGCGCGTCGGCGGGCAACACGGTCTGCGCGCCGGCACTCAGCGCCTCCACAACCGGCATCGGCGGGACACCGCGCCGCGCGCATCCTGCCGCGGCGAGCTGACCGTGCCGCACCACGGCGAACTGCCAGCCGTGGTCGCCGTCGGGCTTGGCGGCGACGAGCTCGGCGACGTCGGCCAGGGCGCGTAGCCGCTGACCACGCCACAGCACGTCGATCGCGGCGGCGGTGCGGTCGCGCAGACGCGCGGCCGTCTCGTAGCGGTTGCGCTCGGCGAGCTCGGCGATGTGGGCCAGCATCGCCGTGAGGGGGCGGTCGTTGCGGCCGTCGATGACCGCTCGTGCCTCGGCGATGGCGGCGGCGTACTCGTCGGAGCGGGAGCCGCGTACCGCCGGGCACGGCGAGACCTCATGGTCCGGGCAGGCCGGTCCATGCACGGCCGAGCGGCCCAGCCGGGAGGTGCACGTCCGCACCCCGGTGTAGCGGGCCAACAGGGCCGCGGCGTCCTGGGCATCGGCCCGGGCGCGGAACGGTCCGACCGCGCTGCGTGCACCGGGCGTGCGCACCACCGAGAATCGCGGGAACGCCTCATCGGTCAGCGCCACCCACCACCAGCGGTGCGGGAACTTCGAGCGCCGGTTGTACGGCGGGGCATGCGCGGCCAGCAGCCGCAGTTCCCGGACCCCTGCTTCCAGGTCGTGGGCGCACTCGACGTGATCGACCCCGACGGCCAGAGACGCCATCTCCTTCATCCGCGTGCGCGGATCGGCGCCGGTGAAGTATTGCGCCACTCGGCGCCGCAGGTCGACCGCGGTGCCGACGTAGAGCACCTCCGCCGACGGACCACGGAACAGGTAGACGCCGGGGGCGGCCGGTAGCCCGCGAGCCAGATGGCGCTTGGCCCGCTGGGCCGGTGTCACGTCGGGCAGGTAGGCGCGAAGATCGGTGTAGGTGTGCACGCCCTGGTTGCCCACCCGGGCGATCAGGGCGTGCAACACGTCGACGGTCGCACGGGCGTCGTCGAGGGCGCGGTGCGTGGGTGTGGTCGTGGCGCCGAACAACGTGGCCAACGCGGAGAGCTTGACGCTGGGTGCCTCGTCGCGGGTGAGCACCCGGCGGGCCAGCTTGACGGTGCACAGCACCGGTGGTTTGGGCCAGGGCAGGTGGTGGCGCTGGGCCGCGGCGCGCAGGAACCCGACGTCGAAGCCCGCGTTGTGAGCCACCAGCACCGCCCCTCGGCAGAACTCGAGGAAGGCCGGCAGCACGGCGTCGATCCGCGGGGCGTCGTACACCATCGCCGTGGTGATGCCGGTGAGCGCGACGATCTGAGGCGGGATGTGGCGACCCGGGTCGACGAGGGTCGCGAACTCACCCAGGACCTCGCCGCCGCGCACCTTCACCGCGCCGATCTCGGTGATCTCGTCATGTCGGTCACCGCTCGCCCGACCTCCCGTGGTCTCGAGATCGACCACGACGAAGGTGGTCTCGCGCAGGGCCGGGCCGGCAAACGGGTCGGAGGACGGGTCGACGTCGGTGAAGCTGAGCTGACCCATGGGGTGAACGTAGGCGGCGCCGGTGACAAGTCCGGGGAGGCGGGCCGGATGGGACGGGAACTGTCAGACCCCGCGGATACCGTCCGGTCGTCTGCCATCGAAAGGAGGCCGCCATGGCCCAGGAACAGCTGCCGCCGGGCGAAGAGCCGGATACGGGCACGGTGACCATCGACTGTGACGACTGCGCGGTCCGCGGTCCGGGCTGTCAGGACTGCGTCGTCAGCGTGCTTCTCGGCGTGCCGGACAATTTGCTCGTCGACGAGCAGCGGGCGCTCGAGGTGCTCGCCGAAGTGGGTCTGGCACCGAGGTTGAGGTTGGTCCCGATCCATCGGCACGGAAGCGCCGGAGTTGCCTGACGACACGCCCCAGCTTCGACACTGTCCAGACCTTCGGGGTGGCTGTTAAATTTGCGTCTCCTGTTGGACAAGGCCGATGCCGTTTCGTAACCTGTCTGAGACCTTAGAGCAGTTCGAGGCGGCTCGTTACGGCAGTTGAAGGACACACAAATCTTGAGGCTCGACCGCGCGCACCGGACCATCAATCGTTTTCGGCGACCCTTCATCAGTGTGATCGTCGGCGTGGCCATGGCTGGCGCCGCGCTGGCCGGACAGGTCGGCGCGGATCCCGCCGATGACGCGCTGGCAAAGCTGAATGATCTGTCTCGGCAGGCCGAGCAGACCACCGAGCTGATGCATTCCGCCCAGCTGGATCTGGACAACAAGCTCGCCATCCAGCAGGAGGCCGAGGCCAAGCACGCCAGTGACCTCGCCGCGCTCGACGCCGCGAGATCCGAACTCGCGCACTTCCAGCGTTCCGTCGACACGCTCGCCGCCGCCGAATACATGGGAGGGCGCACGTCGGGCTTCAACGCGATGTTGACGGCGTCGTCCCCGCAGGGCTTGATCGATCAGCTCGCGGTGCAGCGGGTGATGGCCTCGGAGATGCAGGCCCAGATGACGGCGTTCCGCGACACGGGGCACCGGGCCGAGCTCGCCGAGAAGGCGTCGGCCGCGTCGGCGACGGAAGCGAAGACCGCCGCCGAGCAGGCCGCTGCAGTGCGCGCCGACCTGCAGTCCAAGCAGAGCCAGCTGCAGGTGCAGATCGCCATCGTCAAAGCCCAGTACGAAGCGCTCACGCCGAATCAGCGTGAAGCGCTGGCCGCCATGCCGCCACCGCCCCCGGTTCCACCCGCTGCGGCACCGGTTCCGCCCGGCCAGGACCCGGCGATCATCGCGGCTCCGCCCGCGCCGCCGCTGCTGCCCGGCCTGCCGGACGCACCGCCGCCGCTGCCCGCCCCACCCGGAGCGATCCCGCCGGGTGACGTCGCGGCGCCCGGCTCGCCCGCGGCGACGACCGTCATCCAGGCCGCGCTGAGCCGGATCGGTTCGCCGTACTCGTGGGGTGGCTCCGGTCCGAACGCCTTCGACTGCTCCGGACTGGTGATGTGGTCCTTCCAGCAGGCCGGCATCTCGCTGCCGCACTCCAGCCAGGCCCTGGCACGCGGTGGCCAACCGGTGTCGACGGACCAGATGCAGCCCGGCGACCTGGTCATCCAGTACTCCGATGCCTCGCACGTGGGGATCTACATCGGTGACGGAATGATGGTGCACGCATCGACGTACGGCACCCCGGTGCGCGTCGCGCCGGTCAGCAATGCGCCGATCTACAACGTCCGTCGTTACTGAGTCGCCCGCCGTCTCCGGACGGCGCGGGTCCCGCGCTCGCCGTCGCCTGGGGGCGCTGCTGGGGGCCGAACTGCTCTCTGCGGTGCTCGTGCTGGGCGGGCCGCAGGCCGTGCCGGCGGGCCCAGCGCTGGCCGCCCCCACAGCCGGCCCGGTGGCACGTGTCGCGCCCGCGCTGTCTCCTCGCACCGTCGACCTCTCCGACGGCCGTACGGCTCACCTCATCGATCTGGGCGCCGCAGACGGAGGTGCGCTGCTCGATCGCATCGCCGCCGAACTCCCCGCAGCGTCGGCCGCCGTCACCGGCTTCTGGGGTCCGCAGTGGCCACGCAGCGTCACCGTCGTCGTCGCCGGATCCGGCGAGCAGTTCGCCGTCCTCGCCGGCGGCGGGGCCGACGAGGCGGCCACGACGACGGCGCAGCGCATCACGTTCTCGCCGGCGGCCGCCGCAATGACCGACCACGATCTGCGAATTGTGCTGCGCCACGAGCTGTTCCACTACGCGGCGCGGGCGCAGACCGCGGCCGATGCCCCGGTGTGGCTCACCGAAGGGGTCGCTGACTATGTGGGTCGTCCGGCCACGCCGTCCCCGCCGGTGCCCGCCGAGGGGTCGGTGCCGACCGATGCCGAGCTGAACACCGCGGGGCCGCAGCGCTCCGCGGCCTACGACCGGGCCTGGTCGTTCGCCACCTACATCGCCGACACCTACGGCGAGCCCGCACTGCGTGAGCTGTACCTGGCGGCCGGGGGCCACGGTCACCGCGGCGCTGCCGCGGCCGTGCGGGATTCGCTGGGTGTCGAATGGCCCGACGTTCTGACTGGGTGGCGGCAGTGGCGCCCGGACGGCGCGCGATGAGCCGAGTCCTGCTCGTCACCAACGACTATCCGCCCCGCCCCGGTGGTATCCAGTCCTACTTGGAAGCGCTGGTCGGCCATCTGGTGGATCGGCCGGGCGGCGGCTCGCTGACCGTCTACGCGCCGAAGTGGAAGGGCGCCGAGGCGTACGACGAGAGCGCCGCCGCCGACGGGTACGAGGTGGTCCGCCATCCCGGCACCCTGATGCTGCCGGAGCCGACCGTGGCGACGCGGATGCGTCGGCTGATCACCGAGCGCGACGTGGACACGGTGTGGTTCGGCGCCGCCGCTCCGCTGGCATTGCTGGCACCGCTGGCCCGTTCCGCCGGAGCCGAGCGGGTGATCGCGAGCACGCACGGTCACGAAGTGGGCTGGTCGATGCTCCCACTGGCACGTACCGCGCTGCGCCGCATCGGGCACGACACGGACGTGGTGACCTACATCAGCGCCTACACCCGGCGCCGATTCGCCTCGGCGTTCGGTCCGGACGCAGCGCTCGAGCACGTTCCGCCCGGCGTGGACACCGAGCGCTTCGTCCCCGACGAGGTGGCGCGCGCCGAGATGCGGGCGCGCTACCGGCTCGGTGACCGGCCCGTGGTGCTGTGTCTGTCCCGGCTCGTGCCGCGCAAGGGCCAGGACATGCTGATCCGTGCGTTACCGACGATCCGGGAGCGGGTCCCCGGTGCCGCGTTGGTGATCGTCGGCAACGGTCCCTACCGCAGCACCCTGACCCGGCTGGCGGAGTCCTTCGGGGTGTCCGACGACGTCGTGTTCACCGGCGGCGTGCCGGCCGAGGAGTTACCCGCCCACCACGCCATGGCCGACGTGTTCGCGATGCCGTGCCGGACGCGGGGCGCCGGGCTGGACGTGGAGGGTTTGGGCATCGTGTATCTCGAGGCGTCGTCGTCCGGGGTGCCGGTGGTGGCCGGCCGCTCGGGCGGCGCTCCGGAGACCGTCGTGGACGGCGAGACGGGACTGGTCGTCGACGGCTGGGATGTCGGCGCCGTCGCCGCCGCTTGCGGTGACCTGCTGGCCGACCCGGACCGTGCCGTGGCGATGGGTGCAGCCGGACGCCGGTGGGCCGTGGAGCACTGGCAGTGGCGCCGCCAGGCCGACCGGCTGGCCCGGCTGCTCTAGCCTTTGGCGTACAACGCGTCGATGTCGGCGGCGAATTTCTCGGCGACGACCTTGCGCTTGACCTTCAACGTCGGGGTCAGTTCCCCGGTGTCCTCGGTGAAGTCCACGGGAAGAACCCGGAACTTGCGGATCTGTTCGGCCTTGGACACCGCCTGGTTCGCCTCCTTGACCGCCAGCTCGATTTCCGAGCGCAGGTCCGGATCGTCGACCAGATCCGCCACCGACGCATCCGAATCCTTGTGGTGGCGTTCCTTCCAACCGGGGAAAGCCTCCGTGTCGATCGTGATCAACGAAGCGATGTAGGGCTGAGCGTCGCCGACGCACATGGCCTGGCTGATCAGGGGGTGCGCCCGCAACCGGTCCTCGAGCAGTGCCGGGGCGACGTTCTTGCCCCCCGCGGTCACGATGATCTCCTTCTTGCGCCCGACGATGGTCAGGAATCCGTCCTCGTCGACCGAGCCGAGGTCGCCGGTGTGGAACCAGCCGTCGGTGAAGACCTTGTTGGTCTCCTCCTCGTTACCCCAGTAGCCGCCGAACACGACGCCACCCTTGACCATCAACTCGCCGTCCTCGCCGAGGTACATGCTGTTGCCGGGCAACAGTTTGCCCACCGAGCCGACCCGAAGCTCGCCCACCCGGTTGACGGTGATCGCGGCGCTGGTTTCGGTCAGGCCGTAGCCCTCGTAGATGGACAGCCCCACGCCACGGTAGAAGTGGCCGAGGCGGGCGCCGAGCGGGGCCCCGCCGGAGATGGCGGCATGGCAGTGTCCTCCGAGCGCGGCGCGCAGCTTCCCGTAGACGAGCTTGTCGAACAGCGCGTGCTTGAGCCGCAGCACCAGGCCGGGGCCGCCGGTGTCCTGGGCTTCGCTCCAGGCGATCGCGGTTTCGGCGGCGATCGTGAAGATCTTGCCCTTGCCGTCGTTCTCCGCGTTCTGCTCGGCGGTGTTGTAGACCTTCTCGAACACCCGCGGCACCGAGACCACCAGGGTGGGCTGGAACACCGAGAACATCGGCACCAGGTTCTTGATGTCGCTGGTGAATCCGAGGGTCACCCCGTTGGTGAAGGCGCCGATCGTCAGCGCCCGCGCCAGCACATGGGCCAGCGGCAGGAAAATCAGCAGCTTTTCACCTTTGGCCAGGTGATCGGGGAAGCAGGCCTTGGCGCCACGGATCTCGTAGAGCAGGTTGGAGTGGGTCAGCTGGCAGCCCTTGGGCCGGCCCGTGGTGCCCGAGGTGTAGATCAACGTGGCCGGGGCGGCCGACCTGATGCCGGCCAGGCGCTCCTCGACCGCGGCATCGTCCACCCCGCGGCCGGCCTCCGCCAGCTCCTCCAGAGCTGCGGTGCCGCTGCCGTCGATGCAGTACACCGACTGCAACGCCGGTAGCGTCGCACGCTGCTGTTCGATCCGTTCGGCGTGCTCATCGGTCTCGGCGAACGCGGCGACCGCGCCGGAGTCGGAGAGCACGAACTGCACCTGTTCGGCAGAACTGGTCTCATAGATCGGCACCGTCACCGCGCCCACCGAGAGGATGGCGAAGTCGAGGATCGGCCACTCGTAGCGCGTCGCCGACAGGATCGCCACCCGGTCGCCGGGCGCGACTCCGGCGGCGATGAGACCTTTTGCCGCCGAACGGATCTGTTGGGCGGCCTGGGCGCAGGTCACGTCGACCCAGCTGCCGTCGACCAGTCGCTGGAAGATCACGTGGTCGGGATCGTCGCGCTCGTGAACGTAGACGGCGCTGACGATGTTGTCGTTCTCGCCGACGGTGAATGATGCAGGGACGCTGTACTCGCGCACGGTGGACACCCTCTCGTGATTCTCAGGCGGCTCGACAAACTGCGCTGCCGTGTCCAGAATAGTCGGCCCGCCAGGGCGCTCGGGTAGGCATTGGATCGCCGTATGTGAAGCTTGTCTGTCATGAACAGCATCCAGATCGCCGACGAGACGTTCATCGCGGCCGATCCCACCGACGTCGGTGCCGCTGTCGCTGATCAGGCCAGCTGGTTGCGGTGGTGGCCCGATCTGCGGCTGACCGTCGTCGAGGACCGCGGCGAAGTCGGCCAGCGCTGGACCGTCACCGGCGCGTTGACGGGCACGATGGAAGTGTGGCTGGAACGCATGATGGACGGCGTCGTGCTTCACTACTTCCTGCATGCCGAGCCGGCCGGCGCCGCAGCTTGGGAGTTGGCCAAGATGAACCTGCCGGCGATGAACCACCGGCGCCGGGTCGCCGGAAAAGACATGGCGTTCGAGGTCAAGCGCAGACTGGAGGCCAGCCGGCCGGTGGGGGTGTCCCGACTGGCGTGAAGTGCGACGGCCGGACATCCTCGACAGAGTAGATTTCCTGGCAGCGACCAGACCTCGCTTCAACAACTGGGGAAGAGTTTCAGTGGCGGACAAGACGGCGCAGACCATCTACATCGATGCGGACCCCGCGACGGTGATGGACGTCATCGCGGATATCGGGTCCTATCCCGACTGGGTGGCCGAATACAAGGAGACCGAGGTACTGGAGTCCGACGACGCCGGGTATCCGAAAGTGGCCCGGCTGGTGTTGGACGCGTCGGTGCTCAAGGACAGCATGGTGCTGGCCTACGAGTGGCCGGCCGACCGCAGCTCGGTGACCTGGTCGCTGGTGTCGAGTACGTTGCTCAAGTCGCTCGACGGCGCATATCGGTTGGTGGCGAAGGGAACCGGCACCGAGGTCACCTATGAGCTCTCGGTGGATCTGATCATCCCGATGATCGGGTTGCTCAAACGCAAGGCCGAACGACGTCTGACCGACACCGCGTTGAAGGACCTGAAGAAACGAGCCGAGGCTGACTGAGCGCGGGAGCGCCGCCGACGCCGCGCGGCTGGCCGGGGAGTGCCGGGTCAGCCTGTTCGTCGGCAAGGGCGGTGTAGGCAAGTCGACGCTGGCCACCGCCACGGCAGTGCGGGCGGCGCGGGCCGGCATGCGGGTGCTGCTGGTCTCCACCGACCAGGCGCACTCCATCGGTGACGTCCTGGGGACCGCGGTCGTGCCGACCGGTCGCGGTGCGCCCACCCGAGTGCTGGCCGATCTCGACACCGCCGACTCCGGCGGTGGCCTGCTCGACGCCTTGGCGCTGGACACCCTGGCTCTGCTGGGCGACCGTTGGCGCGACGTCGCCGTGCTGCTTTCGCACAGATTCCCCGATTCCGAGGTGGGAGACATTGCCCCCGAAGAGCTTTCGGCTCTCCCCGGGGTGCAGGAGGTTCTCGGGTTGCATGAGGTCGGCGAGCTCGCCGACTCGGGCCGCTGGGAGCTGATCGTCGTCGACTGCGCATCGACAGCCGATGCGATGCGGATGCTGACCCTGCCGGCCACCTTCGGCCTCTATCTCGAGCGGGCCTGGCCGCGGCACCGCCGGCTGGCCGGCATCGACGATGCTCGTTCGGCCGCGCTGGTGGAACTGCTGGAACGCATCGCGGCCGGCACCGATCGGCTGGGCACCCTGCTGTCCGACGGGTCGAGGGTCAGCGCCCACCTGGTACTGACCGCGGAGCGGGTAGTGGCCGCCGAGGCGGTGCGGACGCTGGGTTCGCTGGCGTTGATGGGTGTGCAGGTAGCCGAGCTGATCGTCAATCAAATTCTGGTGCAAGATGATTCGTTCGAATACCGCAACCTCCCGGAGCATCCCGCGTTCGACTGGTACGCCGAGCGGATCTCCGAGCAGCGCGCGGTTCTCGACGATCTCGACCGCGCGATCGGTGACGTCGCACTGGTCATGGTGCCGCACCTGGCCGGCGAGCCGATCGGCCCCAAGGCACTGGGCGAGTTGCTCGACAGCGCCCGCTCCCGTGATGGTGCGCCGCCGCCCGGCCCGCTACGCCCGGTCGTGGACAGGGAAAGCGGCAGCGGCGTGGACGCGGTCTACCGACTGCGTGTGCAGCTGCCACAGGTCGAGTCGTCGGCGCTGACGTTGGGTAGGGTCGACGATGACCTGATCATCGGCGTCGGTGGATTGCGGCGTCGGGTCCGACTGGCATCGGTGCTGCGACGGTGCACCGTGACCGACGCCCAATTGCGCGGCAGCGAGTTGACCGTGCGGTTCCGACCGAATCCGGAGGTGTGGCCGGCGTGAGCGGCAGTGATTCCCACGCGGAACTGCGCGCGCTGGCCCAATCCATTCTGGATCGGCTCGAACCGGCGGTGCGGATGGCGGCCGCCCGTGCGCAGAGCGCCGGGACCGCCGGCCCGTGCCAGCAGGTGTGGTGCCCGGTCTGTGCGCTCGCCGCGCTGATCTCGGGTGAACAACACCCGCTGCTCGACGTCGTCTCCGAGCACTCGGTGGCGTTGTTGAGCGTCGTCAAGGCATTGGTCGACGGCATCGACACCGGCAACACCGGGCCGACGCCCCCACCGGAGCCCGACGGTCCCCCCGAGGGTCCGACGCCGCCCGATCCCGGTGGTCCCGTCGGGCCCGCCGGCCCGTCTTCGCACACCCCGGGCCCCGGGCGCTATCAGCACATCCCGGTGACCGTGGAGGAGTGAGCTGCACCGTGTGGTCGCACGCACACGGCGTGGGTACAGTTGTCGCAGAGCACGGCTGACGCGGAGGGTCCATGTGGTATTGGCTGTTCAAGTACATCTTCATGGGGCCGTTGTTGAGCCTGCTCGGCCGCCCCAAAGTGGAGGGCCTCGAACACGTCCCGCAGTCCGGGCCGGTGATCCTGGCCAGTAACCACCTGGCGGTCGCCGACAGCTTCTATCTGCCGCTGGTGGTCAGCCGGCGCATCACCTTTCTGGCCAAAGCCGAGTACTTCACCGGTACCGGGCTCAAAGGCTGGTTCACCCGGTGGTTCTACACCGTGGCCGGTCAGGTCCCGATCGACCGGACCGATGCTGACAGCGCGCAGAGCGCGCTGACAACCGCCGAGCGCATCCTCGGTGAGGGCAAGCTTCTCGGCATGTATCCCGAAGGCACCCGGTCGCCCGACGGCCGCCTCTTCAAGGGCAAGACGGGGCTGGCCCGGGTGGCGCTGACCAGCGGGGTGCCGGTGATCCCCGTGGCGATGATCGGCACCGACGTCGTCAACCCGCCGGGAAGCAAGATGTGGCGGTTCGGCCGGGTGCAGGTCAAGTTCGGCAAGCCGATGGACTTCACCCGCTTCGACGGACTGGCCGGAAACCGCTTCATCGAGCGCGCCGTCATCGACGAGGTGATGTACGAGTTGATGCGCCTGTCCGGGCAGGAGTACGTGGATCTCTACGCTGCTGACGTCAAAGAGGGAAAAGAACCGGGAGCGGTGACCCCGCCGACACGGCTCCCTGAGGCAGCCGCAGGCTGAGCCGGCGAATCCAGGCAGGTCGGCTGAGGCGGCAAGTCCAGAAGTGGTTCGGGATCAGGCCTGCACCGCGGACGCCGGCTGGGCATCGGTGACGTGGCTGCCCGGCCCAGTCTCGCCGCCGGAACATCCGCGGACCGTTCCGGCCACGACGATCACGGCCAAGGCCCACCACAGGTACGAGCTGCCGGCCAGTTGTCGCCACAACGAGGCGGCCGTCTCCTGATGCTCGGGCAGCAGCGAGATCGGCGACCAGATCATCAGCGCCAGCCCCGCCGCCGACACGGCGCCCAGCGCCGGATTGCGCAGACGCACGGCCAGCACCGCCGCCACCAGGACCGCGGGCAGTGCCCACACCCAGTGGTGTGACCATGAGACCGGCGAGACGGCCAAGCCGAACATCGCCACGCAGATCAGCGCCAGCACCGGCTGACCGGCCTTGAGCGCGCGGCGCGCGGCCCACACCGTCACACCCAGTACCGCGAAGCTGAGCGCGACCCAGAGCGCGAAGCGCAGGCCCGAGTCCAGACCCAGCCGGGCCAGTGCCCCGGCGATGTTCTGGTTGGTGTTCAGCGTCGCGGCACCGATGCGGTCGGTGTTGGTGACGGTGTGCGTCCAGTAGTCCCAGGAATCCCGCCACGCCAGAGCGAAGCCCACCAGGGTCGCCGCGATGACCGTCACCGCGCTGACGGCGAGCGCCCGGAGATCGCGGCGCAGCAGGAAATAGAGCAGGAACACGGCCGGGGTGAGCTTCAACGCGATCGCCAGACCGAGCAGCATGCCCCGCGGCCACGGTGTTCGGCGCGGCACACAGTCGGCGATGACCAGGGTCATCAACACGACGTTGATCTGGCCGAAATCGAAGTTCGAGTCGATCGGCTCGAGGTAGATCACCGCGGGGGCGACGATCGCCGCGGCGAGCCACCACCGTCTGGCCCAGGCCGGCTCACCGGTCACCCGGGTGGACGGCCAGACGTCCAGCCTGGTCAGGACGATCACCAGCGACACCAACAGCAGGACCAGGGTCGTCACCGTGATGGCCACGCTGGCGCCTTCCAGCGGCAGCAGCGCGAACGGCGCGAACATCACCGCGGCCAGAGGCGGATATGTGAAGGGCAGGTCGATTCCGCCCTGCGTCGCGAAGAACACCCCGTCGCCGTACAGCGGGCGGCCGTCGAGCCAGGCTTGTCCGCCCATCCGGTAGACATCGACGTCGATGCGGTACGGGATGCGGCCCAACAGCCGCCACCCCGCCCAGGCCAGCGCCACCAGAGTCAGCACTTGAAAGAGCCGCCACGCCAGCACGGGCGCCCAACCAGCCCCGCCGGGCGACCGCAGAGTACTCATCTCGCCCACCAGCCTATCGGGGACATCCGGCGAGTCGGCGGGTATCCCGGGCATGTCACGTGCAGGTCGGCGTAAGTTTTCTGCGTGCGCCCCACCCTGGACCTCGACTTCGGCCTGCCCACGGGGATCCCGTACTCGCGGTTGCCGCTGGTCTGTTGCCTGGTGGCGTTCATCCTGACGTTCTTCGTCACCCGCACGATCGTGCGATACATCCGGCGCCATGCCGGCAGCGACAAGCCCCGCAAATGGTGGCAGCCGCGCAACATCTCTGCCGGCGGCGGCCTGCACATCCACCACGTCGTGATCGGGGTGATCCTGGTCATGGTCTCCGGCGTGGCGATGGTCACGTTGGCGGTCGACGGGGGAGTACCCGAGTTCACTGCGGCATCAATTCTTTTCGGAATCGGCGCGGCGCTGGTCCTGGACGAGTTCGCGCTGATCCTGCACCTGTCTGACGTGTACTGGTCCGAGGACGGCCGAGCCTCGGTCGACGCGGTGTTCGTCGCGGTCGCGGTGGCGGGGCTGTTGATCATGGGCTTCAACCCGCTGTCCTTCTTCGACATCGGCATCTGGCAGAACGACCATTCCGTCGGGGCACGCGTCGCGGTCGTCGTCTCGGCGGTGCTCACGTTGCTGCTCGCAGTGGTGGTGCTGCTCAAGGGAAAGGTCTGGACCGGGCTGGTGGGCATGTTCATCACCCCGCTGCTGTTCGTCGGTGCGATCCGGCTGTCGCGCCCCCACGCCCCGTGGGCGCGCTGGCGCTACACGACACGGCCCCGCAAGATGCACCGGGCCCTCGAGCGGGAGCGCTGGTTGCGCCGTCCGGTGGTGCAGGCCAAGCTGTGGCTGCAGGACGCCATCTCGGGGATGCCGAAGTTCCCCGATGACGCCAAGGTCAACGAGCAGCTCGACCGGGAGATCCACGCGGCGCCCGCCCCGCCGGACCGCGAGCCCGACAACCGGAAGGTCGCCTGAGCGTGCGGTACTTCTATGACACCGAGTTCATCGACAACGGCCGCACGATCGAACTCATCTCGATCGGTGTCGCCGCCGAGGACGGCCGCGAGTACTACGCGATCTCCACCGAATTCGACCCCGAACGGGCCGGACGATGGGTACGCAAGCACGTGCTGCCCAAGCTGCCGTCGCCGGCTTCGCCGCTGTGGCGGTCCCGGCGCCAGATCCGCTCCGAGCTGGAGGACTTCTTCGGCATCGACGGTGACGATCCGATCGAGCTGTGGGCGTGGGTCGGTGCCTACGACCACGTGGTGCTGTGCCAATTGTGGGGACCGATGACCGATCTGCCGCCGGCCATTCCCCGCTTCACCCGCGAACTGCGGCAGTTCTGGGAAGACCACGGCTGCCCGCGGATGCCGCCCCGGCCCCGCGACGCCCACGACGCGCTCGTCGACGCCAAGCACAACCTGGTGCGCTACCAGCTCATCACCGGGCGGGAAATGCGGTTTTGACCCGCGGTTACCATTGACGGGTGAACTGGACCGTCGACGTACCCATCGATCAGCTGCCTGCGCTTCCGCCGCTGCCCGAAGAGCTGCGGCACCGCCTCGACGCCGCGCTGGCCAAGCCGGCGCTGCAGCAGCCGTCCTGGGACCTCGACCAGGCCTCGGCGATGCGCACCGTGCTCGAAAGCGTGCCTCCGGTCACCGTCCCGGCGGAGATCGAGCGGCTCAAGTCGCACCTGGCCGATGTCGCGCGCGGCAAGGCGTTCCTGCTGCAGGGCGGCGACTGCGCCGAGACGTTCGTCGACAACACCGAACCGCACATCCGGGCCAACATCCGGACGTTGCTGCAGATGGCGGTGGTGCTGACCTACGGCGCGAGCATGCCGGTGGTCAAGGTGGCGCGGATCGCGGGCCAGTACGCGAAGCCGCGCTCGGCCGACATCGATGCCCTCGGGCTCAAGTCCTACCGCGGCGACATGGTCAACGGCTTCGCCCCCGACGCCGCGGTGCGCCAGCACGATCCGTCGCGGTTGGTGCGCGCCTACGCCAACGCCAGCGCGGCGATGAACCTCGTCCGCGCGCTCACGTCGTCGGGGCTGGCATCGCTGCACGCCGTGCACGACTGGAACCGCGAATTCGTGCGGACGTCGCCCGCCGGGGCCCGCTACGAGGCACTGGCGGGGGAGATCGACCGCGCGCTGACGTTCATGACCGCATGCGGGGTCGATGACCGCAACCTGCAGACCGCCGAGATCTACGCCAGCCACGAAGCGCTGGTCCTGGACTACGAGCGCGCGATGCTGCGCCTGGACACCGGCGATCCGGAAGCCGAGGACCACAGCCCCAAGCTGTACGACCTGTCGGCGCATTACGTGTGGATCGGCGAGCGGACCCGTCAACTCGACGGCGCGCACGTCGCGTTCGCCGAGGTCATCGCCAATCCGATCGGTATCAAGATCGGCCCGTCGACGTCGCCGGAGTTGGCGGTCGAGTATGTCGAGCGGCTGGATCCGAACAATGAGCCCGGCCGCCTCACACTGGTCAGCCGCATGGGTAACCAGAAGGTGCGCGATGTGCTGCCGCCGATCATCGAGAAGGTGCAGGCGTCCGGGCATCAGGTCATCTGGCAGTGCGACCCGATGCACGGCAACACCCACGAGTCGTCGACGGGGTACAAGACCCGCCACTTCGACCGCATCGTCGACGAGGTGCAGGGCTTCTTCGAGGTGCACCATTCGCTGGGAACCCACCCGGGGGGCATCCATGTCGAGATCACCGGCGAGAACGTCACCGAATGCCTGGGCGGTGCTCAGGACATCTCCGACACCGACCTGGCCGGGCGCTACGAGACGGCCTGCGATCCTCGGCTGAACACCCAGCAGTCGCTGGAGCTGGCGTTCCTGGTCGCCGAGATGTTGCGCGACTGACGAAATCCCATTTCCCGGGCTACAGCAGGTTCTGCAGGTTGCTGCCCAACGTCCACGCCCCGGCTGCGCAGAGGCCGGCCAGCGTCAGCACCGCGACGACCCAGAACAACAATGCGCGCCGAGCGCGCTGCCGTTCCCAATGGAATTCGGACAGCTCGATGCCGGCGAATCGGCCCGTGGGCTCAGGGGCCTCCTCATCGGTGGCCGGTTGCGGCGGGGGGAGTTCGTCGCGCTCGTAAGCCTTGGTGTGGCCCCCGGGAGTCCCGGTGCCCGCGCCGAGGTGATGGGTCGGCGCCGACTGGTGCAGCGCTGACTGGTGTGCCGCCGAGTGGCGTGGGGCCGGCACCCGAAACGGGGGGAGGAACAGTTCGGTGGCGATCGCGTCGAGCTCCTCGCCCATCTCGGCGGCGTCGGCGAACCGGTGCGCGGGGTCGCGCGCGGTGGCGCATGCCACGAAGTCGTCGAATTGGCTTGGCACACCGGTGATGACGGAGCTCGGGGCGGGCACGTCCCGGTCCATCCGCTGATAGGCGACCGCCAACGGGGTGTCCCCGGTGAACGGTGTCACCCCGGTCAGCAGCTCGTAGACCAGCACGCCGACGGCGTAGACGTCCCCGCGGGAGTCGGTCTCGCCGGTGGCCACCTGCTCCGGAGCCAGATATGCCGCGGTCCCCAGAATCACACTGGTCGAGGTGATCTTGGCTTCGGCCATCGCACGTACCAACCCGAAATCGGCGAGCTTGACCTCGCCGTCGTCGCTGATCAACACGTTCTCCGGCTTGATGTCGCGGTGCACCAGACCGGCCCGGTGGGCCACCGCCAGCCCGCCGAGTAACGGACGCAGCACGGCCACCACGGCGTGCGGTGGCATCGGCCCGCGTTCCCTGAGCAGCTCTCGCAGCGTGCCGCCTTCGACGAGTTCCATCACCAGAAACGGGTGTTGGCCGTCGAGGCCCTGGTCGTGGACCGCCACCAGCCCGGGATGCTTGAGGCGCGCGACCGCTCGCGCCTCACGTTGGAAGCGGGTCAGGAAATGCTCGTCGCCCGAATACCGGGACTCCATGATCTTCAGCGCCACAGGACGATCCAGGCGTAGGTCCAGTCCGCGGTACACCCCGGACATGCCGCCGGTGGCGATCAACGCGTCCACCCGGTAGCGGTGGTCGAGAACGGTCCCGGTCAGCGGGCCCGCCTGCTGGTCGGTCGTCACCGCACACATGTTACGAGCCGAGCTCACCGCGCCGGTCCAAGCAGCCGCCCGCGCCGGGTCGATGCCCTTAGACTCGGTGCGGTGAGCAGCATTCCGACCGCCCAAGACGTGCTGGGGCCCGACGAGGATGTCTACGAGCTCCCCGCGGTGGCGCGGCTGTTGGGAATCCCGGTCAGCAAGGTCGCCCAGCAACTTCGAGACGGGCACCTGGTCGCGGTGCGCCGGGACGGGGCGATCGTCGTGCCCAAGGTGTTCTTCGACGACGACGGACACGTCGTCAAGAGCCTGCCCGGGCTGCTGATGGTGTTGCACGACGGCGGATACGAGGAGACCGAGATCGTGCGGTGGCTGTTCACCCCGGATCCGTCGCTGACCATCAGCCGGGACGGCTCGACCGAACGCCAGGCTAATGCCCGCCCGGTCGATGCGCTGCACTCGCATCAGGCCCGTGAGGTGGTTCGTCGCGCCCAGGCGATGGCGTACTGACGTCTGATTTTCCGCTTCCGGCGGCGAACTCGGGGGCGCGGTGCAACCAGTACCACGCTCCTACTGCGCAGGCGGTGGCCAGAAGGACGTGGGGCAATGAGTACATGCCGTGCGCGCCGTCCGGTTTCCAGATCACGGTGATCCATGTCGACAGTCCGGCGATCAACGCGACCGCCGGGCGGGACTGTGCCAGCGCGGCGACCACAGCCAGCGGCCAGGTGTAGTACCACGGCAGGGCGGCGGGCACGAACAGCACCACCACCCCCATCAGCAGCGCGATGCCCATCAGCGCTTCTCGGTCGGTGTGGCGGAACCGCCACCACAACAGCGGCGCCGACACCGCGATGACGAGGATGCCGATGATGCGGGTGGTTTCCAGCACGGCGTAGAAGTTGACCGGGACGAACAACCCGCCCACCGAGTTGATCACGTTCGCGGTGGCGGTCGGGACGGTCAGCCAGTTGATGATCTTGACCGATCCCGCGAGCGCCGTCAGCCAGCCCAGTCCGACGCCGGCCAGCAGTGACATGACGGCGAACACGGCACCGAAGATCACCAGGGACGCCGCCGTGGCCGCAGCGAATGCCTTGACCGGCGCGAAGCCCCGGCGTTGCCGGAGGCCGCGCATCCACACCCACACCATGAACGGAAGAGCCAGCCCGGCGGTGGCTTTGACAGCTACCGCCACCGCGATCAGGGTGACGCCCCAGGCGTGCCGACCGCGGAAGGAGAGGGCGATGCCGGCCATCATCAGGCCGACCATGAGCATCTCGTTGTGCACGCCGCCCATCAGATGGATGATCACCAAGGGGTTCAGCGCGCAGATCCACAGCGCCGCCGCGCCGTTGGCGCCGACGTGGCGGGCCACCCGGGGAGCCGCCCAGATCAACAGGACCAGCCCCGGCAGCATGCACAGCCGCAACAGCATGGTGCCCGCCACCACGTCGTTTCCGACGAGCATCGTGACGAATTTCGCGACCAGGATGAAGGCCGGGCCGTACGGGGCCGTGGTGGTCGTCCAGATCGGGCTGACGTTGTCCAGCAGCGAGTTCACGTTCGCGATCGGCCCGACGGCGTACGGGTCGAAGCCGTCCCGCAACAGGGCGCCCTGCGCCAGGTAGGAGTAGGTGTCGCGGCTGAACACCGGCGCGCTGAGCAGCAGGGGGAGCAGCCAGAATCCGGTGGTGACGACCATCGTGTACTCGGTCGCCGAGCGGTCGACGACGCGGCGGCCCAACCACAGCCACGCCAGCAGCATCAGCGCCACCCCGGCCCACAGCAGGATCGAGGACAGCACCAGCCCGTGCCCGAACCGCAACCACGACAGGTGCATCGACTCCAGGACCGGGTCGTTGACCCGGGTGCTGCCGGCGCCGAGCCCGCCGGCGGCGATCATGGCGGCGCCCAGCGCGCCGAGCAGGGCGGGGCGCCCCTCGGCCGACAGCGCGAACAATTTCAGGTCGCGCAGATGAGGCCTCAGGCGGGCAGGTGCGACGGGTGTGGTCATGCGCCTAGGCGGACCGGTTCGCGGCCAATCTGGCGAGTTCAGTGAGGCCCGCCTTGGCCTGGGCGTCGATCGCGGCGGTGTCGAGGATGTCGAGCGCGCGGCGCGTCAGGTTGTCGATGCGGGTCTCGACGGCCGACAGCGCACCGACCGATTCGATCAGCTGGCAGATGTCCTTGACCTGGGCGTCGGTGAGGTCGGTGCCGATGGACGTACGCAGCGTCTTGGCCGCCACGGGGTCGTGCTGTTCGGCGAGTTCGACGGCTTCGGCCAGCAGCACGGTGCGTTTGCCCGAACGCAGATCGTCACCGGAGGGTTTACCGGTGACGGCGGGATCGCCGAACACACCGAGCACGTCGTCGCGCAGCTGGAACGCCACGCCCAGACCGGTACCGACTTCATGGAACGCGGCGAGCACATCTGGGCGGTCGGCGGCGGCCGCCGCGCCCAGCTGCAGTGGGCGCGAAATGGTGTAGGAGGCCGTCTTGTAGATGTTGACCGTCAACGCCGACTGCACGGATTCGGCGCCGCTGGCCTCGGCGACGATGTCGAGGTACTGACCGCCGAGCACCTCGGTGCGGATTGCGCTCCACACCCGCTGGACCCGTGAGCGCGCCTCGGTGCCGATGTCGGCGCTGGTGATGATGTCGTCGGCCCACACCAACGCGAGGTCGCCGAGCAGGATCGCGGCGGAGAGCCCGAACTGCTCGGGCGATCCGTGCCAGGCGTGGCCGCGGTGCCGTTCGGCGAAGATCCGGTGCACTGTGGGCAGTCCACGCCGGGTGGCCGAGGCGTCGATCACGTCGTCGTGCACCAGCGCGCACGCGTGCAGCAACTCCAGGGCCGAGAACAGCCTGAGCACGTCGGGCCCGGGCTCCGAGCCGGCGACGGCCCGCCAACCCCAGTAGGCGAACGCGGGCCGCAGCCGTTTGCCGCCGCGCAGCACGAACTCTTCGACCGCTTCGGTGAGGACCGCGTAGTCCGCGCCGATGTACGCCGCGTCGCGGCGGCGCTCACTCAGGTAGTCCCGCAGCTGTTCGTTGACGGCTGCGGCCAGCTCGACGGCTGACGGTGCCGATGCATCCACGCTCAGCCGGCGCCCCTTTCTCTGTCGAATGGCCCCCGAGTGCTTTCAGAGTAGAACCTGCGACGCGCGATCGAGCAAGTCAGGGCGCGTGCGGATGCGGGTGTCGTGTCGCGCATTACTGGGTCTGCTCCTCGAGGTCGCCGGGGCGGGGGGAGCGGTCCCGGTTCGCGTAGGCCAGCGCCCCGATGATGCCGGCCACCACGAACGAGGCCACGCCGAGCCAGATGGCGGCCCCGGTGAACGACCGGGCGCTGGGGTCGGTGTAGCGGGCCTGGGCATTCATCGTGCTGACCACGCCCGGGCGCAACTTCCACTCCACCACCTCGGGGGAGATCTGATCGCCGTTCGTCGACGTCACCTCGCCGGGAAACGACACACTCAGCGACACGTCGGCCTCGGGGTCGCTGAGTGAGGTCAGATCTGCCCGGCCTTCCAGGATGACCTGATCCCCGGCGCGACGCAGGGAGATGTCGACGCCGGACGCGTCCTGGTTCATGCCGGCGAGCTGAGGCAACTCGGCGAAGGTCAGATCGGAGAAGACCGCCTGAGAACCGACGTAGTCGTCGCGGCTGTATTCCGAGACGGCGACCTTCTGGGCGAACGGAAGGTTGTTGAGCAGTTGCGGACCCTTGTCGTCGTCGTCCTGCGCCTTGGCGGCGGCGATGATCTGACCCGAGACCCGGTCGTCGGGCGAGACCGTGATCGAGGTGCGGATGCGCACGCAACCGATCAGCGACGGGGCGAGCACGACGAACAGCAGAACCAGGGCGAGCAGCCGCTTGCGGGCGCGGCGACCGGTGAACACCCGGTCATCGTGCCAGATCGCGCATCGCTCTAGAGCGGGAGCGCGCGACCGAGGATGGCGAATGCGCGCGGGTCACCGGAGAAGTGGTAGCCGCGGATGACATCGGTGAACCCGAGACGGCGGTAGAGCCGCCAGGCCCGGTTGGCCTCACCGTTGATCTCGGGGGTGGACAACAACACGTGCTGCTCAGAGCGGTCTTCGAGGAGTCGGCGGATGAGGGCCTCGCCGAGGCCGCGGCCCTGAGCTCGGGGGTGGATGTGCAGCTCGGTCAACTCGAAATAGCTGGTCAGAAGTTCGGAGATGCGGTCGTTGTCGGTCCCTGTGCGGCGCAGACCCGCGACGACCTGCTGCTGCCACCACTGGTCGGGGGCGCCGCAGTAGCCGTAGGCGACACCGAGCATCGGCGCGCTGCTCAGCTCCGGCGCGCCCGCGGCACTGCCCTCGGGACCAGACCGTCCTCCTGCGCGAGAGGCCTCCGGGGGAGCTGAGGTCTGTCCGCGAGCCGGGGCTTCCACCCCCGCTGGGCCTTCAACCCCCGCTGAGGTTTCCACACAAGCTGGGGTTTCCACACAAGCGACGGCCTTCCAGCCCGGCCTGCGGGTGTGCTCGAGCCACATCGAGGCTCGCTGGTCTTCGGTGCCGCGGGGGTAGCGCATGGCGTCGACGTACACACCCAGCGCGTCGCCGAGGCGGCGCTGCATATCGCCGGGCGACAGATCAATGAGATGCGTCGCCAACGTGGTAGCCCTTCCCGGCGGTGAAATGTATGACGACACCATTATCCCGAGAGAAGGCGCTGGCTCTCAGCGGCGGTGTACGTCATAGAATCTGGGGTACGAAGTAGGTGGTACGGGTCAGATCGACCTCGTATCATTATTGTTAAGTGTCCGCACTTGCGGGCACCTCCGAATTTTTTGGACACGACTGCGACGCCCCCACGGCAAAGGGAGGGACGAATGCCACTCTCCGATCATGAGCAGCGCATGCTCGATCAGATCGAGAGCGCGCTCTATGCCGAGGACCCGAAATTCGCGTCCAGCGTCCGGGGCGGTGCGTTCCGCGCTCCGTCGACCAAGCGTCGCCTGCAGGGCGGCGCCCTGTTCGTCGTCGGGCTCGCCATGCTGGTCTGCGGTGTCGCAGTGAAGGCCACCATGATCGGAAGCTTCCCGATTCTGTCGGTGCTGGGCTTCATCGTGATGTTCGGCGGTGTTGTGTTCGCCATCACCGGTCCGCGGGGAGGTGGCAAGGGCGAGCGGTCGGCCAGCGCACCCGGTGCGCCACGGCAGAAGCGCGCCAAGGGTGGCGGTGGCTCCTTCACCAGCCGGATGGAAGACCGCTTCCGCAAGCGCTTCGACGAATAGTCGTCCACCACGACAGGGGCAGTCCGCCAGGACTGCCCCTTTTTTTGTTGTTTCGCCCCCCACATCCCCCCACCGGCGCCCCACCAGCGGTGCAGTGGCCTGTTGAGCTGCGGACACGGTCGGTTCCGGTGCCGTGCCGTTCCCGCGTTGCGGCTCCGCGACGCAACGATCCCCCTGGTCATTGCCGCTCAGTGGGGGGATCTGCGAAACTCGCAGAAGTATTTGGCGCAGAGTGGGGGATTGTGGGGTAAAGTGGCGGACAACGGAGCAACCGGGGTTCCGTACAGAGCGAGGCTTCAGCAGGTCTGCGAGGTGGCGAGATGTTCTTCGGCACCTACACGCCAAAGCTCGACGACAAGGGGCGACTGACGTTGCCCGCCAAGTTCCGCGACGCGCTGGCAGGAGGGTTGATGGTCACCAAGAGCCAAGATCACAGCCTGGCTGTCTATCCCCGTGCCGAGTTCGAGGCGATGATCGCCGAGATCTCCGGCAAGGCGAAGCGTGGTAATCCCCAGGCTCGCGCCTATCTGCGCAACCTGGCCGCCAGCACGGACGAGCAGTACCCCGACAGCCAGGGCCGGATCACCCTGTCGGGCGAGCACCGGCGCTACGCGAACCTCACCAAGGAGTGCGTGGTGACGGGTTCGATCGAGTTCCTCGAGATCTGGGACGCCCAGGCCTGGCACGAGTACCAGGAGCTTCACGAAGAGAACTTCTCCGCGGCCAGCGATGAAGCACTCGGCGACATTCTGTGACCCGGCCACAGGCCCACAGGCCCGTGCAGGGTGGCCTCTGCCCGAACCGGCCCTGACGTACTTCCCCGACGTCAGGTCCGCGAACTCGGACAGGGACCACTCTGCAGGGGCCGCCCCAACCCCTCAGGCTGCTGCCATGCTGGATGACGAGCCCCACATCCCGGTGCTGCTCGACCGGTGCGTCGAGCTGCTCGGCCCCGCCCTGACCCGCGCCGGCCACGATGCCACCCTCGTCGACGCGACCCTCGGTGCCGGCGGGCACGCCGAACGCTTCCTGACCCAGTTTCCCGGGCTGCACCTGGTCGGACTCGACCGCGATCCCGATGCGTTACGCATCGCAGGAGATCGGCTGGCCCCGTTCGGTGACCGGGTCACATTGGTGCGCACCCGCTACGATGACCTGGCCACCCGCCTCACTCATCTCGGCCGCGACGTCGGCGCGATTCTGTTCGATCTCGGCGTCTCCTCCATGCAGCTGGACCGGCGCGAGCGGGGCTTCTCCTACTCGGCCGACGCGCCGCTCGACATGCGGATGGACCCCGATTCGGAACTGACCGCTGCGGTCGTTCTCAACACCTACGGGGAGAAAGAGTTGAGCCGGCTGCTTCGCGAGTACGGTGAGGAGCGCTTCGCCGGTCGCATCGCCGCCCACATCGTCCGACGGCGTGCCGACACCCCGTTCACCCGTACCGGCGAACTGGTCGAACTTCTCTACCAGGCCATTCCCGCGCCGGCCCGGCGCACCGGGGGCCACCCAGCCAAGCGCACGTTCCAGGCGTTGCGCATCGCCGTCAACGCTGAGCTGGAGTCGCTGCGGCGCGCGATACCGGCGGCGCTGACGGCTCTGAGTCCCGGCGGCCGCATCGCGGTGATGGCGTACCAGTCGCTGGAGGACCGGATTGTCAAGGCGGAGTTCGCCACCGCCACCGCGTCCCGCACACCGCCCGGGTTGCCGGTCGAGTTGCCCGGCCACGGGCCGGAATTCGTCTCCCTCACCCGGGGTGCGGAACGGGCCTCGGCCGACGAGATCGAACGCAATCCGAGAAGCGCTCCGGTTCGGCTGCGTGCACTGGAAAAAGTTGGGGGACAGAAGCGATGAAGGCGAAGAAGCCGGCCCGCGCCACGACAGCACGATCCGCGCGCAGCCGCGAGGAGGTCGCCCGCTCGCGGGCCGAGACCAGGAAGAAGCAGACTCCGCGGCGGGGCAAATCGGTCCGCGAGAGTTCCCGGTCGGGGGCCGACCCCCAGCCGCGGGGTCGAAAGCAGACCCGCGAGAGCCGCCCCAACCGGTCGGCTCCTCGCACCACGCCGATCCAGCGTCCGGCTGACCATCCGGCGCGGCCCAAGAGCGCCAGTCAGGCCAAGGCGCGCGCCAAGGCCCGCAAAGCCAAAGCACCCAAGGTCGTGCGCCCTCCGTTGCGGCAGCGGATACTCGTCCGACTCTCCTCCGTCGAACTCGACCCCCGTCGGCTCGTCGCCCGGGTGCCCTTCGTGGTGCTGGTGATCGGTGCGTTGGGACTTGGACTCGGGGTCACCCTGTGGCTGTCCACCGACGCCGCTGAACGGTCCTACCGCCTGGGCAACGCCCGCGAGCTGAATCAGGCTCTGCAACAGCAGAAGGAAGCGTTGGAACGCGACGTCCTCGAAGCCCAGGCCGCTCCGGCGCTGGCCGAGGCTGCGCGCAACCTGGGCATGATCCCGTCCCGCGACACCGCGCGCCTGGTTCAGGATCCGGCCGGCAACTGGGTCGTCGTCGGCACACCCAAGCCGGCCGAAGGCGTGCCTCCGCCCCCGCTGAACACGCCGTTGCCTGAGCCTGCACCTCCCGCGCCGGCCGCACCCCGCGTGGTACAACCGCTCGAGGTACCCGTCCGGATTCCGGCGCCGACCGGCGCGTTGAACCTGCCGGTGCCGGGGTCGCCGGCCACGTTGCCGCCGGCCGGAGTGCCGGGAAGCGAGGTGCCGCACGCGGTGACCGGACAGCTGCCGACCCCAGGCCCGAACGTGAGCTCGCCTCCCCAGGCGCCGGTGGTCGGTGCTCCGCCTGCCGCACTCCCTGCGCCCGGCGCCGGCGCACCGCACCTGCTGCCCGCACCCGCGGCGGTGCCCCCCGCACCCGCACCCGCGCCCGCGGCCGTGGCCCCCGCACCCGCAG
>NZ_BLTG01000030.1 GCF_017312405.1 Mycobacterium sp. PO1
TATTGAGTTCTCAAACAACATGTCCCTGTTTCGGGCAACCCTGCCAGCTTAGATCACTCTGGCTAGGAAGGTCAAGCCCCGTCCTATTTGTCCGCTCGTTTCCGTTCGGACCCGGCCGGTTGGCTTCTGGCGGAAATACTACGCGCTGTCGCGCAAACGCCCAAATGGCCAGCGTACAGACTGTTTCGGTGCCGCGCAGCGTTATACGACGCGTTCGATCTCGGCACCGAGACTCACCAGGTTCTCGACGAACCGGGGGTAGCCGCGATCGATGTGGAAGACATCGTGAACCTCCGTGTCGCCGTCGGCGACCAATCCCGCCAGCACCAGCCCGGCGCCGGCCCGGATGTCCGACGACCACACCGGAGCACTCGACAGCTGCGGTATCCCCCGCACCACCGCGTGATGACCGTCGGTGCGCGCATCGGCGCCGAGTCGGATCATCTCCTCGACGAACCGGAACCGGGCCTCGAACACGTTCTCCGTGATCATCGACGTCCCGTCGGCGATCGCGGCCAGGCCGATCGCCATCGGTTGCAGGTCGGTCGGGAAGCCGGGGAACGGGAGCGTCGCGACGTTGACCGCTTTCGGGCGGTCGTACTGAACCACCCGGAATCCGTTGTCGTTCTGGGTGACGGTGGCACCGGCGTCGTGCAGTTTGTGCAGAACCAGCTGGAGGTGAGCCGGGTCGACGCCGGTGACAGAGATGTCGCCCCGGGTCATCGCGGCCGCGATACCCCACGTCGCCGCCACGATGCGGTCACCGATCACCCGGTGTTCGGTTGGATAGAGTCGGTCGACGCCGGTGATCGTCAACGTCGACGAACCAGCGCCCGCGATCTGCGCCCCCATCTGATTGAGCATCGTGCACAGATCGACCACGTCGGGTTCTCGTGCCGCGTTGTGAATCGTCGTCACCCCGTCGGCCAGCACCGCGGCCATCAGGATGTTCTCGGTCGCACCCACCGACGGGAACTCCAACTGGATCTCCGCGCCATGCAGGTGGTCGGCCTCGGCGACGACGCAGCCGTGTTCGATGTTGCACCGCGCCCCGAGCTGCCGCAGACCCGACTGGTGCATGTCCAACGGTCGGGAGCCGATCGCGTCGCCGCCGGGCAAGGCGACCTTGGCCCGCTTACACCGGCCCACCAGTGGTCCGAGCACACACACCGACGCCCGGAACTGACGCACCGCGGCGAAGTCCGCGTCGTATTTGGGCTCGTCGGGCGAGGTGATGCGCACGATGTCGCCGTCGAGTTCGACGTTGGCGCCCAACCCCCGCAGGACCTCGGCCATCAGCGGAACGTCGAGAATGTCGGGGCAATTAGTGATCGTGCTGGTGCCGTCGGCGAGCAGCGCAGCCGCCATCAGCTTCAGAACGCTGTTCTTGGCGCCCCCGACGGCGACTTCGCCCGATAACCGGCTGCCACCGGTCACCACGAAATGCTCGCTCACGCCGGTTAGTGTAAACAGCCCGCCGGGCCATGTCAGGCAGCCGAGCCGCAGGCCGCCACGCCGGTCGGCAGGGCGTGCCGTAGCGTTTCAGTATGGCTGTGCACCTCACCCGGATCTACACCCGTACCGGCGACGATGGGACCACCGGCCTCAGCGATTTCAGCCGGGTGTCGAAAAACGATCTGCGCCTCTCGGCGTATGCGGATTGTGACGAGGTCAACGCGGCAATCGGGGTCGCGATAGCGCTCGGCTCTCCTGAGGGGCGCGTGCGCGAGGTGCTTCTGCAGATCCAGAACGACCTGTTCGACGCCGGCGCGGATCTGTCGACACCCGTCGTGGCGGAACCCGAATATCCGCCGCTGCGCATCGAACAGCGCTACATCGACCGCTTGGAGTCGTGGTGCGACGAGTTCAACGAGGATCTGCCCGCGCTGAACTCGTTCATCCTGCCCGGCGGCACACCGTTGTCCGCGCTGCTGCAGGTCGCGCGCACCGTGGCGCGTCGTGCCGAGCGGTCGGCGTGGCAGGCGGTCGACGCCCACGGCGAATCGGTCAGCGTGTTGCCCGCGAAGTACCTGAACAGGCTCTCGGATCTGCTGTTCATCTTGTCCCGCGCGGCCAACCCGGACGGAGATGTGCTCTGGCAGCCAGGCGGACAGCGCGACGTCGACGACGCCGAGCGCTGACCGGCAGGGTCAGAAGCTCCGCCGCCGGGTCCGCGGGGACGGTCGGGACTCCAACCACGACGTGAACGCGGTCAATGCCCCGCGATCGAGTGCGATCTCATAACCCCGCCCGCGTTCGGGCCCGGTGTCGCGCAACTCCAGGATGATGATCTCGTTGGTCATGATGTCGAATTCGTCCCCGCGCGGCGAGCGGCGGGAGACGACTTCCAGCCCTCGCCGGGTCAATGTCCGATCCGGCCACCAGCGGATGCTGGACAAGCGGTAGAAACCGGCCTCGCCTCCCCGGTAGCGCATGACGCCGTGCCGCCAACCGTGTCCACCGATGGCCGGAACGTCCCGAAGGATCGCCGCCGTTCCTCCGACCTGCCTCAACTTCCAGAGGCGGTAGAACAACGCCGCGACGAGCAGCGCGAGCACACACACCAGCGCGACCATGAACAGCATGGACGCGCTCACCGGGCCGCTTCCTAGTCGATCTGCCCCAGGGCGCGCAGACGTGCGCGCCCCCAGGCGGCCGTCCTGGGATCGTCGGACTCCGAATCCTGTTTGGCCTCGTCGGCGTTGATCTCGGATTCGAACTGCGCGTTCTCGACCAGGATCCGGACCGCCTCTTCGGTGACGGACAGGAATCCGCCATCGACGGCGATCCTCAGGTCGTCTTCGCCCTCCCGCTCGACCCGGACCATGGCGTCGTCGACGAGCTGCGCGACGAGCGGGATGTGGTTGGGCAGGATGCCGATCTCACCGGCGGTGGTGCGGGTGAACAGGAACGTCGCCTCCCCGGCCCACAACTCGCGTTCCACGGCAACGATCTCGAGATTGAGAACCGCCACGTCACACCACCTTTCGGAACTCGATGCTCGCCGAGCTCATCACACTCGTCCGTTCTTCGCGCGAGCGCTCATCACAACTTGGCGCCGAGGCTCTCGGCCTTCTTGGCCAGGTCGTCGAGGCCGCCGATGAGGAAGAACGCCTGCTCGGGCAGGTGGTCGAAGTCGCCCTTGGCCAGCTTGTCGAACGCCTCGATGGTCTCCTTCAGAGGCACCGTCGAGCCCGGCTGGCCGGTGAACTGCTCGGCCGCCATCATGTTCTGGCTCAGGAAGCGCTCGATGCGGCGCGCACGCTGAACCAGCTGCTTGTCCTCCTCGGCCAGCTCGTCGATACCGAGGATCGCGATGATGTCCTGCAAATCCTTGTAGCGCTGCAGGATTCGGATGACTTCCTGGGCGACGCGGTAGTGCTCGTCGCCGACCACCGCCGGGTCCAGGATCGTCGAGGACGACGCCAGCGGGTCCACCGCCGGGAAGATGCCCTTCGAGAACACTGTGCGGGAAAGCTCGGTGGTGGCGTCGAGGTGCGCGAACGTGGTCGCCGGCGCCGGGTCGGTGTAGTCGTCGGCGGGCACGTACACGGCCTGCATCGAGGTGATCGACTTACCACGGGTCGAGGTGATGCGCTCCTGGAGCTCGCCCATCTCGTCGGCCAGCGTGGGCTGGTAACCCACCGCGGACGGCATACGGCCGAGCAGCGTCGACACCTCGGATCCGGCCTGGGTGAACCGGAAGATGTTGTCGATGAACAGCAGCACGTCCTGGCCCTGCTCGTCACGGAAGAACTCGGCCATCGTCAGCGCCGACAGGGCCACGCGCATACGCGTGCCCGGCGGCTCGTCCATCTGACCGAACACCAGCGCGGTGTCCTTGAGCACGTTCGCGTCTTCGAGCTCGACCCAGAGGTCGTTGCCCTCGCGGGTGCGCTCACCCACGCCGGCGAACACCGAAGTACCACCGAAGTTGCGGGCGATGCGGTTGATCATCTCCTGGATGAGCACCGTCTTGCCCACGCCGGCACCGCCGAACAGCGCGATCTTGCCACCGCGCACGTACGGGGTCAGCAGGTCGACGACCTTCAGACCGGTCTCCAGCATCTCGGTGCGGGGTTCCAGCTCGGAGAAGGCGGGCGGCTTGCGGTGGATCGACCAGTGATCGAAGTCCTTGCCGTAGCCCGGCTCGTCGAGGCAGTCGCCGAGAGCGTTGAACACGTGGCCCTTGACGCCGTCACCGACGGGCACCGAGATGGAGGCCCCCGTGTCGGTCACCTCGACCCCACGGACCAGTCCGTCGGTCGGCTGCATCGAGATGGTGCGCACCAGGTTGTCGCCGAGGTGCTGGGCGACCTCCAGGGTCAGCGTCTTGGACAGCTCCTTGTAGGAGATGTCGGCGTGCAGCGCGTTGAACAGCTCGGGTACGGCGCCGCGCGGGAACTCGACGTCGACGACCGGGCCGGTGATGCGAACCACGCGACCCGTGGTCTCTTTGGCTTCTGCGGTTGCAGTCATTTTCTCTTCGCTTCCTTACGGGCCGTACTACTGAAGGTCATTTGGCGTCGGCCAGCGCGTTGGCGCCGCCGACGATCTCGCTGATTTCCTGGGTGATCTGAGCCTGACGTTCGCGGTTGGCGGCCAGCGTCAGGGCCTTGATCAGATCGTCGGCGTTGTCGGTCGCCGACTTCATCGCGCGGCGTCGCGACGCCGACTCCGAGGCCGCCGCCTCCAGCAGGGCCGCATAGACCCGGGTGGCCACGTATCGCGGCAGCAGCGCGTCGAACAGCGTCTCCGGATCGGGCTCGAACGAGAACAGCGTGCGGGGCCCCTCCTCGGGCTGCTCGTCCTCGATGTACTCGACCACCATCGGCGCGATCCGCCGGGCCACCGCGCTCTGCGACAACATCGACTTGAACTCGGTGAACACGATGTGCAGCTCGTCCACGCCGAGGATGCCGTCGTCGCCCGGCTCGTCACCGTCGTCGTCGGCGCCGGACATGAACGCGGTCACGAGCGTGTCAGCGATGTCGCGGGCGTGCTCGTAGTCGGGCCGCTCGGAAAACCCGGTCCAGGAATCGGTCACGGTGCGCTGACGGAAATTGAAGTATCCCAACGCTTTGCGACCCACGACGTACAGCACCGGGTTCTTGCCCTCTTCCCGCAGCAGCGAGAAGAGCTCTTCGGCCTGGCGCAGCACGTTGGCGTTGTAGGCACCGCAGAGCCCGCGGTCCGAGGACACCACCAGCACACCGGCCCGCTTGGCCTCTTCACGAGGAACCAGCAGCGGATGATCCAGCGCGCTCGCGCTGGCCAGCTCGGTGAGCATGTTGGTGATCTCGGTGCTGTACGGCCGAGCCGCCTCGACTCGGGCTTGCGCCTTGCCGATCCGCGAGGTGGCGATCAGTTCCTGTGCCTTGGTGATCTTCTTGATCGACCCGGCGGAACGGATACGCCCGCGGAGCTCACGCAGTGTTGCAGCCATCTAGCTCTCCAGACCCTTCAGCGCTCGGTCCTACTTCCCGGCCTGCTTACGGACCTTGACCGACTCCTTCTGGACGTCTTCTTCGTCCATGGCCTCGGTCTCGGCCTCGTTGACCACCGAGCTTCCGTCCGAGGCGGAGAAGCCCTTCTTGAACTCGTTGATCACGTCGGACAGCTTGTCCTGAGCTTCCTCGGAGAGCTTCTTGGTTTCCCGGATCTCGTCGATGATGCCTTCGTGGGAGGCCTTCACGTGCTCGAGCAGCTCGGTCTCGAAGCGCGCGACGTCTTCCACCGGAACGGAGTCGAGGTGCCCACCGGTGCCCAGGAAGATCGACACGACCTGATCCTCGACGGCGTACGGCGTGTACTGCGGCTGCTTGAGCAGCTCCACCAGTCGCGCACCGCGGTCCAGCTGGGCCTTCGACGCGGCGTCCAGGTCGGAGGCGAAGGCGGCGAACGACTCGAGCTCACGGAACTGTGACAGCTCCAGACGCAGCGACCCGGCCACCTCTTTCATCGCCTTGATCTGCGCGGCGCCGCCGACGCGCGACACCGACACACCGACGTTGATGGCCGGTCGCACGCCCTGGTTGAACAGGTCGCTCTCCAGGAAGCACTGGCCGTCGGTGATCGAGATGACGTTGGTCGGGATGAAGGCCGAGATGTCGTTGGCCTTGGTCTCGATGATCGGCAGGCCGGTCAGCGAGCCACCGCCCAGTTCGTCGGACAGCTTGGCGCAGCGCTCGAGCAGCCGCGAGTGGAGGTAGAACACGTCGCCAGGGAACGCTTCGCGGCCCGGCGGGCGGCGCAGCAGCAGCGAGATCGCGCGGTAGGCGTCGGCCTGCTTGGTCAGGTCGTCGAACACGATCAGCACGTGCTTGCCGTCGTACATCCAGTGCTGACCGATGGTCGAGCCGGTGTAGGGGGCAAGCCATTTGAAGCCGGCGGAGTCCGATGCGGGAGCAGCGACGATGGTCGTGTACTCCATCGCGCCACCCTCTTCGAGGGCCCGCTTCACCGAGGCGATCGTGGTGCCCTTCTGGCCGATCGCGACGTAGACGCAGCGCACCTGCTGCTTGGGGTCGCCGGTCTCCCAGTTCTTGCGCTGGTTGAGGATGGTGTCGACGCAGACGGCGGTCTTGCCGGTCTTGCGGTCACCGATGATCAGCTGGCGCTGACCGCGGCCGATCGGGGTCATCGAGTCGATGGCCTTGATACCGGTCTGCAGCGGCTCGCTGACGCTCTGTCGCTGCACCACGGAGGGGGCCTGCAGCTCCAGCGCGCGGCGCTCGCTGGACTCGATGTCACCCTGCCCGTCGATCGGCTCACCGAGGGGGTTGATGACGCGGCCGAGGAATGCGTCGCCGACAGGCACCGACAGCACCTCGCCGGTGCGCTTGACCTGCTGGCCCTCCTCGATCTTGCCGAACTCACCGAGGATCACGGCGCCGACGCTGTGCTCGTCGAGGTTCAACGCGACGCCGAGGACGCCGCCGGGGAACTCGAGCAGCTCCTGGGTCATCACCGAGGGCAGACCCTCGACGTGGGCGATGCCGTCACCGGCGTCGATGACGGTGCCGACCTCTTCGCGATCGGAATCCGCGGAGAAGGAGGAGACGTAGTCCTCGATCGCTCCTTGGATGTCAGCAGCCGAGATAGTCAACTCTGCCATGGCTTTTCGCTTCCTGCCTTTTGGTGTTCTAGAGGGTCTGTGAGTTCGGGTCAGTCGGGCAGCCGGGTCTCGGCCGACGCCAGCCGCGAGGACAGCGAGCCGTCGATGACCTCGTCGCCGACGGTCACGGTGAGACCGCCGAGCAGGGAGGGGTCGACGTGCAGCTGCACCGACACCGGATGGCTGTAGATGCGGGTGAGCACCTCGGTGAGGCGGGTGCGCTGGGCGTCGCTGAGCTCGGCGGCGGCGGTGATGTGTGCGACCACCTCGCCGCGGCGTGAGACCGCCAGCTCGGCAAGGTCTCGCACCGCCTCGTCGGCCCGCTCGCCGTGCAGCAGCTCGACGGTCTGGGCCAGCAATGCCTTCGTGGTGCCGTTGGCCTTGTTCCCGAGAAGCTTGTCCAGCAACCCGATTCGGCCTTCGGCGGGCGTGGTGTAGTCGCTCAACAGGGCGCTCAGCTGGGACTCACCGTCGAGAATCCGGCTGAATCGGAAGAGCTGCTCTTCGACCTCACCGGCCTCGTCGTTGCGCTCGGCGCGCACCAGCAGTGCCAGGCGGGCGAGGTAGCGGATCGCGTAGGCCAGGTCATCCTCGGTGGACCAGCGCTGTGCCACCGCGGTTTTGACCAACTCGAGCGCGGTGTCGGACACCTTGCCCGACAACAGTGCCTCAGCCAGTCCGCTCTTGGCTTCGCCGCTGTCCGTGGGCTCGGCCAGATGCTTGCCGAGCACCGGCTGGGACCGCAGCAGCTCGGCCACCGAAACCAGATCGTCGGCCAGCGACGTGAGGCCGTCGGCGGGCACGTCGGTGGTCTGCTCATCGAACCGCGAGACCACGACCTCCATCGCCTCGCGGCTGGTGGCCCGCATCTTGGCTCCGGCACTGTCTGCGACGTTGGCCTCCGAGGGCGCCATCGCGTCGAGTTCGTCGAGGAACCGGTCCACCGTCGCAGCACGATTCGAGTCGTCGGAGACGTGCTGCTGCACGAGATCCCGCGCCCGGTTCACCGATTCGGTGCCCAGTTCCTGGCGGAGCTCGCGGATCAGCTGCTGACGCAACAGTTCCATCTGCGCGGCACCCTGGACCTTGATGCGCTCGACGTCGGCGTCGGCCTGCTCCCGAAGCTGAGCGGAGATCTTCTCGGCGTCTGCGCGAGCCTCCTCGACCACCCGCTTCGCCTCGGCCTCAGCTTCGGCGACCGCTTCGGCGTGCTTCTCGTCGGCGCGTGCCACCTTCTCCGCCGCAGCGGAACTGTCCTCCAGCTGCTGGCGGACGTTGTCCTGCTGCGTGCGCATCATGTTCCGCACCGGTGGCACCACATAGCGCACCACCAGGAACACGATGACCACGAACCCGATGAACTGACCGATGAATGTCGACATGCCTACCGTCCCTGGCTCGTCGTCTCGGCAGGGCCGGAGCGTGTGACGTCGACCCCGAGCACCCGGCTGGCCAGCGTCTCGGACAGCGTCTCGATCGACGACCGCAGCTCGTCGGCGGTCTGCCGACCCTGCCGGGACAGTTCCTCGTTGGTTTTCTGCACCGCGGCGGTGGCCTCCTCGTTGGCACGCGCTCGCATGTCTTCGAGGATCTGCCGGCCTTCGCCGCGCGCCTCGTCGCGGATGGACGAGGCTTCTCGACGCGCCTCGCCCATCACCTTCGCCGAGTCGCCGTGCGCGGCGGCGAGCAGTTCGGCCGACTTGCGGTTGTCCTGCTCCGTCTTGGCGACCATCGCTTCACGCTCGTGCAACACCGCGCTGATCGGAGGCACCACGAACTTGGCGATGACACCCAGCACGATCAGGAAGATCAGCAGCACGAAGATGAATGTGCCGTTGGGCAGCAGGAAGTTGTTCTGCCCGCCTTCCTCCGCGGCGAGGACAGTGATGCTCAGGTCACCCATGACTCTCCAGTCCGACTACGCGACCGGGGTGGCGAAGACGAACAGCGCCATGAACGCCAGGTTGATGAAGTACATGGCCTCCACCAGACCGACGGTGATGAAGAACGGCACGAACAGCCGGCCCTGGGCCTCAGGCTGGCGGGCCACGCCTTCGACCAGCGCGCTACCGACGACACCGTCGCCGATGGCTGCGCCGATGGCGCCGCCGCCCAGCAGAAGTCCACCGCCGATGAGTGCGCCGGCAGCGATCGTGGGATCCATTTCTTTCCTCCTTGCTAACTGGCAGGGCGTCCCTACCAGGTCTGGGTTGAGTCGATCAGGTTGGTTGGAGCTGGTTGGTCACAATGTCTGGTGAAGCTGTCTCGTGAAACCTCAGTGATGTTCGTCTTCGAGCTCCATCGACTGCCCGAAGTACAGGATCGTCAGCAGCGCGAAGATGAAGGCCTGGATGGCGCCGATGAACAGCTCGAACGACTTCCACAGCGCGTTGGGCGCCCACATGATGTAGGCCGGGAACAGCGCGATGATCGTCACCATGATGCCGCCGGCGAAGACGTTGCCGAAAAGTCGGAGGGACAACGAGATCGGCTTGGCGAGCTCCTCGACGATGTTGATCGGCGCGAGGAAAGCGACGTGCCCCTTGACGAGCTTGATCGGGTGGCCGACCGCGCCGCGGCGCCAGAAGCCCGCAGCGTGGTAGCAGATGAACACGAACAGGCCCAGCGCCAGTACGAAGTTGATGTCGGCGGCTGCCGGTTTGAGGAACTCGTGGATTCCGGTCTCGTCGCGGTACTGCCACGGGAACACCGACAGCCAGTTCGCCACCAGGATGAACACGAACAGCGTGACCGCCAGCGGCAGGACGAACGGCGCGATCTTCATCCCGATCGCGCTCTCGATCTGGTTGCGGGTCTGCACGGTGATGGCTTCCCAGAACAACTGCACACCGCTGGGCACGCCGGAGGCGGTCACCTTGGAGCGGAGGTAGAAGGCCAGCGCCAGGACGATGACCGCGGCGATCGACGTCGAGAGCAGCGTGTCGGTGTTGACGGTCAGACCGAACCAGTTGGCCTCGGTGTGCACGCCGACGTGGATCCCGGACTCGGCGGCCAGGATCGTCACCGGCTGTGCCGGGTCAACGACATTGATGTCCGTCATTGCTAGCTCGCATCTCCTTCAGCACCGTCACGGCCTTGGGTTGCTGCCCCGGACCGCAGTTTGCGGGCGACGGGCAGGGTGGTGGAGAACACCAAAAGCATCTGGAACAGCGCCATCCCGAACACCACCCCGAGCCCCTGCGGCCGGAAGACGAACGCGATGGCCAGGCCGATCACCGAGAGCACCATCAGTCGGGCGGCCGAGTTCAGCGCCATGGCGCTCTTGAGTGGATGTTCCTTGGCGGTGATCTTGGTGACCGAGCGGCGCACCAGCACCGCGTTGATCAGGCCGAGCCCCAGGCCGATGCCGAAGAAGACCCCCACCATGACGTGACCGAGAAGAGCCGCGCCCAGGGTGCCCAGTCCGGCCAACACCACGCAGATCACGAAGAGTCGCAACGGCCTGAAAGCTATGGATGGCAACACCAACGGCGCGTCCTGCGCTGGCGTCGTCACTGACTCACCTCAATCCCGCGGTCAAGCATCATTCACCGAAGCCGTCCTGGATGGTTCCTGTGCGTGGCGCCCGTAGCGTATCGGAGGGCGGCAGACGCGCCGGAATCACCCAAGGGGTAGCTCCTGTGATCGGTCAAACTGTCGGTCGTTGGTCCATTCCGTCCGCCGCTGAAACGGTGGCGCCGAACGGGCCGGAGGGCCGGCAACCCGCGAGGTTCTTCGGGTTCTGAGAGCACCCTAACATATGGTCGAGGCCACAAAAGAGGGCCTACTACTACCTGTCGTATACGCTTTGCGAAGTGGCCTCGCCGGCAGCATTCCTGCGCCGCAGGAGCGGGATCAGCGTCACCACGACGGCGACCAGGATGGCGGCACCCATCACCGCGGCGGTGTCCCGCGGATCGAAGAAAATGGTGCTGGCGGCCCCCAGCGCAACGATGCCCACCCACAGGTAGATCAGTAGCACCACGCGGCGGTGGGAGTGCCCGATCTCGAGCAATCGGTGGTGCAGATGCATCTTGTCCGGGCTGAACGGGCTCAGGCCGGCGCGGGTGCGGCGGATGATGGCCAGCAGCATGTCCAGCGCCGGGACGAACATCACGGCCACGACGAGCAGGAACGGCGACAACAGTGCGAAGACGTCGCGCACCCCGTACGCGGTCTGCGAGATGGGCCCCGCGGCGGTGGTGGACGCGGCGGCCAGCATCAGCCCGATCAGCATCGAGCCCGAGTCACCCATGAAGATCCGGGCTTTGTGGAAGTTGTGGGGCAGGAAGCCGAGGCAGGCGCCGGCCAGCACCACCGAGATCACCGCGGGCGGGTAGAACAGCACGTCTCCGCCGTGGTCGCGCAGCAGACCGACCGAGAACAGGCAGATCGCCGATGCGGTGATCAGCCCCAGCCCCGCGGCCAGGCCGTCGAGCCCGTCGACGAAGTTCATCGCGTTGACGATGGCCACGGTCAGCGCGAGGGTGAGCAGGATCGACGCGACCTGGTCGAGCACGATGGTGCCCACCCCGCCGATCGGGATGTAGAGCACACTCCAGGCCACACCCATGGTGACCAGCACACTGGCGGCGGTGATCTGGCCCGCGAACTTCGTCAGTGCGTCCAGCCCCCACCGGTCGTCGATCAGGCCGACGAGCATGATCAGCCCTCCGGCGACCACGACCGCGGGCATGCCCGAGGAGTAGACGAACCCGCGAGTGAGCGCGGGCAGTTGCGAGGCCAGCAGTACCGCGGCCACCACGCCGAGGTACATCGCCAGCCCGCCCATCCGCGGGGTCGGCTGCAGGTGCACGTCGCGTTCCCGCGGGTAGGCCACCGCGCCCCACTTCGTCGCCAGCACGCGCACGAAGCCGGTGGCCAGATAGGTGATGACGGCCGCGGTGAGGCCGACCAGCGCCAACTCGCGCAGTGGGACACCGGCGCCGCGATCGGACAGTGCCAGCAGGGTTTCGTGCCCGGAGAAGGCGAGCGGGCTGGGGCGCTCGGCCAGCACGAGAAGACTCTCGGCCTGCTGGGCCGCCGCGATCACCGCTGCACCGTGTGCCACCAGAGTCAGGCCTGGTCTGCCGGCTGCTCGGGGGCGTCTGTCAGGCTCTCGGCGTCGACGCCCAGCACCGACGCGATCGCCTCGACTGTCACCGGGCCCTGTCGCAGCACCCGCGGGTGCGCGCCGGTGAGGTCGACGATCGTGGAGGCGGACTGCTGCTCGGCGGGTCCGCCGTCGAGGTAGACGTCGACCAGGTCGCCGAGTTGGTCGCGGGCCTGGTCGGCGGTGACCGCCGCCGGCCGCCCGGAGATGTTGGCGCTCGAGACCGCCATCGGGCCGACCGCGCGCAGCAGTTCGATGGCCACCGGGTGCAGTGGCATCCGCAGCATCACCGTGCCATTGGCGTCGCCGAGGTCCCACGCCAGGGACGGGGCCTGCCGGACCACCAGGCTCAGTGCCCCCGGCCAGAACGCGCGGATGAGTTCTTTGGCGCTGTTGGGCACGGTGTAGACCAGGCCCTGGATCGTGTGCCACGACCCGACCAGGACCGGCACCGGCATGTCCCGGCCCCTGCCCTTGGCCGCCAGTAGCGCGGCCACGGCGCTGCCGTCGAACGCGTCGGCGCCGATGCCGTAGACGGTGTCGGTGGGCATCACCACCAACCGGCCACCCTTCAGGGCGCTGATCGCTGCGGCGATACCGGTTTCGCGCTCCCCCGGGTCGGTGCAGTCGAACAAATCGGTCACGAAAACCAGCCTCTCACCCGCCGCGTACCGCGGTCACGAATCGGGGTCGTCCGGACAGGTCGTGTCGGGCGTTGACCTCGACGAACCGCCGGGTGGACAGCAACGCGTCGGCGGTGCGTGCCGACGTGGTGTCGTCGTGTTCGATGGCGCACCGGCCGCCCGAACGCACCAGCCGGGCCGCCAGACCGGCCAGCGGATCGATCACGGCCATGCCGTCGCGGCCGCCGTACAGGGCGTGGGCCGGATCGTGTTCGGCCACCTCGGGAGACAGCTCTGCACCGAGCGGAATGTAGGGCGGGTTGGCGACCAGCAGGTCGACGGTGCCGTCGAGGTCGCTCAGCACACCCGGGCGGGTGACATCGGCGCACCGCAGCTGCACCGACGTCCCGGCCGCGTTGCGCCGGGCGTACGTCAGCGCCTCCTCGTCATCGTCGACCGCGATGACCTGCGCTGACGGCCGCTCGCTCGCCAAGGCGATGGCCAGCGCCCCCGACCCCGTGCACAGGTCGACGATCACCGGCCGGTCGGGCAAGGGCTGGGCCAGCGCCCATTCCAGCATCGACTCGGTTTCCGGCCGCGGGATGAACACGCCCGGGCCGACCGAGACGGTGACGGGGCCGAACGGAGCGTTTCCGGTCAGGTGTTGCAGCGGTCTCCGCGCGGCGCGGGAAGCGATCAGCTCGTGATAGCGATCGGCGAACCCCGGCCAGGGGTCGGTGAACGCCAACCGACTGCGGTCGGTGCCGGCGACGTGGGCGGCCAGCAGTTCGGCGTCGACCCGTGGCGAGGCGACGCCGGCGGCGGCCAAGGTCTCCGTCGCGGCGTCGATCAGCCGGCGCATCGTCACCGGCCGCTCGGCCACGCTCACGTGCTCTGCAACCGAGCCTGTTTGTCGGCGGCGGCCAACGCGTCGAACAGCGGGTCCAGGTCACCGTCGAGCACCTGGTCGAGGTTGTGCGACTTGTAGTTGATGCGGTGATCGGCGATCCGGTTCTCCGGGAAGTTGTAGGTCCGGATGCGCTCGCTGCGGTCCACGGTGCGAATCTGGCTGGCCCGGTCGGCCGACGCGTCGGCCTGCGCCTGCTCCTCGGCCATCGCCTGGAGCCGCGCGGCGAGCACCTGCAGGGCGCGGGCCTTGTTCTGCAGCTGCGAGCGTTCGTTCTGGCAGGTGACGACGATCCCGGTGGGCAGATGCGTGATCCGGACCGCGGAGTCGGTGGTGTTCACGCCCTGGCCGCCCTTACCCGAGCTGCGATAGACGTCGATGCGCAGGTCGGATTCGTCGATCTGGACCTGCTCGACCTCCTCGGGCTCCGGATAGACCAGCACGCCGGCCGCCGACGTGTGCACGCGGCCCTGAGATTCGGTGACCGGTACGCGTTGCACCCGGTGCACGCCGCCCTCGAACTTGAGCCGCGACCACACCCCGTCGGCGGAGTCGCCCTTGCTGGTGATCGACAGCGTGGCGTCCTTGTAGCCGCCCAGGTCCGAGGTCGTCTCGTCGAGAACCGTCACGGTCCAGCCGTGCCGTTCGGCGTAGCGGATGTACATCCGGGCCAGGTCCGCGGCGAACAGCGCCGATTCCTCGCCGCCCTCGCCGGACTTGACCTCGAGCACGATGTCGTCGGCGTCGTGCGGATCGCGCGGTGCCAGCAGATCGGTCAGGCGCGCGTCGAGCGCTGCGACGGTCTCGGACAACTCGTCGACCTCGGCGGCGAAGGAGTCGTCGTCGGCGGCGAGTTCGCGGGCCGCGTCGAGATCGCCGCGGGCGGTCTCGAGCTTGCGGTAGGTGGTGACGATGGGGGTCAGCTGCGAAAACCGGCGGCCGGCCTTGCGAGCGGCGACCGGATCGGCGTGTAGCTCGGGATCGGACAGTTGGCGCTCGAGATCAGCGTGCTCGGCGAGGATGGCCTCGATCGCGGGTGCGATATCGGTCATCTCGCCTCCTTCGGCCGTTCTCGGGTTCTGCGATCAGCTCCGATCCACGAAACGGCGCCCGCCTGCGCAGTGCAGCAGACGGGCGCCGATCGGAGGGCTACTTGTCGGCAGCCTTGGCGCGCTTGCCGTAGCGCTTCTCGAAGCGGGCAACGCGGCCGCCGCTGTCGAGGATCTTCTGCTTGCCGGTGTAGAACGGGTGGCACTGCGAGCACACCTCAACGGTGATCTGCCCGCTCTTCTTGGTGCTGCGGGTGGTGAAGCTGGCACCACAGCCGCACAGCACGGTCGTGTCTACGTAGTCAGGGTGGATACCCGATTGCATGGCTTCCTCTTCCATCGGGGGCCCCGGGTCGCCCTCCCCCGGCCGAATGGACCGGAAAGGAGTGTGCGGCGTGAACCGGGACCGAGGTCGTGACGTTCCGGCCCTGGGGCCAGATGCCTGGTGCGATTATGCCAGGTCAGCCGCCAGTAGCCTAAACGCGCACGCGGCGGAGGCTATTCCTGGCGATCGGACTGGACGTAGGCCTGCCCTCCACGCCGCCACAGCAGCCGACCGGCGGGGTCGGTGCCCATCGACACGAGTTCTCGTTTGAGCACCTTGTTCGTCGCGGTACTGGGTAGCTGTTCGGCGATCCAGACGTATCGCGGCCACGCCTTCGGGGACAGGTCCGGTTGCGCGGCGAGGAAGTCCGTGAACTGTTCGGGACTCAACGTGGCGTCGTCCTGCAGGACGATCGCCGCCATCACCTGATCGCCGACGAGCTCATCGGGAACGGGATAGACGGCGACCTGGCTGATGGCGGGTAGCCGGATCAGGATGCGCTCGATGGGCGCCGCAGTCATGTTCTCGCCGTCCACCCGCATCCAGTCCGCGGTGCGGCCGGCCAGGTAGATCCAGCCGGCGGCGTCGCGGTAGGCGAGATCGCCGGACCAGAACATGCCGTTGCGCATCCGCTCGCCGGTGGCACCGGGATCGTTGTAGTACCCGGCGAACATGCCGGAACCCTCGGTGTTGACCAGTTCTCCGATGGCCTCGTCGGGGTTGATCAGTTGGCCGTGCGCATCGAACCGGGCGACTGCACATTCGGACACAGTGTCGGGGTCGTAGATCGCCACCCCGGGGAAGCCCTTGCCGATGGAACCGGGCGGGCACCCCTCCTCGCGCGTGACGGTGACCGCGTTCTCGGTCGAGCCGAAGCCGTCCCACACCGTGCAGCCGAAGCGTCTGCCGAATTCGGCGATGTCACGGTCGCTGGCCTCGTTGCCGAACGCGACGCGAAGCGGGTTGTCGTGGTCGTCGGGCCGCTCGGGGCTGGCGAGGATGTAGGCCAGCGGCTTGCCCACGTAGTTCATGTATGTGACGCCGTAGGCGCGCACGTCGTCGATGAACCGCGACGCGGTGAACTGGGCGGGAGCCATCGACGCGCCGGCGTTCAAGGCCACCGACCAGCCGGCCAGCACTCCGTTGGAATGGAACAGCGGCATCGACAGGTAGCAGACGTCCTCGCCGGACAGTTCGAAGCGGGCAACCAGCGCCGCGCCGGCGAGCAGCACCATCGCATGCATGACCTTGACGGCTTTCGGGTCGCCGCTGGTCCCGGAGGTGAAGATCAGCATGAACGTGTCGGTGGCCGCGACCTCGCGATGCGGTCTCAGTTCGCCCTTCGCGGGAGCGGTCAGGTCCTCCCAGTCGGGGCCGCCCACGAGCAGCACCCGCACGCCGGGCAACTCCAGCCCGTCGAGCAGGCCGACGTGCGCGGGGTCGGTGAGCAGAATCTGGCAGTCGGCGCGCACGATGTCGCGGGCCAGCGCGGCGCCGCGGCGGGTGTTGTTGATGCCGCAGACGACGTACCCGCCGAGCCCGGCCGCGGCCATCGCGGTGAGCATGTCCGGGGTGTTGCCGAGGAGAACGCCGACGTGCAACGGGCGGTCGGGATCGGCGATGCCGATCAGTGCGGCTGCCTGACGGGCGGCCTCGTCGAGGTGCTCGCGCCACGTCCAGGTCTGTGCGCCGCACTTCACCGCGACCCTGTCGGCGATCTCGTCGTTGTCGCGCAGTTCTCGCAGCAGCTGTTGAACGGTTTCCGCCACTTCATCACCCTTCCCGCAGGTGAACAAATTCTTGCATGTGTCAACTGTCGACCCGCCCGCACCCGGCATCGCCCCACCGAACCCCGGCCGTCTGCGAAGATAAATCGGTGAGCGTCGACACCGTGGCCACATCGGAGGCGAAGCCCGAGACGAGATCCGTCCGCGACCGGCTGATCGATGCGGCCGAACAATGCCTGACCGCCAAGGGCATCCGCGCCACGACGGTCTCCGAGGTGGCCGAGGTCGCCGGGGTCAGCCGCGGCTGGCTGTACCGCCACTTTCCCGACAAATCCGAACTGCTCGGTGCCGCGATCGTCCGGCTCAACGACGCGTTCTGGACCGAATCCCGGACCAGGCTCGACGCGGTGAGCAGTCTCGATCAGCAGATCGCCGTCGGGGTGGTGCTCGCCCGCCAGGAGTCGGAGACGCCCGGCGCCCTGGTGCTCAAGCTGCGCCAGGAGGAGCCCGAGGCGTTCGCGGCCTGCGTGGGACTCGGCATGCGCGGGCTGATCCCCGAGATCGCGGCGTTCTGGACGCCCTACCTGCAGGCCGCCGTGGACCGCGGCGAGATCCATCCTGACACCGACTGCGCCGAAGCCGCCGAATGGATCGCCCGCATCACGATGAGCCTGGCCACCGTGCCGGGCGAGCGCTGTGACATCGACGATCACGAATCGCTGTTGCGCCATGCCCGGCGCTACATCGTCGCGGGGCTTCGCTGCGACCCCGGGGTCAGCTGAGCCGTTCGGCCGCCTCGACCGGGCGACCGGTGAGCAGCAGGAGCAGCTCGCGGATCGGCATCTCGAGCACACGCCCCTGCCCGACGGCGAAGTCGGCATCGGAAGCGACCAGCCGCACTCCGGCGAACCGGCGTCGCGCGTGGAACGGAAAGCCGCGCTGCCACACCCGGTGCGCGGCGACGACAGCCGCCGCGGCCGGCATCGGCCGGTCGATGCCCAGCGGAATGCAGATGTCCTGGGTATGCACCAGCACATCGGTCAGCGGGTCCTGCGCGGTGGTGCCCGGTGGATGACGGCGCGAGCCGACGACACCGCGCAGGTTGGCGGCGATCTCGGACGCCGGCCGGTGGTCCGCGACGGCCATCCGGTTGACCAGGGCGTCGAACCGGAAGCCGCTGCGCGCGGCTTCAACGAGCATGCGCGGCATCGGCAGCGCGGCATGGGTCAGATGGGCCGCGACGTGACGCACCGTCCATCCGGTGCACAGCGACGGGGTCTGCCAGCAGTCGGGGTCGGCGGCGTCGAGGTCCTCGAGGAGATCGGCGAGTTCCCCGCGCTGGGTGTCGATGTGCCGCCACACGGTGCCGGTGTCCATAGCGCCTCCACTGGTACGAAGAACTGACTAAATATAGTCAGGTATTCGTACTACATTCAAGGGATGGAGGACCAGCCGAGCACACCGGTGCTGATGTTCGTCGCCCATCGCGATGTGGAGAGCCGGGTGATGGCGGCGCTGGCCGAGGCGGGCCTCGACGACATCACCAGCGCCCAGTCGCGCCTGATGCAGCGCCTCGATCCCGCCGGCATGCGGCTGACCGACCTGGCCGAGCAGGCGAGGGTGACGAAACAGACCGCGGGCGCGCTGGTCGACCAGCTGGAACGCGCGGGCTACGTCATGCGCCGGCCGGACCCGTCTGACGCCCGCGCCCGACTGGTGACACTGAGCGAGCGGGGCCTCACCGCGTGCTCGGCCGCCGCGGCAGAGGTCGCCGAAGTCGAACAGGAATGGCGGCGCCACCTCGGTGACACCGCGTATCGCGGCCTGCGGGACGCGCTGATCGCGCTGCGCACGGTCACCGACCCCTACCGGTGATGTCGATCCCGGCGACTGCACGCAGCGCCGACAACGACCCCGGGATCGCTCAGTCGGTGTCGCCGCCGGGGGTGTTCTTGGACACCTGGACCAGGAACTCATAGTTGTTCTTGGTCTTGCGCAGCTGGCTCATCAGCAGGTCGATGGCCTGGTGCGGGTCCAGACCCGACATCACCCGGCGCAGCTTGTGCACGATGGCGAACTCGTCGGGCGAGAGCAGCAGCTCGTCCTTGCGGGTGCCCGACGGGTTGACGTCGACGGCCGGGAACACCCGGCGCTCGGCGATCTTGCGGTCGAGCTTGAGCTCGGCGTTGCCGGTGCCCTTGAACTCCTCGAAGATGACCGTGTCACCGGTGGAGCCGGTCTCGACCATCGCGGTCGCGATGATCGTCAGCGAACCACCCTCTTCGATGTTGCGTGCCGCGCCCAGGAACCGCTTGGGCGGGTAGAGCGCGGTGGAATCGACACCACCGGACAGGATGCGGCCCGACGCCGGGGAGGCGTTGTTGTAGGCGCGGCCCAGCCGGGTGATCGAGTCCAGCAGCACCACGACGTCCTTGCCCTGCTCGACCAGGCGCTTGGCGCGCTCGATCGCCAGCTCGGCGGCCTGGGTGTGGTCGGACGGCGGCCGGTCGAAGGTGGAGGCGATGACCTCACCCTTGACCGAACGCTGCATGTCGGTGACCTCTTCGGGTCGTTCGTCGACCAGCACCACCATCAGGTGGCATTCCGGGTTGTTGCGGGTGATCGCGTTGGCGATGTCCTGCATGATCGTCGTCTTACCGGCCTTCGGCGGCGACACGATCAGGGCGCGCTGACCCTTGCCGATCGGCATGATCAGGTCGATGACACGGGTGGTCAGCCGGTCGGAGCTGGTCTCCAGCCGCAGCCGCTGATTCGGGTACAGCGGGGTGAGCTTGCTGAACTCGGGACGCTGCTTGGCGTCCTCGACCGACCCGCCGTTGACGCTGTCGATGCGCACCAGCGGGTTGAACTTCTGCCGCTGGTTGTTCTGCTCACCCTCTTTGGGAACCCGGACCGCGCCGGTGATGGCGTCGCCGCGGCGCAAGCCGTTCTTGCGCACCATGTTCATCGACACGTAGACGTCGTTCGGGCCGGCGAGGTAGCCGGACGTACGCACGAACGCGTAGTTGTCCAGCACGTCGAGGATCCCGGCGACGGGCTGCACGACGTCGTCGTCGCGCAACTCGGTGTCGCGTTCACCGCCGCCGCCCCCGTCGCCGCCGCGCTCGCGGCGTCGACGGTCACGGAACCGACGCCCACGCCGGCCGCCGCGGCCGTCGCCGTCGTCGTCATTGTTGTTGTTGCTGTTGTTGTTATTGCTGTTGTTGCCGCGGTTCTGGCCGCCGCCCTGCTGGTCGTTGCCCTGCTGGTCGTTGCCGCCGCCGCCCTTGTCGGGCCGGTCGGGCCGGTCGGACTTGGCGCCCTGGTTGTCGCGCCTGTTGCGGTCCCGGTCGGGCGCGTCGGACTTGTCCGACGGCTCGGACTTCTCGGTGCGAGCCGGCTTGTCGCCACCCTTGGCCTGCTGCCCGTTGTCCTGCTGCTTGTCGCCGCGCTGGTTGTCGTCCTCGGAGCGGTCGGCAGGCTTGTCACCGGTCGGCTGGGCCTGGCCCTGCTCGCGGGAGGCCGAGCGACGCTCACGCCGCTGCGGCGCGCGCTGCGTCTCTGCGGTCTGCTCCGGCGTCTCACCGCCCGCTTCCGGGGCGGGAGCGCTCTGCTCGGCGCTGGGCGCCTTCTTGCTCTGAGCGGTCCCGTTGGCGTCACCGCGGCGCTCGCGGATGGCGGCGACGAGTTCGCTCTTGCGCATCCCGGAGGCGCCCTCGACGCCGATCTCCTTGGCCAGGGCGCGCAGTTCCGGCAACACCATGCCGGACAGCGAGCCGCGGCGGGCAGGCGCAGCGCCTTCCGCGCTCGACGCCGAGGATTGCGACGACGGGGCCGCATCGGCGGGGGCGGAGACGTCTGCGGTCACGGGGTTCGACAGCTCGCCGCTCTGGGTGCTGCCACCAGCCGTGAAGAGGTCCGTATCAGTCACGGATTTCCTTTCTTCCCTCGCTGACCTGGTCACGCGGGGGTTCGGTGCGTTCAGCCGAGGGGCTCAACGCCACGGTCACACCATTGCCATCGCAACGGTGATGTCCGGGATTCGCCGAATACGGCGAACCGTCTGTCCACAAATTGAAGACCTGGAAGAAGAGTGGTCGTCCTAATGTCGGCGCAGGTAATACACGCTGCGATGGCTGGACGAGAGCGAGAATAACCCGCATCGAGGCCGGAAGCAAGAAACTGCGTGCTTCGCATGTTGCGTGTGTTACTCCCCGCCGTGGTGGGTGGGTTACCGGTGAACCGTCACGCCGGTGGTCCACCTGACGCCGTCACCGACCGACATCCGGTCGACCGCGAAGCCGTTGATCCGGCCGAACTCGAGAGCTTCGGCCGGCAACTCGGCGTCCGTACTCATCGCCAGAACCGCAGGTCCAGCACCTGACAGCACTGCTGCCACGCCACAACGCCGCAACACCGTCAGGTATTCCGCGGAGGCGGGCATCGCCGAGGCGCGCTGCGGTTGATGCAGCACATCCTCGGTGGCGGCCATCAACAGGTCGGGGCGTTGGGTCAGCGCGACCACCAGCAGCGCCGAGCGGCTCAGGTTGAACCGCGCATCGGTGTGGCTGACCTGGTCGGGCAGCACCGCCCGGGTCTCGGCGGTCGAGGAACGCACCTGAGGAACGGCGGCGAACAGGTTGATGTCCGGGTGCAGACGGATGGGCGCTGCCGCGTAGCGCCGGGACGACCCGCACACCTCGGTCCAGGACACCACCGCACCGCCGAGCACCGCGGCCGCCGCGTTGTCGGGATGCCCCTCGAACTCCGAGGAGATCTGCACCATCTCGTCTTCGGTCATCATCGGGCAATCAGCTTGCGCGGCAAGCCCGTTGGCCGCAGCAAGTCCGCCGACGACGGCCGCGGCCGACGATCCCAACCCGCGGGAGTGCGGGATGTCGTTGCGGCACCGCACCCGTAGCCCGCCGGCGACGGTTCCCGTCGCGACCAGGCCGCGTTCGATGGCGCGGACCACCAGATGTGAACCGTCCAGCGGCACCTGGCCGGCGCCCTGCCCCTCGACCTCGACGACGAGCCCGGATTCGGTTGTCTCGACGATGATCTCGTCGTACAGGCTCAACGCGACGCCCATGCTGTCGAAACCGGGCCCGAGGTTGGCGCTCGACGCCGCCACCACGGCGGTGGCGGTCAACCCGGGGGGCAGTTGGTGGTTCACAGGGCTTCCAACCGCCTCAGACCAGACCCAGTTTGGCGACCACGGCCACCGGGTCGACGGGGACGGGGATGACCGCCGGCATGCCCTTGAGCGCGGTGTCGGGATCCTTGAGGCCGTTGCCGGTCACCGTGCACACCACGGTCGACCCGCGGGCCACCAGGCCGTCCTCGATCGCCTTGAGCAGCCCGGCGATGCTGGCCGCCGACGCGGGTTCGACGAACACGCCTTCGGCGCGCGCGACCAGATGGTAGGCGGCCAGGATCTCCTCGTCGGTGGCGGCCAGGAAGCGCCCATCGGACTGCTGCTGGGCCTCGACCGCAGAACTCCAGGACGCCGGTGAGCCGATGCGGATCGCGGTGGCGATGGTCTCGGGATCGCTGACCGGTTCACCGAGCACCAGCGGCGCCGCGCCGGCGGCCTGAGTGCCGATCATGCGCGGCAGTCGGGTGGCCAGACCGTCGCGGTGGTATTCGGTGTAGCCCTTCCAGTAGGCGGTGATGTTGCCGGCGTTGCCCACGGGAAGTGCGTGCACGTCCGGGGCGTCACCGAGCGCGTCGACGATCTCGAACGCCGCGGTCTTCTGACCTTCGATGCGGAACGGGTTGACCGAGTTGACAAGTGACACCGTCGGGAAGTCCGACGTCAGCTTGCGGGCCAGTTCCAGGCAGTCGTCGAAGTTGCCGTCGATCTGGATGATCTTCGCGCCGTGCATGACGGCCTGGGCGAGCTTGCCCATCGCGATCTTGCCCTGGGGCACCAGCACCGCGCACGTGATGCCGGCGCGCGCGGCATAGGCGGCCGCCGAGGCCGAGGTGTTGCCCGTCGAGGCGCACAGCACGGCTTGCTGACCGCGGGCGACCGCCTCGGTCACCGCCATGGTCATGCCGCGGTCCTTGAACGAGCCGGTCGGGTTGAGTCCCTCGACCTTGAGGTGCACGGTGCAGCCGGTGTAGTCCGACAGCCGCGGCGCGGGCAGCAGCGGGGTGCCGCCCTCGCGCAGCGTGATCGCCGTCCAGTCGTCCTCGACGGGCAACCGGTCCCGGTAGGCGGCGATCAGGCCGGGCCAGGGCTGGTGCACAGCCTGTGGCGCAGTGGTGCTCACTCGGTGGTCCCTTCCATCCGCAGCACGCTGTTGATGCTCTGCACGACCTCCAGATCGGACAGTGCGGCAACGGTTTCCGACAGCGCGGCGTCCGTCGCCTGGTGGGTGACGACGACGATGCGCGCTCCGCAGCGCTGTCCGCCTTCGTCGACCATGCCCTCCTGGCGCACCTCGGCGATGCTGACCTCGTGCTGGCTGAACTCGGCGGCGACCGCCGCGAGCACACCCGGACGGTCGGCGACGTTCATGTTCACGTAGTAGCGCGTGGGTATCACGCCGATGGGCGCGATCGGCAGCTTAGCGTAGTTGGAGTCCCGTGGTCCGCGCCCGCCGGAGACCCGGTTGCGGGCCGCCATGACCAGATCGCCCAATACCGCCGAGGCGGTCGGCGATCCCCCGGCGCCCTGGCCGTAGAACATCAGCCGCCCGGCCGCCTCGGCTTCGACGACGACGGCGTTGAACGCGCCGTTGACCGAGGCCAGCGGATGATCCAGCGGAACCAGCGCGGGATACACGCGCGCCGAGACGCTCTGCTGGCCGGCCTTGTCGGTGAGCCGCTCACAGATGGCCAGCAGCTTGATCGTGCATCCCAGCGCCCGCGCGGAGGCGAAGTCGGCCGCGGAGACCTTCGTCATGCCCTCGCGGTAGACGTCGTCGGCGGTGACGCGGGTGTGGAACGCGATCGAGGCCAGGATCGCGGCCTTGGCGGCGGCGTCATAACCCTCGACATCGGCCGTGGGGTCGGCCTCGGCATAGCCCAGAGCGCTGGCGTCGGCCAGCGCGCCGGCGTAGTCGGCGCCCGTGCTGCCCATCTCGGAGAGGATGTAGTTGGTCGTGCCGTTGACGATGCCCGCCACCCGCAGCACGGAGTCGCCGGCCAGCGACTGGGTCAGCGGCCTGATGACCGGGATTGCCCCGGCTACGGCGGCCTCGAAGTACAGGTCGACGTTGGCGCTCTCGGCGGCCGAGGCGATCTCCCCCGCCGCCACCGCCATCAGCGCCTTGTTGGCCGTGACCACCGACTTGCCCTGTTCGAGCGCGGACAGGATGGCCTTGCGGGCCGGCTCGACCGGGCCCATCACCTCGACGACGATGTCGACGTCCCCGCGGGAGACCAGACCTTCGATGTTGTCGGTCAGCAGCTCGGTGGGAACTCCGCGGTCGTCGGCGATGCGGCGCACGCCGATGCCGCGCACCACCAGGGGCGCCCCGACCCGCGCGCACAGATCGGCGGCGCTGTCGTCGATGATGCGTACGACCTCGCTGCCGACGTTCCCCAGACCGAGGACGGCCACGCCAATTTCTTTGTCGGTCTTCGTGCCGACGGGTGCGCTCACGGTGTCACCTCACTTCCAAACTCAACAGATCGTCGACCGTCTCCCGGCGCAGCACCAGGCGGGCCTGCCCGTCGCGCACGGCCACCACGGCCGGCCGGCCGATCAGGTTGTATCGGCTCGACATCGAGTAGCAGTATGCGCCCGTGGCGGCGACGCCGAGCAGGTCACCCGGCGCGACGTCGTCGGGCAGCCACGCGTCACGCACCACGATGTCACCGCTTTCGCAGTGCTTGCCCACCACCCGCGACAGCGTCGGGGCGGCCTCGGTGGTCCGTGACAACAGCCGCACATCGTATTCCGCGCCGTACAGGGAGGTGCGGATGTTGTCGCTCATCCCGCCGTCGACGCTGACGTAGCGGCGGTGCGCGCTGGAGCTGACCGCGACGTCCTTGGTGGTGCCGACCTCGTAGAGCGTGATGGTGCCCGGCCCGGCGATGGCGCGGCCCGGCTCGACGACCAGGTTCGGGGCCGGCAGGCCGACGGCGGCCGACTCGTCGCGAACGATGGCCAGCAGCTTGTCCGCCAGTTCGCCCATCGGCGGCGGATTGTCCTGCGGCAGATAGGAGATGCCCAGGCCACCGCCCAGGTCGACGATGGACATCTGCGAGGTCTTGTCGATCCCGAATTCAGCGACCACGTCGCGCAGCAGACCGATGACCCGGTGGGCGGCGAGTTCGAACCCGGCCACGTCGAAGATCTGCGAGCCGATGTGGCTGTGCAGGCCGACCAGGCGCAGGTGATCGGTCGCGAACACCCGGCGCACGGCATCCATGGCCGCGCCGGTGGCCAGGGACAGCCCGAACTTCTGGTCCTCGTGGGCGGTGGAGATGAATTCGTGGGTGTGGGCTTCCACACCGACGGTCACCCGCACCAACACGTCCTGCACGACGCCCGCCTCACCGGCGATCTGGTCGAGGCGCTCGATCTCGATCATGGAGTCCGCGACGACGTGACCGACGCCGTTCTTGACGGCCGCCGTCAGTTCGGCGACGGATTTGTTGTTGCCGTGCAGGGCGATTCGCTCCGGCGGAAAGCCGGCGTGCAGCGCCACGGCCAATTCGCCGCCGCTGGCGACGTCGAGGGACAGGCCCTCCTCGGCGACCCAGCGGGCGATCTCGGTGCACAGGAACGACTTCGCGGCGTAGTGCACGTGCTCCCCGCCGCCGAACGCCCGGGCGATCTCCCGGCAGCGGCTGCGGAAGTCGTCCTCGTCGATGACGAACACCGGGGTGCCGAACTCGGCGGCGATGTCGGTGACCGGCACCCCGGCGATCGAGACGACACCGTCGTCGCCGCGAACGGTGTTGTGCGGCCACACGTTCGGAGCCAGCGTCAACACCTCGGCCGCGGTGCGCGGGCGGTCGGGGGCGCCGCCGTGGTGAACCTCCTCGGCGTGGCGGGGCCCGGCGGGGTGGGCGATCACATCCGCTCCGGAGCGCTGACGCCGAGGATGGCCAGGCCGTTTGCGATGACCTGGCGGGTGGCCTGGCACAGCGCCAGCCGAGCCGAGTGCAGCTCACCGGGATCTTCGTCGCCCTGGGGCAGCACCCGGCAGGAGTCGTAGAACCGGTGGTAGTCGCCCGCCAGATCCTCGAGGTAGCGCGAAACCCGGTGCGGCTCGCGAAGTCCCGCCGCCGTTTCGAGCACTCTCGGGAATTCCCCGAGGTTGCGGATCAGCGTGCCTTCCTTGTCGTGGGTCAGCAGATCCAGATGCGCGGTGTCCGGCGCGACACCGAGGTCGGCGGCGTTGCGCGCCAGCGCCGAGAGGCGAGCATGCGCGTACTGCACGTAATAGACCGGGTTCTCGTTGCTCGCCGAGGACCACAACTCCAGGTCGATGTCGATCGGGGTGTCCACCGAGCTGCGGATCAGCGCGTACCGGGCGGCGTCGACTCCGATGGCCTCGACCAGGTCGTCGAGGGTGATGACGGTGCCGGCCCGCTTGCTCATCCGCACCGGCTGGCCGTCACGCACCAGGTTGACCATCTGCCCGATCAGCACCTCGACGGTGTCGGGATCGTCGCCGAGCGCCGCGGCGGCGGCCTTGAGCCGGGCGATGTAGCCGTGGTGGTCGGCGCCGAGCATGTAGATGCACAGGTCGAAGCCGCGCTGACGCTTGTCCAGGAAGTAGGCGAGGTCACCGGCGATGTAGGCGGGCTGGCCGTCGCTCTTGATGACGACGCGGTCCTTGTCGTCGCCGAAGTCGGTGGTGCGCAGCCACACCGCCCCGTCTTTTTCGTAGATGCTGCCGGTGTCGCGCAGCTTCGCGATCGCCTGATCCACCCGACCGGAGGTGTGCATCGAGTCTTCGTGGGTGTAGACGTCGAAGTCGGTGCCGAACTCGTGCAGCGATTCCTTGATGTGGTCGAACATCAGGTTGACCCCGATGGCGCGGAACGTCTCGCGCATCTCGGCGTCGGGCAGGCTCAGCGCGTCCGGGTCCTTGGCCAGCACCTGGGCGGCGATGTCACCGATGTAGGTGCCGGCGTAGCCGTCCTCGGGGGTGGGCTCGCCCTTGGCGGCGGCGATCAGCGAGTTGGTGAACCGGTCGATCTGCGCGCCGTGATCGTTGAAGTAGTACTCGCGTACCACCTCGGCGCCCTGGGTGCTCAGCAGCCGGCCCAGCGCGTCGCCGACGGCGGCCCAGCGCGTACCGCCGATGTGGATGGGGCCGGTGGGGTTGGCGGAGACGAACTCGAGGTTGACCTTGCGCCCGTCCAGCGCCTGTGACGTGCCGTACCGCCCGGCGGCGGCGATGACGTCGCCGACCAGGACGTTCTGCGCCGACGCCTCGATCCGCAGGTTCACGAACCCCGGCCCGGCGACCTCGGCGGCGGCGATGCCGTCCTGGTCGGCCAGCGCGGCGGCCAGCCAGCCGGCCAGCTCCCGCGGGTTCGCGCCGGCCTTCTTGCCGAGCTGAAGCGCCAGGTTGGTGGCGTAATCCCCGTGCTCGGGGTTGCGCGGACGCTCGACGGTCACGGTCGCGGGCAGCACAGCGGTGTCGAGGCCGTGCTCGGTCAGCACCGCGGCAGCGGTCGACTTGAGCAGCTCGGCCAGATCGGCGGGGGTCACGGGGGTCCATCCTATGGTCTGGGCCCTTCTGGCCCCGAATCCGTTTCCCGTTGTGCGGATGCGCTACGCTAGGCCACGCCCAACGGCGCAATCAGTACCGCGTGCGCCCCCGTAGCTCAGGGGATAGAGCGTCTGCCTCCGGAGCAGAAGGCCGCAGGTTCGAATCCTGCCGGGGGCACTTTCCCACACTGCAGTTCAGCGCAGTTCAGTGCGCCTCATCTCGCTCCCGCCGCCGTCGTCTCTGTGGACTTGTCGGACCCCTGGTTCATGCTTCTGGTCATGGCAGATCGCGCCGAACCCTTCGGGCAGCCGGTGACCACCTCGACCCACCTTCTCCTCGGTGCCATGCGGGGCGGCTGGCGTGCGCTGGCCGACCGATTCACCGACGAGCAGGTGGAGCGGCTCACCACGATGGAGCGGCACCCGGCCTATTTGGGTCGGCCGGAGTTCCTGCTCCTCGAGGCGCTCGAGTATGTCCAGCCCGGCTTCCTCGGCGAGTACCTGGCCGAGATCGCCGCTCAACCGGAACCGTGACCGCGTCAGCCCCGGGCTGCGTCGTGCACTGACGGCAGCATCAACACCACCCCACTGCCCAGCGACACCGCGGCGGTGATCACCAGCACCGTCCCCAGCCCCAGCCCGGGGATCACCGCGCCGGCCACGGCCGGCGCAGCCACCGAGCTGACGGCCCCGACGACCAGACAGGCGGTGAACGCCGCGCCGGCGCGCTCGGGCACCAGCTCGGCCGTCCACACCGCCAGCACCGCCGAACCGGTCATGTACCCGACGCCGAAGATGCACGCCGAGATCGCCACCGCGGCCAGCGACTCGCTGGCCAGCCCGAGCAGTACCAACGCGCCAGCCACTATCACCAGGCACAACGCCGCAACCCTGGCGCTGCCCAACCGCTGGGCGGCGGTTCCGGTCGCCACGCCCACCACCCCGGTGAGACCGATCGCGATGTACAACGCCGGGACGGCCCACTCCGGCAACGAGCCGCGATCCAGCACGTCGGCGGCGTAGGTGAAATAGATGACGACCGCGGCGAAGTAGACCACCGAATACGCGGCCGGTACCCGCAACGCCACGGCCAGCGAGGGTCCGCCGGCCGACCGTTTCGCGGCGGGGACCGGCGCCGTGCGCGGCACCAGCCGCAGATTCACCAGCGCAGCCAGCACCGCAGCGACGGCGATCGCGACCCAGACCAGCCGCCACGAACCCACGATGGCCAGGATCGCCAGACCACCCAAGACGACGAGCCCGCCGCTGGTGCCGGTGGTGATGATGGCCAGCGCCCGGGGCTGCTGCCGCAGCGTCACGGTGCGCGTCACGATGTCGGAGTACGGAGCCCACACCCAGCCGCCGGCGCCGCCGGCGAGCACCGCGCCGAGCGCCAGTAGCCACGGTGACGGGGCGAGCGCCACGATCACCGCACCCACCGCCCCGCAGACACCGCCCACGGTCGTCGGCGCGCGGGACCCGCGGCGGGCGGCCAAAGGGCCGGCGAGCAGCAGGCCGGCCAGATATCCGACGAAGGTGGCGCTGGCGATGAGGCCGAGCACCAGCTCCGACAGGCCGAGGTCGGCGCGGATGTCGGGCAGGGTCACGCCATAGGCGTACCGGGCCATGCCGAACGCGACGCCGACCACCGCTGCTCCGGCCAGGCCGATCCGCCCACCCGCGGACAGCGTCATGGCTGGGTCCTCACCGTCTGGGGTTCATCGGTCCCCCGAGAAACTACGGGACCGCCCCGCCCTGCGCCGGAGGGGTTTCTCGGGAGTCCAGCAGCGAGCGCACCGCATGGTCGAGGAACGCCAGGAGCGGCACCGCCAGCAGCACCCCGATGATGCCGGCGACGACACCGCCGGCGGTCAGCGCGACCAGCACCGCCAGCGGATGCAACCGCACCGCCCGACCCATGATCAACGGCTGCAGCACGTTGCCCTCGAGCTGCTGCACCGCCAGCACCAAGCCCAGCGTGAACAGGCCGTAGAGCCAGCCCTTGGCCAGAATCGCGATCACGACGGCCAGGAACCCGGTGACCATCGCGCCGACGAACGGCACGAAGGCACCCAGAAACACCAGCGACGCCAACGGCAGCGCCAACGGGATGCCCAGGACGAGCAACCCGATCCCGATGCCGATGCCGTCGACCAACGCCACGACGAACGTCCCCTGCACGTAACCGGTGAGTGTGGTGAAACCGGACCGGCCGGCGTCGCGGACCCGTTCCCGAACCTGTACCGGGACGATCCGGGTCACGAATTCGTAGATGGAACGTCCCCCGTGCAGGAACACGATGAGCGTGAAGACGGTGATGAAGAAGCCGGTGAGGAACTTCGCGAGGGCCGACGCCGTCGACACGACACCGCTGGTGATCTCGGCCTGACGTTGCTGCAGCGTGCCGATCGCGGAGTCGACGGCGTTGTTGATCTGCTGCTGGCCCAGCTCCAGCGGACCGTTGGCGGCCCAGTCGCGCAGCGCGTCGATGCTGACCGTGATCTGGTCGATCAGGTGCGGCAGACCCTCGATGAAGCGGGTGACTACGAAGGTGAGCAATCCGCCGAGCGCGCCGAGGCCGAGCAGGAACACCAGGATCACCGCCAGCCAGCGCGGCACCCGATGGCGGTGCAGCCAGTCGACCGCGGGCAGGAACAGCGCGGTCAGGATCAGCGCCAGCGCCAGCGGCACCACGATGACCACGAAGCGCTGGATCAACCAGAACAGCACCGCTGCCGCCCCGGCCAGCACCAGCAGCCGCCACGCCCACGCGGCGGCTTTGCGGACCTGCGGTGTGACCGCCTCGTCGGCGAAGTCAGGCATCAGCGTCAACCTCCTGCGCGGCTCATACCCACACCCGCGGAGCTGACACAGCCCGCCTGCTGGGTCACCCGGGCAGCGAGGTCCCGGTCTCCTTCTCGGCGAACTCCCACAGCCGGCGCGCGTCGTCGTAGTCACACGCGTTCGGCGTACGACCGCTCAGTGTCGGGCCTCCCTTGAAACCGAAGCGGCCGTTGATACCCACGTAGCTGCCCGGCGGGATCGGTTCGGTCAGGCAGTACAGCGTCGGCGCCGCGCCGGCCTCGATGTCGTTGCCGATGCGGTTGGCCGCCGCGGTGGCCACTTTGTTCACCACGGCCATCAGCGGAGCCTCGGAGATGTTCGTCAGGTTCGACGACACCCAGCCGGGGTGGGTCAGATAGCTGCTCACCGGCGAGCCGGCTTCGCGCAACCGCCGGTCGAGCTCCAGGCCCCACAACATCACCGCCAGCTTCGAGCGCGCGTACGCCGGGAACGACGACCATTTGTGCACCCGCAGATGGGGATCGTCGAACGCGATGGACGCCTGCTTGTGGGCGTCGGAGCCGACGTTGACGATTTTCGAGCGCACCCGCTCGAACAGCAGGTTGGTCAGCGCGAACGGACCCAGGAAGTTCGTCCCCAGCGTCATCTCGAAACCGTCGACGGTGTCGCTGCGATGTTGGGCGACCAGGCCGGCGTTGTTGATGAGGATGTCGACGTCGCCGTCGAACAGACCGGGGAACGCGCGCACCGAGGCCTGGTCGGCGAGGTCGAGTTTGACCACCTCCGTGTCACCGCCCATCTCGGCGGCGCGCTGCGCCCCCAGCTCCAGGTTGCGCACCGCCAGAATCACCTGGGCGCCGGCGCGCGCAAGCGCGGCCGCCGTCGCCAGGCCGACGCCGTTGGTGGCGCCGGTGACGATGATGCGGGTGCCGGTCATGTCGCCGAGTCGGTTCACCGACCAAGAGGTAGTCACGCTGGGAGATTAACCGCGCCGGTTGTCCGGCAAAACGTTGACATGACAGATTCCGGCTGGTTGTCTACCGCTCGTGAGCGACGCCGCCCGCGACATCGAGAATCTCGTGTACACCTACGCCGAGCGGATCGACGCGGGTGACCTGGACGGGGTCGCCGCCTTGTTCGCCCACGGACGCATCTGCGGTGTCGAGGACGGGCCGCCGGAGACCGTGTTCGAAGGCACCGCCCGGGTGCGGCAGATGTATGAGATGGCCACCCGCCTCTACGACGACGGGACCCCCAAGACCAAGCACTTCACCACCAACGTGCGTATCGACGTCGACGAGGAGGCCGGCACGGCGCGGGCCAGTGCGTACTACTGCGTCACCCAGGCCACGCCGGAGCTACCTCTGCAGGTGATCGTGACCGGCCATTACCGTGACACCTTCCACCGTGTGGACGGCGCGTGGTGGTTCGACAGCCGGACGATGTACGTCGACCAGATCGGCGACACCAGCCGGCACCTGAAGTTCTGACGCGGTGGGGCACCCCTTCGACGCTGCGAAGCTGATGACCGCTGCGCAGCAGAAGGAGGACCTCGACGCCTGGGGGCCGCTGCCGTTCGCCGAGCCGCTGCAGGTGTTGACCGACAGTTACGCGAGCGCGCCGCTCAACGACATCGGCGTGCACATCCTGCGATCAGGTCTGATCCACAGCCTGCGGATGAGGCTGCGCGCGCAGGAGTGGATCCGCAGACACCCCGAGATCACCGAGGAGGTCATCGCCGCGCCCGTGGTCGTCACCGGGATGATGCGCAGCGGAACGACCCTGCTGCAGCGACTTCTGGCCGCGGACAGACGGTTTCACTGCGCCTACGGCTGGGAGGTGGTCGAGGTCGCGCCCCGACTCGACTACCCGTGGGCGGGCGGTCCGGATCCGCGCATCGCGATCAGCGAGAAGCGCGAAGCGGTCTCCCGCGAGCTGGCGCCGGAGCTGTTTGCCATCCACCCGATGTACGCCCGCGAGGCCGAGGAAGAGATCGTGTTCCTGTCCGACGCATTCCTGTCGCACGTCCCGGAGTCCGGCGCCGATGTGCCCGGCTACCGGTCCTGGCTCGACGGCCAGGATTTCGCGCCCGCGTATGCCTATCTGCACCGGATGTTGCAGTTCCTGCAGTGGCAGAAACGCCGAGCCGGCGGCGCCGCTGCCCAGCGTTGGGTGCTGAAATCCCCGGCGCACCTAGGCTATCTGGACGCCTTGCGCACCCAGTTCCCCGATCTGCATCTGGTGCACATGCACCGCGACCCGCGGCAGACCATCCCGTCCGGGGCCGGCCTGAACGCCACGCTGCACGCCATGCACAGCGATCAGGTGGACACGACCCGCGTCGGGGAGCAGTGGCTGCAGCGCATGGGCTGGACCAACGACCGGGCGATGACGGTCCGGCAGAGCTGGCCCGATGAGGCCGCCCGCTGCACCGACATCGAATTCGCCGACGCGGTCGCCGACCCCATTGATCACGTGGCCCGGGTATACGAGGCGATCGGCATGCCGCTGACGGCGACGGCGGAGTCGGCGATGCGACGCTGGCTGGCCGAGCGGCCGCGCGAGCCGGCACGCGCACCCTACCGGGCCGCCGACTTCGGCCTGTCCGACGAGCAGATCACCGAGCGGTTCACGGCCTACCAGAAGCGGTTTCGCGCGGCGGCCCCACCACCAGGAGGACATGAATGACCGAATTCACCGGCGATCCCGTCGCGACCGCGTCGCAGCACGACCAGGAGATCGCCGCACTGGATCTGACCCGCCACCCCACCGTGCGAGCCGCATACCGCGACGTGGCCGAGAAGTGGCTGAGCCGGGCCCGCGCCTCACAGGCCATGCGGGAACGCTTCGACGACGCCTTCACCGAGGTGATGTTCTCCGCAGCCATCTGGTCGTCCAACCAGGACAAGCTCCGACCCAAGGTCAGCTGCATCACCCGGCTGAGCCATCCGGTCGCCGGCCATCAGATACCCGGGTCCCGTTGGGGCATCGACAATCCCGACAGCGTCTACCGGGTGATCCCGATCTCCGGCGACGAGCGCTACGAGATCCACGGCCGCGTCGGGACCCACCGGATGACCGAGAACTACTTCACACTCTGGAACGCCGACATGGGCACCGTCGCCGTGCTCAACGGCCGCACCATGAACGTCGACGCCGACGGCTCCTTCACCATCACCGTCGACTCCGACCCTGCCAACGGGCGGCCCAACCACGTGCAGAGCACCCCGGAGGCCCACGAGTTCTACATCCGCGACGTGCTGCTGCACTGGGATCGCGACGACCCCAATCACCTTGCGGTGCAGCGGCTCGGCGACAAGCCGACCGTCGCGGCGCGCACGCTCGACGAGCAGGCCGACGCGACGGCGGCAATGATGGCGCACTTTGCCGACTTCACCGGCAAGCTCAGCCACGGCATCTACAAGATGCCGGCCAACCACTTCGACCTGGCCTGGTCGGCCGACAAGGTCGGCGCGATGCGCAACCAGGTGTATGTGATGGGGCGCTTCGACCTGAACCCCGGGGAGGCGTTCGTCGTCGACGTCAGCGACGGCGGCGCCGAGTACTTCACGGTGCCGTTGAGCAACATCTGGGGCACCACGTTGGACATCTGTGACCGCACCGGCAGCCTGAACAAGGCGCAGTCGGTGCCCAACGAGGACGGCACCTACACCTACGTCATCTCCCCCACCGACCCCGGAGTCGCGAACTGGATCGACTCCGACGGGTTGCGCGAAGGCATCCTGACCCTGCGGATGGCCGAGTTCGCCGGGCACGGCCCCCGCGAGGACCTCGGCGCGCACGGTCGCGTGGTGCCGCTCGACGAACTGGAGAAGGCGGTGCCGACCCTGCGCCGGGTGTCGGCGCAGCAGCGGGCCACCGAGCTGGCCGAGCGCCGAGCGGCCTACCTGCGCCGTCTACCGGAGAGGATCTGACATGGCACGCTGGTTGATCACCGGATGCTCGACCGGCATCGGCCGCGAGATCGCCCGCGCAGCACTGGAAGCCGGACATTCGGTGGTGGTGACAGCACGCCGCGTCGAGTCGATCACCGACTTGGCCGACGAATACGGCGACCGCGCGGTCACCGTCGCGCTCGACGTCACCGACAAGGAGCAGATCGCCGCCGCGGTACGCACGGCGACCGACGCATTCGGCGGCATCGACGTGCTGGTCAACAACGCCGGCAACGGCTACCTCGCGGCGATCGAGGAAGGCGAGGACGACCAGGTCCGCAAACTGTTCGACGTCAACTACTTCGGCGTCGTGGACATGATCAAGGCGGTGCTGCCCGGCATGCGGGCCCGCGGTGCCGGGCACATCGTCAACATCTCGTCGATGACCGGCCTGGTGGCCAACCCGCCCAACGGGTACTACTCGTCGACGAAGTTCGCGCTCGAGGCACTCACCGAGGCGCTCGCGCAAGAGGTCAAGCCGTTCGGCATCAAGGTCACCGCCATCGAACCGGGCGCGTTCCGCACCGACTGGGCCGCGAGGTCGATGTGGGAATCCGCCACACCGATCAGCGAGTACGACGACACCGTCGGCTCCCGCAAGACCATGATCAAGGAATTCGCCAACCACCTACCGGGTGATCCGCGCAAGGCGGCCGACGCGGTGCTGATGGTGACCGGCCTCGACGATCCGCCGTTGCGGCTGCTGCTGGGCCGCGATGTGTTGAAAGCGGTGCGCGACAAGCTCGCCGCGTTCTCGGCGTCGATCGACGAGTGGGCATCGGTCACCAAAGACGTCGAGTTCCCGCGGGGCTGAGGATGGGTTCGCTCGACGGTCAGGTGGCCTTCATCACCGGCGCGGCCCGCGGCATGGGCCGTGCGCACGCCGTGAAACTGGCAGGCGAGGGCGCCGACATCGTCGCCCTGGACATCTGCACGGGCTTCGAGTTCACCGACTACCCGGGAGCCACAGTCGACGACCTCGAGGAGACCGCCCGGCTCGTGCGTCAGCAGGGACGCCGCATCCTGGCCCGGCAGGCCGACGTGCGCGATGCCGACGCGGTGGACGCCGTGCTCGCCGATGCGCGGCGCGAGTTCGGTCGCCTCGACATCGTCATCGCCAACGCCGGGGTCATCCGGGTGACCGACAGTGACCAGCGTCGTCGCGATTTCCGCGCGATCATCGACGTCAACCTGGTCGGCGCGTGGAACACCGTCGACGCGGCGATCCCGGACCTGGTCGCCGGCGGCCGCGGCGGGTCCATCGTGTTGACGAGCTCCACCCAGGGGTTGCGGGCCTCCGACACCGACCGGGCCGGTCTGCAGGCCTACGCCGCCTCCAAACGCGCCCTGGTGGCGCTGATGCAGGGCTGGGCACGTCAGCTGGCTCCGCATTCGATCCGGGTGAACACCATCCACCCCAGCGGCGTCGCCACCGACATGATCATGAACGAGTCGACGATGGCGCTGGCCACCGCCGGCGATCCGTGGCTGCTGGCTCAGCAGAACGCGTTGCCGATCGCGCTGGTCGATCCCGCTGACATCGCCGGCGCGGTGGCGTGGCTGGTCTCCGACGCGGCCCGGTTCGTCACCGGCACCTCGTGGCCGCTTGACGCCGGGTTCACGCTGCGCTCCTGAGCACCACCCGCCGGGAAGCACTGGTCAGCGATCTGTCACACCGGTCCGGTCACGGGCCGACCAACCGGGTGGTTAGGCTGGGTGGCAGATCCATCGACGGACCAGGAGGCCGCCATGCAACTGGCGCTGACACCCGAGGAAGCCGCCTTCCGCGACGAGCTTCGGACGTTCTACCGCACCAAGATCCCCGAAGAGATCCGCGAGCGGACCCGGCTGGGCGCCGAGGTCAGCCGCGAGGACATCGTCACCAGCCACAAGATCCTCAACGACAACGGCCTGGCGGTGCCGAACTGGCCGGTCGAATGGGGCGGCAAGGACTGGACCCCCACCCAGCAGCAGATCTGGCTGGACGAGATGCAGCTGGCCAGCGTGCCCGAACCGCTGACGTTCAACGCCAACATGGTCGGACCGGTGATCGCCGAGTTCGGTTCGCAGGAGATCAAGGAGCGCTTCCTGCCACCCACCGCCGCGCTGGACATCTGGTGGTGCCAGGGCTTCTCCGAGCCCGAGGCGGGCTCGGATCTGGCGTCCCTGCGGACCACGGCGCTGCGCGACGGCGACAGCTACGTCGTCAACGGACAGAAGACGTGGACCACGCTGGGTCAGTACGCCGACTGGATCTTCTGCCTGGTGCGCACCGACCCGAATGCGCCCAAGAAGCAAGCCGGTATCTCCTTCTTGCTCATCGACATGAACACCCCTGGCATCACGCTGCGGCCGATCAAACTCGTCGACGGCAGCTTCGAGGTCAACGAGGTGTTCTTCGAGGACGTCCGGGTGCCGGCCGACCAGCTCGTCGGCGAGGAGAACCAGGGTTGGACGTACGCCAAGTTCCTGCTGGGCAACGAACGCAACGGCATCGCGCAGGTCGGCCGCACCAAGCTGCGCCTCTCCGAGGTCAAGGAACGGGCCAAGGCCAGCGGCCTGCTCGACGACGCGCTGTTCGCCGCGCGCCTGGCCGAGGCCGAGAACGACATCCTGGCCCTGGAACTGACCCAGATGCGCGTCGCCTCCAGTTCCCAAGGCGGCAAGCCCAACCCCGCCTCGTCGGTGCTGAAGCTGCGCGGCAGCCAGCTGCAGCAGCTCGCCACCGAGCTGATGCTGGAGGTCGCCGGCCCCGACGCGCTGCCGTTCGAGGCGGGCGAGGCGATCACGTCTCCCGAATGGGCCCAGCACAGCGCCCCGCGTTACCTCAACTACCGCAAGACCTCGATCTACGGCGGCAGCAACGAGGTGCAGCGCACCATCATCGCGTCGACCATCCTCGGATTGTGAGCTGAACCATGGACTTTCAACTCAGCGAAGAGCAGGTTCTGCTCCGCGACACCACCCGCGACCTGCTCGCCCGCGCCTACGACACCGAGCGTCGGCTCGAGATCATCGACAGCGACCCCGGCTTCAGCCGCGACGTGTGGAAGCAGTTGGCAGAGATCGGCATCCTGGGGCTGGGCTTCGAGGAGGAAGCCGGCGGGCAGAACGAGATCCAGGTGGTGCTCACCGAGGTCGGCCGGCGACTGGCCCCCGAGCCCGTGCTGCACGGGGCACTCGGGCCGGGAGCGTTGATCGCCGAGCTCGGCTCGGCAGAGCAGCGCGCGCTGCTCGACGAGGTCGCCGCCGGCGAGCGGCTGCTGGCCTTCGCCCACCAGGAGCCGGGGATGCGCGGAGCGCACGCGCCGGTGACGACCAAGGCTGCCCGCAACGGTGATTCGTGGACGGTGACCGGCTGTAAGAACCCGGTCCTGGCCGGCGACAGTGCCGACACCCTGGTGGTGACCGCGGCTCTTCCCGACGGCGGTACCGGCGCATTTCTCGTCGACGCCGGCGCGGTGAACCGGCAGTCGTTCCGCACCTTCGACGGCCAACGCGCCGCGCAGATCGATCTGGATGCGGTGGCATGCGAACCGCTGGGCGAGGCGACCGATGCGTCGGCGGCCGTCAGCCACACCCTGGTGCGCATCTCGTCGGGGCTGTGCGCCGAAGCGCTCGGCGCGATGGAGGAAGCACTGCGACTGACCACCGAATACCTCACCCAGCGGAAGCAGTTCGGTGTCACGCTGAACACGTTCCAGACGTTGACCCAGCGCGCCGCCGACATGTATGTGTCCCTCGAGCTGGCTCGCAGCATGACACTGTATGCGGCCATGTCGATCGCCGACGGTGATCTGGATCCGACCATCGCGGCGCGGGCCAAACTGCAGATCGGTCGCTCCGGACGCCACATCAGCCAAGAGGCGATCCAGCTGCACGGCGGCATCGGCGTGACGGCCGAGTACCCGGTCGGTCACTACGCGGCCAAGCTGACGGCGATCGAACACACCCTCGGTTCCTCGCAGGATCAGCTCCACGTACTGATGGGTCAGCTCGGCGACTACGAGATCGCCACGGTGCGCGAAGGCTAAAAGCTCTGGGCGGCAAGCCATTCCGCTATGCGTTGGGCAACCTTCGGCCACTGTGGTTCAAGCATCAGGTCATGACCCGTGTCCGCGAAGAACTCGGGTTTCACCCCGTACGTGGCGGCGGTCTGCCGGACGTCGCGTCGAGCGATGATGGTGTCCGCGTCGGCGCCCAGCACCAGCATCGGGATCGCGGCAACCCGCGAGGATCTGACGCGATCGAGCACGAGCATGTCGAGGAACGCCCGGTAGGACTCGTCCTGCATGCGACGCTGATATCGATCGACATCGCTGTGCGCGGTGGCCGCCGAGAAGAACAACTGGTGAGCGAGTTCGGGAGTGGCGACCAACGGCGCGAGGCGCAGCATCGCGTTGGCCCTGAGGAATTGCACCGGATGGTGTCGAGCGATGCGCATGGTGGCTCCCACTGCCCCGGTCGGCGGTACGGACGCGAGCAACACAGCGCCTTCGGCACGGTGGCGCTCGAGGTACTTCTGCACGACGAAGCCACCCATCGAATGGCCGATCAAGACCGGCGACGCCGGCAACTGGTCGACGAGGTCAGCCAGATCTCGCACGTAGTCGGCCACCCGGTGCCAGCGCAGCCGCTCGCCTCCCGAACTCGCTCCGTGGCCGCGCAGACTCGGGGCGTGGCACGCGTAGCCCAGCTCGGCGAAGTAGTCCAAGAAGTGTTCGTCCCAGCACCACGCTCCGTGCCACGCCCCGTGCACGAACACCAGCGGCGCCGGGTGGGCTTCGGTGGCAGCTCCTTTGACGATCACCTCGAGCATGCGCAACTCCTCCGCGGCGACGACGACGTCAGAAGCCGATGTGTCCCGGCGTCATTCGGGCCGTCACGTTCCCGACCATCGTCTCGTCATACGGATCGACGATCAACGGGTCGCCGCCGTCAGGCAGCGTCAGGTCGTCGAAACGCACCCAGATGGTGTTGGGGCTGGTCGTCAACTCGAAAAAGTAGACCCTGTTGGTCAGGTCGCACACTGTGCGGTACTCGGTGTTGTAGACACCGAATTCGCCATAGGGGGCGCCGAACGGCACCGACACGTTGCGCATGATGGCCAGCACCCCGGCGACTGCCTGACGTTCGTCGCGCGGTGAGGGCAGCAGCGCCGAATAGTAGGCCGCACGCTGAAAACGGTCGACGGCGTTGACGTTTCCGGGCAGTGGCATGTCCCGCGACGGCTGGGAGAAGTCCCGCTCGGCCAGCAGGGCGAGCTGCTCGTCGTAGGTGGGGTCGTTGGTCATCAGCGTGTACTGGCGGCCGTGGTGCACGATCGGGGTGCCGTGGTCGAATTCGATGATCGCCGAGTCACCGGAGGCGTCTTCCAGAGCCAGATGGATGGTCGCGTCGTGGCCGTGGGCGCCGACCATCACCACGTCCAGGCCGTCCATCAATGCCAGCGCTTCGGGCACGGTCGCCGCCTGGTCCAGTAGGTACTGCAACCACATGCCCGCGTGCACGCCCGGTTCAGCGGGGTTGCGCACCCCGAAGTCGGTGCTCTGCAGATACAACCCGTGCCCGGCGAGGCCCTTCTCGTTGAAGCCGTCGATACCGCCGAGGCCGTACACCGAGGTGACCAACGTCGCGTAGCGACTGGTCCAGCGCAGCGGATTACGGGGTACCACGTCGATGCCGGCCAGCGCTCCCCCGTCGCGCCGGCGGCCGGCCGGAAACGCGACGATCAGCGGTTCGGTGGACTCCGGCCAGTCCATGCTGCGTCCCGTCAGGACGGCCAGTTCATTCGAGTTCCACAGCACACGAGTGCACACGGCCACCAACCTAGGCCAGACCACCGGGTCGCCGGACGATTTCAGAAACCGTTGCGACGGCGAGACGCGCCAAGCCATGCAGGGCGCCCGGGTACGTCACGCACGTCGCCGGACCGAGTCGCGCACGTCGCCGGACCCAAGTCGTGCAGGGCGCCCAGGCACGTCACGCACGTCGCCGGACCGAGTCGTGCACGTCACCCAAGCCCGTCACGCACGTCGCCGAGCCCAGTCGTGCAGGGGCAAAAGCCGTGAACGCCGCGAAAGTACGGTTTCTGACGAGAATCGGGTGATTTCCGTCAGAAACCGTACGCTCGCGGGCTGTCTGGCCGCGGGCTCTGGGCCGCGGGTTCCGGGCCGCGGGTTCCGGGCTGCGGGACGCGGCATGTCTGGGCCACAGACGACTCCATGCCGTGAGCGCCTCGAACGTACGAATTCTGACGAGATTCGGGTGATTTCCGTCAGAAACCGTACGCTCGCGGGCTGTCTGGACGCGGGGTCCGGGCCGCGGGTTCCGGGCCGCGGGTTCCGGGCTGCGGGACGCGGCATGTCTGGGCCACAGACGGCTCCATGCCGTGAGCGCCTCGAACGTACGAATTCTGACGAGAATCGGGTGATTTCCGTCAGAAACCGTACGCTCGCGGGCTGTCTGGCCGCGGGGTCCGGGCCGCGGGGTTCCGGGCCGCGGGGTGCCGGAAGCAGGCTGCGGGTTCCGGGCCGCGGGGTGCCGGAAGCGGGCTGCGGGTTCCGGGCCGCGGGACGCGGGATGTCTGGGCCACAGACGGAGCGGAGGTGCTGCGCTGCGCCGATGCAGCCCTGGCGCCCAACCCCGTAAGAGCCGCGTGAACTGTGAGGAATCAATCGTCGCCCGGCCGCGCTTAACGCTGGAGTGCCCGAGCGCGATAGAAATGGGTACAAACCTGAAACGAGCATCCGCCGAGAGGAGCGCACGATGCAGGTGAAGAGGATCGTCATCGCGGCAGCCATTGCCGGTGGCATGGGTGCGGCATCGATGGGCCTGGGTGCAGGTCTGGCCAACGCCGACCACGACTGGTGGCTGCCCCAGCCGCCCCCGCCCGGCCACGTCGGACAGATCGTCAACGTTCCGCCCGGACACATCGGGCAGGTCACCGGTGTGCCACCCGGCCATTGGGACAAGCCGTGGAAGTGGGGCCGATAGTCAAGGCGTCGCTGGGCGGGAGTGAAAGTGGGCCGCCAGCCGCCCCGGCTCGGCGCCGCCAGCCGCCCCGGCTCAGGAGGCGAAGCGTGCCCGCCATGGTGCGTCAGTACGCGTCGTGCAACCGGATCCACTCGTAGGCCGGTTGCTGCGGCCAGCCCGGCGGTGACTTCTCCCAGGTCTCCTGACGGCCGTACGGGGTCAGGTCGAGCAGGTCGAACACCACCATGAAGGGCTCCTCACCGCGGTCGAACGTCTGCCAGGTGTGGAAGACCCGCTCACCGCCACGCAGAAACACACTGATGGAGTGCCGTTCCTGACCGTCGATGGTGGTGCGGAAATCCTCGTTGAAGGTCGACCGGCCCGACGACACCCAGGGCAGGTCCCAGCCCATGCGGTCCTTGAAGGCCACCAGTTTGCCCACCGGCGCGCGCGCCACCAGCACGAACGCGGTGTCCTTGGCATACAGGTGCGACAGCGGCCCGACGTGATCGGCCATCATCGAGCACCCGGCGCAGCCCTCGTCCCACTCCGGCGCGAACATGAAGTGCTGAACGATCAGCTGCTTGCGCCCCTCGAACAGGTCGAGCAGGGTCAGCGGGCCCGTCTCGGTGTCGAACACGTATGGGGTGTCGATCTCGACCATGGGCAGGCGGCGGCGGGCGGCGCTGACTGCGTCCTTGGCGCGGATGAGGTCCTTCTCCAGCACCAGCAGTTCGGCGCGCGCCGTCTCCCACTCGGCCCGCGACACGATGGGTGGCAACGCGTCGGTGTCGGTCATGCTTCGAGCTTGCCACTGTTGAGGCCGTCATCTCGGCGCGCGAACACCGTGTCGTAGATGCTCCAGGCCACCAATGTGCCCAGCGCGATGGAGAACACCGCGGAGAAGGTGTTGCCCAACGTGGCGGCGTCCAGCGACCGCTGCACCGCGGCCGCGGTGATCGACTCGAAACCCAACGCGCCGGGCACCAGCGACCAGAACGCCGCCAGCAACATGACGAACACCGGTGGGGCGGTCTTCAACTTCGCCGCGGCCACGGCGAACGGAAACACCAGCAGCGCACCGAGAGCCCCGGAGTGCGCCGACGACAGGAACAGACCGCCGATCTTCTGACCGATGAGTGCCACGGCCACGGCGGCGGTCACCCACAGCAGCGACCCGCGCGGTGCGGACAGGTAGATGTAGAGCCCTATCCCGATGACGATGATCGCGACATAGAAGGACAGCGGCCCCATCCGGTCGGCCACGGCAGGCGACCCCGGCCTGCCCGCGATGGCCACCCCGATCGCCACCCCGAACGCCAGCAGCATGAGCTGGACCACTCCGTACACCAGCCGGCTCGAGCCCGCCATGATGGCGCCGCCGGCCAGCTCCATGGCTCCGATGGTCAGCGACAGGCCGGGCAAGGTGGCGACCAGTGCGGGAGCGATGATGCGCAGCAATTCGTCGTTCGCGGCGTCGGCGACGAACCAGATCGCCAACGTCGTCACCAATGCCGCCGACAGCGACGGGATGATGACGGCCAGCGTCGGGATGCGTCCGGCGACGACGACCACAGCACCGACCACGGCGCCGAGAAACACATACGCCCACAACGCCGTCCACGCCGGGTTGATGACGATGCCGAAGCCCAGCGTGGTGATGACGTAGCCGACCAGGATCATGACCGGACCGAACCGTGGCGTCGCAGTGCGGGCCTCGGTGATGTCACGGACCGCATCGCGAGGGGCGACCGCGCCCGCTGTCGCGAGACGTGCCACCGCGTCGACCTTGCCCGCGCGGTCGAGCTGAGTGGTGCCTCCGGTGGAGGCCGCCACCTCGTGGCCGACCTTTCCCACCTGCACGATCAGCACCGTCGGCAACGCGACGACGCGCACCGGCTCGCTGGTGTAGCGCGCGGCGATGCGCTCCAATCGCGACTCCACGACGCCGCTGGGTACCTGCACTTCGATGAGGGCGATGCCGATGTCGCGCAACATCTCGGCGACCTCGTCGACGGGGAAGGTGTCGGGTGGGGCCAACGGAGCCGGCACCTGCTTGCTCACCGCCTGCCACATCTGCTTGGCGCGACCGCCCCAACTGATCGTCATGTCAGCAGCGTGTCATCCCACCATCAGGTCCGGAACCGAACCGCGCGCGTCGGGCGTCAGAACTCTTCGGCGATCGCCGCGACCCGGCGCACCTGGTCGATGTCGGAGCTGGTGGGGATCAGATGAACCTCGTCGGCGCCGATCTCGGCGAAGCGGCCCAGCACCGTTCGCAGCTCGTCGTCGGTACCGGCCCACCCGGTCGTCGGCGCCATCGCGTCGACCACCTCGGCGGGAATCCAGTTCATGTAGCGACGCAGATGCCGGTGCACCTGCGCACGCGGCTCGTCGCCGTCACCGAGGGCGAACCAGAACGAGGTCGCCAGGTGCGGGGCCGGCTTGTCCACCTCCTGCCAGGCCTGCCGAGCCACGTCGAACAGCGCGGACTCCTTGTCGAGATCGAGGTCCAGCGTGATCCCGGCCAGACCCTCGGCCCAGGCGGCGGCGCTGCGCACGGTTTTGGGCCCGATCGTGCCCACCACCAGCTGCGGGCCCCCGGCCTGCACCGGCGGAGGCCCGACGGGCAGCGTCGAGTCGGTGATCTTCTCCCCCGCCCAGACGCGCTTCATCACCGCCACCCGCTCGGCCATCTGGCGCATCGTCTGCGTTGCCGGGTCCGCCCCGACCGCGTGGTAGTCCTCGTGGCGCCCGCCCACCCCGATACCGACGGTGAGCCGTCCGCCGCAGAGCAGGTCACCGGTGGCCAGCTGCTTGGCGAGCATGACGGGGTCGTGCAACTGCGGAACCACCACGGTGGTCACCAGCCGCACCCGGTCGGTCCAGGCCGCCAGCGCACCGAGCAGGGTCAGGCTCTCGGGGTTGTCGAACGCGATGCGTTCCCCCCAGCACAGCGACGAGAACGCGCCGCCGTCGATCAGCTGAGCCCAGGCCTTGAGCGTCCCCCGGTCCAGATCGGGTTCCATCACCGGCATCGTCATCCCGATTCGCACGTCGGCGATTCTGGCACGCCGGGTGAATCGGGCGCGCAAGGCGTCACGGTGGGTGCGTCAGCGCGCCGGATCCTTGCGGGCACGGATGGGGTCGGCTGCCGGTGGGGTGAACAACGAGCCGCGCCAGCCGAGGCGCAGCGTGCGCACCGCCACCAGCAGCCAGGTGAACAACAACCCCACGTAGGCGACGGCGGCCGCGTATCGGAACGCCGGCAGGTCGGTGTGCACCGCCAGCTGGGTGGTTCCGGTGACGAACGTGCCGACCGGGAACGTCAGGCTCCACCAGGTCAGCGCGAACGGCATGCCCCGGCGCAGGGTACGCACGGTCAGCGCGGTGGCCAGCGCGATCCACAGCACCGCGAAACCCCACACCGGAACGCCGTAGAGCACCGCGAACACACTCATACCGTCGGCGAGCTTCTCGTCGACCGCCAGCGCGGCATCGGCGCCGAGCAACCCGGCCACCGTGATGGACTGGCCCAGCGGCCCCAGCACGATCCACAGCGTGGGGACCCGGGCGGTGCCCGACGTACCGAAGTGGGCGAGCCGGCTCCACACCATGGTGATGATGATCAGCGACGCGATCAGCGACAGGCCGAACATCGCGTAGCAGCCGTAGAGCATGGTGGCCCGGCCTGGCCCCTCGGCCATGTGCGGGATCAGCAACCCGCCCGTGGCAGCGGCCACCATCGGCGGCACGACCGGCATCAGCCAGCCGCCGAACGCGGCGTCGGGCTCCACCCGGTGCCGGGTGAACATCAGATACGGGATGCTCAGCGCCGTGACCAGCCCGCCGATCGTCCCGGCGATCCACAGAATCCAGGCCAGGCTCACCGCGGTGCGCATGCCGATCAGATCCACCCCGACCAGCAGCGCGCCGGATCCGACGGTCAGCAGCGCCATCGGGGCCGCGCCGTAGAAGTGCGCCATCTGCGGGTTGCGCGCGTGGCTGCGGGCCATCTCGGAGTTACGCACCCAGTGCGCGACCGTCGCCACGATCAGAACCACCAGCCACGTCGCCGCGATCACCCACACCACCTGCGCGAACGCCCGCAAACCCGGCAGGTGTACGGGCAACGACGCGCCCGCGGTGGCGACGATCCCGGTTCCCATCACCGAGGCGAACCAGTTGGGGCCGAGATAGTCGAGGATCGCGGGGCGACGGCCGGCGGGCCCGGCTGGACCTGCGGGATCGGCGGGGCCGGCGGTGTCGGCGGTCATTCCGTCAGTATGGCCAGCGGCGAGCGCGCGCGAAATGCCGGTTGGGTGCGGCGTGTCGGACGGTGACACGCGCGCTCGCGCTGCAGAGCTCTGTGGAGGAAAACCCCCGCCGGACTCGCGGGAAAACGCCGTGTCCTCGGCGCGCGCCGGTCCATAGGTTGGTGGGCATGGTCGTAACGAATGACGCCGCCGCGCCCGAAGCCCCGGCGGCGGACACCGACACCACCGGCATCCCGGCCGGCGAGCCCCACCGCGGGCCCCGCCCGATCGGCGTGGTGCCCACCGCCTCGCTGATCGCCGGCGGCGCGCTGGCGGTGGTGTGGTTTTGGATCCCCCTCGGCATCGTCGTCCTCGGCATCTCCTCGATCCCGAGCATCATCGGGTTCGTCGTCGCCGCGGTGGTGTTCATCTACCTGATGCGAGGCATCGACTGGGTCGAACGCATCCGCAGCGAGGCGGTGTTCGGGATGGGCATCGGCGTGCCTGCACGCCGGCTGTCGTCCTACACCGGCTTCCAGCGTTGGGCACACCAGCTGTGGCTGGACGTGAGCAGCGGACGATTCTGGAAGTCGGTCGCCCACCACTATCTGCGGATGATCTACGACGCGCTGGTCACCGGTTTGGCCGTGGCGCTGCTGGCGTTCGCGTTCCTGGCGCCGGCGGCCGCGGTGGTGATCGGCAACAGCGACGCGCAGGCCGGCTTGTCGTTCCTGCCCACGCCGGTCGCGCTGCTGCTGGCCGCGGTGGCGGTCGCTGCGGCGGTGACGCTGCTCGTGTTCGCCCCGACACTGGATGCGTCCATCGACCGGTGGCTGCTCAGCCCGTCGCCGACCGCAGCACTGCAGAACCAGGTCAGCGCACTGGCCGATGCCCGCGAGGGTGCGGTGACCTCGGCGCAGACCGAACGCCACCGCATCGAACGCGACCTGCACGACAGCGTGCAGCCGCGGTTGGTGTCGCTGGCGATGACGATCGGGCTGGCCCAGACCAAACTCGACACCGACCTGCCCGCGGCCAAAGCCCTCATCGGCGAAGCGCACGCCGACGCCAAAAGCGCGTTGGTGGAGTTGCGCAACGTCGTGCGCGGCATCGCCCCCACCATCCTGTCCGACCGCGGACTCGACGCCGCGCTGTCGGCGGTGGTGCAGCGGACGGTGAACGCGGGGATCCCGACCACGCTCAGCCTGCACCTGCCGCGGCGGCTTCCCGACGAGGTGGAGGCGTGTGCCTACTTCGTGGTGGCCGAGGCATTGACCAATGTGACCCGGCACGCCGGCGCCTCGAACGCCGCGGTCACCGTCCGGCTCGACGAATCGACCCAGCAGTTGCACGTCAGCGTTTTCGACGACGGGCACGGCGGGGCGCGCATCGTGGCCGACGACGGAAGCGGTGAAGCCACCGGGCTGCGTGGCCTCGACGAGCGGGTGCGGGCAGCGCGCGGCACGTTCACGGTGTCCAGCCCGGCCACCGGACCCACGATCATCACCGCGGTGCTGCCATGCGCATCGTGATCGCCGAAGACTCGGCGCTGCTGCGGGCCGGCATCGAGCGGATCCTGACCGACGCCGGCCACGACGTCATCGCCGGTGTGCCCGACGCCACCAACCTGCTGCGGCTGGTCAACGACGAGCGCCCCGACCTGGCGATCGTCGACGTGCGGATGCCGCCGACGTTCACCGACGAAGGGATCCGGGCAGCCGCGCTGCTGCGCAGCCAGAACCCGGATTCAGCGGTGCTGGTGCTGTCGCACTACGTCGAGGAACGCTACGCCGCCGAGCTGATCGCCTCGGACACCCGGGGATTCGGGTACCTGCTCAAGGACCGGGTGGCCGACGTACCGGCCTTCCTCGACGCCGTGCAGGTCGTCGGCAACGGCGGCACGGTGCTCGACCCGGAGGTGGTGTCCCAGATCCTGGTGCGCTCGCACCGCCGAAACACCCTCGACGCGCTGACGCCACGGGAACACGACGTGTTGCAGCTGATGGCCGAGGGCAGAACCAATTCGGCGATCGCTGCCGCTCTGCACATATCGGTCGGCTCGGCCGAGAAGCACATCGCCTCAATCTTCACCAAGTTGGACCTGGCCCAGGACGAGAGCGAGAACCGCCGGGTGCTCGCCGTGCTGCGGTTCCTCGAATCGTGAACGTGCCCAAGCGCACCGGAAGGAATGATCTCTGATGACCACCCCTCTGCTCCTGCCCCCTGGACAACCTGCCGGGCAACCCACGGCGCCGCCTCCGCTGTCCCCCGGCGGACGTACCGCGGTGCGGGTCGGGCTAATTGCGCTCGCCGGCGTCCTGATCACCGCGGTCATCGTGTCGTTGGCGGGGTTCGCTTGGGGCGCAAGCCGATTCCGGGTGGTCGCGGACACGATCACGCTGCCGGCGACACTGCGCGCGTTGACCGTCGACACCGGGCCGGTGCCGGCGCTCATCCGGATCACCACCGATCGCGACGTCTCCGAGCCCCGCGTGGATCTGCGGTTGATCAGCCCGGCGCGCACGGACGTAGAGCCGTTGACGCTGGGCGCCGACGGCCGCAGCGCGCGGGTCAGTGTCAGCGCCGAGCCGGCACCGATGCTGCGCTGGGCCCGGGGCGGTGAGATCACAGTGGTGCTGCCGCCGCAGCTGGCCCGGGGGCTGGCGGTCACGACCGAGCAGGACATGGGGGTGGTGATGGCCGACGCGGATGTCGACCAGCTCACCGCCCGCACCACCGACGGGGCGGTCGTGCTCAACGGGTCGGCACGCCGCATCGATATCACCAACGATCACGGTGACGTCGCCAGCCGGAACGCGATTTCGGTGGCCGAGTCATTCCGGGCCGTCACCGAGACCGGAGACGTCAGCGTCGACTTCGCCGCCGCTCCTGCCGTCGTCGACGTCGAGACCGGCGACGGGGATGTGGTCCTCGCGGTGCCCGATCCCGGCCCGTACGCCGTCAACGCCAGCACCGGCGAAGGGCGGGGCTCCACGGTGGTCTCCGTGCCGCAGACCCGCAACCGCGACGACGCGGCGTCGGTGGTCACCGCCCGCTCGGAGACCGGGGACGTCGTCATCGAGGCATTGCGCTGAATCCGATGGCTCAGTCGAGAATTCGCTCGGCTTCGCGCAGCCCACTGAGGTAGGCGCCGTGCACGGTGGCGAAGAACTCCTCCTGGGTGGCCTCACCGGCGAAGTGCAACCGATCCCCGACCGGCTCGGCGAGGGCACGCTGATCGTCTGGGCTCGATCCCACTGCGAGAAAGCTGTAGGAGCCACGCGCGAACGGGTCGGCCGCCCAGCGGGTGACGAGCGCGCCGGTGGGCTCGGGCAGGCCCAGCACCGCACGCACCTGGTCGACCGCTGCACCGTCGGACAGGCCTTCGCGGTCACGGGCATTGCTCGCGGCGCGTAGACCGACCAGCAGCGGCGTGTCGGAGAACCGCAGCCCGTTGACCACATCGCTCACCGGCGCGTCAGCGCCCACAACGCCGAACACATCAGGGTCCGCGGGCCAGTGCGGCTCGTCGAACCTCAGCACGACCTTGTCGAGTAGACCGAAGCCCAGACGCCGGATCGCCTGCGACTTCGCCTCGGGTAGCGGCGGATCGAACGTGATGGCACCGGCTTTGAGCACACCGAGGGGCACCGTGACGATCACCCGGTCGGCGGTGACCATGCCCCGTGTCGTGGTGAGCGTGACGGTGGCGCCGCGGTGGTCTATGCGGGTGACTGCCGTGTCCGGCCGGATCTGAAGGCCCCGGGACAGATGCGCCACCAGCTGGCCGTAGCCGTTGGGCAGCAGCACATCCGGACCGTCGAGTTCCCCCTCCTGGCCGAACCACCGCAGCGACAGATCGGCGGGATCGGCTCCGTATTCGGCGGTGACCGTCGAGGTGATCAACCACTGGATCAACGGAGCGTCGACATCCACGTAGTCCGCCACCACGTCGGCCAGCGACGTCTGCGGTCCGGCATCGGCGCCGGCGCGGTAGATCTCCTCCACCGCGTCCGTCCAGGCGGATCCCGCCGCTTCCACGTCGGCGTCCGGGACAGGCTGGGCACGGTCGAACACCATGACGTTCTCGAAGTCGGTCTCGACCGTCTCGGCGCCGACCTCGGCAGCCAATTTCATCAGGGGGTTGTCCTGCGTCCCATGGATCCACGCCGCGCCGAGATCGACGGGCACGCCCAGCGAGGTGTCCGTCCACGTTCGCCCGCCGATGCGGCGACGCGCCTCGAGTACGGTCACCCTGACCCCGGCGTCGGCCAGGCGCCGCGCCGCGGCCAGTCCAGCCATCCCGGCGCCGACGACCACGACGTGCTCGCCGGATCCGCCCGAGGTCTGGTTCACGCACGCACCCACCCACGGCGCTGCCGCCAGCACGCCCAGACCCATCGTGAATGCACGGCGGGTGAGCGGCGGCATCAGTGCACTCGAAGCAGCTCGATGATCTGGGCCGCCGGCCCGGGCACCGCCTTGTCGAAGCCGGTGCCCGCCCAGACGCTGGTTCCGTTCGGGTCACCGGCACGCACCGATGCCGCGCGCACCGGGCCGGTCAGGTAGTGCACCTCGGGATATCCGAACGGCGCCTCGGCCTCGTGCTCGTCGATGAACCGGTTCCGCAGACCCCGCGCGAACCGGCCGGAAAACGCTTTGGTGACAGTGGTTTCGGTGAAAGCCGGATCGGTCAACGCCGCGCGGTGCACAGCACTGCTGCCGGCCTCGTCGGCCAACAGGAATGCGGTGCCCAGTTGCGCGGCGACAGCACCGGCGCGCCGCACCCGGTCCACGTCCGCCGCGGTCATCAACCCGCCGGCCGCCACCACCGGCAGGTCGAGTTCGGCGACGAGGGTGGCGACGAGGTCGTCGAGGGGAACATCGGACGGTGTCGCGGTCGGGTCGAAGGTGCCGCGGTGCCCGCCCGCCGACGGTCCCTGCGCGACCACGCAATCCACGCCCACCTCGACGGCCTGGCGGGCTTCCGCCAGCGTGGTGACCGTGGCCGCGGTGGCAATGTCTGCCGCGGACAGGCGGCGGCGCTCCTCGGCACTGGGCAACCCGAAGGTGAACGACACCAACGCCGGCCGGATGTCGAGCAGCACCTCGAGCTTGGCGGTCCAGTCGTCGTCGCTGAACCGGGGCGTCCCGAGCTCGGCGCCATAACGGCGGGCGTCCGGCAACAGCGCCGCGGCGTAGCGATCGATCGACTCCGGTGTCGCGGCGCTGGGGTGCGGCACGAACAGGTTGGCGCCGAGCGGACCGGACGTCAGCTCCGCCGCCGCGCGGAGCCGATCGGCGAACACGTCGGCGCTGAGATAACCGGCGGCGATGAAGCCGAGTGCGCCGGCGTTGCTGCCGGCGGCGGCCAGTTCGGGCGTCGACGGTCCGCCCGCCATCGGGGCGATGACGATGGGGTCAGCGAGGTCGCGCACGTCGAACACCACACCGTGTTCCTACCACGGGGGCCGCGTCTGCTTGCACGATGCTGGTCGACCCAGGCGGGGATCCGCGCCCGGGACAACAAGCCCAGCGCCCTAGTTGTCCTGATGCCCGCGCGCCTCTTCCTGGCGGCGGTAGTCATCGGCGAAAGCGCGGACATGGGTGGGCAGTACCCCGGCGGCGACGTCGGCGAGGCTGGTCTGCTCGAGCACCGAGCGCATGCTGGCCCGAAGGGCCCGCCATACGTCCGTCAACGCAGCCGTGGGACCCGAATAGGGCAGGTCCCCGAGGCCGATGTCGCGCACGCTGGCCAGCGGTCCGTCGATGCAGCGCAGCACGTCGGCGATGCTGATGTCGGCCGCCGGTCTACTGAGTTCGTAGCCGCCGTCGCGGCCCCGGTGGCTGCGGACGAGCCGGTCGGTGCGCAGATCGGACAGGATGTCGACGAGAAACTGGGCGGGGATCTGCTGCGCCTTGGCCAGATCGTCGGTTTTGACGAGAGCGCCGGCCTCGGCGGTCGCCAGCTGGATCATGGCGCGGACGGCATACTCCGCCTTCGCCGACATCCGCATGGCGTCAGATTAGTCGGGCAGGTCGGCGGATCCGGGGACCACCACGGCGAACAGGTCGGCCATCGCGGCCAGGCTGGCGCTCTGCATCGCCGCGGCGGGCACGGGTTGTCCGTCCGTCCCGGGCAGGGCGCGGGTCGCGGTCGCGCCGGCCACCACGGTCGGCGCGTAGCCGAGGTTGAACCCGCCGCGGGCAGTGGAGTTGACACACATGTGCGTCATGAAACCGGCCAACACGAGGTTCGAGGCGCCGACCGCCTTGAGCCGGTCGTCGAGGTCGGTCTGGACGAACGAGTTCGGGTAGCTCTTGACGACCACGGGCTCGCCCTCGCGCGGAGCGACCCGATCGACGATGGCGCCGATCTCGGCACCGATGTCGTAGGGCGAGCCGGCCCCGCCGTTGTGCTGGATGTGGATGACCGGAACACCTGCGGAGCGGGCCCGGTCCAGCAGGGCCGCCACCTCGTCCAGAGCGGCATCCACCCCCTCGAGTTCCATCACCCCGCGGGTGTAGGTGTTCTGGCAATCGATGAGGACCAACGTCGAGTCGCCCAGCGGGGCAGGCGCCGCGGGCATCCCCTCCAGCGCGCGCAAGGTGTTCAATTCAGACACGGTCTCAGCGTAGTGCGCCCTCGCGCGCTGCGGTGCCGATCAATCGCCGAGGTCTCGGGCAGTCGGGCCCCCGCGCGGCACGCGAGGCGGGCGTGCCGCGGCACCGTCCATCCCGGAGTCGACGGCCTGACGATCCACGGCGGAGGTAGCGGCCACGACCCGCCTCGAGAGCCAAACTCACTGTGTTGCAGCCTATTCGACATGCATGAGAACGGCGATGAACGTGGTGGGTGCAGAACCGACGACGCCGTCCGCTGTTGAACGGCGGCACTCGGCCCCGGGAGCATTAGAGTCTCGGCCATGGACGCTCAGTCGCCTGAGGGCCGACTCGACGGGCGAACGGTTGCGGTGGCACTGCTCTCCGATGTCTCGAAGCTGGCCGACGACATGCTGCAGTTTCTGGTGGAACGTATTCCCGAGACCGTCGAGGACTCCGAACTGCGCGGACTGACGCTGGGGTCGTGTTCGTCGAATCTGGAAGCGGCATTGTCCATGGTTCGCCACGGCATCGACGCCACCGCGGCCGAGGCGCCGGTCACCGCGCTCGAGCACGCCCGGGCGATGGCCTCGCGCGGACACAGCGTCGATGTCATGTTGCGCTTCTACCGGCTCGGACACGAGTACTTCACGGTGCGGCTCGCAGACGTGATGAAGGGGTGGACGGGTGATTCTGCAACCGCCCTGACCGTCTACGCGGAACTGGAGCGCTTCGCGTTCCGCTATATCGACCGGATCTCCAGCCTGGTCGCCGAAGAGTACGTCGCCGAACTCGACCGTCGCCAGAACCAGGCCCGCGCCGAGCGCGCCGAGATGGTGCAGGATCTGCTCGCCGGCAAGCACATCACGGTCAGCCGCGCAGAGCGAGTTCTCCGACACCGACTCACCGGCACCCAGATCGGATTCGTCTGTTGGGCGCACGACCGTGCAGTCAATCTGGAACGTCACGCCAACCTGTTGGCCAGGGCGTTGGGTTCACCGCACCCGCTCCTCATGGCCGACGGCCCTCTTGCGCTCTGGGGGTGGGTCGCGGTGACCGGCGACCAGGCCCGACTGGCCCGTGACACGTTGGCCACGTGGCACAGCTCCGGCGAGGCCGTCCACATCGCTGTGGGCTCACCTCACGAGGCTGTGCCGGGCTTTCGCCTGTCCCACCGTGAAGCGGTAGGCACGCGCCGCATCGTCGAACTCTCCGTGTTGTCGGCTCCGTCGCTGACGGTTTTCAGCGATGTCGCGCTCGTCGACGCGTTGTCACAGGACATCGAGGTGGCCCGCAACTTCGTGCAGTCCCAACTGGGCGACCTCGGCCGCGACGGGCCGCAGGAAAGGGAGGAACGCGCGGCCCTGCTCGCCGTCCTCGACGCGCAGGGCAGTCTGGTGTCGGCAGCGCACACGTTGAACGTTCACCGCAACACTGTGCTCAAGCGAATCCGGCGCGCCGAGGAGCGTCGCGGGGCTCCCGCCACTGCCGGCCTGGCGGGGCTTCACGCTGCGCTTCGCGCCGCAGACGTCCTCGGCGCCGCGGTGCTCAAGACCGGCTGAATTCGACCCCGACCGGGTTCCCCCTCCCGGGTGTGTGCGCAGCGCACACGGAGATGGGCCGGGAGTGCCTTGTCGGCCGTTGTCGCGATTCGTAGCGTGACCCCGACCGATGAGCATGGAAGAAGGAGTCCTGATGGCGACAACCGCAGAGGAATCTCTGTCCGCGCCGACCCTGTCACGGCAGGCCCTGCCCGACCCCGGCGAACGGGTTCCCGCTCTCTCCTGGCCCATCGTCGCAATCTTCGTCGCCGCACTGGCGGTGTTCGGCGCGTCCACGGCCGCCGCGATCACCCGCAGTGTGCCGGCGGCGGCGACGATAGCCGCCAGCGCGGCAGCGATCTTCGTGATGTTCACCGTGCTTCACGATGCGTCGCACAGCGCGATCAGTTCCCACCGATGGGTCAACCGGCTCTTCGGGCGCGTCGCGATGTTCTTCGTTTCCCCACTGATCTCGTTCTCGTCGTTCGCCTTCATCCACATCGAGCATCACCGCAACACCAATGACGGCGATTCCGATCCCGACCACTTCGTCAGCGCCGCACCGTGGTGGCAACTGCCGTTCCGATTTCCCGCGATGGATCTGCCCTACCTGCGGTTCCTGTGGCGCCACCGGAAAAAGCGTCCACGTGCCGAGATCATCGAAACCGCCGGCTTGATGACGCTGTCCGCGGCGGTCCTCCTGGGGGCCGCGCTCACCGGGCACCTGTGGATGGTGGCCGTGATCTACCTGATTCCCGAGCGCGTCGCCATCTTCGTTCTCGCGTGGTGGTTCGACTGGCTTCCACACCACGGGTTGGAACAGACCCAGCGCGAGAACCGTTATCGCGCAACCCGAAACCGGGTGGGGGCCGAGTGGATCATGACTCCGCTGCTGCTGTCGCAAAATTACCATCTGGTGCATCATCTGCATCCGTCGATTCCGTTCTACCGATACGTCGCCGCCTGGCGGCGCAACGAGGCCGCTTACCTGGAGCGCGATGCCGCGATCGGCACTGTCTTCGGTCAGCAACTGGACCCGAACGAGTACCGCGAGTGGAAGAAGCTCAACGGCAACCTCGCGCCCATCTTGCCTGTCAGGATGCCGCGGTCATCGAGTGCGCGGCACGCCAGCACCTACCCGGTTCCGGTCAAGAAGGTGGACCGATTGACCGCCGACAGCGTGAAGATCACCTTCGAGGTGCCCGAGGAGTTCCGGGAACAGTTCCAGTTCCAGGCTGGTCAACACCTGACCGTCCAGCACCGCGCGGACAACGGCACGAAGATCCGGCGCAACTACTCGATCTGCACGTCAGCCACCTCCGGCGAATTGGCGATCGGGGTCCGCCGCATCGACAACGGTGCCTTCTCCCCGTACGCATGCGACATGCTGCGGGCAGGTGACGTGGTGGACCTCATGACACCCACCGGCAGTTTCGGTGCACCCCTGCAGCCCGGGGCCGAGTGCGAGCATGTCGCGGTCGCCGCCGGCAGCGGCATCACCCCGATACTGTCGATCATCCGCACCACCATGGAGATCGAAACCGACAGTCGCTTCACCCTCATCTACGGCAATCGCACCGCCGAAACCACCATGTTCGCCGACGAACTCGACCAGCTGGAATCCCGGTACGCGGACCGCTTGCGCATCATCCACGTCCGCTCCGGAGAAACCCACCACCCCGCCGACTTTCGGGGGCGTATCGACTACCCGCTGCTCCGAAGGATTCTCAGGGAATCGATCACCTCGGTTGACCGGTGGTACCTGTGTGGGCCCCTCCCGCTCGTCACCGAGTTACGCAGCAGCCTCGTCTCGGACGGAGTCGACGAAGACAGCATTCGCCTCGAGCTTTTCCGCGGGGCGGAGCGCAGCGCACCCCATTCCGACTTCTCCGGAGCCCAGCTCACCGTCACCTTGTCCGGAACGAGCCACGCCGTCGACCTGACTCCAGGCGAGACCGTGTTGGAGGCAGCACTCAAGAATGAGATCGACGCGCCGTACTCCTGTCTCGGTGGCGCCTGTGGGACCTGCAAAGCCAAGATCGTCGAGGGCAGCGTGGCGATGGAGCAGAACTTTGCGCTGACGTCCGCAGAAGTCGACGCGGGCTTCGTGCTGACCTGCCAGGCCCACCCGACTGCGGACACCGTCGCCGTGGACTACGACGGCTGACCCGCTTCGGATTCGGCTCAGCGGACGTTCAGCCCGCCGTGACGGCCAGCACGGCCTCGGCGAGCTCGGGGCGACACACGATCAGGTCGGGCAGCTTGGAGTCGCGCTGGTTGTAGATCAGCGGTGAGCCGTCGATGCGGGAGGTGTGCAGGCCCGCGGCGCGGGCCACCGCCACCGGCGCGGCCGAGTCCCATTCGTACTGGCCGCCGGCATGCACGTACACGTCGGACAGTCCCTGCACCACCGAGGCGACCTTCGCTCCCGCCGAGCCCATCTCGACGAGTTCACCGCCCAACGCCTCCTTGACCGCCAGCGCGACGGCCGGGGGCCGGGTCCGCGACACCACGATGCGTGGCACCGGGGGCGCGGGCGGTGGTGCGGCCACCGACGGCGTCGCCAGCGTGATGCCTTGAGCGGGAAGTGCCACCGCCCCCGCAACGAGCTCACCGGCCTCCCACAGCGCGACATGCACCGCCCAGTCCGTGCGGTCGAGTTCGGAGAACTCCCGGGTGCCGTCGAGCGGGTCGACGATCCACACCCGCTGCGCCGACAGGCGCACCGGGTCGTCGACACCTTCCTCGGACAGCACGGCGTCGTCGGGGCGCTCGGCGGCCAGTGCCGCCATCAGGAAGTCGTGGGAGCGCTTGTCCCCCGCGTCTTTCCGGTCCTGCGCGGCAGCGTCGGCGAATTCTGCGCGGACGTCGAGCAGCAACCGGCCGGCCTCGGTGGCCAGCAACGCCGCCAGTTCATGGTCGGTCACTGGCCACGACTCTCGAGCAGCTCGATGACCGCGGCGGCCAGTTCGTCGGGGCTGCGCTCCGGGGTCAGCCGCAGGTCGGGGTTCTTCGGCCGCTGGTAGGGACTGTCGATTCCGGTGAAGTGGGTGATCTCACCGGATCGGGCCTTGGCGTAGAGGCCCTTGGGGTCGCGCCGCTCGCAGTCGTCGAGCGGGGTGTCGCAGAACACCTCGAAGAACTCGACACCGGCCTCGTCGGCCACGGTGCGTGCCAGCTCCCGGTGCTCGGCCAGCGGACTGATGGCCGGCACCAGCACCACCTGGCCGGAATCGGCGAGGATGGCGGCCACATGAGCCAGGCGGCGCAGGTTCTCCGACCGGTCGGCCATCGAGAAGCCGAGGTCGGCGTTGAGTCCGTGGCGCAGATTGTCGCCGTCGAGAACGTAAGCGGGAACTCCCTTTTCGAGCAGCTTCTGCTCGACCAGCATGGCCACCGACGACTTGCCGGATCCGGACAGGCCGGTGAACCACACCATCCGGCCGGTGCTCAGCCGGTCCTCGGAGGTGCACAGCGAATCGTGGCGCACCGTGTTGGGGCTGGAGGTCCGCGCACTGACGTTGGGCAGGATCATGCCGGCGGCGACGGTGACGTTGGTGTTCGGGTCGATCAGGATGAACGAACCGGTCGCGGCAATGCGGCTGTATTCGTCGATCAGCAGCGGAACCTGGGAGCGCAACGAAATCCGCCCCAGCTCATTGAGTTTCAATGCGGTCGCGGATTTGTCGCGGTGGAGCGTGTTGACGTCGAGCCGGTAGTCCAGCCCGGACACCTTGACCCGGGTGGTGCGGGTGGTGTGTTTGATGACGTAGTCACGTCCGGGCTCCAGCGACGTGTCGTCGGCCATCCAGCAGACGGTCGCATCGAAGTCCTGCGTGATGCGCGGCTGGTTGTTGGGCCGCGCGATCATGTCGCCGCGCGAGATGTCGATGTCGTCGGTCAGGCTGACCGAAACCGCCATCGGCGGGAACGCCTCGTCGACCGGACCGCCGGGACTTTCGATCGCGGCGATCTGCGAGGTCTTGCCGGCAGGCAGCACCACGACCTCGTCGCCGACACGCATGACGCCACTGGCCACGCTGCCGGCGTAGCTGCGGTGGTCATGGTGGTCACGGGTCTGCGGACGGATCACGTACTGCACCGGGAATCGGACGTCGACCAGGTTGCGGTCGCCGGCGACGTAAACCTCCTCGAGGTGGCTCAGCAGGCACGGACCGTCGTACCACGGGGCCGCGTCGGACTTACTGACGACGTTGTCGCCGTTGAGCGCCGACAGCGGGATGGTCGTCACGTCGTGGACGTCCAACCGTGCGGCGAAGTCGTGGAAATCGTCGCGGATCTTCTCGAACTTCTCGCGGTCCCAGTCGATCAGGTCCATCTTGTTGACCGCCAGCACGATGTGCTGGATGCCCAGCAGCGAGGCCAAAAACGCGTGCCTGCGCGACTGTTCGAGCAGTCCGTGGCGGGCGTCGACCAGCACGATCGCCAGCTGTGCGGTCGAAGTGCCGGTGACCATGTTGCGGGTGTACTGGATGTGCCCGGGGGTGTCGGCGATGATGAATTTGCGCTTGGCGGTGGCGAAGTAGCGGTAGGCGACGTCGATCGTGATGCCCTGTTCGCGCTCCGCGCGAAGCCCGTCGGTGACCAGCGCCAGATCGGTGAAGTCGTGGCCGCGCTCGCGCGAGGTCCGCTCGACCGACGCCAGCTGGTCCTCCATGACGGCCTTGGAGTCGAACAGCAGCCGGCCGATCAGCGTGGACTTGCCGTCGTCGACCGATCCTGCCGTCGCGATGCGCAGCAGGGTGGCGGCAGGCTTGGTCAGCGTCGCTTCCGCGGCCGCCCTGGTGTCCGTCGTGCTCATCAGAATCCTCTGTTCTTCGCGCAAGCCTCGATACCACCCGTCGCTTCGCTCGCCCCGGCCATCAGAAGTACCCCTCACGCTTGCGGTCTTCCATCCCCGCCTCGGAGATGCGGTCGTCGGCCCGGGTGGCGCCGCGTTCGGTCAGACGCGACACCGCGGTCTCGGCGATCACCTCCGACACGGTGGCCGCCTCGGATTCCACACAACCGGTGCAGGTGACGTCGCCGACGGTGCGGAACCGCACCGACTTCTCGATGATCGGCTCGTCCGCGCGGGGCTGCAGATACTCGTGCACCGCCAGCAGCATGCCGTCGCGCTCGAAGACCTGACGTTTGTGCGCGTAGTAGATCGAGGGCAGCGTGATCTTCTCGGCACCGATGTAGGACCAGATGTCGAACTCGGTCCAGTTCGACAGCGGGAAGGCCCGGATGTGCTCACCCTTGCGGTGCCGGCCGTTGTACAGGTGCCACACCTCGGGGCGTTGGTTCTTCGGGTCCCACTGGCCGAACTCGTCGCGGAAGCTGAAGACCCGCTCCTTGGCGCGGGCCTTCTCCTCGTCGCGGCGGGCGCCGCCGAACGCGGCGTCGAACTTGTTCTCCCGGATGCCGCGCAACAACGTCACGGTCTGCAGCGGGTTGCGGGACGGTCCGTTGTCGACGACCCTCCCGGCGGCGATGTCATCTTCGACGCTGGCGACGACCAGGCGCACGCCGTGTTCGGCCACCAGCGCGTCGCGGGTGGCGATGACTTCTTCGAAGTTGTGCCCGGTGTCGACGTGCATGACCGGGAACGGCAGCCGGCCGGGCTTGAACGCCTTGATCGCCAGGTGGAGCATCACGATCGAGTCCTTGCCGCCGGAGAACAGCAGCACGGGCCGCTCGAACTCGGCGGCGACCTCACGGATGATGTGGATCGCTTCGGCCTCCAGCGCGCGCAGGTGGCTCAACTCGTAACGTCCGGCGTTCTGGACGATCTCTTCGGTGGCTGTCATATTTCCCCGTAAAGTTGGTACAACTGACCAGATTTATGGTGTTAGTCGGAATTATGGCCGCGACCGGAGCTCGTGTCAACGTGGGTGCCTGAGCCCGGGGTGCGCGGCGGCGAGTCGCGCACCCCGGGCGGCGAACGTCAGGACTGCAAGTCGTACACGGTGGTGCCGCCCACGTCGAGCGGGGTGAACGTCTGCTCCACCCAGGCGGTGATCTCAGCCGACGCGCCGCTCCCCCCGCCCGGACCGCCGGGTCCGCCCGGGCCGCGGTCCGCGGCGATGAAGTACCGCACCTGTCCGTCGGCGACGTAAGCCTGGAACTGCTCCAGGGTGGGTGAGTCGTCGCCGCCGGTGAACCCGCCGATCGCCATCACCGACGCGCCGGTCTGCAGCGCGAGGTCGGCCGTGCTCATCGACCCGATGCCGGCGGCGGCCCAGCGGGCATCGGTGCCGGCGAGCATCGCCTGCAATTCGGCGTTGTCGGCGATCGACCGCCCGGGTCCGCCCGGTCCACCGGGACCGCCTGGCCCGTCGTGTCCGCCGGGCGCTCCCGGCCCGTTATTTTGGGCCAGCACCGGTCCGGACATGATGCCCGGGCCGGTGCTGACCTGCGAGGCGGTCTGGACGGTGTACGCCGCGGGTGCGGCTGCCCCGGCCACCAGCGCCGCAGCGGCGACCCCGACAGCCCACCGGCCCACCCGGTGCACCCCGGCCGCGATCACGGCGGCCGTGACGACCGAGACCACCAGCACCACCCAGCGCAGCCACGGGAACCAGTCCGGTGTGCGGTCGAGCAGGATGAACGCCCAGACCCCGGTCGCGGCAGACATCGCGGCCAGCGTCATCCGCGGTCCCCGGAAGCGTCTGCCGCGCCACAGTTCGGCGGTGCAGATGCCCACCAGCGCCGCGACCGCCGGCGCCAGGGCCACGGTGTAGTAGGGGTGGATGATGCCGCCCATGAAGCTGAAGACGGCGCCGGTGACCAGCAGCCAGCCACCCCACAGCAGCAGCCCGGCCCGCACCGATGCCGTGCGCGCGGTGCGGCGGGTGAACCACAGCCCGGCCACCAGGCCGATGAGGGCGGCGGGCAGCAGCCACGACGCCTCGGCCCCCATCGACGCGCCGAACAACCGGGTCACCCCGGGGTCGCCGCCGAAGAACAGGTTCGCGCCACCGCCCGGTCCGCCCCCGGGGCCGCCACCACCTGGACCGCCACCAGGGCCCTGTCCGCCCGTGACACGGTCAATGCCGTTGTATCCCAGCGCAAGCTGCACCAAGCTGTTGTCAGTGGAGCCGCCGATGTAGGGCCTGGAGTCGGCCGGCCAGAGACTGACGAGCGCCAGAAAGGAGCCCGCGGTCACGACCATTGCGGCGGCGCCGGTGGCGAGTTTGCCGACGCGGTGCCACAGGCCGACAGGCGCGGCGACCAGAAATGCCAGCGCGAAGCCGGGAACGACGAGGAACGCCTGCAACATCTTGGTCAGGAACGCCAGCCCCAACACCACCCCGGCCAGCACCATCCACCGGGAGCGGGCCGACTCGATGGCGCGGACCATCAGATATGCCGCGATCACCAGCAGCAACACCAGCAGCGCATCCGGGTTGTTGTACCGGAACATCGACGCCGCCACCGGCGTCACCGCCAGGGCCGCGCCGGCGATCAACCCCGCACCGGGGCCGCTGACCCGTCGCACCGCGGCGTACAGCACCCCCACCGACGCAACACCCATCAACGCCTGCGGCAGCAGCATGGTGAACGGCGTGAAACCGAACAGCCGCCCCGACAGCGCCATGACCCACAGTGCGGCTGGTGGCTTGTCGACCGTGATCGCGTTGCCGGGATCCAGCGACCCGAACAGCCACGCCGTCAGGTTCTGCGTCCCGGCCTGCGCCGCCGCTGCGTAGTACTGGTTGGCCCAACCAGCCGACCCCAGCCCCCACAGGTAGAGCACCGCGGCGGCGGCCAGCAGTGCGGCTACTGCGGGGCTGACCCAGCGCGGCCGCACCGGGTCGCCGAGGCCGGGGTCAGCCAGCACGTCGCGTCCGTCGAGCGTGAGCGTCATCGTGAGGTTCCTTCTTCTCGGTTGCGGCCGGCATGGAAGACCCAGCCGCGCAGCAGCACGAACCGGACGGCGGTGGCCACCAGATTGGCCCCCACCAGCACGGCGAGCTCGGTCACGTGGTGGGCGTCGGGCGCCAGCGCGTGCAGCAGGCCGAGCGCACCGCTGGTGATGGCCAGCGCGATGCCGAAGACGATCAGCCCCTCGGCGTGATGTCGGGCCACCCGGGGACGGCCCGAGACGCCGAAGGTGAACCGCCGGTTCGCGGCGGTGTTACCGATCGCGGTGAGCGCCAACGCGATGCCGTTGGCCAGCGCCGCGCCGGCCCATCCCTGCATCGCCAGGAACAACAGCACATAGACAGCGGTGGAGGCGGCGCCGACCGCGCCGAATCTCACCCCGTGCCGCAGCAACGAACCGGGTGCGGCCGGCCTCGTCGAACCTAGCTGAGCCGCGATCACGTGCACCGGAATCGTTCCGGTGGCCAGGCCGCGCACCAGCCGCCCTACCCCCTTGAGGTCGGCGGCGGCGGTGGCGACGATGTCGACGCGACTGTCGGGGTCGTCGACCCAGTCGACAGGAACCTCGTGAATGCGCAATCCGCAGCGCTGGGCGAGCACCAGCAACTCGGTGTCGAAGAACCAGCCGGTGTCCTCGACGTGGGGCAGCAGCAGCGCCGCGACGTCGGCACGGATGGCTTTGAAGCCGCACTGGGCGTCCGAGAAGCCGGCCGCCAGAGTCGATTTGAGAATCAGGTTGTAACACCGCGAGATGAACTCCCGTTTCGGGCCGCGATGCACCCGGGCGCCGCGACCCAGGCGGGTGCCGATCGCCAGGTCGGAATGGCCCGAGATCAACGGTGCCACCAACGGAGCCAGCGCGGCCAGGTCGGTGGACAGGTCGACGTCCATGTACACCAGCACGGCGGCGTCGGACCGCGACCAGACCCACCGCAGAGCGCGGCCGCGCCCCTTCTCCTCCAACCGCACCACCCGCACGTCGGGCAGCTCCGCGGCCAGGCGCGCGGCGATCTGGGGGGTGTCGTCGATGCTGGCGTTGTCGGCGATCGTGATCCGGAACGGGAACGGCATCGCGTCGCCGAGGTAGGTGTGCAGCCGGCGCACCGAGTCGGCCAGCGCGGTCTGCTCGTTGTACACCGGCACGACGATGTCGAGCACCGGGACTCCGGTGCTGCGGGCGGCCCGCGCCACATCATGGCGCGGCCTGAACGATGGCCGTTCACAACGGGACTCGAGATCTGTTGCTGTCATGACATCCATGCTGGATGGACCGGGTGTGCTCACCGTTGGCTCGGGCTATGCGCCGGCTGTGAGATCTGCGGCATGGTCAGGTCGTAGAGAACGGTCCCGTCGACCGCAATAGCCGGGAAGCGCTCAGCGACCCATTCGGTGATGTCAGCAGACACTGATGAGGGGTCGGCGCGGCCCATGAGCGGCCGCCCTTCGATGAAGTAATGAATCCGTCCGTCTTCGACGTCGCGGACGAACTGCGCCGTCGTCGGCGACGGATCGGTGCCGTTGAATCCGCCCACCGCCAGCACCGGCGCTCCGGCCGCCAACTGATAGCCGGCTGCGTTGTTCGACCCGACAACCGCTGCGGTCCAGGTGAATCGACCCTCGTCGTCGGTCAGCATGCGCGTCACCTCGGCACTCGGCGTCGGCGCGTCGAGCAGCCCGCCGCCGAACCCGCCACCTCCGGCGGGCCCGGCCGACGGTATTGCCCCGGAGTGCGGCGTCAGTGCCGTGGCGACCGAGAAGGCTGCCGGCGCGGCAACACAGGACACCACGGCCAGACCTGCGACGGACCGGGCCACAGACTGCGGGAGCCGGCCCACGACCAGCAGCAGCGCGGCGCTGCCGGCTCCCCCAGCCGCGACGGCCGCCCGCAACCAAGGTTGCCACTCCGCGTGCCGCGCCAGCAGCACCGCCGCCAGTGCGGTGGTCACGAGCACGGTGCCGGCCAGGGCGATCGCGGCCCGGGTGTCGAAGCGGTTGCGCCACAGCAGTGTAGCGCCGATGCCGACGCAGGCGGCGAGGGCCGGCGCCAGCGCGACGGTGTAGTACGAATGCACGATGCCGTTCATCGCGCTGAACACGACGGCGGTGACGGCCAACCAGCCTGTCCAGATGATCAGTGCGGCACGCGTGGCGTCGGTTCTGGAAGCGCGGCGGGTGAGGATGAATCCGGCGGTGGAGCAGATCACCGCAGCGGGCAGCAGCCAGGCAATCTCGGTGCCCATTCCCGCGCCGAACAACCGGCCCCAGCCGACGTCGTGGTCGAGGTTGCCCAACCCGCCCGGCTCGTCCCCGGTCAGCCTGCCGAAACCGTTGTAGCCCAGCGCCAGTTCGAGAAGACTGTTGTGCTGCGAACCACCGATGTAGGGACGCGCCGACGCCGGCCAGAGCTCCACCAGCACCACGTACCAGCCGGCAGAGACCACCACCGCCGCGCCGGCGGCCAGCGTGTTCGCGAGCCGGTGGCGCATCGGTGCCCGCCCCGCGACGAGATACGCCGCCGCCAGCGCCGGCACGATGAGCAGCGCCTGCAGCATCTTCGCCAGAAACCCCGCACCGACCGCGACCCCGGCGGCGATCAGCCACCACCGGCCGGTACGGGCTTCGCACGCCTGCTGCGTGCAGTACGCGGCGATGACGAGCAGCAGCACCAGCATCGCGTCGGGATTGTTGAACCGGAACATCAACGCCGCGACCGGTGTCAGGGCGAGCACCGATCCGGCGAGCAGGCCCGCACCGGCGCCTGCCACCCGGCGAACCGCCGCGTACAGCACCGCGACGGCGCCGACTCCCATCAGCGCCTGCGGTACCAGCACACTCCACGGGTTCAGCCCGAACATCCGCACCGAGATGTCCATCACCCAGAGCGCAGCGGGTGTCTTGTCGACGGTGATGGCATTGGCCGGGTCGCTGGACCCGAACAGCATCGCTGTCAGGTCGCGCGCACCGGCCTGCGCCGCCGCCGAGTAGAACGCGTTGGCCCAACCGCTGGCGGCCAGATCGTAGAGATAGAGCACCGCCGTGCCGAGCAGTAGCAGCACCAGACCCGCCCGGCCCTCGCCGGCCCGACGAGGTCGGGGACGGACGGAGGCACGGCGCATCGGCTCGGCGGTGGTCGCAGGGGTCACCGCTCGATCGTCTGGGACGTCGCTAGGCCCCGGGTGAGGCGGAGCTGTGCGCCGACTGTGAGTGCCGCGGCAACGTGACCGCGAATTCGGTTCTGCCCGCGACACTGTCGACGACGATCGCGCCTCCGTGAGCACGTACCACGGCATCCGCGATCGCCAGGCCCAGTCCGGTGCTGCCTCCGCCGCGCGACCGCGAGGTGTCCCCACGCGCGAATCGTTCGAAGACCTCGGGCAGCAGCTTCTCGTCGATGCCGGGGCCGTCGTCGGTGACCGTCAGCACCACCGCGCCGTCGTCGGACACCCGCAGGGCAGCGGTCACCGAAGTGCCGGGCGGGGTGTGGGTGCGGGCGTTGGCGAGCAGATTGGCCACCACCTGGTGCAGGCGTGTCTCGTCGCCGTCGACCAGGACCGATTCGTCGGGCACATCGAGTTCCCAGGTGTGTTCGCGGCCGGCGACGTGGGCGTCGCTGACCGCGTCGACGACGAGTCGGGTCAGGTCGACCGGATCGCGGTCCAGCGGCCTGCCGGCATCGAGGCGGGCCAACAGCAGGAGGTCTTCGACCAGCCTCGTCATGCGGGCGGTTTCGGATTCGACGCGGTCCATCGCGTGGGCGACCTCGGCGGGCAGATCGCCGTGGCGGCGTTGCGCCAACTCGGTGTACCCACGGATGGCAGCCAGCGGGGTGCGCAGCTCGTGGCTGGCGTCGGCGACGAACTGACGTACCCGCGTCTCACTGGCATGGCGCGCCGACAAAGCGCTCGCGATCCGGTCGAGCATCCGGTTCAGCGCCGCACCGAGTTGCCCGACTTCGGTGTGGGCTGCCGCGGGGTCGACCGCGACTATCGGCGTCGGCAGGGAGACCTCGCCGCGGTCCAGTTCCAGGTCGGCCACCTGTTGCGCAGCCGCGGAAACGCGTGCCAACGGGGCGAGTTGGCGACGCACGATCACGACTCCGGCCGCTGCGGCTGCCAGCAGGGCCACCGCGGCGACGACAGCGAAGATCAGCGTCACCCACCACATCGTCTCGTCGACGTCGGTGGTGGGTATGCCGGTGACCACGGTTTGCCCGAGTCGGTCCGGCTGTAGAGCGATGACCCGGTAGCGGCCCAGCCCGTCGAGTTCCACCGTGGCGGGCCGACCGTCGTCGTGCACCGCGGCGAGTTGTCGTGCTGCGGCAGCGGAGATTTCGGCGCGGGCTCCGTCGGCCGTGATGACGGCCGCCGTGAGTGGTCGGCCATCCGCGATCACCGCTCCGACGGTGCCGGCGGCCTGGCCCGGCGCGTTGAGGAACTCCGGACCGGGCCCGGCCCCGGGGGAACGCGGGCCGGGCGAGGGCCCGCCGGGGTACAGCAGGACGGGCTCGGGCGGGCCGGACGAGGGCGACCCCCGCTGGGGGCGGTCGGGCGCCGGCGGGCCGAGCGGCGGAAATCCCGGCGGCGGGCTCGGCATCGATCCCAGCGCACGCCGTTCGGGCGGCCCCGAACCGGGGGGCGGGGGCGGCCCGAACTTGAAGATGACCGCCGACCGGTAACCCGCCTCGAGGACCTGCTCGTCGAGCTGACTCGTCAGGAAGCGTTGCAGCGCGAACTCCGTCGCGAGGCCGATGGCCGCGCACACCACGGCCAGCAGCGCGATGAGGGTGACCAACAGCCGGGTGCGCAGCGACCAGCTTCGCAGTGACCGCAGGATCGCGCGCCGGGGTTCACCGCGCGGGTTTGAGGACATACCCCGCACCGCGCAGCGTGTGGATCATCGGCTCACGACCGCTGTCGATCTTCTTGCGCAGATATGACACGTACAGCTCGACGATGTTCGACCGGCCCCCGAAGTCGTAGCTCCACACCCGGTCGAGGATCTGCGCCTTGCTCAGCACCCGTTTGGCGTTGCGCATCATGAAGCGCAGCAGCTCGAACTCGGTGGCGGTCAGGGTGATCGGCTCACCGGCGCGCGTCACCTCATGGCTGTCCTCGTCCAGCACGAGGTCGCCGACGACCAACTTGGCACCGTCCGACTCGGCGGTCGCCACGCCGGTGCGGCGCAGCAGCGCGCGCAACCTCAGCACCACTTCCTCGATGCTGAACGGTTTGGTCACATAGTCGTCGCCTCCGGCGGTCAGCCCCGCGATACGGTCCTCGACCGAGTCCTTGGCAGTCAACAGCAGCAGCGGCAGGCCGGGGATCTGCTCGCGTAGTTTGCCCAGCACCTCCAGCCCACTCATGTCGGGCAGCATCACGTCGAGCACGACCACGTCCGGCGGGGTCTGCTTGGCCGCGGCGATCGCGCCGGCGCCGTCCCCGGCCGTCGAGATCTCCCAGCCCTCGTACCTCAGCGCCATCGAGACCAGTTCGGCCAGGACCGGCTCGTCGTCGACCACGAGGACGTGGACGGGACTGCCGTCGGCGCGCCGCATCGTGACGCGCGCGTTGTCGGTCGCGGCGCCATGGGAGAACTCGGACACGACCCCATTATGTGTCCGGGCCGTAGGCGGGTCCTGTGCCGTTGCTATGCGCACGCTGTGAAACGGTGCCCGTCGGCCGCCTGACGGCACGCCTACCCGACACTGAGCCCACGCACAGCGGGCACCAATCGGCCGGCATCAGGCTGGGCGCCATGGATACCGATCACACCAGGCCGGCCGCTCCGACATGGGGTAGCCCGCAACCACACCAGAGGTGGGGCACCCGCCAGACCACGGCGGCCGTCGCGGTGGCCGCGGCCATCGCGGCCGTGGGCGGCGCGGCGATCTTCGCCGCGAGCGGAGGGTCATCACAGGTCGCCGGCCCACCCGGAGCTCCGGGATTCGGCCCGCCTGGTGGACCGCCCGGAATGGGTGCACCGGGAATGGCCGCGCCGGGCGCTCCCGCATGCGCGGCCGAGGTCGTGGACGCACCCACCCGCTGACGGACCGGCGCGCCGGAGTGGGCATCGGTGGGCCGGGCCGCGGCATTTCTCCTACCCTGTCGGGATGCAGCCCAGCGGTGGAACCACCGGATGACCCGTTTCCTGACGCGTCGGCTGCTCAACTACGTGGTGCTGCTGGGCGTGGTGTCGTTCCTGACGTTCGCGCTGACGTCGCTGACGTTCAATCCGCTCGACAGCCTGCTGGAGCGCAACCCGCGTCCGCCGCAGTCGGTGATCGACGCCAAGGCCGCCGAGCTGGACCTCGACAAGCCGATTCCGGTCCGCTACGCGAACTGGGTGTCCGGAGCGGTGCGGGGCGACTTCGGCACGACTGTCGGTGGCCAGCCGGTCAGCGATGAACTGTGGCGCCGTATCGGGGTGAGCCTGAGGCTGGTGCTCATCGGCTCGGTCCTCGGCACCGTCGTCGGCGTCGTGGTGGGCGCGTGGGGCGCGATCCGTCAGTACCGGCTGTCCGACCGGGTCATCACGGTGCTGTCGCTGCTGGTCCTGTCCGCCCCCACCTTCGTGATCGCCAACCTGTTGATCCTGGGGGCGCTGAAGGTCAACACCATCCTCGGGGTGCAGGTGTTCGAGTACACCGGGGAGACCTCACCCGACGCGACCGGGGGCACGTGGAACCGGCTCGTCGACCGCCTGCAGCACCTGATTCTGCCCACCTTCACCCTGGCGCTGGCCTCGATCGCCGGCTTCAGCCGCTACCAGCGCAACGCCATGCTCGACGTGCTCGGCCAGGACTTCATCCGCACCGCACGCGCCAAGGGCCTGACCCGTCGCCGAGCGCTGTTCAAGCACGGCCTGCGCACCGCGCTGATCCCGATGGCCACCTTGTTCGCCTACAGCGTCGGCGGCCTGTTCACCGGCGCCGTGTTCGTCGAGCAGATCTTCGGTTGGCACGGTGTCGGTGAATGGGTGATCCAGGGCGTCGCCAGCCAGGACACCAACATCGTGGTCGCGATCGTGATGTTCTTCGGCGTCGTCATCCTGCTGGCGGGGCTGCTCTCCGACGTCATCTACGCGGTGCTCGATCCGAGGGTGCGGGTGTCATGACCGAGACCACGTTCACCTCCCGGCGCCGCCTCGTGTGGCGCCGCTTCCTGCGTAACCGGCCTGCGGTGGTGTCGCTGGTCGTGCTGGTCACCATGTTCATCGCGGCCTACGCCTTGCCGGCGCTGCTGCCCTACTCGCACACCGACCTCGACTACTACGCACTGCAGCAACCCCCGAGCCCGACCCACTGGCTGGGCACCAACGCGCTGGGCCAGGACCTGCTGGCGCTGACGTTGCGCGGCATGCAGAAGTCGATGCTGATCGGGGTGTGCGTGGCGTTCATCTCGACGTTGATCGCCGCGACGGTCGGGGCCATCGCCGGCTACTTCGGCGGCTGGCGCGACCGGGCCTTGATGTGGCTCGTGGACCTGCTGCTCGTGGTGCCGAGCTTCATCCTGATCGCGATCGTCACCCCGCGCACCCGCGAGTCGGGCACCATCCTGTGGCTGATCCTGCTGCTGGCGGGATTCAGCTGGATGATCAGCTCCCGCATGGTGCGCGGACTCACCATGAGCCTGCGCGAGCGCGAGTTCGTCGTCGCCGCCCGCTACATGGGCGTCAGCAACTGGCGCATCATCGCGCGCCACATCGTCCCCAATGTGGCCTCGATCCTGATCATCGACACCGCGCTGAACGTCGGTCTGGCCGTGCTGGCCGAGACCGGGCTCAGCTTTCTCGGCTTCGGGGTGCAGCCCCCGGATGTGTCGCTGGGCACCCTGATCGCCGACGGCACCAACTCGGTGACGACGTTTCCGTGGGTGTTCCTCGTCCCGGCGGGCGCGCTGGTGCTGATCGTCATGTGCGCCAACCTGGTCGGTGACGGGCTGCGCGACGCGCTCGACCCGGGGATCCGGCCGGCCCGTCGGCGGCGCTGGCGAGAGCGTCGGGAGGCAGCACGATGAGCCTGCTCGAGGTCCGCGGACTGACCGTGACGTTCCCCACCGACGAGGAACGCGTCGCCGCGGTACGCGGTCTGGACTACCACGTCGACGCGGGCGAGGTGGTGGCGCTGGTCGGCGAGTCCGGGGCGGGCAAGTCCGCCGGGGCGATGGCCGTCATCGGGTTGCTGCCCGAATATGCGGAGGTGTCGGGCTCGGTGCGCCTGCACGGCGACGAACTGCTCGGATTGCCCGACAAGCAGATGTCGCGCATCAGAGGCAACCGGATCGGCACCGTGTTCCAGGATCCGATGTCGGCGCTCACGCCCGTCTACCCGGTCGGAGACCAGATCGCCGAAGCGATCTCCATCCACCAGCGCGAGCTCGGCGACCGCGCGGCCCGCGCCCGCGCGGTCGAGCTGCTGGAACTGGTCGGCATCGCCCAGCCCGAACAGCGCGCCCGCGCGTTCCCCCACGAGCTGTCCGGCGGTGAGCGGCAGCGCGTCGTGATCGCCATCGCCATCGCCAACGACCCGGACCTGCTGATCTGCGACGAGCCGACCACCGCGCTCGACGTCACCGTGCAGGCGCAGATCCTCGACGTGCTGCGCACCGCGCGCGATGTCACCGGTGCGGGGGTGCTGATCATCACCCACGACCTCGGGGTGGTCGCCCAGTTCGCCGACCGCGCCCTGGTGATGTACGCCGGCCGGGCGGTCGAAACCGCGCCCGTCGACGAGCTCTACCGCGACCGCCGGATGCCCTACACCGCGGGCCTGCTCGGGTCGGCGCCCAGCCTCGACGCGGCACAGGGGACCCGTCTGGTGCCGATCCCCGGCGCCCCGCCGTCGATGGTGTCATTGCCGCCCGGCTGCCCCTTCGCGCCGCGGTGTCCGCTGGCTGTCGACGACTGCCGCGCCGAGGAACCCGCGCTGGACGAGGTGGGGCCGGATCACCGGGTGGCCTGCATCCGCAGCGACGAGGTCACCGGCCGCAGCGCCGCCGACATCTACGGCGTGCCGAGCGCACCGGCGCAGACCGCCCCGGCGCCGGGCTCCGAGGTCGTGGTGCGGGTCGACAACCTGGTCAAGACCTACACCCTGACCAAGGGTGCGGTGCTGCGGCGCCGCATCGGTGAGGTGCGCGCCGTCGACGGCGTCAGCTTCGAGCTGCGCCAGGGCCGCACCCTGGGCATCGTCGGCGAGTCCGGGAGCGGCAAGTCGACCACACTGCATCAGATCCTGGAGCTGACCGCTCCGCAAGACGGGACCATCGAAGTGCTCGGTGCCGACGTCGCCGACCTGGACCGGCGATCCCGGCGTGCGCTGCGCGGTGATCTGCAGGTGGTGTTCCAGGACCCCGTCGCATCGCTGGACCCGCGGCTGCCGGTGTTCGACGTGCTGGCCGAACCGTTGCGGGCCAACGGATTCGACAAGGCCGCGACCAACGACAGGGTCGCCGAACTGCTCACCACGGTGGGGCTGCGCCACCAGGACGCCAGCCGGTACCCCGCCGAGTTCTCCGGCGGCCAGAAGCAACGCATCGGCATCGCCCGCGCGCTGGCGCTGCAGCCGAAGATCCTGGCTCTCGACGAGCCGGTCTCCGCGCTGGACGTCTCCATCCAGGCCGGCATCATCAACCTGCTCCTCGACCTGCAGGACCGATTCGGGCTGGCCTACCTGTTCGTGTCCCACGACCTGTCGGTGGTGCGGCACCTGGCCCACGACGTCGCCGTGATGAACCGCGGGGTGATCGTCGAACAGGGTGAGGCGGCGCAGGTGTTCGAGCATCCGCGCGACGACTACACACGCCGGTTGCTGGCCGCGGTACCGCGGGCCCTGCCCGATCACCATTAGAGTCGGAGCGCATGGGTGATCTGAGACCAGGTGCGCACCGTCCGTCGGCGATGACGGCGTGGGTGCGGTTTCTCGCGGTGGTGGCCACGCTCGGGCTGGTGGTGACCGGCTGCTCCAGCCCCGACGAGGCCCCCTCCGCCGGCGGCGACGCCGAACTGGGCGCCAGCGCCGACATCAATCCGCAGGACCCCGCCACGCTGCAGCAGGGCGGCAACCTGCGGTTGGCGCTGTCGGGCTTCCCGCCGAACTTCAACTACCTGCACATCGACGGCAACGTCGCCGACTTCGGCGGGTTGCTGCGCTGGACGCTGCCGCGCGCGTTCTTCATCAAGCCCGACGGCGAGATGACGGTCAACAGCGACTACTTCACCAGCGTCGAGCTGACCAGTACCGACCCCCAGGTCGTCACCTACACCATCAACCCGAAGGCGGTGTGGACCGACGGCACGCCGATCACCTGGGAGGACTTCGCGGCGCAGATCAACGCCACCAGCGGCAAGGACGACCGGTTCCTGTTCGCCGCGCCGAACGGCAGCGAGCGAGTCGAATCGGTGACCAAGGGCGTCGACGACCGGCAGGCCGTCATCACATTCGCTCAGCATTACGCCGACTGGCGGGGCATGTTCGCCGGCAACAGCATGCTGGCGCCGAAGTCGATGACCCAGGACCCGGAAGCGTTCAACCGCGGCTTCCTGAACGGACCGGCTCCGTCCGCCGGCCCGTTCATGATCACGTCGGTCGACCGCGCCGCCCAACGCATCACGCTGACCCGTAATCCGGACTGGTGGGGTGAGACGCCGGTGCTGGACGCGGTGACCTACACCGTGCTCGACGACGCCGCGAAGATGCCTGCGCTGCAGAACAACGCGCTCGATGCCGTGGGTGTGGCCAACCTCGACGACTTGACGATCGCCCGGCGCACCCAGGGCGTGTCGATCCGGCGGGCCCCCGCTCCGAGCTGGTATCACATGACGTTCAACGGGGCCGAGGGCTCGATCCTGGCAGATCCGGCGCTGCGCACCGCGATCTCCAAGGGCATCGACCGCCAGGCCATCGCCTCGGTCACCCAGCGGGGCCTGGTCGACAACCCGGTTCCGCTCAACAACCACATATATCTGGCCGGCCAAGAGGGCTACCAGGATAACAGCATCGGCTTCGACCCGGAAGCCGCCAAGCGTGATCTGGACGCGCTGGGTTGGCAGGTGAACGGTCAGTTCCGGGAGAAGGACGGTCGCCGCCTGACGATCCGCGACGTGTTCTACGACGCGCAGAGCACTCGGCAGATCGCCCAGATCGCGCAGAACAATCTGGCCCAGATCGGGGTGGAGTTGCAGCTCAACGCGGTGGGCGGCGGCCAGCTGTTCACCGACTTCGTGACGCCGGGCAACTTCGACATCGCCCAGTTCTCGTGGGTGGGTGACGCCTTCGCCCTGGCGGGTCTCACCCAGATCTATGCGTCGGGCGGCGAGAGCAACTTCGGCAAGATCGGCAGCCCCGAGATCGACGCACAGATCGAGGAGACCCTCTCCGAGTTGGATCCGGCGAAGGCGCGCGAGCTGGCCAACGAACTGGACAAGATGATCTGGTCGGAGGGCTTCAGCCTGCCGCTGTTCCAGTCGCCGGGCAATGTCGCGGTCCGCAGCACGCTGGCGAACTTCGGCCCGACCGGCATCGGCGACCTGAACTACACCGCCGTCGGGTTCATGAAGCCGTGAGCTGACGCATCGCGCGGGGCAGCACGTCGGGCACCACCGCCTCGGCCCTGGCCGCCAGCGCGACCGCCCGCACCATCAGCCGCACCGTGAGGTTCGCCGGCAGCGCATCGAGTTCGGCGGCGCGGCCAGGCAATTCGTGCGCCGCACCCGAACAGACGGCCAGGCCGATCTGCAACGCGGCACGCTCTCGGATGTCGAGGATGCTGTGGCCCGCGGTGGGCAGTTCGACCAGGGCAGGATCAGGCAGCAGCTGGGCCACTCGCCGCGCGATCGCCGGCGGCGTGGTCAGGTCACGCCCACCGGAGACCACCACGGTCGGCCAGCCGAAACCCGGCAGTGCCGCCGGCAGATCATATGGTTCGGCGACGAATCCGGCGTCCCCCGTGGCCATTTCCCGGAATGCCACCGCGGGATCGAGCGGCCCGCCGTCGGGCACCGCGCCGTAGTTCAACTCGCGGTAGGCGATCCGCTCGACCAGGTCGGGCTCCTGGTGATACGGCGTCTTGCGCTCCAGCAGCAGCCGGGTACCCACGCCGACGGCAGTCCAGAGCCAATCATGTCCGGCCAGCAGCAGATCCAGTTGGCGACGCAACACGTCGGGTCCGGCGAGTTCGAAGATGCCCACGGCCTGCAGGACCGCCTGCGGCGTGAACACCCCCGCGTCGACCAGAGTGCGTACCTTGGCAGCAAGCTCGGCGGTGTCGGGCGTCGCACCGTCCCACAGCACGTGCCGAATCTGTGCGCGGGCCTCGACGATGTCGTGCGCCGACAGCAGCGGCGAGTCCAGCACCATGGCGTGTACGCGCCCCGGGTGCCGCACCCCGAACCCGGCCGCCACATAGCTGCCGTAGGAGGCGCCGTAGACGACGGCCTGCTCGACTTTTGCGTCGTCGAGCACCGCGGCGAGGTCGTCCACCGCAGCGTCGATACAGATGGCTTCCGGCGGCAGGTCCCGACCGGCATCGTCGTGGCGCGACAGACCCACGCCGCGGTGCTCCACCATGATCACGTCGAGGCCGTCGACCGCAGCACGGCGGCGAAACGCCCGGTACAGCGCCACCGACGCCGCTCCGGGCCCGCCGGGGATGACCAGAAGTGGATGCCGAGACTTGCGGCCGATGCGCACGTAGTAGAGGTCGAAATGCGGACCGTCGGCCCCGCCACTCGGATGCACCGGCCGGCGCACGGCACGCACCCCCGGCAGCCCAGCCAGCCGGTCGTGCGCCCGCCGACGCCGGGAGCTCATCGTCATCGGACTCATTTTGCCCCGCCGGGATGCCCGCCAAACCGGCAGCGACGGGTTACGCGGTCAACTCGATGTGCTCGGCGCTCTCGATGACACCGGCGTAGCGCTGCGGACTGCACGTCAAGATGATGACCTGCCCGTCGCCGGCCACCGCGTCGAAGACATCGGTCATCTTGGCCAACCGGTCGGCGTCGGTGAAGCCCAGCGCGTCGTCGATGATGACGGGCACCCCATCCTCCTTGGCCACCAGCGCAGCACTGGCCAGCCTGGCCACGATGCCCAGCTGTTCCTTGGCCCCACCGGACAGTGATTCATAGGGCACGGTCCGGCCGGAGAGGGTGCGTTGCTCGATGCGCAGATCGGCGTCGACGTCGATCTCGAAGCTGTCGCCGAACACGATGCGGCCCAACCGCTCCACCTCGCCGCGGTAGGGGTCGACGTAACGCTGCCGCGTGGCGTCGCGGTGTCGCACCATGACCGACCTGAGAAGCTGTGCGGCCTGCGCCCGGCGCTGCATACGCAGATGCTCGGCCTCGGCATGCTGGCGCTCGGTCTCGGCTTCGTCGAACCTGCCTTGGCGGCCCTGGGTGCCGTACACCTTGAGCTGAGTGGCGACCTCGCGCAGCGACTCGGCGGCGCGCTGGCGCTCGCTGTCGAGGCGGTCATGCTGCCGTTGCGCCTGCTCGAGGGCGGCGGCCACGGCGTCGGGTTGGTGCCGCTCGAGGTCGTCGTTGAGGCGGGCGACCAGCGAATCCGCTGCCCGGACCGCTTCGGCGTCCGCCTCGGCCGCGACGGCGAGGTCGTCGTCTGGAGTGAGGGCCCGCTGCGCGGACAGTCGCTGCGTGGCCAGCGTCAGCTCGGCCTGGGCGGCATCGAGTTTCTCTTTGGCGCGCGCCGCGCGCAGCTCGCGGTCGGACAGCAGCTTGGCTGTCTCTTCGGCGACCTTGCGGTGGGTTTCGCAGTCACGAACGAGCTGTTGGTGTTCGGCAGAGGCGGCGTCCAGTTCGGCACGCAGGGCAGCGACGTCGCGCGGCCCACCCGCATCGGCGTCCCACAATCCGTCATCGGCGGGCAGCGCCGCCCGCAGGGCGTCGACGCGCGCAGCCAAAGCGTCAACGGTGTGCTCGGCGGTGAGCACATCGAGGATGCCGCGCAGCCGCTCCGCGGCGCCGGCCAATTCGCGGCGCCGCTGATCCGTGTGCCGCGCCGTCGCAAGATCGGTGACGCCAGCCTGCCCGAGAACATCGGCCAGTCTCACGCACGCAGCGTCCAGTGTGGCCTGCGTGGCCGCCGCCGGCGCGCCAGGCACCACGCGTAGCGACAACACGCCGGCGACGTCGACCCCGGTGGGGCCGCTGACGGCCGCCGACCAGTCCTGCCCCGCCGACAATCTGATCCGGTCCTCACCGACCGTCACCTCGAGGTCGGTGGAGGCGACCAGATCCAGATGCGCCGACGCCTGGTCGGCGGCCGCGCGGGCCCGGTCGACGGCGGCGGCCGCATCCTCGACGGCCGCCATCAGGGAGGCGGTGAGCGTGATCGCGCCGAGGTCACGCTGCACCTCGTCCAATTCACGCTGATGGCGTTGCAGGGTCGTCAGCTGACCGGCGAGCCGATCGAGTTCTTCGCGGTCGCACAGGCGCTGGACCGTGGCACGCACCGCCTCGACCCGGCGGTGGCCGGCCTCGACCGCCGTGCGTGCCGCGGCCGCGACCTGTTCGGCCTCCTTCTGCATCGTCGACGTGGTATCCAGATCATCGGCGGCAGAGTCTGATTCGGCCTGCAGCCGGGTCACGGCCGCAGCGCGCTCATCGATGTCCGCGCGGGCACGCCGGCGCTCAGCGAGGGCCGACACCGACATACGATGCTTCTCGGTCGCTGCACCGGCCACCACGGTGGCCTGCGCGATCTCGGTACGCAACCTCTCGACCGCACGAGCAGCCTCCTGCGCCTCGGCGAGAATGGTTGCCGCAGCAGTGCTTTGCGCCGTCAATGTGACCGAATCCGTGGTCAGCGCGGCATGCCGGCGGACGGCTTCGTCGACTTCGGCGACCGCGGCGGCGCACCGGGCAACCTCCTCGTCGGCGGCGCGCAGGCGAGCGATGGCTGCTGCCCACTCCCCCGTGGGCCGCCCCGTGGCCGTGAAATAGCGCCGGTATTCGGCGTCGACACGGTCGATCAACAGCGAGTCCACCGCACCGCCGGCGGCCGGCTGGTCGTCGACCTCACCGGCAGCGACGTCGAGCGCACGTGACAGCGCGTCACACCCGGACAGATCCACCGCCGAGGTGGACGCCGACTGCAGGACACGCTGGGCCTGCCAGAGGTCCATGTCCACGGTCTCGGCGAGCATGGCGCGCACCCGATCGTGGGCTTCGTCACCGGTGAGCTGCTCGCGCCGCGGGGCCAGCAGCGTGAGCTCTGTCTCCGGGCGCTTGTGGAACCGCTTCCGGTATACGAACCGGTATGGGCCCGTCGAGATTTCCGCGGTGACCTCGGCGCCGACGTCGGCGTGGGTCGGCTTGACCTGCTTGACCTCTTTCTTGGTCGAGCGGTCCTTGGCCTCCAGCAGCAGGTCCAGCGCCTCCAGCATGGAGGACTTGCCGATCTCGTTGGCACCGCTGATGACAACGACGCCGTGGTCGGGGAATTCGAGGTCGCGGTGGGTGATGCCGCGGTAGTTGGTCAGAGTCAGCCGGTGCAGTTTCACGCCGCGCTCCCGTCGGCCAGACGCAGCAGCAGCCCCAGAGCGGCCCGCGCGTCGTCGGCCTCGGCGGTGTCGGAGCGTGCGGTGGCCACGAGTTCGTCGACCGCGGCGGCCGCGAAACCACCGATGCCCAGATCGTCGAACTCCCCGTCCGCCGGCATCACGGCGAGGTCGGTCTGCTTGTCCCACGGCACGAGGGCGGCGAACAACCGCGCGTACCGGTCCAGGCAGACGTCGAGCGCGGCGCGGTCGGTGACCGTCAGAGAACCGGTGAGCCCGTGCCGGACCACGGTGCGCTCCTTGTTCGGGATCAGGTCCAGGTTGAGGTCCAGGTCGGCAACATCGCGCCCGTCATCGACCGAACGGCACAGGGAGACGAAACGCCACTGTCCGATGCGCGCCGAGTCGACCCGCGCGGGCCGGCTGGGGTCGTCCTCGTCGAGCTCGACGACCAGCACATGCCCCGGGTCGGGCTCGATGTCGTCGTAGTTGGTCACCTCCGGGGAGCCGGAGTACCAGACCCGGCCGGTCGCGCCCACGCTCATCCGGGAGTGCTTGTCGCCCAGCGCGACATAGTGCACGGCTCCACGCTGCAGGGCCGACTCGACGGCGTCGAGCCGGATCAGCGAGGCCCGGTCCTTGTCCGGGACCAGGATGTCGACGGCGCCGTGGCCGACGACGATGCGGGTCACCCCGTCGGCCGGCAGGTCGTCGATCACGTCGGCGACGAGGTCGGTGGTCGGGGCCTTCGAGTACCAGGGGGCCGCTACCAGCTCCAGACCTGGACGCACCTCGTGGACGCCGGGGCGGTCCAGGACGATGACGTTGTCGGGGCGCTCGGCGGTGAAGAGCGCGCTGGTGTACACCGACGAGGCGTCGAGCGGGTCGTGGTTGCCGGGGAGCAGGTAGACCGGCACCCCGATGCCCCGCATCACCTCCAGCGATCGCCCGACTTCGTCGGGGGCGAGTTGATTGTGTTCGAACACGTCGCCGGCGACGACGACGAACTCGGCGTCACGGTCCTCGGCCACCGAACCCAGCGCAGAGATCGCAGCGCGCCGCGCGGCGGAGTAGCGGGGCTGGGCATCGGGGCTCAGGAAGTGTCGGGTCATGCCGAGTTGCCAGTCAGCGGTGTGCAGAAAGCGCATGTCAAGCTGTCCTTCCCCCGGTCGTCCGTGAACCCGTTGGTCCGGGCACAGCGAGTCTAGGGCGGCGCTCCGACAACTCCTGGGACGCCGACCGGCATGCCCTACCGTTATCCAGATGAGCGACCGGTACCGCACACTTCTGCTGCTTCGACACGCCAAGTCGGACTACCCCTCCGGAGTCGCCGACCACGATCGCCCGCTGGCGGACCGCGGGATCCGCGAGGCCGCGCTGGTCGGAGACTGGATCAGGACCAGCGTCAGCCCGGTCGACGCCGTGCTGTGTTCGACGGCGACGCGAACCCGCCAGACCTTGGAACGCACCGGTATCGACGCGCCGGTGCACTACGTCGACCGCATCTACGATTCGTCTCCCGGCATCGTCATCGACGAGATCAACGGCGTCGCTGCACGCTTCGGCGACGCGGCGAGCGATCCGTCGACCCTGCTGGTGGTGGGACACGAACCGGTGATGTCCGGGCTCGCGCTCGGACTGGCCGACGAGGAGTCGAGCAGGAGCGCCACCGCGGAGGCGATCCTGGAGAAGTTTCCGACCTCGGCGATCGCGGTGTTGCGGACGAACCGTCCCTGGGCCGAGCTGGAGCTGAGGAGCGCGGAACTCGTCGACTTTCACATCGCGCGCTGAGCGCGCAATCAGACCGGGCGCCAGTCAGGCGCGGGTGGCCAGCGTCAACTCCATCAGCTTGATCGCCATGCCGCAGGCGTCGATGCCGGGCGCTTGCGGGTTGACCCACCAGCCCACCACGCCGGCCGCGTCGCTGGCCACGCCGCACGCACCGTTCGGATCGTTGGGGCGCATCACGAACGACTGGATACCGGCGATCGACCGGTCTTCGATGTCGTAGCCGAGTTCCTGGGACACCTGGCGTTCATGGTCGAGGCTGCCGAGTTCGAACCAGAACCGGGTGATGTCCACCAGGCCGGCCGGATTGGCGGCCTGCCACCGGCACACCGCGCCGACGAACGTGCTCTGGATGTCCAGCGGGTCCGCGCCGACAGTCTCGGCGAGGATGTCCTCGGTGAGGACGTCGCACTCCTTGAGCAGGTTGGGGTACTGGCGCTGCGAGTCGTTGTTGCGCGGCACGTCGCCCGCACCCGCCCGGGCCGCGGAGCCCTCGACGGTCTGGGTGCAACCGGTCAGCACAACCAGGCCGGCCAGCGCAGCGACGAAACCTGCGACAGCTCTGCGCGCCCTCATTTGGAATTCACAATCGACTGGCGGGTGAGTTCGGTGGCCACGTCGCACGCGTCCGGGAACGGCTCCTGGGCGTAGCTGATCGACCATTCGATGAAGTCGTCGCCGAACTGGATACCGATCTCGCACAGGTTGACACCCATGGTCGGGTCCTCGTTGATGCCCATGAAGCCTTCGTGACCTTCGATGGTGACGTCTTCGACGCTGGTGCGCGACAACTCCATCGTCTTGCGCTCGCGGCCGATCGGGCTGCCCCGGAACCAGGTGAACGAGAAGTGCGGGCCCAGGATGCTGCCTCCGGCCAACCACTGACAACCCACCGACGTCTTGGCCGTGTTCACCAGGCCGGCCACCTGCGTCAGCTCGGTCATCTGTTCGTCACTGATGCCGCCGCACTCGGGAAAGAACGGACCGTGGGACACGTCCTGCTGCGGCGCGTCCGTGGTCGGCACCTCCGGGGAGGGCGACTCCGAATCCGAACACGCGGCCAGCACCGGGACGACGGCAACCGCAACGACGGCGAGACGCTGCGCCGAGCGGCGGAATCTGCGGTCGCGGTGAGTCACGCCATGCACTGTAGCTGCAGCCCCATGCCCCGACCACCGACATGCCGACTGACCTGCCGATTTATGCGATTCTCAGGTGCGGCAGCCGAACAGGTTCGCGGCGGTGACCGTGTGCGACAGTAGCGGGATGCTCTGGGCCCTGCTGCGACGACACGTCCAGCCCTACCGCGGGCTGCTCGCCACGGTGGCGACGCTGCAGGTCATCAGCACGCTGGCGACGCTGTATCTGCCGACGATCAACGCCGCGATCATCGACGACGGAGTGGCGCAAGGCGATCTGCGCCGCATCGTCGAGCTCGGCGCGCTGATGCTCGGGGTGACCGCGTTGCAGGTGGTGTGCGCCGTCGGCGCGGTGTACTTCGGCTCCCGCGCGGCCATGGGAGTGGGCCGGGATCTGCGCTCCGCGGTTTTTCGGCATGTCACCGGCTTCTCAGCGGAGGAGACGGCGCGATTCGGCGCCCCGTCGCTGTTGACCAGGACCACCAACGACGCGCAGCAGATTCAACTGCTCGTGCAGTTGACCTGCACCATGCTCATCACGGCGCCGATCATGGGTATCGGCGGCATTGCGATGGCCGTGCACCAGAATGCCGGGTTGTCCTGGCTGCTGGTGGTGAGCGTGCCCGTGCTGGCGCTGACGAACTACTGGATCGTGTCGCACCTGCTGCCGATCTTCCGTCGTCTGCAACGTCAGATCGACGGCATCAACCGGGTGATGCGCGAACAACTCACCGGTCTGCGGGTGGTGCGGGCGTTCGCACGAGAACCGTTCGAGCGCAACCGCTTCGCCGAGGCCAACCAGGACCTTGCCGGCACAGCGCTGGAAGCGGGACGCTGGCAGGCATTGATGTTGCCGGTCACGACGCTGGTGATCAACGTCTCCAGCGTGGCGTTGATCTGGTTCGGCGGGTTGCGCATCGATGCCGGCGAGATGCAAGTCGGTTCACTGATCGCGTTCCTGGCCTACTTCATGCAGATCCTGATGGCGGTGCTGATGGCCACGTTCATCCTGGTGATCATTCCGCGTGCGTCGGTGTGCGCCGAACGCATCACCGAGGTGCTCGACACCCATCCCGCGGTGGCCAGCCCGGCCGCGCCGGTCACGCTGTCGCACATCGCCGGGGAGGTCGTGTTCGACGACGCCACCTTCCGTTACGAGGGCGCCGACCGGCCGGTGCTGCAGCGGGTTTCGCTGACAGCGCGGCCCGGTGAGACCACCGCTGTCGTCGGCTCCACGGGGTCGGGGAAGTCCACGCTGATCGCGATGATCTGCCGGCTCTACGACGTCACCTCGGGTTCGGTCCGCGTCGACGGGGTCGACGTCCGCGAGATCGACCTGGACCAGTTGTGGCATTCGGTCGGCCTGGTGCCGCAGCGCGGGTATCTGTTCGCCGGGACAGTCGCCGACAATCTGCTGTTCGGCAAGGCCGATGCGACCGAGGACGAGATGTGGGCGGCGTTGCGGGTCGCCGCCGCTGAGGAGTTCGTCGCCGCCCACCCGGACGGGCTGCACATGCGGATCGCGCAGGGCGGGATGAGTCTGTCCGGCGGGCAGCGTCAGCGCCTGGCGATCGCGCGGGCGGTGATCCGACGTCCGGCGATCTACCTGTTCGACGACGCGTTCTCCGCCCTGGACGTCCACACCGACGCGCGGGTGCGCGCCGCGCTGGCCGACGCGGCCGCCGGTGCCACCGTCATCATTGTGTCGCAGCGCATCTCGACGGTCTCCTCGGCGGATCAGATCGTCGTCGTCGACAATGGATCGGTGGTGGGCTCCGGTACCCACGATGAGCTGTTGGCCGGTTGCGCGGCCTACCGCGAGCTGGCCGACTCGCAGTCGGTGTCGGCGGGCGAACGATGAGCGGTCCGATGGCTCGTCCGATGCGGATGAACGAACCGCCGCAGGTGCGCTCCCGCGACTTCAAGGGTTCGGCGTTGCGACTGCTCAGACGCCTGACCCCGCAACGCGGTCTGACCGTCGCGGTGATCCTGCTCGGCGTCGGCGGTATCGCGGTGAGCGTGATCGGTCCTCGTATCCTCGGGCATGCCACCGACCTGCTGTTCAACGGGGTGATCGGCCGCCAGCTGCCCTCGGGTCTGACGAAGGAGCAGGCGATCGAGGCGGCGCGGGCACGCGGCGATTCGACGTTCGCCGACCTGCTCTCCGGCATGAACGTGGTGCCCGGCCAGGGGGTGGACTTCGGTGCCGTCGCCCGGACGTTGGCGTTGGCGTTGGCGTTGTATGTGGTTGCCGCTCTGATGGTCTGGCTGCAGGCGCGGCTGTTGAACGCGGTCGTGCAGCGCACCATCGCCCGGTTGCGCGCCGACGTCGAGGACAAGGTGCACCGCCTGCCGCTGCGCTATTTCGACACCCGCCAGCGCGGGGAGGTGCTCAGCCGGGTCACCAACGACGTGGACAACATGCAGCAGTCCCTGTCGATGTCGATCACCCAACTGCTGACCTCGGTGCTGACGGTGTTCGGGGTGCTGGTGATGATGCTGACCATCTCGCCGTTGTTGACGCTACTGACTGTGGTCACCGTGCCGCTGTCGCTGTGGGTGACCCGCTCGATCGCGCGGCGGTCGCGCACGCTGTTCGTCGACCAGTGGACGAACACCGGCAGGCTCAACGCCCACATTGAGGAGACCTACAGCGGTTTCACCGTGGTGAAGACCTACGGGCACCGCGCGGGCGCGATCGAGCAGTTCGACGAACTCAACGACGACGTCTACCGGGCCAGCTTCGGGGCGCAGTTCCTGTCGGGGCTGGTGTCCCCGGCGACGGTGTTCGTCGGCAACATCAGCTACGTTGCGGTCGCCGTCGTCGGCGGTGTGCAGGTGGCCACCGGCCAGATCACGCTGGGCGGCATCCAGGCGTTCATCCAGTACGTGCGGCAGTTCAATCAGCCGTTGACCCAGATCGCGGGTATGTACAACACGTTGCAGTCGGGCATCGCCAGCGCCGAGCGGGTCTTCGATCTGCTCGACGCCGAGGAGGAGCCGGCCGATCCCCCCGCGACGCTGCCGGCGGTGGGCGCGTCACGGCGCGGTCGCGTCGAGTTCGACGAGGTGTCCTTCGGCTACCTGCCCGGCGCCCCGGTCCTCGAGCACCTGTCACTGGTGGCCGAGCCGGGCTCCACCGTCGCGATCGTCGGCCCCACCGGGGCGGGCAAGACCACGCTGGTGAACCTGCTCATGCGGTTCTACGACGTCGACGCCGGCCGCATCCTGATCGACAATGTGGACATCACCTCGGTCAGCCGCAGCTCCCTGCGCTCACAGATCGGCATGGTGCTGCAGGACGCCTGGCTGTTCGCCGGCTCGGTGTACGACAACATCGCCTACGGCCGCCCCGACGCCCGATACGACGAAGTCGTGGACGCAGCGAAGGCGGCGTATGTGGACCGGTTCGTGCACACGCTGCCCGACGGTTACGACACCCAGGTCAGCGATGGTGGGGCGAACATCAGTGTCGGCGAACGTCAGCTCATCACCATCGCCCGCGCGGTGCTGGCCCAGCCGCAGCTGCTGATCCTCGACGAGGCGACCAGCTCGGTGGACACCCGCACCGAGGTGCTCATCCAGCACGCGATGGCGCAGTTGCGGCGGGACCGGACCAGTTTCATCATCGCCCATCGGCTCTCGACCATCCGCGACGCCGACCTGATCCTGGTGATGGAGTCGGGGCGGATCGTCGAACGCGGTACCCATGCCGAGTTGCTGGCGCGCCGGGGAGAGTATTGGAGGATGATCCAGCGGTGAACCGCTAACCCGGCACAGCGGTGAACCGCCGGCCGTATGGCCGATCAAGCAGTCTGCTCAATTCCATTCCGCGCCATGGGACTGGCGGGGTCGGGCAGCATGACGGCATGGCCCGCACGGTGCACACGTTCTGCCGCTACTGCCTTGCCTCGTGCGGTGTCGACGTCACTGTCGAAGACGGGCGGGTCGTCAAGATCTCGCCCGACAAGCAGAACCCGCACAATTGGCGGGACTTCTGCGCCAAGGGTCGCACCGCACCTCAGGTCGTCGAGCATCCCCGCCGGCTGTTGGCACCGATGAAACGGGTGGGTGACCGGTACGTGGAAACCGGCTGGGATGAGGCGACCGACGACATCGCGGCCCGCCTGAACGCGGTGATCCAGGACGGCGGACCCGACGCGGTGGCCGCTTACTACGGCAATCCGGCCGGGTATTCGTCGTCGAACCTGGTGTTCATGAACGGCTGGTTGGACGCCGTCGGCACCCACAATCGGTACGCGGTCGGATCCGTCGACCAGAACGCCCTTCACGTGGTGGCCGAGAAGATGTACGGCTCGTCGTTGATGGTGCCGGTGTCGGACGTCGACAACTGTGACTACTTCGTGATCGTCGGCGCGAATCCCGCAGTGAGTGCGTGGAACTGGCTGGAGTCCGTGCCGGGCGGTTGGCGCCGCACACTGGCGCGCCAGCAGCAGGGTGCGACCGTCGTCGTCGTCGACCCGGTGCGCACCGAGACTGCCGAACGCGCCGACATCCACATGGCGGTGCGGCCCGGACAGGACTGGGCGCTGCTGTTGGCAATGGTCAAGATCGTCCTCGACGACGGTCTGCACCACCGGGGAGACTGCGCTGACCTGGCCACCGGTGTCGATCGGCTGCGCGGCCTGACCGCCGACGTCGACCTCGCCGATCTGGCTCGCCGCTCCGACATACCGCTCGAGGTGATCACCGACGTGGCAAGGGGTTTCGGGACCGCCGAGCGGGCGATGCTGGTGACCCGCACCGGGGTGTCGTTGCATCTGGCCGGCACCGTGGCGGAGTGGCTAGGCCAGGTGCTCAATGTCATCACCGGACGGATGGACCGCCCGGGTGGCCGCCGTTTCGAGGCCGGGTACGTCGACGCCTTACGTCTGGCCGACCTGGCCGGCGCGAAACCGCACCGCAGCAGGTTGCGGGGGCGGGACATGGTCGCCGGGGCACACGCGCTCAGCGAGCTTCCCGACGAGATCACCACCCCCGGACGCGGCCAGGTTCGGGCGATGGTGATCAACAGCGGCAATCCGGTCGTTTCCGGACCCGACGGCGCCAAGCTCGACCACGCGTTGTCGACGCTCGATCTTCTGGTGGCCATCGATTTCGTGCAGCGGGAGAGCCATAGGCATGCCCACTGGCTGCTGCCCGCGGTGCACTGGCTCGAACGCGACGACCTGCTGGCGTTCACCAGCAACCTGCATGACGAGCCGTATGTGCAGTACGGGGTCCGCGCCGTAGACCCGCCGTTCCTCGCGCGTGAAGAGTGGCGCATCTTCACCGATCTGGCGCTGGGGATGAGGCGCCCGCTGTTCGGTGCACGGGGGTTGAACACGTTTGTCGCGGGGTCCAGAAGGCTGGCTGGGCTGACGCGACGGCCGGCGCTCGAATTCGGGCCGTATTGGATTCACCGGCTGCTGATCGCCACCAGCCGAAAAGTGAACGGTCGCAAGATCAGGTGGAGCGACGTGCTGGCTCGTCCGCACGGATGGGTGCTCGGGCCACGCGAGTTCGGCCGCTTTCGCGATGCGCTGCGCACCGACGACAAGACGGTGCACGTCGCTCCCGCGGAGTTCGTCGCACGGGCACGCGAGCTGCTACGCCAGGCGCCGCCGTCGCCGTCAGACGGCTACCCATTCCTGCTGACCAACCGGCGACACCGCCACTCGATGAACTCCTGGCTCAACGACCTTCCTGGCTTGCACCCCGCCGGGAAGGGCACTCAGGTGGTGATCCATCCCGAGGACGCGCTGGCCCTGGGTATCAGCGACGGTGATGCGGTTCGGGTGTCCTCGGCCGTGGGCGAAGTCGAGTTGACCGCGTCGGTCGACGACCAGCCCCGACGTGGCGTCGTCATCATCGACCACGGCTGGGGATCACGAGTTTTCGATCCGGCCGGTGGGTCTGAGCCGCTCAGCTACGGCGTGAACCGCAACCTGCTGGTGGACGGCGCGCAGGTTGACCCGCTGTCGCAGACTGCGGCATTGAACTCGACGTACGTCAACGTCGAAAAGGTGGAACCCTGACAGCTCCGCCGAGAGACGACGCCCACACTCCGATGTCGATCCCGATGCTCACGCAGGTGGTCTCGAAGACTGAAGCCATGGACATCCGGCCGGACAAACGCGTTCCCGGTCAGGGACTACTGCGCGTAACGGGTCCGGGGCTGCGTTTCGGTGAACACGACGGCATCGTCGATGACGGTGTGAACGAAGCGCATCTTTTCCAGGACCGGCGGTGGCAGCACGAAAGGGTACAGGTCCGCGCGCCCCATAGAACGATTGATCATGTTCAGCGACCACGCCAGGGGCAGCCACATCCCGATGAGCGTATCGAAACGGTTGGGGCCCAGGTGAAGCAGATCGAATGCCGCGGCGGCTGGGGCCAAGCCGAATGACGCCGCGGTATCCAACGTATCCCGGATGTGCAGGTAGTGCGCGAACGTCTCTGCCCAGTCTTCGGCGGGATGCATCGACGCATAGGAGGACACGTGACGTGTCGACCAGTCAGGCGACGGGCCGGTTCCATAGTGGCGGTCGAGCGCTTCCTGGTAGTCGTCAGCAGGGTCACCGAAGAGGGCGACGAATTCGGAATGGCGTGCGACCCAGCCGCCGACCAGGCGGTGAAAGTACGCGTGCCCAGTCTCATGTCGAAAGTGGCCGAGCAGCGTCCGGTACGGCTCGTCCAGGGCGACACGCAACTCCTCGCGGCGCACGTCGTCGCTTTCGGCCAGGTCCAGGGTGACGACCCCGTCCTCGTGACCGGTGACGACCTTTTCTCCGGTGCTCGACAAGAGGTCGAACGCCAACCCGAACCGCGGGTCCTGCGTGCGGTCAACGATAGGCAGCCTGAGCTCGATCAGCTCCGCGACCAGCCGGCGTTTGGCGGTCTCGGCCACGGCGAATCTGGCCATCCCAGCGACGTCGGAATCGTGGGGCCGGGTCCGTGTCAGCCGGCATGACGCGCACAGTCCGCCGCCGTCGGCGGCCCCCCGAGAGTCGAGCAACCAGTTGCATTGCGCAATCGCCGAATTCGCACACAAGGAAGAACCTTGCTCATCGACCAGGACCATCGTCGCCTTCTCGGAGGAATATCCGAGCCTGCTTCCACACGACAAACACAGAGAGTTCTCGAAGGTGAGGTGTTGGCCGCATTTCGGGCAGGTGAAGTCGCGCATGCGCACAGTCCGTTCAGGTTCGAAGCCAACGCAGAAGAGCAAGCATCGGCGTCAACTGCGGGCAACGTTGCATCAGAACGTCAGCAGCAGAAGGGTGGAAAAACACCGTCGGCCTGCCGGTAGGAGCTGCCCTACGGGGAATCCTGCCGAGAGTGGTCGTAGTTCCAGATTTGCTTGCCGGAACCCTTACGGTGCAGCTTATCAAACGGGCACTCGCCCAGCCCCCCATTGTGATCAGCGCGACGGGTTTTGCCGCGGGGAGCGTGACAGGCCTCTGCGCCCGCGCCCGCGACTCACACCGAGGGCCCCTGGGCACGCAGGTCGTCCACCTCGCGCATCGCGGCGCGCAGCTTGCCCAGCCATTCGTCGGCGTGCTCGCCGACCAGGCGCACCGACCATGCCAATGCGTCCGATCGTGAGCGCGCCACGCCGGCGTCGACGAGGGTGTCGAGCACCTGGCGTTCGGGCTGGCGTAACCGGGTCATCACCGGCACGGCCATGTGGGTGAACAGGATTCGTTCGGGCTCTCCGCTACCCACATCGACGCCCCAGGCGACCTTGCGCCGGTATCGGGCCTCAGCCTCATCGGCGATCTGCATGCGCTCGGCGCGGGTCTGCTCCCGGAACCGGGCGGCCCGCCCGGAGGCGTGGGCTTCCGTCTCGCCGGCGTCGCCGTCGACCTCGGGAAGGCGCCCGATGACGGTGATCTCCTCCCGGTCGACGGTCACCTCCGGGTCGCCGGTGAACCAGTGTTCGGGCATACGACCGGCGAACCAGTCAGCGGCGTCGCTTGCGTCCGGCTGGTCGGCCTGCTGCCAGCCGCCGGCGCGGCCTGCTCTGCGGTGGGGGGAATGATGTTTCATGATTACATACTTACATCGTTGCAGCGCAGGTGCGGAGCGGTTCGCCACCAGCGAAACAGCGGTCAGCGCCGCCCTCAAGGGGTGCCTGCAGCCGTCCCCCACCGCATAGGGTGGCAATCGGCCAGACACGTCAAGGAGGCGGCGGTGACAGGACCCGGACAAGGCAGTTGGCAGCCCGACCCGGAGGGTCGATTCGATTACCGGTGGTTCGACGGTCAGCGGTGGACCGACCAGGTCTCCCACCAGGGTCAGGTGCACCAGGCTCCGCTCGGCCCGCCGCCGGCCCAGCAACAGGGGTCTGCGCGCCACGCCCAGCCGGAGCACGGCCAGCAGCCCAGCGACCAGGCTCAGGCCGTGCCCGGCGGCGACGGCTTCGCCGGTATCTCCGGCGACCTCGTCGACGGGCGGTTCAGCGAGAAAGAGGCCAAGCCGATCGCGAACCAGAACGCCAAGCTGCTGCGCGTTCGCCTCGGTGAGCCGTTCATGGCCAGGCAGGGCTCGATGGTGGCCTACCAGGGCAACGTCGACTTCGCCTTCGAGGGCGGAGGGGCCTCGAAGTTCCTGAAGAAGGCACTGACCGGCGAGGGTCTACCCCTGATGCGGTGCTCGGGGCAGGGCGATGTGTTCTTGGCCGAGTTCGGCTACGACGTGCACATGCTGAACCTGACCAACTCCGGCCTGTCGATCAGCGGCAAGAACGTGCTGGCCTTCTCGGCCAACCTGGACTGGAACATCGAGCGGGTCAAAGGTGGCAGCATCGCCACCGGCGGATTGTTCAACACCACGTTGCGCGGCACCGGGTGGGTGGCCATCACCACCGACGGCCCGCCGGTGGTGCTCAACACCGCCGAGGCGCCCACCTACGCCGACACCAACGCGGTGGTCGCGTGGTCGGCGAACCTGCAGACGCAACTGAAGACCAGCTTCAAAGCGGGTGCGCTCATCGGCCGCGGCTCCGGAGAGGCGCTGCAGGTCGCCTTCCACGGCAACGGGTTCGTCATCGTGCAGCCCTCCGAAGGCTTCCCGGTCACCGCGGCCCAGTAGTCACAGTTCCAGCAGGACGGTCACGGGGCCGTCATTGACGAGCTCGACCTGCATGTCCGCGCCGAACACGCCCGTCTGCACCTGTGCGCCCAGCGCGCTCAGCGCGTCGGCGAAGGTCTGCACCAACGGCTCGGCGACCGCGCCCGGCGCGGCCGCGTTCCACGTGGGCCGGCGCCCCTTGGCGGTGTTGGCGTAGAGCGTGAACTGGCTGACCACCAGGATCGGCGCCGCGGTGTCACTCGCCGACTTCTCGTCGGCGAGAATCCTGAGTTGCCAGAGCTTTTCCGCGAGTCGGCGGGCCTTGTCGGCGTCGTCGGTATGGGTCACGCCTACCAGCGCCAGCAGACCCTGCCCGTCGGGGTGGATCTCCCCGACCACGTCACCGGAGACGGAAACACGCGCCGACGTGACGCGCTGTACGAGGATCCGCATGCCGTGATGCTGTCACGCCCGGAGCGGGGCGCCGACGGGGACGTTTCCTAAGTACCCTAGGGGGGTATGGTACACAGGACGTCAGCGACGCTGCAGTCTACGACCGAGAGGACCGCCATGAGCACCACGACCATCACCGTGACCGGCATGAGCTGCGATGCCTGCGCATCGGCCGTGCGGGCCGAACTCACCAGCATCCCCGGCGTCGTCGACGTCGACATCGACCTGTCCGACGGGAAGGTCACCATCGGCAGTGACTCCCCCGTCGACGACGCCACCCTCCGCGACGCCGTCGAAGAAGCCGGCTACGAGCTGGCGAACTGAGCGACGCCATGAGCACCGTTGAACTGTCGATCGGCGGCATGACCTGTGCGTCGTGCGCTTCCCGCATCGAGAAGAAGCTCAACAGGCTCGACGGTGTCAGCGCCTCGGTCAACTTCGCCACCGAGAAGGCCCGGGTCGAACTCGGCGACCACGTCACCGCGCGGGACCTCGTCGCCACCGTCGAGGCCGCCGGCTACCGGGCCACCCTCCCCGAGGCCGAGGCCGACGACCAGCCGCAGGCCGAGGATGCGTCGGCGGCGCTGCGCCGGCGCCTGTTGATCTGCCTTGCGCTGTCGGTACCCGTGATCGCCATGGCGATGGTGCCGGCGCTGCAGTTCCCGAACTGGCAATGGTTGTCGCTGACGCTGGCCGCCCCGGTGGTCGTGTGGGGTGCCTGGCCGTTCCACGTCGCGGCGTGGACGAATCTGAGGCACCGGGCAGCGACGATGGACACGCTGATCTCCCTGGGCACCCTGGCCGCCTTCGGGTGGTCGCTCTACGCACTGTTCTGGGGCACGGCGGGGCACACCGGGATGACCCATGCCTTCGAGTTCACCGTCGAACACACCGACGGCAGCGCCAACATCTACCTGGAGGTCGCCGCCGGGGTGACGACGTTCATCCTCGCGGGCCGCTACTTCGAGGCACGGGCCAAACGCCGCGCCGGGGACGCGTTACGCGCCCTGCTGCAGATGGGCGCCAAAACCGTCTCGGTGCGCAGGCCCGACGGCGAACAGCGCATACCCATCGAATTGCTCAGCACCGGTGACGAATTCGTGGTCCGGCCCGGCGAGAAGGTGGCCGCCGACGGCGTCGTCGTCGAAGGCTCTTCGACGGTGGACACGTCGATGCTGACCGGGGAATCGGTCCCGGTGGAGGTGTCGGTCGGCGACCAGGTGGTGGGCGCGACAGTCAACGTGGACGGCGTCCTGGTGGTCCGAGCCGAGCGGGTGGGCTCCGAAACGCAACTGGCGCAGATGGCCCGGCTGGTCGAGCAGGCGCAGAACGGCAAGGCCCCGGCCCAACGGCTCGCCGACCGGATCTCGGGTGTCTTCGTGCCGGTCGTCATCGCTCTCGCGGTGGCCACTCTGGGGTTCTGGATCGTCTCGGGCGCCGCCGTGTCGACGGCGTTCACCGCGGCCGTCGCGGTGCTGATCATCGCGTGCCCCTGCGCGCTCGGGCTCGCCACCCCGACCGCGTTGATGGTCGGAACCGGGCGCGGCGGGCAGTTGGGCATCGTCATCAAGGGGCCCGAGATCCTGGAGTCGACGCGGCGGGTGGACACCGTGGTCGTCGACAAGACCGGGACCGTCACCACCGGCACCATGACGCTGGCCGGCGTCACCGCCGCCGACGGCGAAAGCCGCGACGAGGTGCTGCGGGTCGCCGGGGCGCTGGAGAGTTCGTCGGAACATCCCATCGCCCGGGCCATCACCGCCGGCGCCCGCACCGAGCTCGGAGAACTGCCCACAGCACAAGGCTTTTCGAACCTGCGCGGAATGGGTGTCGAAGGCGTCCTCGACGGCCGCGCCGTCCTGGTGGGTCGTCTACGACTACTCACCGAGCGCGCCTACGACATCCCCGAACAGCTGGCCGACGCGGCGCAGCGCGCCGAGCGGGACGGGCGAACAGTCGTCGCCGTCGGCTGGGACGGCCAGGCTCGCGGTCTTGTGATGGTGGCCGATGCCGTCAAAGAGACCTCTGCGGAGGCGGTGTCGCTGCTGAAAAGACTTGGCCTGACACCGATCATGGTGACCGGTGACAACGAGGCGGTCGCGCGGAGGGTGGCCCGACAGGTCGGCATCGATGAGGTGGTGGCCGGCGTGCTGCCGCAGGACAAGGTCGACACGGTCGTCCGGCTGCAGCACGAGGGCAGGGTGGTCGCCATGGTCGGAGACGGGGTCAACGACGCGGCGGCGCTGGCGCAGGCCGACCTCGGCCTGGCGATGGGCGGCGGGACCGACGTCGCCATCGAGGCCAGCGACCTGACGTTGGTCAGCGACGACCTGCGCGCGGTGCCCGACGCCATCCGGCTGTCCCGAAGGACGTTGAGCACCATCAAGGGCAACCTGTTCTGGGCGTTCGCCTACAACGTCGCCGCGCTGCCGTTGGCGGCGGCGGGACTGCTGAATCCGATGATCGCCGGCGCGGCCATGGCGTTCAGCTCGGTGTTCGTGGTCAGCAACAGCCTGCGCCTGCGGACGTTCAGCCCGTCACGCTGAGCCGGCCCGGCGCGCCCGGAACAGCTTCACATCCGACTTGATGCCCTTGAGATGCCTGGCCCCGGCGAACGACCAGGTGAAGCGGTCGTCGTCGCCGATCGCCTCGCGGGCCGGTTCGGCCACCAGCACCGAGCCCGGTCGGGCGGCACCGGTCACCCGGGCCGCGAGGTTGACGGGGCTGCCGAACCAGTCCCCTTCCCGGCTCACCGCCATGCCGCTGGCCACCCCGGCCCGCAGGCTGGGAAAGTCGTCGTCGCCGTTGGTCACCTCGACCAGCTGCAGCACGGCGTCGAGCAGCGCAGCGGGCTCCGGGCTGACCATCATCACCTCATCGCCGATGGTCTTGACGAATCGGACCGGCGCGGTCGCCACCTCCCGCGTCAGGTCGGCCAGGCGTTGCGCAAGGCGCTCCAGATCCTCCGGCGGCACCTTCTCGCCCAGCCGGGTGAACCCGACCAGATCCGCGAACCCGATCGTCACCTGCCGGGCACCTGGCAGGTGCTGACCCTCGGCGCGTTCGACGGCGTTGACGGCCTCCGTCTCGATGGCATGCCGCAGCTGCAGCTGCAGCATGTCCTGGATCATCGGTCCGAGCAGCGGCGCCAGGTTGGTCACCAATGCCGCCGACGCCTGGGCGATCTCCAATTCCGTGGCCCCGGGCCGGATCACCGCGGCCAGCGTGGCGTACCGCATCGCCTCGGCCGCCCTGGCCAGACCGTCACCGAGCAGCCGGGTGATCTGGACCAGTTCGTCGGGGTCGATCCCGGCGTCGAGGAAGTCGCGGGTGAACTTCGCCGCCTCCGCGTCGGCGCGCAGGAACACCGCGGCATCGGGGTCGTCGACCCGCGGCAGACCCATGGCGCGCTGGATCCGGACGAACAACTCGACGTCCACGTTGAATTTCTCGGCGGCCTGGCGGGCCGAGACGTATTCGCCGTCGTCACCGATGATCCGCCGGGAAGCGAGCAGCATCGGCGCCGAATTGCCCCGGATCTGGTCGAGGGCCACCCCCTGGTCGAGGAGCCAACTGATCAGCTCGGCGCGCTCGGCGCGCGCCTGCCCGTCCAGCCCGTCGAGCAGCCCGGACGCCTCGAGATCCCCATGGTCGGTCACGTGCCCAACCTACGTGGGTGCGCTACACAGGAGCGATGGCCTCACCGATCCTGAACAGCTTCGCCCCGCTGGTCGCCCCCGGGGCGCGGGTCCTGATCCTGGGCAACATGCCCGGTGTGCGGTCTCTGCAGGACCAGCAGTACTACACGCACCCCCGCAACGCGTTCTGGGCGATCACCGCCGAGCTGTACGGCTTCGACGCGGCCGCACCGTATCCCGAGCGGGTCGACGCACTCACCGGCGCCGGGGTCGCGGTGTGGGACGTGCTGCGATCCTGCCGCCGGGTCGGCAGCCTGGACGCCTCCGTGGAACCGGACAGCATGACGGCCAACGACTTCGGCCGGTTCTTCGCCGACCACCCCACCATCACCCGGATCTGCTTCAACGGCGCCGCCGCGGAGAAGAACTACCGGCGCCTCGTCGCACTCCCTCACCCACCCGGCCAGCGACTCCCGTCGACCAGCCCGGCGCACACCGCGGCGTTTTCGGCCAAGCTCGCCGCCTGGCGAGCGGCGCTCACCGGATGACCGGCTACGGTGGCGGAATGTCCTGCGTGTTCTGCGCCATCGTCGCCGGCGACGCCCCAGCCGTCCGGATCTGGGAGGACGACGAGCACCTCGCCATCCTCGACATCAGGCCGTTCACGCAGGGACACACGCTGGTGATCCCCAAGCGCCACACCGTCGACCTGACCGACACCCCACCGCACACCGTGGCGACCATGACCACCATCGGGCAACGCATCGCCAAGGCCGCGCGCGCATCCGGGCTGCACGCCGACGGCAACAACATCGCCATCAACGACGGTAAAGCCGCTTTTCAGAGTGTGTTCCACATTCATCTGCACGTGGTTCCGCGCCGCGACGGTGACAAACTGAAGTTCGCCAAAGGCATGCTGGTGCGCCGTGACCCCGACCGGGGACAGACCGGCCGACTGCTGCGCGAGGCCCTGGCGCGGATCGACGCCGACGAGAAGGAGTGACCCTTGAACATCACGCGCTGGCTCGAACAGAACATCGGCGTCCGGATGCTGATGCTGCATGACACGCTCTACAAGAAGAGTAACGGCCGCATCGGGCACCGCATCCCGCTGCCCGGCGTGCCGCCCAGCCTGCTGCTGCACACCGTCGGCGCCAAGACCGGCAAGCAGCGCACCAACACGCTGTCGTACTTCCCCGATCGAGGCGACTACCTCGTCGTCGCCTCCAAGGGCGGCGACCCCAAGGCCCCGGGCTGGTATCACAACCTCAAGGCCCACCCGGACATCGAGGTCAACATCGGTCCGCAGCGGGTCCCCGTCACCGCCAAGCCGGTACTGCCCGACGATCCCGACTACGCGCGCATGTGGGACAAGGTCAACGAACAGAACTCCAACCGCTACAACGGTTATCAGAAGCGCACGACGCGGCCGATCCCCATTGTGCGGTTGACACCCCGATCGAGCGGGTCCTAGAAGAGCTCCTTGGCCAGCAGCTCCAGCGTCGTCTCCCGCGCCGGGGCGGTGTCCGGGTCGGTGCCACGGAACGCGGCCGCCACCGGGTTGACCATCACCTCGTCCACCCCGAACCGCTCGGCCAGCGCCCGCAGTTGATCGGCGGCCTCGGCCGGCGCGCCGACGACGGCCTGGCGCCGACCCGCGTCGACCACCGCCAATTCGCGCGGACTGAGCTGCCGGGCCTCGGCGTCCTCGACCAGGTCCAGCGGGCCCAGCGGCTGCCCGGTGCGCAGCCGCGCCATCATCTGCAGGTTCGGCAGCAGCAACCGCTCCGCCTCCGCGGCGGTGTCGGCGACGGCGGCATTGACCGTCAGGAACGTCAGCGGTTCGGCCGCCAGGTCACTGGGGCGGAATTCGTCTCGGTAGGTCTGCAAGGCCTCCTCGGTGCCCTGGCCGGAGAAGTGGTGGGCGAACACGTAGGGCAGGCCCTTGGCCGCGGCGAGATGCGCCGAGTACATGGACGAGCCGAGCAGCCACAGCTTGGGTTCGGTGACCGCCGCGGGGGTGGCCTTGAGGATGTAGTTCTCCCGCATCAGGTCCCGGGGCAGAGGCACCCGCACCCCGGCGCTGCTCATCAGCGCCACCACGTCGTCGAGGTACGACGGGAACGCCTCGATGTCACGGTCGTCGCGGCCCGCAGCACCGCGCAACGCCATCGACGTCACCGGATCCGAGCCCGGCGCGCGCCCGATGCCCAGATCGATGCGCCCGGGATGGGCGGCTTCGAGCAGCGCGAACTGCTCGGCCACCGCCAGCGGCGCGTGATTGGGCAGCATCACCCCGCCTGAACCGAGCCGCATCGTCGAGGTGTGGGCGGCCAGGTGGGCGATCAGCACCGGCGGGCTCGTCGCGGCCACCGCGGGCATGTTGTGGTGTTCGGCCAGCCAGTACCGCGTGTAACCGAGCTGGTCGGCGGTCTGGGCCAGCAGCGTCGTCGCAGCCACCGCATCCGAGGTGCTCTGGTCGGTGCGGACGGGGACGAGATCGAGAACGGAGAGACGCATTACTCGGTCAACGCCACGCGGCCGCACCCGTGTTCCCGGTGAATCGGGCGCGCAATGCGACACTGAGCGTCACTTTGCGCGCCCGATCCGCAGAGCAGTGGCGAAGATGTCGTCCATCATCGCCGGAGTCAACCGCCCGGTGAAGGTGTTCTGCTGGCTGGGATGGAAACAACCCAGCAAGGACAGCTCGCGAACCTCGCGTCCGGAGCGTCCGGGCACCGTCACCGTCGTCAGCGCGCCGTGCCCGAACCGCGGCACCGGTGTGGGCACCACACCGCCGACCCGACGGATCAGCGCCAGCGCCGACTGCCAGGCGAAGCCGCCGAGCGCGACGATCACCTGCGCCGACGCGCCGGTCAGCCGCCACTCGGCATCCAGCCAGGGCGCACACGTCGCCCGCTCGGCGGGCTCGGGCGCGTTGGCCGGAGGGGCGCATCGCACCGCAGCCACCACCCGAACGTCATTGAGTGTCAAGCCATCTGCGCTGTCGGCAGCGGTCGGCTGATTGGCCAGACCACTGCGATACAGCGAAGCGAACAGGAAGTCACCGGAGCGGTCCCCGGTGAAGACCCGGCCGGTGCGGTTGGCGCCGTGTGCCGCGGGCGCCAGGCCGAGCACCCACACCGACGGACGCGCCGGACCGAGTCCGGTCGCCGGACGGCCCCAGTACGGTTCGTCGGCGTAGGCCTTGCGCTTACCGACGGCAACGTCCTCACGCCAGGTCACCAGCCGTGGGCACGCCCGACAGACCGATACCCGCGCATCGAGCTGGGCGACGGTTCTGGTGGATGCGGCCAGCTCAGCCACCTCGGCGGGCTCGGCAGCGACGGCCGTACGCGCGGTCGCCGGGTCCCCCGGCCAGCCCGAGCCGGGCCGTACCGGGGAGGTGAACAGCCGGCCGGTGCGGGGATGGGGCAACGCGGCTCCGGCGGTATCCGAGGAGCGACCCATCATTTGTTACCAAGAAGCACCGTTCATCGTTACCACGAAACGCCGTGGTCCTCGGCGTCGGGGCGAGACCGTTGGCGCACCATTGATCTCCAGGCTTTTCGTTGTTCCGGCGGGGGCGCCGGGCGATCAGGCTGATTGGGGAACACACATGCGACTGTCGACCGCCGCGATCGCGGGCCTCTGCCTTCTCGTCGCCGGCTGTGGCAACACGATCAGTAGCGCCGACACGGTGACACCGACGCGAACGACGATCCCACGTCCCCTCGTCGAGCGGGAGCTGGGCGGACTGCTGCTGCCACCGGAGCAGGTAGCCGCCGTGATGGGTACACCTGCGATGACAGTGACCGAGTCGAATGACGCGATGACCGACCACAGCGCGATCATGTCGCCGCCGGAATGTCTGGCGATCGACGGCGCCGCCGAAGCGCAGGTTTACGCAGACAGCGGATTTCGCGCCGAACGAGACGAGAGCCTCAACGACGGAGACGACTTCGCCCACTACGCGAAGCAGGCAGTCGTGCTGTTCCCGTATCTGGAGAAGGCCGCCGAGTTCTTCGACGTCTCCGCCGAGCGGTGGCCCGCCTGCCAGAACTACACCCACACCCAGAGTGGATCGCAGTGGACCGTCACCCACATGGCCAACGCCGACGGCGCGCTGACAGCGAACGCCGTCTACACCGAGGCCGCGGCTCCGGGATGGGCCTGCGGGCGGGCGTTGATGCAGCGCAACAACATCATCATCGACGTCAACACCTGCAGCGCCAATCCCGGTGATACGGCCCGCAGACTGGCCGATCAGATCGCCGCCAACGTCGACGCGGCCTGGTAGCGCTCTCGGCGGCGGCCGCGGCCGAGGCGGGCCATGGCGGTCGCCGCGCTGGCCGTAGCAGTCACCGCGGCTGCCGGCGAGGCGAGCCACGGCCGAGGCGGGCGGCGGCCGAGGCGGGCGGCGGCCGAGGCGGCTGCCGGCGAGGCGAGCCGCGCCGCGCCGAGCGTGAATCCTCTGCGAAATCCACGCCGCTTTTTCGCACGGAGCTCACACTCGGCGAGCCCCGGGTACCGGCGAGCCCCCACAGCTGGCGGCCGCCGAGGTGGGCCACGCCGAGCGTGCCGCGGCGAGGCGAGCCGCGCCGAGCGTGAATCCTCTGCGAAATCCACGCCGCTTTTTCGCACGGAGCTCACACTCGGCGAGCCCCCGGGTACCGGCGAGCCCCGGGTACCGGCGAGCCCCCACAGCTGGCGGCCGGCCGTAGGTTCAAGCTGGCGGCCGTAGGTCCGGGCCGCCGGCCGTAGGTACAAGCTGGCGACCCTTGGTCCGGGCCGACGGCCGGGGGTCCGGGCTGGCAGCCCCAAGCCGGCAGCCCCCAAGCCGGGTTGGCAGCGCCACCGGAAAGTAGGCGGGGCGGGGCGCGACCCCGACGACGCCGCCAAGCACCGGCTGAGCCGCATGAAAACCGGTGGTGGCGGCGCCCGCTGCGCTGCTAGATTCCCGTCGATACGCCATGACCCCACGCGATGCGCCGTTGAGTAGGCGCGGTCCTCTGCTGCTGATCCTGTTCGCCGCGCTGATGGCGGGCACGGGCAACGGCATCTCGATCGTGGTGTTCCCGTGGTTGGTGCTGCAGCGCACCGGCTCGGCCCTGGACGCGTCGATCGTGGCGATGGCCGGGACGTTGCCGCTGCTGGCCGCGACGCTGATCGCCGGCGCGGCGGTCGACTATCTGGGCCGGCGGCGGGTGTCGATGATCTCGGACGCGCTGTCCGCGCTGTCGGTGGTCGCCGTGCCGGTGCTCGCGTTGCTGTTCGGTGCCGACGTCGTCAACGTGGCGGTGCTGGCCGTGCTGGCCGCCCTGGGCGCGTTGTTCGATCCGGCGGGCATGACCGCGCGCGAAACGATGCTGCCCGAAGCCGCCGCGCGGGCCGGCTGGTCCCTGGACCGGGCCAACAGCTACTTCGAGGCGGTGTTCAACCTGGCCTACATCGTCGGGCCGGGGATCGGCGGCCTGCTGATCGCGACGCTGGGCGGCATCAACACGATGTGGGTGACAGCGGGGACGTTCGTGCTGTCCATCGCGGCGATCTCGGTGCTGCGCCTGGAGGGTGCGGGCATTCCGGATCGCTCGGCGCTGACGGGCAGTGTGTGGGCCGGCATCCTCGAAGGGTTGCGCTTCGTGTGGCACAACCGGGTGCTGCGCACGCTGGCGGTCGTGGATCTGGTGGCCACCGGGCTCTACATGCCGATGGAAAGCGTGCTGTTCCCCAAGTACTTCACCGACCGTGACGAGCCCGCCCAGCTCGGCTGGGTGTTGATGGCGCTGAGCATCGGCGGTCTGGTGGGCGCGCTCGGGTACGCGGTGATGGCGAAGCTCATGAAGCGCCGCACCGTCATGTTGATCGCGGTGATCACCCTGGGCGCGGCGATGACGGTCATCGCGTTCCTGCCGCCGTTGCCGGTGATCCTGGTGCTGTGTGCGCTGGTCGGATTCGTCTACGGTCCGATCGCGCCGATCTACAACTACGTCATGCAAACTCGTGCACCCGCGCACCTGCGGGGACGCGTTGTCGGCGTGATGGGGTCACTGGCCTACGCCGCGGGCCCGCTGGGACTGATCCTGGCCGGGCCATTGGCCGATGGGGCCGGGCTGCACGTGACGTTTCTGGCGCTGTCGCTGCCGATGCTGGCGTTGGGGGTGGTCGCGGTGTTCCTGCCTGCGCTGCGCGACCTCGACACCCAACCGGCCGCGCCGGACGCTACAGCGGGCTCAGGTATTCCCTGAGGAATCCGCCGACCGCCCGCAGCCAGCGCCGGCCGGTCGGCTCGCCGAACCGCTCGACCAGATCGAGGTCGGCGATCACGTAACCGTCGGTCGCGCGGTACCACAGACCGACCAGGCACAGCTCGAGGGCGGCCATGGTGGTGACGGGCCCGGGCGCGATCGCATCCAGGCGCTGGTCGGCGACGAACGCCGGATACGCCGTGCCGGCGCTGTCGGCCACGGCCCGCACATGGATCTCGAGCGCGGTGCCCGACAGATGCGCCGCGTGGCGCTTCCGTTTCAATGACTTCACCTGGGCGAAGACGACGCTGTCCCGCATGCACCAAACCCTAGCCGTAACACCCCTGTAACACCGAATCGTCGCGCTCGGCTCTCTAGACTGGCGGCTGTGTCCGTGTTGCAGGAATTGATCGCCGCGCTACCCGACGGCACGGTCGTCACCGATCCGGACATTCTCGAGTCCTACCGGCACGACCGCGCCGCTGATCCGTCGGCGGGAACACCGATGGCGGTGGTCCGTCCGCGGCGGACCGACGAGGTGCAGGCCGTGCTGCGCTGGGCCAGCGCCCATCGCGTCGCGGTGGTCCCCCGCGGCATGGGCACCGGCCTGTCCGGCGGTGCGACCGCGCTCGACGGCGGCATCGTGCTGTCCACCGAGAAGATGCGGGACATCTCCGTCGACCCGGTCACGCGCACCGCGGTGGTGCAACCCGGCTTGCTCAATGCCGAGGTGAAGAAGACGGTGGCCGAGTACGGCCTGTGGTACCCGCCGGACCCGTCGTCGTTCGAAATCTGCAGCATCGGCGGCAACATCGCCACCAACGCCGGCGGGCTGTGCTGCGTCAAGTACGGGGTCACCACCGATTACGTGCTCGGGCTTCAGGTGGTGCTGGCCGACGGCACCGCGGTGCGTCTGGGCGGGCCACGGTTGAAGGACGTGGCCGGGCTGTCGCTGACCAAGCTGTTCGTCGGCAGCGAAGGCACTCTGGGGGTGGTCACCGAGGTCACGCTCAAACTGCTGCCCGCCCAACAGTCGGCCTGCACGGTGGTGGCCACGTTCGACTCGGTGGAGGCTGCGGCCAACGCGGTCGTCGCGATCACCGGCCGGATCCGGCCCTCGATGCTGGAGTTCATGGATTCGGTCGCCATCAACGCCGTCGAGGACAAGCTCCGCATGGGCCTGGATCGCCACGCGGCCGCGATGATGGTCGCCGCCAGCGACGACCGCGGGCCCGCCGGCGCCGAGGACGCCGCATTCATGGCGGCGACGTTCACCGAACACGGTGCGACCGAGACGTTTTCGACCTCCGATCCGGATGAGGGCGAGGCCTTCGTGGCCGCGCGCCGGTTCGCGATCCCCGCCGTGGAGGCCAAGGGGTCGTTGCTGCTCGAAGATGTCGGGGTGCCGCTTCCGGCGCTGGCTGAACTGGTCAGCGGGGTGGCCAAGATCGCCGCCAACCACGACCTGGTGATCTCGGTGATCGCGCACGCCGGGGACGGCAACACGCACCCGCTGATCGTCTACGACCCCGCCGACGCCTCCATGGAGCAGCGCGCGCAGCTCGCATTCGGCGAGATCATGGATGTCGCGGTCGGACTGGGCGGCACCATCACCGGCGAACACGGGGTCGGGCGGCTCAAGCGCCCCTGGCTGGCGGGTCAGCTGGGCCCGGAGGCGATGGAGCTGAATCGGCGGATCAAGCAGGCACTCGACCCCGAGGGCATCCTGAACCCGGGCGCCGCAATCTGAGTCCCCCGCCCGGTTGGCGGCGATCTGGTCACCGCTATTGACACACATGCGCTACATGTCGTACCCATAAGACATGACAGCGATGTTGTCTCAAGACTCCCCGGCACGGTTCCAGCTCGCCGATGCCAGCACCTGGCCGAACCCGTGGCCGATGTACCGCGCGCTGCGCGACCACGACCCCGTCCATCACGTGGTCCCCGATACCCACCCCGAAAACGACTACTACGTGCTGTCCCGGCATGCCGACATCTGGGCCGCCGCACGTGACCACGAGACGTTCTCGTCGGCGAAAGGCCTGACGGTCAACTACGGCGAGCTGGACCTGATCGGGTTGGCGGACAACCCGCCGATGGTCATGCAGGATCCTCCGGTACACACCGAGTTCCGCAAGCTGGTCTCCCGCGGCTTCACCCCGCGCCAGGTGGAAGCCGTCGAGCCGAAGGTCCGCGAGTTCGTCGTCGAGCGCATCGAGCGCATTCGCGCCCACGGCGGCGGGGACATCGTCGCGGAACTGTTCAAGCCGCTGCCGTCGATGGTGGTGGCGCATTACCTGGGCGTGCCGGAGGCGGACCGCGGAAAGTTCGACGGCTGGACCGACGCGATCGTGGCGGCCAGCACCGCCGAGGGCGGCGTCGGCGGCGCGCTCGGCACCGTCGGCGATGCACTCGGCGAGATGATGGGCTATTTCACCGCGCTGATCGAGCGTCGGCGCACCGAGCCCGAGGATGACACGGTCTCACATCTGGTCGCCGCCGGCGTCGGCGCCGACGGCGACATCTCCGGGGTGCTGTCGATCCTGGCGTTCACGTTCACGATGGTGACCGGCGGCAACGACACGACGACCGGCATGCTCGGTGGGTCGGTCCAGCTGCTGCACCAGCGCCCCGACCAGCGACGCCTGCTGGTCGAGGACCCCGGCCTGATCACCGACGCGGTCGACGAGTTCCTACGGCTGACCTCGCCGGTACAGATGCTGGGCCGCACCGTCACCCGCGACGTCACCATCGGTGACGTCACCATCCCCGAGGGCCGTCGAGCGATGTTCCTCTACGGTTCGGCCAACCGCGACGAACGCCAATACGGCTCGGACGCCGGCGAACTCGATGTCACCCGGCGGCCCCGCAACATCCTGACATTCAGCCACGGCGCGCACCACTGCCTCGGCGCCGCGGCCGCCCGCATGCAGTCCCGCGTCGCGTTGACCGAACTGCTGGCGCGGATTCCCGAGTTCACCGTCGACGAGGACGAGATCGTCTGGTCCGACGGCAGTTACGTGCGTCGCCCGCTGTCGGTCCCGTTCACGGTGACCGGCTGATGGCCGGCGACTGGCTCGCGGCGCGCCGCACCGAGGTGGCCGCCGACCGCATCCTGGACGCCGCGGGTGAACTGTTCGCCGAGAAGGAGGCGGCGTCGGTCGGCATGCACGAGATCGCCTCAGCGGCAGGGTGTTCGCGGGCGACGCTGTATCGCTATTTCGAGAACCGCGAGGCGCTCTACACCGCCTATGTGCATCGGGAGAGCTACCGCCTGTACCAGGAGATGACCGAGCAGATCACCGCGCTCACCGATCCGCGGGAGCGCCTCATCGAGGGCATCCTGGCGTCGTTGCGCAACGTGCGCGAAAGCCCGGCGTTGACGTCCTGGTTCGCCACCACCCAACGCCCGATCGGCGCGGAGATGGCCGAGAACTCCGAAGTGATCAAAGCGCTGACCGAGGCGTTCGTGATCTCACTGGGTTCCGACGGGGACAATCCGGCCGCGGTCGGCCACCGCGCCCGCTGGCTGGTGCGGGTGATGACGTCGTTGATGCTGTTTCCCGGACACGACGACGCCGACGAGCGGGCCATGCTCGAGGAGTTCGTCGTGCCGATCATGTTGCCGAGCCGACAGGCGCTTCCGTGAGCCCGGCAGCCCCGGCGCCCTCGTGCAGCCGGTCTGTCAGGCGACCCAGTAGGCCTGCGCCTTGATCGACTTGCGGGGGATCTTGTAGGTCTCGCGCAGCACCTTGGCGACCGCGCGGGTGGTGCGGTTGTCACAGGCGACCCACCCGAAGTGGTCGGCGGCGTCGAACGCGGCCGCCTCGACGGTCTGCACCAGCGCCGCCCCGGCGTCGCGCCGATCCACCCACGTCACCTCGGCGTTGCGGGCCACCGGAAGTTGTTTGTCGTCGTCGTGGGCGGCTTCGAGGAAGACCCGCGCGGGCGCGTCGCCGATCGCCGCGAGCAGCGAGTTGATCGCCGGAAGCGAGGCAGTGTCACCGATGATGACGTATCCGGCGGGACGTGGTTCGGGCAGCGCGAAGTTGCTACCCAGCACGGTGACCTCGATCGTGTCACCCGGCTGCGCCTGTTCGGCCCAGCGCGAGGCCACCCCGTCGTGCAGCGCGAACTCGATCTCGACGGTGTCGGCGACCGGGTCGGGGTTGACCAGCGTATAGCCACGCTGGTGCAGCTTGTCGCCATCGGAGAACCACATCCTGATCCACTGGGTCGGATGTGGCGACCGGTCTTCCAGCAATCCGCCGGCGGCGAAGCTCAGCCGTACATAGTGCGGGCTGACCTGGGTGCGTCCGGTGACGGTCAGCTCGTAGTCGCCCGCGCGGAGCAGCTTGAGCACGGCGCCCGCGAACCCGCGCGATTGCTTCGTATCCGTCATGGCACCTCGATTCTCACAGCATTTGTTAGGCGAGCTTAACCTAACTCAACGAGAGAGTGGGCGCTGCCGTCAGGCCCGGACGCGGGTGAACCGGTGCAGCAGCCACGCCAGCGGGATCGTCACCACCATCGTGCCCACGAACAGCCACCACACCGATCCGGTGTAGATCGGGTAGCGCACGATCTCCACCATCACCAGCTCCATCGTGATGAGGTGAATGAGGAAGATCTCGTAGGAGATCTCACCGAGGAACACCATCGGGCGGCTGGCCAGCAGCCGGGCATACCAGCCGCGCTCGGTCCCCCCGTCCCGGCGCGGCCCCAGCGCCAGCGGCGCCACCACCAACGTGGCGATCACGGCATAGAACGCGGTCTTGGCCAGCGCCTCACGCAACTCGGCCGGCGAGGTCGTCGGCTCCCCCGCGATCGGTGTCGACGCGATGAAGTAGCACGCCACCGCCAGCGGCACGCACACCCACGCGTAGGCGCGCACCCCCATCGGCTGCAGCGCCGCGAGCGCCATCCCGCCGACGAACCAGGCCAGATAGCCGGGCAGCCACAGCCGCGCCCCGTCGGGCAGCCAGTCCACGCTGTGCACCAACATCAGCCAGGCCGGAGACACCAGGGCCAGCACCACCAACCCCGACAACAGCAGCCCGGGACGCCAGCGCCGCCGGCACACCACGACGAGCAGTAGGTAGGCCAGCAGCGGGAGCACCACATAGAACGCGACTTCGACAGCCAGACTCCACATCTGCGTCAGCCCTTGGTGCAGAAAGGAATACAGGTAGTCGTCGGTGTAGATCTGGGTGAGCGTCAGGTTGCGGAACAGGCCCTCCCAGGTGTGGCCGGGGTTGGGTCCGGCCGTCCGGAAGTGGTAGACCAGGTAGGCCGCGACCACGGTGACGACATAGGCGGGCATGATGCGTCGGACCCGGTGCCAGGCATAGCGGCGCACCGACGGCGCCGGGCTTCCGGCGAAAGCGGCGTTCACCCACGGCGAGAACAACAGGAAGCCCGACAGCACGAAGAAGATCGGCACTCCGATCTCCATGCGCGAGTACACCAGACCGACGTAGCCCTGCGGGTACTTCCCGGTGGTATACGCGGCATGGGTGAGCACCACCAGAAGTGCTGCCACCGCGCGGATTCCGGTCAGCGACGCGACCCGCCGCGAAGTGGTCACCGATTCCAGACCGCCGACATCGTCGACACCGGCAGGCCTGGACGGCACCGTCACTTCGACTTGGGCTTCCCCCGATGCGGTTTGGGGCCGCGGTCGGCTTGCAGGTTGATGAACTGGCCCTGGATCTTGGTGTGCTCGAGCGCCTTCAGCGTCTTCCTGGACAGTTCGGCCGGTAACTCGACCAGCGAGTAATCCTGTCTGATCGAGATGTGGCCGAAGTCGCTGCGGTGCAGCCCACCCTCGTTGGCGATCGCGCCGACGATGGCGCCGGGAGCGACCTTGTGGCGCTTGCCGACCGCGATCCGGTAGGTCGCCAGGTCGCTGCGCCGCTCCCGCGGACCGCGTTGCTCGCTGGAGCGGGCCGGCCGATCAGCGCGCTCACGCCTCTTCTCCGGCGGCGGTTCGGTCATCAGGAACTCTTCGCCGTCGCGGCTCTGCAGCGCCAGCGCGGCGGCAATGTCGGCCATCGGCACGTCGTGGTCACGTTCGTAGGTCTCGATGAGCTTGCGGAACAGCTCGATACCCGGCGACGACAACGCCGCGGTGATCGAGTCGCTGAACTTCGCCACCCGTTTCTCGTTGACGTCGTCGACCGACGGCAGCTGCGATTCGACCAGCTTCTGCCGGGTCACCCGCTCGATGGCGTTGAGCAGGTGACGCTCGCGCGGCGTGACGAACAGCAACGCGGTACCCGACCGCCCGGCGCGCCCGGTGCGCCCGATGCGGTGCACATAGGACTCGGGATCGTGCGGGATGTCGTAGTTCAGAACATGAGAGATGCGTTCGACGTCCAACCCGCGCGCTGCGACGTCGGTGGCGATCAGGATGTCGATCGATCCGTCCTTGAGCGAGTTGATCGTGCGCTCGCGCACCGCCTGCGGGATGTCGCCGTTGATGGCGGCCGCCGAGAACCCGCGGGCACGCAGCTTCTCGGCCACCTCTTCGGTGGCCTGCTTGGTGCGCACGAAGACGATCATCGCCTCGAAGGGCTCGACCTCGAGCAGGCGCGTCAGCGCATCCATCTTGCGCGGCCCGGCCACCTGCACGTAGCGCTGGGTGATGTTCTCGGCGGTCTGGGTCTTCGACTTGACCGTCACCTCCACCGGGTCGTGCAGATACTTGGCGGTGATCTTGCGGATGCCCGGCGGCATCGTGGCCGAGAACAGCGCGACCTGCTTGTACTCCGGGGTGTCCGACAGGATGCGTTCCACATCCTCGGCGAAACCCATCTGCAGCATCTCGTCGGCCTCGTCGAGCACCAGGTAGTCCAGGTGCGAGAGGTCCAGACTGCCCTTCTCCAGATGGTCGATGACCCGCCCGGGGGTGCCGACCACGATCTGCGCGCCGCGCTTGAGTCCGGCCAACTGAGGTCCATAGGAGCTACCGCCGTAGACGGGCAGCACGTTGACCCGCAGATGCGCGCCGTAGCGGCTGAACGCCTCGGCGACCTGCAGCGCCAGTTCCCGCGTCGGTGCCAGCACCAACGCCTGGGTGGCGCGGCTGTCGGTGTCGATCTTCGACAGGATCGGGATCGCGAACGCGGCCGTCTTCCCCGTTCCGGTCTGGGCCAGACCCACCACATCAGAGCCCTCGAGCATCGCGGGAATGGTGGCGGATTGGATCGGTGAGGGCGACTCGTAGCCGACGTCACCGACGGCCTGCAGCACCGCGGGATGAATCTGCAGGTCAGCAAAGGTCAGGTCGCCGGCCAGATCGTCACTGTCGGGCGCCTCGTCAGAGGGCGTCATCGTGGGTGAAGTCTAGTGCCAATCGGCCGGCTCTCCCGCCGCGCGCCTTCTTCAGCGCCGTCGGGCGTCGGGTACGGTGCGCTGTTGTGCGGAGGACGGCGGTGATTGTGGCGGCGTCGGGCGCCCTGCTGCTGGCCCTCACCGGCTGCGGATCGGGAGATTCGACGGTGTCCAAGACGCCGGGACCGACGGCGCCGTCCCCGACGCAGGCCGACGCCCCTGCGCCGCCCCCGACGATCGACACCGCCGTCCCGGGCACCGCACCCGCCGACGACCCGTGTGCGGTGAACCTGACCGCCCCCGAGGTGGCCCGGGCCGTCTCCGAGCTTCCCCCCGACCCACGCAGCGGCCAGGGGTGGCGCGCGGAGCCGATGGCCGGCAACTACAACGAGTGCGCCCAGTTGTCGGCCGTCATCGTCAAGGCCAACACCAACTCCGAGAACCCGAACACCCGCGCGGTGATGTTTCATCTCGGCAAGTTCATCCCGACCGGCGTACCCGACACCTACGGCTTCAACGGCCTGGACAGCTCGCAGACCACCGGCGACACGGTCGCGCTGCAGTACTCCAGCGGCATGCCCGGCCTCGACAGCGTGGTCAAGTTCCGCTGGAACGGCAGCGGCGTGGAGCTGATCGGCAACACCGGCTGACTTTCTCGCCGCGCTGAGGTTCGCGAAAGAGGATTCCCGGCTGCAGATCAGGCCCAGATCACGACCAGGAATGCTATTCCGCGGGGGTGTCGGGGCGCTCCCCTACAGTGGCTCCCGTGTTCGTCGCCGGCGACAGCGGTCCTGTCATCTACAGCGCCTCCGACCTCGCCGCCGCGGCACGCTGCGAGTACGCGCTGCTGCGGTCGTTCGACGGGCGGCTCGGCCGCGGGCCCGCAGTCGTCGGCGATGACGAACTGCTCATCCGCACCGCCGAGCTCGGCGACGATCACGAGCAGCGCCACCTCGCCGGGCTGCGCCGCGACCACGAGGTGGTCGTCATCGGTCGTCCCGACTACACCGTCGCGGGCCTGACCGCCGCGGCCGAGCAGACGCTGCGCGCCATCGAGCGCCGCGCCCCGGTGATCTTCCAGGCCGCGATGTTCGACGGCCGCTTCGCCGGTTTCGCCGACTTCCTCGTTCTGGAAGACGGACCCGACGGCACACCCCGCTACCGGCTGCGCGACACCAAGCTGGCGAGGTCGGTCAAGGTGGAGGCGCTGCTGCAGATGGCGGCCTATGCCGAGACCCTGGCCGGAGCCGGAGTTGCGGTGGCCCCCGAGGTCGACCTCGTCCTCGGCGACGGCACCGCGGTCAGCTATCCCCTCGACGAGATCACGCCGGTGTACCGCCCGCGCCGCGACGCGCTGCAACGCCTGCTCGATACCCACCTCGCCGGCGGCAGGCCGGTGGCCTGGGAGGACGACACCGTGCGGGCGTGTTTCCGGTGCGCCGAATGCGAGGCTCAGGTCCGGGCCACCGACGATCTGCTGCTGGTCGCCGGCATGCGGGTCAGCCAGCGCGCGCGGCTGATCGATGCCGGGATCACGACCGTGCATGACCTGGCGGCGCACACCGGGCCGGTGCCGGAACTGGCGACCCGCACCGTGGCGGCGCTGACCGAGCAGGCCCGGCTGCAGGTGACCGACCGGCCCGACGGACTGCCGCCGTACCGCGTGGTCGACGCCCAGCCCTTGATGGTGCTGCCCGACGCGGACAAGGGCGACCTCTTCTTCGACTTCGAGGGTGACCCGCTGTGGACGGCCGACGGGCACGAATGGGGATTGGAGTACCTGTGGGGCGTGCTCAGCATCACCGATGAGTTCCATCCCTTCTGGGCCCACGACCGCGCCGAGGAACGTCAGGCGTTGTGCGACTTCCTGACCCTGGTGCGCAAGCGGCGCAAGCGTCATCCGGGCATGCACATCTACCACTACGCGGCCTACGAGAAGAGCACGCTGCTGCGGCTGGCCGGCCGCTACGGGGTCGGCGAGCAGGAGGTCGACGAACTGCTGCGCGACGGCGTGCTCGTCGATCTGTATCCCTTGGTGCGCAAGAGCATCCGGGTGGGTACCGAGAACTACAGCATCAAGAGTCTCGAGCCGCTCTACATGGGCAACGAGCTGCGCGACGGCGAGGTCACCACCGCGACGGCGTCGATCACCGAGTACGCCCGGTTCTGCGAGCTGCGCGACGCCGCAGACGCCGACGGCGCCGCGACGGTCCTGAAAGCCATTGAGGACTACAACCGCTACGACTGCCGCTCCACCCGTCGGCTGCGGGACTGGCTGATGGCGCGCGCCATCGAATCCGGGGTGCCTCCCCGCGGCCCGCAGACGATCGCGCGCGGCGCCGACACCGCCGAACCCGCCCCCGTCGACGACGTCGAGCGGACACTGCTCAAATTCGCCGGGGACGGCGTCGAGGCCCGCAATCCTGAACAGATCGCCGTCGCGATGTACGCCGCGGCCAAGGGTTTCCACAAGCGCGAGGACAAGCCGTTCTGGTGGTCACACTTCGACCGGGTCAACAATCCGGTGGAGGAATGGGCCGACAGCAGTGGCGTGTTCATCGCCGAGCGGCACGAGGTCGTCGCCGACTGGCACACCCCGCCGAGGGCGCGCCGTCCGCAGCGGCACCTGAAGCTGTTCGGCGGTATCGCCTCCGGTGAGCTGTCCCGCGAGATGTATGCGCTCTACGACCCGCCCGCACCGCCGGGGCTGGCCGACGATCCGGACCGCCGCGGCTTCGCCTCGGTGGCGGTTCTCGAGTTCGACGACCCCGACGTCCCCAGCGAGGTGGTGATCGTCGAACGCCAACCCAAGGACGGCGAGCCGTTCACCGCCGCGCCGTTCGCGTTGACGCCGGGACCGCCGATCAACACCGCGCCGCTGCAGGAGTCGATCGCGGTGGCCGCGGCGGCGGTGGCCGAGCGTCTGCCCACACTGGCCCCGTGCGCGGTGACCGACGTGCTGCTGCGGGTCGATCCGCGGACCCGTAGCGGACACCCGTTGCCCCGCACCGGCGACATCGTCGCCGACATCACCGGTGCGCTGCTCGACCTCGACGACTCGTATCTGGCCGTGCACGGGCCGCCGGGCACCGGCAAGACGTACACCTCCGCCCAGGTGCTGGCGTCGCTGGTCAACCGCCACCACTGGCGCATCGGGGTGGTCGCCCAGTCGCACGCCGTGGTGGAGAACCTGTTCGGCGACCTGCTGGCCGCCGGAGTCGCCGGGGACCGGGTCGGCAAGAAGCAGGCGGCCGGCGCGGCGTGGACCGAGCTGGGCCGAGACCAGTACGCGGAGTTCATCACCGGGCGCGACGGATGCGTCGTCGGCGGGACGGCGTGGGACTTCGCCAACGCCAACAGGATCGCACCGCAGAGCCTGGATCTGCTGGTCATCGAGGAGGCCGGGCAGTTCAGCCTCGCCAACACCGTCGCGGTGTCCCGAGCGGCCCGCAACCTGTTGCTGCTCGGGGATCCGCAACAGCTGCCGCAGGTCAGCCAGGGCACCCACCCCGAACCGGTGGACGGCTCGGCTCTGGGCTGGCTGATCGACGGGCACCACACCCTGCCGCTGCGACGCGGCTACTTCCTGGACCGCTCCTACCGCATGCATCCCGACGTGTGCCGGGCCGTGTCACGTCTGTCCTACGACGGACGGTTGCGCTCGCACGACCAGGTCACCGCCGCCCGCCGGCTCGACGGGGTGCCGCCGGGGGTACAGGTGCTGACCGTCGAGCACACCGGCAACGCGACCGAGAGCCCCGAGGAGGCCGCGGCGATCGTCGCGGGGATCCGCCGACTACTCGGCGTGCCGTGGACCGACGAGAAGGGCACCCGGCCGCTGGGGCCGTCCGACTTCCTCGTCGTCACCCCCTACAACGCGCAGGTCGTCACCGTGCGTCGCCGGCTCGACGACGCCGGGCTCGGCGAGGTGCGGGCCGGCACGGTCGACAAGTTCCAGGGTCAGCAGGCCCCGGTGGTGTTCGTCTCGATGACCGCATCCTCGATCGACGACGTCCCCCGCGGGATCGCGTTCCTGCTCAACCGCAACCGCCTCAACGTCGCCGTCAGCCGGGCCAAGTACGTCGCGGTCATCGTCCGGTCAGCGCAATTGACCGACTATCTTCCCGGCACCCCCGACCGGCTGGTCGAACTAGGCGCCTTCCTCGCGCTGGGCGCCGCCGGCGCCGACACCACCGCTCTGCCTGACGTCACGCACGATCTCGCCGGGCGACCGAATCCCGCCACCGCGTTCGGTTAGCGTGATGGCCCATGCCCGGCATCGAAGCTGACTACCTGGTCATCGGGGCGGGCGCCATGGGGATGGCGTTCGTCGACACACTGCTGACCGAAACGGACGCCACCGTCGTGCTCGTCGACGGCAATCTGCAGCCCGGCGGGCACTGGAACTGGGTCTATCCGTTTGTGCGGCTGCACCAGCCATCGGCTTACTACGGCGTGAACTCCGAGGCGTTCGACAACGAGGACGCCATCGACCGGGCGGGCCCCAACGAGGGCTTCTTCGAGCTGGCCACGGGTAACGAGGTGTGCGCCTACTACGACCGGGTGATGCGCCACCGGCTGCTGCCGACCGGGCGGCTGTCGTACTTCCCGATGGCCCGCTACCTGGGGGACAACACGTTTCGCACCCTCGGCGGAGAGACCCACACGGTGACGGTGCGCCGTCGGGTGGTCGATGCGACCTATCTGCTCACCGAGGTGCAGTCGATGCGCTCGGCCCCGTTCGAGGTGGGTGACGGTGTCGACGTGGTCACCCCCAACGAACTGCCGAAACACGCCCGCGACCACGCGCACTTCACGATCGTCGGCGGCGGCAAAACCGGGATGGACTGTTGTCTGTGGCTGATGCGCAACGGCGTCGCTCCTGCGCAGCTGCGCTGGGTGAGGCCGCGAGACGCGTGGCTGATGAACCGGGCCCACATCCAGCCAGGTCAGCAGTTCGCCAAGCAGATCCGGGGAACCATCAACACCCGGCTGGCCGCGATCACCGAGGCCTCCGACCTCGACGACCTGTTCGCGCGGTTGGAAGCCGACCAGAACCTGCTGCGCCTCGACCCCACGTTGCGGCCCACCATGTACCACTGCGCGATCGTGTCGCTCGGGGAGCTCGCCGAACTGCGGCGCATCGACGACGTCGTGCGACTGGGGCACATCGACCGGGTCGATGAGTGTCGGGTGGCGCTGCGCGGCGGCGAGATCGACGCACCGCCGCGGTCGCTGTACGTCGACTGCACCACTCCGGGCCTGCCCCGCCCTCCCTCGGTGCCCGTGTTCGCCGATCGGCACCTGACGCTGCAGAGCGTGCGGGGATGTCAGCAAGTGTTCAGTGCGGCGTTCATCGCCCATGTCGAGACCGCCTATGGCGACGACGCCGTCCGCAACGAGTTGTGCGAACCCATTCCGCATCCGGACGCGCCGGTCGATTGGTTGCGGATTCTGGCCGCCGACAACCGCGCGCAGCTGCGGTGGCTGCAGGACCCCGAGCTGATGGATTGGCTGCAGTCGGCGCGACTCAACGTGCTACGCGACGTCATTCCCCCCATCCCGGACAAGCCGAGGATTCGCGAGAAGGCCATCGGCGCGCTGACGGCAGTGCTGGCCAAGACCAACGAACGACTCGACTCGCTGATGGACGCGGCTCGCTGACTCAGTCCGCTGCCCGCGAGTGCCTGCCGTAGCCGGTGGGTCCGTCGCCGAGATCCTCCCGCTCGGCGGCGGCCAGCAGCTGCTCGGCGATGCTGCGCCATTCCGGCTGGTCCGCCGCCGTCGACCGAGCCGCGGGCGGGGCGCCGGCCAGCGGCTCGGTGACCGCCTCGGTGACCGTTCGGTCTTCGCCACCCCGGCCGTTGCCGCTGTCCCCGTCCCAGTGGACGAGGTACTCGACATAGTCGTCGTCATCGTCGGCGAACTCGCCATCGTCGGCATGGTCGACATGGTGGGCAGGGCCGGCAGGAGCGGCCAGGCCAGCAGGAGCAGCATGGCCGGCAGGGTGGGCCATGCCGGCAGGGTCGGCATCGCCGGAGGGGTCGGACCCGGGAACCGGTGTCGGTGTGGCGCGCGTGCGGACGAATCCCAGCAGGAACAGAGCCGCCACCACCCCGAACAACGCGACGAACGCCGGCAGCAGCATGGCCTGCGACATCGCCGCAGCGAACGGCGCGTGCAAGAACTCCGGCAGCTGGGCCGCCGAACCTTCCCCACGTGGCGCTGCATCGGCTCCACCCGGGATCTCGGCCGACAGCCGGGACGCCAGGAACGCCGCCATGCCGGCGCTGCCGAGCACCGACCCCACCTGCCGGGTGGTGTTGTAGACCCCCGAGCCGGCACCCGCCAGCTGCGGCGGCAGGTTGCGCGTGGCGGTGGCGGCCAGCGGTGACCAGATGAACGCCATCCCGATGCCCAGCGCGGTCAGCGGCAACACGAGTCGCCAGATGGGCGTCGTCGGGGTCATCTCGATGGACAGCCACGTCAACCCGATCGCGATCACGGAGAAACCGAATCCGACAACCGGGCGCGGATGGGAGCGATCGACGATGCGACCGACGAGCGGCGCCAGCACACCGGTCGCGACCGCCATGGGGGCGGTGAGCAGCGCAGCGCGGGTGGGCGTCAGACCACACACCGACTGGGCGTAGAACATCAGCGGCAGCAGCATCGACGTGGCGACGAAGCCGATGGTCGCGACACCCACATTGGACATCGAGAAGTCGCGGTCTCCGAAGATGACCAGCGGGATGAGCGGCTCACCGGTGTTGATCGACTGCCAGTACACGAACACCGCCATGGTCACCACGCCGACGGCGATGGTCCCCCAGATCCACAGCGGCCAGTCGAACGCCTGCCCTTCCTGCAGCGCGAAAACGATCAGGAACATGCCGACACCGGACAACACCACGCCGGGCATGTCGAAGCGGTGCGACACCGTGGGCAGGGTCGGGACCAGCCACACGGCCAGCACCAGGCCGACGATCCCGACCGGGACGTTGACGATGAAGATCCACTGCCAGCCCAGGTGATCGACCAGAACGCCGCCGGCCAGCGGACCGACCAGCGTCGCGACGCCTGCGGTGGCGCCCCACACGCTCATGGCCACCCCGCGGCGGTGCGGCGGGAAGATGCGGGTGATCACCGACAGCGTCTGCGGCGTCAGCAGCGCCGCGCCCACCCCCTGAACCACGCGCGCGGCGACCAGCATCCCGATGCTGCCGGACAAGCCACACCACAACGAGGCAGCGGTGAACACCACCAACCCCAGCAGGTAGACGTTCTTGGGTCCGTACCGGTCCCCGAGGCGCCCGGCCACCAGCAGCGGCACGGCGTAGGCCAGCAGATAGGCGCTGGTCACCCAGATCACCGCGTCGTAGTCGACGTTGAGGTGGGCCATGATCGACGGGTTGGCGACGGCGACGATGGTCGCGTCGACCAGGATCATGAAAAACCCGATCAGCAGCGCCCACAATGCGTGCCACGGATCGGCGTCCCGGGCACGGGTGGCGGTGGTGTCGAGCAGCGGCAAGGTCGGCACGGAAGTCGGCGAAATCTCCAGCTAGAGGTCGAAGTACGCAGCGCAGGCCGCGAAATGGTCCGGCCCGACGCTACGGATCGGCGCGGGACCCGACAAGTTGGTGAGCCGGCGGCGGCGGGTCAGACGCGTTCAGTGTGGACGTCGGCAGCGTCGGCGGGGCGGACGCCCTTGTGCGCTCCGGTCAGCACCAGTGCCATCAGCGCGACGACGACGCCGGTGGCCATCACCGTCGCCATCGCGAACTCGTCATTGCCGAGCACACCGACGACGGGTGCGACGGCAGCGCCGAGACCGAATTGGGCCGCCCCGAGCAGCGCCGCGGCGGTCCCCGCCGCGTCGGGGTGGCGCGTGAGCGCCACCGCCGGTGCGTTGGGGATCACGAGTCCCATCGCGCCCAGGATCGCCCACACCGGCACGACGAATCCCGGCAGCCCACCGATCCCTGCGGTCGCCAGGCCCACGAACACCAGCCCCGACACCGACGCGGCGAACAACGCCCACACCATGATCTGCTGCGGGGGGAACCGGCGCAGGAGCACGACGTTGAACTGGGTCGAGCCGATCAACGCGATGGCCCCGGCGCCGAAGACGAGTGCGAACGTGCCCTGGCTCAGGCCGTAGCGACCCTGCAGCACGAACGAGGCCCCGGAGATGTAGGCGAACAGCCCGGACATGCCCAGCGCCGCCACGAGAACCAGGATCACGAACCGGACGTCGCGCACCAACTCCAGGTAGGTGGCCAGGATGCCGCGCACCTTCAGCGGTCGCCGGTGGCCGACGGCCAGCGTCTCCGGCAGCGCCAGCACGGCCATCACCAGCAGCGCACCGGCGAGCACGACCAGCGCGGCGAACACCCAGTGCCAGGAGGCATGCAGCAACACCGCGGCGCCCAACGAGGGCGCGACCACGGGCGCCACTCCGAGCACCAGCATCAACCGCGACATCACGGTGGCCGCCACGGAGTCGGCGAACAGGTCACCGACGACCGCGATGGCGACCACCATGGCTGCGGCGGCCCCGACACCCTGCAACCCGCGGGCGATGCCGAGGACCGCGATGTTCGAGGCGAACAGGCACAGCAGCGAGGCCGCCATGTGCAGCAGGATTCCGGCGATCAGCGGCTTCTTCCGCCCCAGGGAGTCCGACAGCGGACCGACGATCAGCTGCCCCAGCGCAAGGCCGGCCAGCGTGCCCGTCAGCGTCAGCTGAGCCACCGAGGAGGACAGCGACAGCTCGTCGGCGATCTTCGGCAGCGCCGGCAGGTACATGTCGATGGTGAGCGGGCCCAATGCGACGAGCAGGCCGAGGACGATGATCATCCGGGTCCGGCTCGGCTGCGCCGCCACGACAGGCTGGGGCGACGCCGTCGCCGAATCAGGTCCCGACGGCTGGGCCGTCTGAGAGCGTTCGGGCTGCCTTTCGTCCACGTCCCGGAATGGTGCCATGAATATCGTTAGCGTCGCTTCCCAATATTTTCTTCCCGGTATCCCAGACAGTGACCGCGGTCACGTTCGGGCACCGGCTTTGCTGTGCCGATCGTTTCACCTGTAGCGGTTCAGGTGACAGGGACCAACCCGAGTGCCGTTAACCTGGTGATATCGCGCCGAAGGGAAGGGGCCTGCCGATGAGCGCCCGGTCACGCGCCAAGAGTCAGTCACCCGCGATCGATCAGGACGACCCCGGCGCGGCGGCCAAGGTCCTCTCGCAGATCCTGGAGCGCGGCGCGCGAGTGCAGGCGCCGGCCGTCAAGGCGTATGTGGCCAGGCTGCGCGCCGCCGATCCGAGTGCCACTCCCGCGGACATCGTCACCAGACTCGACAAGCACTACCGCGCAGCGGTCATGGCCAGCGGGGCCGCGGTCGGTTCTGCTGCCGCGTTCCCCGGCATCGGCACCTTGGTGGCGATGTCAGCGGTCGCCGGCGAAACCGTCGTCTTCCTGGAGGCGACTGCGGTGTACGTGCTCGCGGTCGCTGAAGTCCACGGCATCCCGGTCGACCACCGGGAGCGGCGACGTGCGCTGGTGCTGGCTGTCCTGGTGGGCGAAGACAGCAAGCGCGCCGTTGCCGACCTGATCGGCTCCGGCCGCACCAGCGGTGCATGGGTGTCCGACGGCGCGGCCACCTTGCCGCTGCCCGCGCTGTCGCAGTTGAACTCGCGGCTGCTGCGCTACTTCGTCAAGCGCTACACGCTCAAACGCGGGGCCATGGCATTCGGGAAGCTGCTGCCCGTCGGGGTGGGCGCCGTGGTCGGCGGCGTGGGCAACCGGCTGATGGCCAAGAAGATCATCGCCAACGCCCACTCGGCGTTCGGCACCCCGCCGGCACGCTGGCCGTCGACGCTGCATCTGCTGCCCGCACCGCGCCCCTGAGCGACCGCCTGCAGCGCTCGTTCACCCGCTCGACGGCATCAGTTCAGCCGCTCGGCGCCGACCCAGCGCCGACCACAATGACCATAAGGACGTTGCGTGGTCCGGCCGGAGGCAGAAGCGCTAGCCTTGTTACGGCGGAGACGCGGGACAACCGCACACCGGGTTGACAAGGGGTGGCCGGCCGCTGCGGGGCGCTGGCCAGAAGCGAAGAATTGAGGCGAATAGCAGCCGTGAGTTCACCTTCACCATTCGGTCAGAACGAGTGGTTGGTCGAAGAGATGTACCGCAAGTTCCGTGAGGATCCCTCATCGGTCGATGCCAGCTGGCATGAGTTTCTCGTCGACTACTCCCCCGAACCCACCGATGCCGCCCCCGGCAACGGCAAGCCCGCGACACAAGGGAACTCGGCGCCGACCGCTCCTCCCGAACCCGCGCCGGCGCCGGCCCCCAAGTCCGCAGGAAGCAACGGCACGTCGTCGTCTGCGTCGAAGCCCGCAGCGAAGCCGGACAGCAGGAAGGACGAGTCGAAGTCCACCTCCACAGCCGAGACGAAGTCCAAGTCCGAGGCCAAGCCGAAGAGCGAGAGCAAGTCCGAGAGCAAGTCCGACGCCAAGGCCAAGCCCGCGGCCAAGCAGGACAGCGCAGCGCCTGCCAAGGCTGAGCCGGCGAAGAGCCGGCCCGCAGCCGACGAGGACGAGAACCAGGTGCTGCGGGGCGCGGCCGCGGCGGTCGCCAAGAACATGTCCGCCTCGCTGGAGGTGCCGACCGCGACGAGCGTGCGCGCCATCCCGGCCAAGGCGATGATCGACAACCGTATCGTCATCAACAACCACCTCAAGCGGACCCGCGGCGGCAAGATCTCGTTCACCCACCTGCTGGGGTACGCGATCGTGCAGGCCGTCAAGCAGTTCCCGAACATGAACCGGCACTTCGCCGAGGTCGACGGCAAGCCCAACGCCGTCACACCGGCACACACCAATCTCGGGCTGGCCATCGACCTGCCGGGCAAGGGCGGTCAGCGGGCCCTGGTCGTGGCCGCGATCAAGAACTGCGAGACGATGACGTTCGGCCAGTTCATCGCGGCTTACGAGGACATCGTGCGCCGGGCCCGCGACGGCAAGCTCACCGCTGAGGACTTCTCCGGGGTGACGATCTCGCTGACCAACCCGGGCACCATCGGCACCGTCCACTCGGTGCCACGGCTGATGCAGGGCCAGGGCGCGATCATCGGCGCCGGCGCGATGGAGTACCCGGCCGAGTTCCAGGGCGCCAGCGAGCACCGGATCAATGAGGTCGGCGTCGGCAAATTGATGACGCTGACCTCGACCTACGACCACCGCATCATCCAGGGCGCGGAATCGGGTGACTTCCTGCGCACGATCCACAAGCTGCTGCTCGACGACGACTTCTACGACGAGATCTTCCGCGAGCTGGGCATCCCCCACGAGCCGGTGCGTTGGCGCATCGACAACCCGGATCCCATCGAGGACAAGAGCGCCCGCGTCATCGAGTTGATCGCGGCCTACCGCAACCGCGGTCATCTCATGGCCGACATCGACCCGTTGCGACTGGACAACACCCGCTTCCGCAGCCACCCCGACCTCGACGTCAACACCCACGGCCTGACGCTGTGGGACCTGGACCGGGAGTTCAAGGTCAACGGCTTCGCCGGGCAACAGCAGAAGAAGCTGCGCGACGTCCTGGGCCTGCTGCGCGACGCGTACTGCCGCCACGTCGGGGTGGAGTACACCCACATCCTCGAGCCCGAACAGCAGAAGTGGCTCGAGGAGCGCATCGAGGTCAAGCACGAGAAACCGACGGTCGCCGAGCAGAAGTACATCCTGAGTAAGCTCAACGCCGCCGAGGCGTTCGAGACGTTCCTGCAGACCAAGTACGTCGGTCAGAAGCGGTTCTCCCTGGAGGGCGCCGAGACCGTCATCCCGATGATGGACGCGGCGATCGACCAGTGCGCCGAGCACGGCCTCGACGAGGTCGTCATCGGCATGCCGCACCGCGGCCGGCTCAACGTGCTCGCCAACATCGTCGGCAAACCGTACAGCCAGATCTTCACCGAGTTCGAGGGCAACTTGAACCCGTCGCAGGCCCACGGCTCCGGCGACGTCAAGTACCACCTCGGTGCCACCGGAACCTACATCCAGATGTTCGGTGACAACGACATCGCGGTGTCGCTGGTGGCCAACCCCAGCCACCTCGAGGCGGTCGACCCCGTGCTCGAAGGCATCGTGCGCGCCAAGCAGGACATGATGGACGTCGGGGAAGAGCCCAACGGCTCGAACCAGTTCACCGTCGTGCCGATGATGCTGCACGGCGACGCGGCGTTCGCCGGGCAGGGCGTGGTCGCCGAGACGCTGAACCTGGCGCTGCTGCGCGGCTACCGCACCGGCGGGACGATCCACATCATCGTCAACAACCAGATCGGCTTCACCACCTCGCCGTACGACTCACGGTCCTCGGAGTACTGCACCGACGTGGCGAAGATGATCGGCGCACCGATCTTCCACGTCAACGGCGACGACCCCGAAGCCTGCGTGTGGGTGGCCAAGCTGGCGGTGGACTTCCGGCAGAAGTTCAAGAAGGACGTCGTCATCGACATGCTGTGCTACCGCCGCCGCGGTCACAACGAGGGCGACGACCCGTCGATGACCCAGCCCAACATGTACGACGTCATCGACACCAAGCGCGGTGTCCGCAAGACCTACACCGAAGCCCTGATCGGCCGCGGCGACATCTCGATGAAAGAGGCCGAGGACGCGCTGCGCGACTACCAGGGTCAGCTCGAACGCGTCTTCAACGAAGTCCGCGAGCTCGAGAAGCACGAGATCGAGCCGAGCTCGTCGGTGGAGTCCGACCAGATGGTGCCCGCCGGAATGACCACCGCGGTGGAGAAGGCGCTGCTGCAACGCATCGGTGACGCGCACCTGGCCGCCGGCGAGGAGTTCAGCATCCATCCCCGCGTCAAGCCGGTGCTCGAGAAGCGCCGCGAGATGGCCTACGAGGGCAAGGTCGACTGGGCCTTCGCCGAGCTGCTGGCCCTGGGCTCGTTCCTCGCCGAGGGCCGGACGATCCGGCTGACCGGTCAGGACACCCGGCGCGGCACCTTCACCCAGCGCCACTCGGTGATCATCGACCGCAAGACGGGCAAGGAGTTCACGCCACTGGATCTGCTGACCGTCGACTCCGACGGCAACCCGACCGGCGGCAAGTTCATGGTCTACGACTCGGCGCTCTCGGAGTTCGCCGCGGTGGGCTTCGAATACGGCTACTCGGTCGGCAATCCCGACGCGATGGTGCTGTGGGAAGCCCAGTTCGGCGACTTCGTCAACGGCGCGCAGTCGATCATCGACGAGTTCATCAGCTCCGGTGAGGCCAAGTGGGGGCAGCTCTCCGACGTGGTGCTGCTGCTGCCGCACGGCCACGAGGGCCAGGGCCCCGACCACACCTCGGGTCGCATCGAGCGGTTCCTGCTGCTGTGGGCCGAGGGATCGATGACAATCGCGATGCCCTCCACGCCGGCGAACTACTTCCACCTGCTGCGCCGCCACGGTCTCGACGGCATCCACCGCCCGCTGATCGTGTTCACCCCGAAGTCGATGCTGCGCAACAAGGCCGCGGTTTCCGACCTCAAGGAGTTCACCGAGGCCAAGTTCCGCTCGGTGATGGAGGAACCCACCTACGAGGAGGGTGACGGCGACCGCTCGAAGGTCACGCGCATCCTGCTGACCAGCGGCAAGTTGTACTACGAGCTGGCCAACCGGAAGAACAAGGACAAGCGCGACGACGTGGCGATCGTGCGGCTCGAGCAGCTGGCGCCGCTGCCCAAGCGGAGACTGGCCGAGACCCTGGACCACTACCCCAACGCGAAGCAGTTCTTCTGGGTGCAGGAAGAGCCGGCCAACCAGGGTGCGTGGCCGACGATGGGGCTCACGCTCCCCGAGGTGCTGCCGGACAAGCTGACCGGCATCACGCGCATCTCTCGGCGCGCGATGTCGGCGCCGTCGTCAGGTTCGTCGAAGGTGCACGCCGTCGAGCAGCAGGAGCTGATCGACGAAGCGTTCGGCTGACCAGAGGCCTTTCCCTGCGAAGGCCGTTCCTGGCGAGGGCCTTTCCCCGGAAGGGCGCGCGTCTGCACGCCGACGCGCCGCGACCGCGCGGTCGCGGCCGGGGTGGCCAGCCGCGACCCATCCGCATGGTGACTTTCTGGTCAGGGCGCGGCTCGGCTAGGGCCTCGCTCCGAGGATCGCGGTGACCCGGATCTCCACGCGCATGCCCGGCGCGGCGAGCGCGGCGACACCGGTCTCGGTCCATATCGGTGCGTGGTCAGGCATCCACTTGCGCATCTGGGCGATCATGGCGTCGTTGTGCGCGTCGAAGATCGAGTCCGACCCGCTGGCCAGGTGATACGAATTCAGGTGGATCACGTCGCGCCAGGAGGCACCGGCGGTGGCCAGCGTCCGCTCGACGTTCTCGAAGGCCCGCGCGATCTCGTCTTCCAGCGAATCCGGAAAATTCAACTCGTCGTCCCAACCGCCCTGCCCGGAGATCTCGACCCGGTCCCCCACTCGCACCGCCTGGCTGTAATGCCGCTCCCTGCGCAACATCTCGCCGTACCCCGGCGTCACGAAGAACTCGACATCGTCAACTGATTTCACTTCATCCATGAAGTGAAAATACCCCGTATGACTTCACGTGTAAACTCATCTCCCGGCGACGGACAGGAGGCGCAATGCCAGGCACCGACGAAACGCGATGGCTCAGCCCCCAGGAGAAGGACGCTTGGACCAGCCTGATCTCGATGATCCTGCTTCTGCCCGGAAAGCTCGAAGCGCCGCTGCGGGAGGTCGACCTCACGCTGTTCGAGTACCTGACGTTGAGCCACCTCTCGGAAGCCCCCGACCGTCGTATCCGCATGAGCGAGTTGGCGTTCCTGGCCAACGGCTCGTTATCGCGGCTGTCGAATGTGGTCAAGCGTTTCGAGCAACGCGGGTGGGTCGTCCGCTCGCCGGACCCCGCAGACGGCCGCTACACGATCGCCGAACTCACCGGCGCCGGCCACCGCATCGTGGTCGATGCCGCACCGATCCATGTGAACTCTGTTCGCGAACTGGTGCTCGACCGACTCACCACGTCCGACAAGCAGGCCTTGACCCGGATCGCCGCCAAACTGCACGTGGTCAAGCGCAACACGGCCACCGGTAGCAGCTTGGAACCAGAAGCCTGACCCGATCGCTCAGCCCAGTAACGAGAACGGGCGCCCGTCGGTCAGCGCGGTCACGGCGCGGGGGCAGAAGATCTGGATCGCCAGACCGGTGAACATCGTCGCCGCCCCCAGCGGTCGGCCCAGCGCATCGGCAACGTCGGAGGCCACGTTGGCCATGTTCTGCCCCGGCTCGACCAGCATCGGGCACACCGCCTCCCCGACCCGCACCGCGGTGGCCGGGTCGATGCCACCCAGCCCGTAGTCGCCCAGCATCGCCAGGAACACGTCCGCACCGGTGTCGGCCTGCGCGGCAGGCGCCGAGACCGTCGCCGTGAGGGCGGTCGCCGCCAGCACGGAGGCGGCGACCGCGAGCTTGAAGCACGTCATACCGTTGATGTCGCCGGCACGGCCCACGGCATTACGCCGCGACCCACCCGGGCTTCGCCGGTACCCGCGGTACCGGCTAAACTGGGCGGCACTCAACACGCGTACAACAACGAGCAGCACGAGGGAGTGTCCATGGAAGGCTTCGCGGGAAAGGTCGCTGTCGTCACCGGTGCCGGGTCGGGTATCGGCCAGGCCCTGGCCATCGAACTGGGGCGCTCCGGCGCCCACGTCGCCATCAGCGACGTCGACACCGAGGGCCTGGCCGTCACCGAGAAGCGCCTCAATGACATCGGCGTACACGTCAAGTGCGACCGGCTCGACGTCACCGAACGCGAAGCGTTCCTGCTCTACGCCGACGCCGTCGCCGAGCACTTCGGCAAGGTCAACCAGATCTACAACAACGCCGGCATCGCCTTCACCGGTGACATCGAGGTCAGCCAGTTCAAGGACATCGAGCGGGTCATGGACGTCGACTACTGGGGCGTGGTCAACGGCACCAAGGCGTTCCTGCCGCACCTGATCTCCTCCGGCGACGGCCACGTGGTCAACGTCTCCAGCGTGTTCGGTCTGTTCGCCGTCCCGGGCCAGGCCGCCTACAACTCCGCGAAGTTCGCGGTGCGTGGCTTCACCGAGGCGCTGCGCCAAGAGATGGCGCTGGCCGGGCATCCGGTCAAGGTCAGCTGCGTCCATCCGGGCGGCATCAAGACCGCGATCGCCCGCAACGCCACCGCGGCCGAAGGCCTCGACCCCGGCGAACTCGCGAAGGCCTTCGACGCCAAGCTGGCCAGCACCACCCCGGAGAAGGCTGCCGAGGTGATCCTCGACGGCGTCCGCAAGAACAAGGCCCGAATCCTGATCGGCCGAGACGCCAAGATGTTCGAGATCGTCATCCGCGCTTTCGGACCGCACTACCAGTCGCTGTTCCCCAAGGTGGTTTCGCGGCTGGTCGGCCCGTCGCGCTGACGTCAGTTGCCGACGCCCAACGGATGCTCGTCGAGCCACCGGCCCGCGACCAGCCCCGGGTCGGCGCCCTCGGCCACTTGACGGCGCATGTCGGCCAGTGAGCCGGTGTCCAGCACACCCGCGATTTCGTTGAGCGCCAGCACCTGGGATTCGGTCAGCTCGTTGCGCCGGTACAGCGGGACGACGTTCTCGGCCCGCACCAGCGACGTGGTGTCGGCGAGCACCGCGACGTCCTCGGGGACATCCGGCGCGGCAGTGGTCGTCCACGCCGCGTCGACGTCGCCGGCCTGCAGCGCAGCGAACATCGCTGCATCGTCGGGGAATTCGCGCGGGTCGGACAGTCGACACGTGCCCAGCATCTGCGGAACCGACTGGCCGTCCACCGCGCCGACAGTGAGATCCGGGCAACGCCCCAGCACGTCGGACACGTCGTCGCCGGCCCACGTCTCGGCCGCCTGCTCGGTGACCGCCAGCGCGGGCTCGTCCTGCGCCGAGATCGTGTAGTCGCCGGCGGCGATCCCCTCGGGAAGTGACGACAGCAGGGTCCGGTAGACCTGCACCTCTGAGCGCGCCGGCGACTGGGGGTCGAGCCGGTGCAGCAGTCTGCCGGTGAAGACCGGCGCCACCGTGATGTCCCCCGCATCCAGCCCGCGCAACGGATCCTGCGCTTCCTGCACGTGGGCCGGGTTGCCGTAGAAGCGCAGCGCGGCGACGTACAGATGGGCCAGCACCTGCGACTCCGGATCCGACGACGCCCCCACGGGGATCGAGGGAGGCGGCGCCTGCCCTGCGCATCCCACCGCCAGCATCGCGACGAGCAATGCCAGGACCAGCCTCAGCCGGGCACTCCGGGTGCGGATCAGCCCGCCGACTCCTCGGACGCAGCGGCGACCGCAGCCGCCACCGCCGGACCCACCCGGGGATCCAGCGCGCTGGGCACGATGTGGTCGACAGCGAGCTCGTCACCGACCACCGAGAAGATCGCGTCCGCGGCGGCGACCTTCATCCGTTCGGTGATGCGGCGCGCGCCGGCGTCCAGCGCTCCGCGGAACACGCCGGGGAAGGCCAGCACGTTGTTGATCTGGTTCGGGAAGTCGCTGCGACCGGTCGCGACCACCGCGGCATGCTTGCGCGCCGCATCCGGGTGGATCTCCGGATCAGGATTGGACAGCGCGAACACGATGCCGCCGGGCGCCATCGTCGCGATGATCTCCTCGGGGACCACGCCCGCCGACAGACCCAGGAACATGTCGGCGCCGTCGACGGCGTCGGCGATTCCCCCCGTGCGACCACTGGGGTTCGTGCGCTCGGCGAGCTCGGCCTTGAACGTGTTCAGATCCGAGCGACCGGTGTGGACGATTCCCTTGGAATCCAACACCGTGACATCGGTGATGCCCTTGGCCAGCAGAATGTTCGCGCAGGCCACACCTGCCGCGCCGGCGCCGGAGATCACCACCCTCAGCTCGTGCATGTCGCGGTCGAGCACCTTGCACGCGCCCTGCAACGCACCGAGCACCACGATCGCCGTGCCGTGCTGATCGTCGTGCATCACCGGGCAGTCCAGCGCCTCGATCACCCGCCGCTCGATCTCGAAGCAGCGCGGCGCCGAGATGTCTTCGAGGTTGACCGCGCCGAACGTGGGACGCAGCCGGATCAGCGTTTCGACGATCTCGTCGGGATCCTTGGTGTCCAGCACGATCGGAATGGAGTCCAAGCCACCGAACTCCTTGAACAGCGCGCTCTTGCCCTCCATGACCGGCAGTGAGGCGGCCGCGCCGATGTCGCCGAGACCCAGCACCGCGCTTCCGTCGCTGACCACCGCGACCAGGCGATTGGCCCAGGTGTACTTGGCGGCCAGCGTCTTGTCGGCCGCGATCGCGCGACTGACCTGGGCTACCCCCGGCGTGTACGCGATCGACAGCGCGCGCTGGGTGTCCAGAGGAGACTTCAGAGCCACCGAGAGCTTGCCACCCTCGTGCGCTGCAAAGATCTCGCTGTCCTCGATGACAACCTGGGGTGTGCGCACCTGCGGCGAGCCTTCGCGCGCGGTGACGACGTTATCAGCCACGGCCGTCAGGGTAACCGACCTCGGAATCTCACATCGATAGGTTCCCCCTCGGTGATCACGCCACGGCCACCGAGGTCCGCGCTATCAGCGCCGTCCTACCAGGGTGGACGGCATCGAATGGAGACACCACGTGCCGTCATTCCGTCCGCACACACCGTCCCTCGTCCGTCCAGGCGGCCGGGCACGCAGCGCCGGCCAGGGCGAATCCGCCCCGGTGTCGGCGGCCATCAGCGACTGCGCCGTCTACGAAAACGGCTCCCGGTTGTCCGGTGAATTCGCCCCCGCCGCCGCACTGCAGCAGGTGCGCGAGGTCGAGACCGGCAGCGGAAAAGCGTTCGTCTGGGTCGCACTGCACGAACCCGACGAGGGTCAGATGCAGTCGATCGCGGACGTGTTCGGTCTGCACCACCTGGCTGTCGAGGACGCGGTCCACGCACACCAGCGGCCCAAGCTGGAGCGGTACGACACCATGCTGTTCCTGGTCCTCAAGACCATGAAATATGTGAAAGACGATCCGGCGGGCGGCTCGCGCGAGATCGTCGAAACCGGCGAGATCATGATCTTCGTCGGAGCGGACTTCGTCGTCACGGTCGGTCACGGCGAGCATTCCGACCTGGCCGCAGTGCGCAGGCGCCTGGAGGCAGCTCCAGCGTCCCTCGAGCTCGGGCCGTATGCGGTGATGCACACCATTGCCGACCACATCGTCGACTCCTACCTCGACGTCACCGACCTGATCGAGACCGACATCGACGCGATGGAAGAGGAGATCTTCTCCACCCAGGCGAAGACCGACATCGAGAGCATCTATCAGCTCAAGCGTGAAGTGGTGGAGTTACGTCGCGCAGTCGCTCCGCTGGCCACCGAACTGCAGCGCATCAGCGGCGAGCATGACGATCTGGTCGACGTCGAGATCCGCCGCTACATGCGCGACGTACTCGACCACACCATCAAGGCGTCCGAACGCATCGCCAGCTACGACGAACTGCTCAGTTCACTGGTGGAAGCCGCGACAGGCAAGGTCGCAATGCAACAGAACGTGGACATGCGAAAGATCTCGGCGTGGGTCGCCATCGCTGCCGCGCCGACGGCCCTTGCGGGGATCTACGGGATGAACTTCGAGAACATGCCCGGGCTCGACTGGGCCTATGCCTACCCGACGGTGCTGGTGGTGATGGCGGTGATATGCCTGCTGCTGTACCGGACCTTCCGGCGCAACGACTGGCTGTAACCGCTCACGCCGGACTGGCGGCCCGCCGCCGCGGGTCCGCCGTATCGACCCCGTCCTGCACCCACGCCTCCCGCATCGCGTCCGCACCTTTGAGCCGCACCCACGCCGCCTCTGTCTGAGTGATCGGAATCGCCGACAAGATCACCACCGGCGAAAGAGGTTCCGGCAGCACGACGTCGTCGATCGTGCTGCGCCCCAGAAGAAATGCCGTGAACGGGGCGCCCTGCCACAACGGCGTCTCGAGATCGATCAGCGAATCGGGTTCCAAGATGAGCCCCTCGACCGCGGGAGCGGCTGCCAGCACCGCGATGGAACGCGCCAACCCGACCGGCACCGGCCCCCGCAGCGCGACGACCACCTCGGCGCGCGGGCCGCGCACCGGATCGGTGATCAACTCGGCGGGATCCACCATCGGCTGCCTGGCGCAACCCAGCGAAACATACTGTGCCGCGCCGTCATCGGGGAGCGCGAACCGGAGGATGCCGAAACGTTCGGTGCCGAGGAACGTGACACTGGCCTCGTCGGGTTCGGCGAGCGCCCCGGCGCGAGCGAAATGCTCGGTCAGGTGGGTGCGGACCTCGCCGAGGACGTCCGTCATCGCGGACCCGCCGCCCGGGTGAGGTTCGCCCCGGTCCGGGGATCGAAAACCATGACCGCAGCGGGGTCCAGCGCCAGTCGCATCGTGTCGCCGGCCCGAGCGGCGGACTGCGCCGGAACCCGGGCGACGAACTCGTTGCCGGCGGAGCCAGAGGCCAAAGACGCGAGCGCGGAATCGGCCGCCTCGGTCAGCTGGGCCGCCTGCACGGCAGGCCCGTCGGTGGTGAAGTACGCGTACTTGTCGGCGCCGAGTGACTCGACCATCTCGACCGTCACGTCGAAGCACAGCGCGTTGATCCTGGCGTAGGCGTCGATGACGTCGGCATCCTGCAGATGCTCGGGGCGCACCCCGGCGACGAGATCGTTGGCCGACCGGTGATCGCGGATCCGCTCGTAGGATTCGCCCGTGAGCGGAACCTCACCGAAGGGCAACCGCACCCCGAGGCCGGTCGCCGCGGCGGGGAAGAAGTTCATCGGGGGCGAGCCGATGAAACCTGCGACGAACAGATTGAGCGGATCCCGATACAGCTCATCGGGCGTACCGATCTGCTGCACCGCACCGGCTGACATCACCACGAGCCGGTCACCCAACATCATGGCCTCGGTCTGGTCGTGGGTGACGAAGACCGTGGTCGTGCCCAGCCGCTTCTGGAGGCGGGCGATCTCCGAACGCATCTGCACCCGCAATTTGGCATCCAGATTCGACAGCGGCTCGTCCATCAGAAACGCCTTGGGGCTGCGCACGATCGCGCGCCCCATCGCCACCCGTTGCCGCTGCCCACCCGACAACTGGTCGGGCTTGCGGTCCAGAAGATCAACCAGATCAAGGGTTTTCGCGGTCTGCTCAACCTTCTCGCTGATCTGCTCGCGCGCGAGTTTCGTCAACGTCAGCGGGAAGGCGATGTTCTGGCGCACCGTCAGATGCGGGTACAGCGCGTACGACTGGAACACCATCGCGATGTCGCGGTCCTTCGGCGCAAGGTCGTTGACCCGGCGGCCGTCGATCAGCAGGTCTCCGGAGGTGATCTCGTCCAGGCCGGCGATCATGTTCAGCGTCGTCGACTTCCCGCACCCCGACGGTCCCACCAGGACGACGAACTCGCCGTCGGCAATGGTGATCGACAGGTCTCTGACCGCCGCCACGCCGTCGGGATGAGTCTTGGTCACCCGATCGAGAACGATCTCAGCCATCGAGGGCACACCGTAGAGCGCGCGCCGCTGATTGCGCAACATCTTCGCAGCGCAACGCCCGTTCGGCGGAAGAACAAGCGTGCGGAACCTGCCGAAGATCAGCGGCGCGCCGTGCGCAGACACGCACTGTCGCGGATGATTCAGAGAGTCAAGCGCGCCAGCAGATCACGCCCGCGCTCGGCGCTCTGCGGGTCGCAGAGCACGTCGTAGCGTCCGGCGACCAGTTGCATCGTCGAGCTGAAATCTCTTGTGCCCCGTGCCATCGCATACGGGATCGCGGAGGTGATGAGGCCGAAGAACACACCGGCGATCAAGCCGGTGATCAGCGCGCTCCACGGGTTGGGGCTGAAAAAGCCGAGAATCAGGCCGATGAACAGGCCCAGCCAGGCTCCGGTGAGCACACCGCCCCCGAGCACCTTGGGCCAGGACAACCTGCCGGTCACTCGTTCGACCTGCATCAGGTCGACGCCGACGATCGTCACCTGCTGCACCGGAAACTGCTGGTCGGACAGGTAATCGACGGCGCGTTGCGCCTCGGCGTAGGTCGGGTACGAGCCGATCGGCCACCCCTTGGGAGGAGTCGGCAGACCGACCGGGCGGCCCCGTCCGGCAGCGGGGACGCCCGAGGCCACACCGGGATTCTGTCCGGGTTGGAACGGGCTGGTCATCTCCTGCAACTCCTTCGCGTCAGCGGCGTCACCACAGTCTCTTCGACGGTCGCTGGGACCGTCCGCATTGTCAACGCCTGACGCGCCGCAAAGGTGCCCGAACCGACGAGCACCGCGCCCCGCAACTCTTAGGCTAGGTTGATCAGCATGACCAATCCGGACGACGACGCAGGCCGAAACGAGCGTTCCGAGCCCCCCGCCGGTGGATCTGAACCGCAGTTCAGTGGGCATGAAGCGGCCTCTGGCGAGGAGTCTCCCGCCCCCCGGGCCGATGACGACACACCGCCGGCATACAGCCCGCCGCCTTCGGGCTATTCGCAGTCGCCGGGCTATTCGCAGCCACCGGGCTATTCCGAGCCCTCCGGCTACTCGCAACCGCCGGGCTATTCACCATCCGGCTATCCGCCGCCCTCCGGCTACACCCCACCGCAGTCGTCCGGATATCCCCCGCCGTACGGCGACGCCGGCTCGCCGCCCTATCAGGGTTACGGTCAGCCGTCCTACCCGCCCCCGCCCCCCTACGGTCCGGGTGGTTACCCGTCGGCCGACCTGGGCTACGGCGCTCCGGTGTCCCGGGGAACCAATCAGCTCGCGATCGCGTCCCTGGTCGCGTCGATCCTCGGCGTGTGCTGCGGTATCGGCTCGATCGTGGGCATCGTGCTCGGCATCGTCGCGATCAACCAGATCAAGCAACGCGGCCAGGACGGGCAAGGTCTGGCCGTCGCAGGCATCGCGGTCGGCGCGGTGACTCTGCTGATCAGCCTGGTGTGGACGCTTTCGGTTCTCGCGAGCTGACGCAGCGGTGACGGGCGATGAGCGACCAGCGACCGCCTGACGGCTTCGACCGGCCGCTGGACTACCCGGAGGACGCCGGGTTACCGCCGCCGGTCTACCCGACGCCCCACCCCGGGTTGCCCGGATCCGGTTACTACGCGTCCTACCCCAGCTTCGGCGGGTATCCGCCGCCGCCACCTCCGGGCACCAACGGCAAGGCGATCGCCGCGTTGGTGTGCGCGGTGGCCGGGCTGGCGTGCTGCCTACCCGCGCTGGCCGGCCTGGTGCTGGGATTGATTGCGATGAACGACACCAGACGCAGCGGCCAGAGCGGACACTCGCTGGCCGTGGCCGCGGTCATCATCAGCTCACTCGCGATCGTGGGTTATTTCGTCTACGTGCTGGTGTTCGCCATGGTGTCGGGTCCGTCGACCGGTTAGGCGGGCGGGCTGAACCGCTCGCCGGAGCGCTGCATCCCCGCGGCGCGTCCCTGCCCGGCGATGACGAGCGCCATCTTGCGGCTGGCTTCGTCGATCATCTCGTCGCCCAGCATCACCGCTCCCCTGGCGCCACCGGCGCGCGACGTGTGCCACGCGTAGGCCTCGAGGATCAGCTCGGCGTGGTCGTAGGCCTGCTGGCGGGGACTGAAGATCTCGTTGCCGGCCTCGATCTGGTCGGGATGCAGAACCCATTTGCCGTCGTAGCCCAACGCCGCCGACCGCCCGGCCACCCGGCGGAACGCAGCGACGTCGCGCACCTTGAGGTAGGGCCCGTCGATCGCGGCGACACCATGGGCGCGGGCGGACACCAGGATGCGCATCAGCACGTGATGGTAGGCGTCGCCGACGTCGTAGCCCGCGGGCTGCTCCCCGACCTCGAGGGTGCGCATGTTCAGGCTGGCCATCAGATCCGCCGGGCCGAGCACCAGCGCCTGCACGCGCGGCGCGGACGCGATCGCGTCGATGTTGGTCAATCCCCTGGCGTCTTCGATCTGCGCCTCGATTCCGATGCGCCCCACCGGCAATCCGTGGGTGGCCTCGAGTTGGCTGAGGAGCAAGTCGAGCGCGTGGACGTGGGCGGCTTCGGTCACCTTCGGCAGTACGACGACGTCCACCGAGGCACCGGCGCGCGCGACCACCTCGATGACGTCGGCGTGCGTCCAGGGCGTGGTCCAGTCGTTGACGCGCACGCCGCGCAGCTGGCCCGCCCATCCGTCCTCGGCCAGCGCTGCCGCCACCTGAGCGCGCGCTTGGCCTTTCGCATCCGGTGCGACCGCATCCTCGAGATCGAGAAAAACCTGATCGGCAGGCAGCGTTTTGGCTTTCTGGATCATCTTGGGGCTGCTGCCCGGCACGGACAGACAGGTGCGGCGGGGGCGATACCGGTTTTCCACACCAACACTCTCTACTCTTGACAACCATGGCATCGGTCAACCGGGTCTATGCGGCCCGACTCGCGGGGATGGTGGTGCTGGGCCCCGACGGCGAGTCGATCGGCCGCGTGCGCGATGTGGTGATCGGCATCAGCATCGTGCGCCAGCAGCCCCGCGTGCTCGGCTTGGTGATCGAGTTGCTCAGCCGCAGAAGAATTTTCATGCCCATTCTCAGGGTCACCGCGATCGAACCCGGAGCGGTGACCCTCTCCACGGGCAATGTCTCACTGCGCCGCTTCGCTCAGCGGCCCGGCGAGGTCCTCGTCCTGGGCCAAGTGCTCGAAACCCGGGTCCGCGTCGACGACCCGGACCTGACCCAGCTGGCCGGTATCGACGTCATCGTCGTCGACCTCGGCATCGAACAGACGCGCAAGCGCGATTGGATGGTCACGAAGGTGGCGGTACGCCCCCAACGTCGCCTGGGCCGGCGCAGCAACGTCTACACCGTCGACTGGCAACACGTCCACGGACTGACCCCGTCCGGGCTCGCAATGCCCGACCAGGGCGTCGCCCAACTGCTGGAACAGTTCCAGGGGCAGCGTCCCATCGAGGTCGCCGACGCGGTGCGGGAGCTGCCGGCAAAGCGGCGTTACGAGGTGGTCAACGCCCTCGACGACGAGCGTCTGGCCGACGTGTTGCAGGAGCTACCCGAGGACGAGCAGCTGGCGGTCCTCAAGCAGCTGCAGACCGACCGCGCAGCCGACGTGCTGGAAGCGATGGACCCCGACGACGCCGCCGACCTACTCGGGACCATGACTCCGGCCGACGCCGAGCAGTTCCTGCGCCGCATGGATCCCGAGGACTCCGAGGACGTCCGTCGTCTGCTCAGCCATTCGCCGAACACGGCGGGCGGCTTGATGACCTCCGAGCCGGTGGTGCTCGCCCCCGACACCACCGTCGCCGAAGCCCTTGCCCGCGTGCGTGATCCGGATCTCACCCCGGCGCTCGCGTCGCTGGTGTTCGTCGCGCGACCACCCACGGCGACCCCCACCGGACGGTATCTGGGCTGTGTGCATCTGCAGCGTCTGTTGCGCGAGCCCCCCGCGGCGCTGGTCAGCGGGATTCTCGACACCGATCTGCCCAGCCTGCGCCCGGAGGACTCGCTCGGCGCGCTGACGCGCTACTTCGCCGCCTACAACCTGGTGTGCGGTCCTGTCGTGGACGAGGAGAGCCATCTGGTCGGCGCCGTGTCGGTCGACGACGTCCTCGACCACCTGCTGCCTGACGACTGGCGCGAACGGGAAGCCGAACCCGTCATCGTGACTGCCGAGACGCCGACATGAGCGACTCGTCGGCCCGCCAGCGCCTGGACACTCCGCGAGTCTCTCGGTCCTTCGGTCCGCGCCTGGACGTCGAGGCCGTCGGCGCCTTCAGCGAGAGCATCGCGCGGTTCCTCGGCACCGGGCGCTATCTGGCGATCCAGACGATGGTCGTCATCGCCTGGATCCTGCTGAACATCGGCGCCTTCGCCTGGCAGTGGGACCCCTACCCGTTCATCCTGCTCAACCTGGCGTTCTCCACCCAGGCCGCCTACGCGGCGCCGTTGATCCTGCTGGCTCAGAACCGCCAGGAGAACCGTGACCGGGTCTCCCTCGAGGAAGACCGCCGGCGCGCCGAGCAGACCAAGGCAGACACCGAATACCTGGCACGGGAATTGGCCGCGCTGCGTCTGGCGGTCGGTGAAGTGGCCACCCGCGATTACCTCCGCCGCGAGCTGGAGGAGATCCGCGAGCTGATCGCCGACCTTCAGCCCGCCGCCGGCGCAGAACGGCCGAGCAAACAGCAGTCGGAGAAGCGGCCCAAGAAATCAGGGTGACGGCTGTGGCGATAGTTGTTACACAGCCGTGGCCCAATAGGTATGGTGGCGAAGTTCACAGGCGATCACACAGCTAGGACGGTTGAGTGCATATAGGGGGAGTCTCGGCCCTCCGAGCAGCGCGGCGCCGAGCAACCGACGTTGTCCGTATGCCGGTGTTCGGCGTCGCCGCGGTGATCACCCCCCTTGTGCTGGCCGGCGCGGTCGGCGGATCTCCGCCGTCGGCGCACGGCGGGGCAGCACGCGATTCGGCGGTCGTCCCCATGGCCGCGGTGGTGGCCGCCCCCGCCGATGACTCCGGCGCCTCGGTCGTCGCGGTGATGAAGACGCCGACCCCGCTGCGGGTCGCCGGCGTCACCGCATCCGCCCCGCCACCGTCGGCGGTCGTCAACGCCCCGGGCACCCTGCGCATCCCGTCGATGGCGCTGGCCGCCTACCGCAACGCCGAATCGATGATGGCCACCGCCTACCCGGGCTGCGGGGTCAGCTGGAATCTGTTGGCCGGTATCGGCCGAATCGAGTCGATGCACGCCAACGGCGGGGCTACCGACGCGCGCGGCACCGCCGTGCGACCGATCTACGGCCCGGCGTTGGACGGCACACTGCCGGGTAACGAAGTCATCGTGCAGAGCCGCTCGGCCGACCGGGTGGTGTACGCCAGGGCCATGGGGCCCATGCAGTTCCTGCCCGGCACCTGGTCGCGCTACGCCTCCGACGGTGACGGCGACGGCAAGGCCGACGTGCAGAATCTGTTCGATTCGTCCCTGGCCGCGGCCCGCTACCTGTGCAGCGGTGGCCTGAACCTGCGCAACCAGGGCGATGTGGTGGCCTCGATCCTGCGCTACAACAACTCGATGGCCTATGCGCGAAACGTGCTCAGCTGGGCGGCCTCCTACGCGACCGGCGTCGTGCCCGTCGACCTGCCGCCGATCACCGGGCCGGTTCCGGAGCTGAGTCCGGCGGCCACCGCGGTCAACATGCACCTGCTCGAGGGCTCCCAGGGACTCGGTCCGGGGATGCCGCTCAATGCCACCGGGTTGCCCGCCGACGATCCGATGTCGCTGCTGCCGATGATGGGCCGCACCGACGCCGCCGGCCTGCTCAACACCAACGTCCCCGGTTTCGCACCAGGCCAGTCGCTGGGTCCGCTGCCCGGCCCCGCGCCCGAGGCGCCGCCCGAACCCGCACCGGCGCCCCAGCTGAGCTGGCTGCCGCCGTGGATGCAGCCCCAGCAGAAACAACCGGACTGCGCGGTGTTCTGCATCAAGGACTCCGTCCCGCCCGCGCCTGCGGCGGCGCCCGGCCCGGTGCCGCCGGGGCCGGCGGCCCAGCCGCTGCTGCCCCCGGGACCGGCCGCGCCACCACCGGCTCCGGGACCGGCCGCGCCGCCGCCGCCCGCTCCGGGCCCGATGCAGCTCGCCCC
>NZ_BLTG01000031.1 GCF_017312405.1 Mycobacterium sp. PO1
CGAGGTGTTACTCGATCACTCGACGTTGCCCATCGACAACCTGTCGGTAGTCCTGTAGGGCCAGCTCCGCTCACCACCTCCGCGTGGATATCGCCGATTCCAGAAAGGGCCCAACCATATGACCACCGAAACAACCGGAACAGCTGACGCGACCGATCCCTACCTGCGGCGCGCGTTGCGGGAGGTAGCGGACGGGCTCAAGGTCGGGCGCTTACCGGCCCGCGTCGTCAGCGATCCCGCGCTACACACGATCGAGATGGAGCGGATCTTCGGGCGCGCCTGGGTGTTTCTCGGACACGAGTCGGAGTTGGCCAAGTCCGGCGACTTCGTCGTGCGGCACATCGGGGCCGATTCGGTGATCGTTTGCCGGGACAACTCCGGCCGCATCCAGGCGCTGTCCAATTCTTGTCGCCACCGTGGTGCGCTCGTGTGCCGGGCGGAGATGGGAAACACCGCGCACTTCCAATGCCCGTACCACGGCTGGGTGTACAGCAACACCGGAGAGCTCGTCGGCGTGCCGGCGATGACGGAGGCCTATCCCGGCGGCTTCGACAAGTCGCAGTGGGGATTACGTCACATCCCCCATGTCGACTCGTACGCCGGATTCATCTTCGGCAGCGTCGATCCGAAGGCGCCGAGCCTGACCGACTACCTCGGCGACACGACGTTCTACCTCGACCTCATTGCGAAGAAGACAGCGGGCGGTCTGGAGGTGATAGGGGCACCGCATCGATGGGTGATGTCAGCGAACTGGAAGACAGCCGCCGACAATTTTGTCGGCGACTCCTACCACACCCTCTTTGCTCACCGCTCGATGGTCGAGCTAGGCATGGCGCCCGGTGACCCAAACTTCGCGAGCGCACCAGCGGAAATCTCGCTGCAGAACGGCCACGGCGTCGGCGTACTCGGCTTTCCGCCCACGCTCGCCGATTTTCCCGAGTACGAGGGATACCCCGACGAAGTCGTCGACCAGATGGCGACGTCCTACCCGTCGCCGGTACACAAGGACCTGATGCGACGCTCATCCTTTATTCACGGCACCGTGTTCCCGAATTTGTCGTTCATCAACGTGACCCTCGCGCAGGACCACATGTCGCCCCCTACCCCCTTCATCACGTTCCGGGTATGGCATCCGCTCTCCCATGATCGGATGGAGATCCTCTCCTGGTTCCTGGTCGAACGCGATGCTCCGGAATGGTTGCGCGATGCGTCCCAGGCGTCCTACGTCAACAACTTCGGCCCAGGTGGGGTTTTCGAACAGGACGACGCCGAGGCATGGAAGGCCATCACCGAATCTGTCCAGGGCCCGTTCGCCGGTGAAGGCCTGCTGAACTACGAAATGGGCATGGACTTGACTCCGCTCACCGACTGGCCAGGGCCGGGAGAGGCCCTCCCGAGCGGGTACGCCGAGCAGAATCAGCGGCGGTTTTGGGGGAGATGGCTGGAATACATGGGTCAGCCTCCCGCATTCGGCGGGCGTGCTTGATGAAGCTTCTGCCCAGGCTGTGCGCGAAGTGCGCCCGTTCACCAATCGGCGCCGCGTGAGTGCCGTGACGGCGGGGGACCGCCGGGTCGCAATTGTCACTGCCGCCGCCGCGGGAATCGGTAAGGCGATCGCCCTGCGGTGGTGCCGCGAAGGTGGGTGCTGTGTCATGGCCGACACCGACGGCGAGGGCCTCGATGCGGCCGTGGCCGAATTGGCCGAGTCCGGCGCGGCGGTTTGCGGCGTCGCCGGCGACGTTTGCCTCAGCGATGTTGCCAACAGTGTCGTCGAACGGGCGCTGACCGAGTTCGGGCGGCTCGACACACTGTTCAACGTCGTCGGCGGGAGCCTGGCTCGCAACGTGGAGGAGATCAGCGAGGAGCAGTGGCGCAGCCAGATCGACATGAACCTCGGCAGTGTCTTTCAGATGTCCAAACCCGTCATCCCACTCCTGCGCCAGGGTGGCGGCGGGTCGATCGTCAACGTCGCGTCGACGGCCGGGATTCTGGCCGAGAACAGGTGCTCCGCCTACAGCGCGAGCAAAGGCGGGGTCGTGCTGCTCACGAAGAACATGGCCCTCGACTTCGCCCGCGACAACATCCGCGTGAACGCGATCGCCCCTGGGGGCACCCGCACGCCGAGGATTGAACGGTTCCTGGCCGAGCACCCCGAACACGCCTCGATGATGGTGGACCTCTGCGCGATGCAGCGTTTCGCAGGACCAGAGGAGATCGCGGCGCCGGCTGTGTTTCTTGCCTCGCCCGAGGCGTCCTACATCACTGGTGCCGTGCTGCCGGTCGACGGAGGCATGACCGCCGGCGTCACTTTCCGGGCGTTCGAGGCGGTATGAGCATGATCCCCAACCGCTGGAATCGTCGCCGGACCCACGAAAGCGCCGCGGGCTGAGATGGAAGCGATCGTTCTTAACGGCAACAACGACGTCGGTCTGACGTCGGTGCCAGACCCGGCGCCGCAGGCCGGTGAGGTCATCATCGAGGTGGCGGCGACAGGGCTGTGTGGAACTGACCTTCACGAGTTTGTTGAGGGGCCCACCTTCTCGCAGCCGCCGGTGGTGCTCGGTCACGAGGTCTCGGGCCGGATCGTGGAGGTCGGAGCGGGCGTCGACCAATCCCGCATCGGGGAGGGCGCCGCGGTGATTCCGATGGATTTCTGCGGGAGCTGCCACTATTGCCACCGGTCGCTCTTTCACTTGTGCCAGCGCCCAGGGTGGATCGGCTTCACCCGAAACGGGGGCTTGGCGAACTACGTCGCAGTGCCCTCTCGGCTCGCGGTCCGAGTGCCGGACGTGGTGGACCTCGAGGTGGCGGCGCTGACCGAGCCGACGGCGGTGGCGTTCCACGCGGTGCGGCGAGCGGAACTGCTCCTTGGCGAAACGGTGATGGTCCTCGGTGCCGGGGCACTCGGGCTCACCGTGATCCAGTGCGCACGCGCGGCCGGAGCTGCGCGAATCTTCGTCACGGAACCAAGCGGCGTGCGGGCCAGCCTGGCGCGCGACCTCGGTGCGACGTTGGTGCTCGATCCGAATGATCCCGGGACCACCGCGCGCATTTTGGAGGAGACCCGCGGTGTAGGGGTGGACGTGGTCTTCCATGTGGCGGGCAGCGCGGAGGCGTTCACACAGGGCCTGGACTGCCTCCGTAAACAGGGCCGTTTCATGGAGATGTCGTCGTGGGCTGGTGCGGCCTCGCTGGATGTCAACCGCCATCTGCTCAAGGAGATTCAGCTCCGGATGGTTTTCGGTTACGACATGTTCGACGATTTCCCGGCTGTTCTCGCCCTGATCGCCGACGGAAAACTCGCGCTCGCGCCGCAGATCACCGCTCGAGTCCCGCTGGACCGCGCTGTCAAGGAGGGATTGGGCGGGCTATTGGAGGGCCGGGAGGGTTTGGTCAAGGTGCTGGTGAAGCCGTGAGTGAGGGAGGCTTGATGGTCGTCGCCGCGACAAGCCGCGGTGTGTTCACCGTGTGCGGCGACGGCAAGGCCCGGGCTTGGCCCGAGTTGCCGGGGCAGGTCATGGCCATGGCTGTTCAGGACGAGCGCGTCGCCGTCGCCGTCCACAAGCACGGCGTGTTTCTGGCCACCGTGGGCGCAGACCACTGGACTGACCTCGGCGATGGCCTCGCGCACCGCGACGTGCGCGCGCTGGCGTTCGATCCGCACACGCCCAACGCGCTCTACGCCGGAACAGAACCAGCGCACTTGCTGCGGTGGCACGACGGGATCTGGGCCGAGTGTGGAAACGTCCTCGGCGTACCCGAAGCGAAAAGGTGGAGCTTCCCCATCCGCCCGGGAATCGCGCATGTCCGTACCATCGCCGTGCACCCACTAGAAGCTGACGTCGTCTACGTCGGCATTGAAGTCGGCTCCCTCCTGGTCACCCGGGACCGGGGACAGACGTGGGAGGAGATCGATGGCCTCGGTCACGACATCCACCGCGTGGTTCTGCACCCGGATGCCCCCGACCGGCTCATCGTCACCACCGGCCAGGACACCAAGCCTTACCGCGGCGGCAAGGGCATTTACCGCAGCACCGACCGAGGATCGAGCTGGGTGCAGTCCAACGACGGACTCGGCGAGCGCAACTACACCGAAGACGCGATCGTGGTGCATCCCGCCGACCCCGACGTGGTGTTCCTCGCCGCGGCCGACGGCATCCCACCGAAGTGGGCCGCAGTGCGCCGGCTGGTGATGGGCGTGCTCAACGGCAATGTCTATTTCCTGTCGCCGTCCAAACTGCGCCGACGCCGCGGCGCCGACGTGGGATTCTTCCGCAGCAACGACGGTGGCGCCTCCTGGGTACGGCTGGATAGCGAGGACGACCGCGGCTTGTTCGACATGGTCTGGGCGCTGGAGGGTGAGCTCACTGATGGCGGCGAGCTGCTGCTGTACCACGGCACCACGGCGGGTGGGCTTTACGTGTCGGAAGACGAGGGCCACACCTGGAAGTGCCTGGCCGACGGCCTGGGCGCGATCACCCACATCGCGACGCCGAAGAAAGGAGCAGCGCAGTGAAGCTTGGACCGACGCTGGAGTTCGACCATGTGCAGCCGGCGATCCGGAAACGGTTCACCTCTGCAGCGGACATTCCCAAGGAGGTGTTCAGCGACCCCGACGTCTACCGGGAAGAGCTCACCCGCATCTTCTATGGCCCCTACTGGCATCCGATCGCGCACCGGGCCGAGCTGGCCGAGCGCAACGCCTTCCGGACGAGATGGCTGGCCGACGTGCCGCTGCTGATGGTGCGGGACGGCGATGACCGCATCCGCGTGTTCGTCAACTCCTGCGCCCATCGGGGAACGCTACTGGAGCAGCGCCGGTGCGGGGTGGCGGAGCGATTCGAGTGTCCGTATCACCGCTGGCTCTTCAACAATGACGGCCGGTTCGCCGGCGCGCCACGCCGCATGCAGTTTCGCCCCGACTTCCGCGAGGAGGACTACGGCCTACGAGAACTGCACGTAGTCGAGTCGTGGGGGTTGATCTTCGTCAGCATGGCCGATGAGCCGCCGCCGTTCGACGATTACCTCGGCGATAGCGCGGCTCCGTTGCGCGACTGCATGGTCGATGACGGGGACTTGACGCTGCTGGGCTACCAGACGGTGGTGTTCCAGAGTAATTGGAAGACCTACATAGACAACGATCCCTATCACGCGCCGCTGCTGCACAGCGCGTTCAAACTACTCAACTGGCAGGGCGGCAGCGGCAACGTGCTGGTCAGCGAGCCCTACGGGCACATGTCGATTCTCTACGATGCGCAACCCTACGTGGACAACGGCTTCCTGGCTGACCCGAGTGTGGTCATGCGGAAGGGGGACGACAGCCGAGCCCGCGTCATCGCGTTACGGCCGGTCACTGGGATCGTGCGTCACGTCGACACGATCAACATCCGGTACGCCCGCCCGCTCGGGGTTGATCGTACCGAGGTGCGATACACGTTCTTCGGCCATGCCAGTGACAGCGAGGACTTCGCACGCCACCGAGTCCGCCAGTCGTCGAATCTGCTGGGGCCGAGCGGCTTCATCAGTATCGAGGACGCCGCCATCTACAACCGCGTGCAGGCGACCGCGCGTGATGGCGGCTATCAGCGCTTTGTCGCCGGCGTCGGCCGACCATTGTCGGAGTCGTCGCAGAACGACGAGGTCGCCAATACCGGCTGGTGGGCGCACTACCAGGAGGTGATGGAGTTTTGTTGACATCGAGCGTCGAAGATCGGCGGGCACGTGCCGCGTACCTGGTGGACGAACTGCTGGGAGCCTACGCCCGCGCAGTCGACGATCAAGACTTCACCGCGTGGCTGGCCCTGTTCGCGCCGGAATGTGCCTACGAGGTGCGCGCGATGGAGAACGTCCGTGAGGGGCTGCCGCTGGCGTACATGATGGACGATTGCCGAGAACGGCTGGCCGACCGCGTGAAGATGATCCAGGAGGTCTGGGCGGGCACGGTCGAACCCTACGACACCCGCCACGTTCAGCAGCGTACGGCGATGCGTGAGCTCGGCGAAGACCGCTGGGAGGTACGGTCCAACGTCCTCGTCACCTACACCGGTGCCTCCGGCGAGCCGGGGATTCTGGTCAGCGGCTACAGCGAAGACGTCGTCGTCCTTGACGATGAAACCGCGCTGTTTCAGCAGAAATTCGTGGTGGTGGACAACACTCCGCCGCGCTATCTGGTGTACCCCGTTTGACTCGTCGACCGAAGGAGTGGATTCGATAATGACTGCCGTTGCGTTGATGTCGCCCGAGTGGGCACGCGCGTACCGCGACCTGTGGAACGACTCGGCCGAGATCCGGCAGGGCGCCAAAGAATTGAGCATGCTGATCGAATGGCGAGTACAGGACGCCAACGACCAGGTCTCACAGTTGGAGATCACCGATGGTGAGGCCGTCTACGGCGGGGTGCAGATCGAAGGGCGAAAGCCTGACTTCGTTCTGACTGCAACCGCGAGCGTCTGGCACCGGGTCGCGGACGGCGAGCTCGGCGTAGCGAACGCCATCGCGACGCGCAAGATCAAATTCGTGGGCCCGGTCAAGGTGGCGATGGCGAACATGGCGGTGCTCGGCGCCGGACTCCGCCTCCTAGGTCAGGTCGACGGACTCGTCTGGGGAGACTGAACATGGCAGCTTCTCCACGGTGGCAGTGCGACCGGGCGGCGGGCGCGTCCGGGGCCATTCAGTTTCACGGGGTGATTACGGATGAAGATGGTCGACCAGTTCCTAACGTCCTGATCGAGACCTGGCACGCCGCGGGGGACGACGACAACGCGGCGACGAAGATCGGACGGCCGCGGTGCGACGGCCGGAACTACACCCGCCCAAAGAGCGTCATCACCGACCAACAGGGTCGATACAGCGTGAAAATGGTGCCGCCTCTAGCACCTGAGCACGGATCAGCACCGTTCATAGCGGTCTCAGTAGAAGCCCGGGGGCATCTCGATCGGCTGATCACCCGCGCCTACCTTCCAGGGTGCCATCTCGCCAAAGATTCCCTGCTGCGCCGTCTGCCCGCCGAGCGGCGGCAAGCCCTTATCGCCACCCGCGACGACATCGGACTTCGTTTCGACATCACGCTGCGGCCAGCAATTTGCGTGACGGCTGAAACCTCTGATGAGTCGCGCCAGGGAGCAGTGACGTGAACGTTTTGGGGCGATACGGCATCGCCGTACCGGCTGTCATGGACGCATTCTGGCGAAGCTGTTGGCGTCGGCGTGGCCGCGGCGACGCCGACTCCGGCCCCGCAGGCGCACCTCAGCACGGTAATGGGGTATTCGAGTGAAACGCTTTTCCCTCCGTAACACCGTCGAAGCCGTCCCGGCAGCGGCCGACGTCAAAGCGCTGAAACCACTCAGCATTATTGGCGGGCTCTACGCGATGACGCTGGACATGCTCGTCGCGATGGTCAAGCCACCGTTCCAATGGCGCGAGTTCCTCTTCCAAACATGGTTCGTGGCGCGGGTTTCTGTGGTTCCCGCGCTGACGTTGTCGATTCCCCTCGTTGTCCTCACGTCATTCACCTTCAACACGTTGCTCATCGAATTCGGCGCCGCCGACTTCTCAGGAACCGGCGCAGCCTTGGGCGCGGTCAACCAGATCGGCCCCTTCGTCACCGTTCTCGTCGTCGCGGGTGCGGGCGCTTCGGCGATGTGCGCCGATCTCGGGTCGCGCACCATCCGCGAGGAAGTCGATGCAATGCGGGTCCTCGGCCTTGACCCGATCCATTCCCTTGTCGTCCCCAGGGTGCTGGCGACGACGACGGTCGCGGTGCTCCTGTCATCTGTCGTGACCGTGACTGGCCTCCTGGGCGCTTTCTTGTTCTCGGTGTACTTCCAGCACGTGACTCCCGGGTCATTCGTTGCCAGTATGACGCTGATCACGGGTCTCAGCGATGTCCTCGTGTCTCTGGTCAAGGCCACGCTGTTCGGTTTCGTGGCGGGTCTGATTGCCTGCTACCAAGGCTTGCGGGTGCAAAAAGGCGCGGCCGGTGTGGGTAACGCGGTCAACGAAACCGTTGTCATTGCGTTCTTGTTGCTGTTCGTCGTGAATGCCATCGTCACTGCGGTCGGGTTCCAGGTCACGAAATGAGCGCCGGCGTTGTCTTTCGGCAGCGGTTTCCAGGCACCGCCCGCTCTTTGAGCCAGTGGAGGGCCAAGTGGAGAGGTCTCGGCGATCAGGCTCACTTCTACGGGCAGTCGGTCGCCTCGATCGTGCAGGCGGTGGGTATTTATCGGGCTGAATTGCTGCGCCAGATCGCCGCGATCGGTCTCGGAGCGGGATCCTTAGCGGTGGTTGGTGGCACCGTGGCGGTCGTTGCCTTCTTGAACTTATCGACCAGCGGCGCCCTCGCAAGTCAGGCCTACAACCAGATGTCTCAAGTCGGCGTGGAAGCGTTGGCGGGCTTCACCTCTGCCTTCGTCAACGTTCGGCTGGTAACCCCGGCCAGCTCCGCCTTCGCGTTCGCCGCGACGATCGGTGCTGGTACCACCGCGCAGCTGGGCGCAATGAAAATCAACGAGGAGGTCGACGCGCTAGCGGTGATGGGCATCCGGCCCATCGCCTATCTGGCCTCCACCCGTTTGCTCGCCGGCATGATCGTGGTCATTCCACTGTATTGCGTGGCCTTGTTGATGTCGTTCTTCTCGGTACGGGTCATCACCACCGCTTTTTACGGGCAGGGACCCGGAGTATTCGACCACTACTTCGACACCTTTCTCAGTCCGCAGGCTGTGTTCTTCTCCTTCGCCGTCACGGTCGCCGAAGTGCTGGTGATCATGTTGATCCACACGTACTACGGACTTAACGCCACCGGGGGGCCCGCGGGCGTGGGCGAGGCGGTCGGGCGCGCGACCCGGACCTCACTGATCGCGTCTCAAATGGTGATTCTGATGGTCACCCTGGCTCTCTACGGCCAGACCGGCAACTTCAACTACGCGGGGTGACGCATATGGCAGACGGTATGGGCGCTCGTCGGATCTCCCCTGAATGGTGGGCGATGTTGCTCGTCGTGGGCATCGTCGCGGCGGTGGTGCTAAGTCTGACCATGTTCAACAGGACGTTCGCCCCAAGCGTGCCGGTGACTCTGACAGCGGACCGCTCCGGTCTGATGCTGGAGCCCAACTCCCGCGTGAAGATGCGCGGGGTGCAGGTCGGCCGCGTCAGTTCTGTCGGCGGCGGAGACTCGACCCGCATCCAGCTGGACATTGACCCTGCCCAGATTCAATACATCCCGGCCAACGTCGAGGCGCGCATCCAATCCATATCGCTGTTCGGGGCGAAGTACGTCGACCTCCTCTACCCACCTAACCCCAGCCCACAGCGGCTGTCGGCGGGAGCGGTGCTGAGATCACAGAATGTCGCCACCGAGGTCAACACCGTGTTTCAAAACGCGGTGCAGCTGATCAAGGCGATCGACCCCTTCAAGCTGAACGCCGTACTCAGCGCGCTCGCCGAGGGCGTGAGAGGACAGGGCGACCGGATCGGTGAAGCGATCACCGCGAGCAACGAGGTCCTGCTGCAGCTGAATCCACGCACAGACACTCTGCGCGAGGACTTCCGCGCGCTCAAAGGTGTCAGCGACACCTACAGCGCCGCGGCAAAGAACATCATCGACACCCTGGCCGCTGCGACCACAACGAGCGCGACAGTCACCAGCCATGCCCAGCAACTCGACGCGCTACTGCTCAACGTCGTGGGGCTATCCCGCAGCGGGATTGACCTCCTTGGCCCCAGCAAAGACAACCTGGTGAAAGCGGTCAACCTACTGGAACCCACGACGAACTTGCTGATGAAGTACAACCCCGAGCTCACCTGCTTGATCGTCGGCGCCAAGACCACCCTCGACACCGGCTATGCCGACATGCTCGGCGGAAACGGCAAGTCTCTCATCATGGACGCTGCGCTTCTGCCGGGATACGACCCGTACCGGTATCCGAAAAACTTGCCCATCAACGCTGCTAAGGGCGGGGAAGGGGGCAAGCCCGGGTGCGGCTCGCTGCCCGACGTCGCCAAAAACTTCCCGGTAAGACAGCTGATCGCCAACACCGGCTTCGGCACCGGATTGGATTGGCGGCCGAATCCCGGCATCGGATTCCCCGGGTACGCCAACTACTTCCCGGTGACTCGGGCGGTCCCCGAACCGCCGAGTATCCGCTACCCGGGCGGCCCGGCGCCCGGTCCCATGCCCTACCCCGGCGCGCCGCCCTACGGCGCACCGCAGTACGGCCCCGACGGAACGCCCCTCTATCCCGGGGTCCCGCCACCGCCGTCACGGGGACCCACACCACCGTGACCGCCCGCCACGCAAATGGTTCGAAACATACCTGCCAACGTTGGAGAGGAGCATCGCCGTGACCAATAAGATGTCGGCCGTCTTGTGGCGCCTCGGCATCTTCGTGCTCGTGTGCGCTCTGGGTGCATTCTCCCTCATCACAGTGTTCGCGCAGCTGCGCTTCGAGCGCGAACAGACTTATGCCGCCGTCTTCACCAACGTCAGCGGACTGAAGAGCGAAGACTTCGTCCGCATCGCCGGTGTGGAGGTCGGCAAGGTCCAAACCATCACCGTCCGCGATGACTCGACGGTGCAGGTCGAGTTCGGGGCCGACGATTCGGTGGTGCTTACCGACGGCAGCCGGGCTGTCATCAAATACGACAATCTGATCGGAGACCGCTACCTGGCGATCGAGGAAGGCACGGGCGGGACCAAGAAACTGCGGCCCGGCGACACAATCCCGTTGAATCGCACCGCGCCGGCACTGGATCTGGACGCCGTGATCGGTGGGTTCCGGCCGCTGTTCCGCGCGCTGGACCCCGCCCAGGTCAACACTCTCACCAGCCAACTCATCGCAGCCTTTCAGGGTCAAGGCGCCACGATCGGTTCCATACTGGCGCAGACCGCAGCGCTGACGAACACGCTGGCCGACCGAGACGAGCTGATCGGGCAAACCATCGTCAACTTGAACGCGGTGCTGGGATCGCTGGGCGAGCACAGCGATCAATTCGGCAAGGCTGTCGACTCGCTGTCGCAGCTAGTGCACGGGCTGCAAACCCGCAAGCAGGACATCAGCAACGGAGTGGCCTACGCCAACGAGGCTGCCCGATCGATCGCCGACCTTCTCGCACAAGCACGACCACCGCTTCAAAAAGTTGTCAACGAGACCGATCGCACCGCGGCTGCTGTGCTTGCAGATCGTGACTATTTCGACAACCTCCTCAAGACTTTGCCTGATGCCTACCGTGTGCTGCTGCGGCAAGGGCTCTACGGCAACTACTTCGCCTTCTACCTGTGCGATCTGCTGTTGAAAGTGAATGGAAAAGGCGGACAACCCGTGTACATCAAGTTGGCCGGACAAAGTAGCGGCAGGTGCACACCCAAATGAAGACTTTCGCCGAGCGCAACTTCGTCGTCATCGGGGCCATCGGTGTCGTGGCCACCGCCGCTCTCGTGCTGGGCGCGCTTAACTACACCAAGCTGCCGTTCGTTTCCTCCGGCAAGACCTATTCGGCGTATTTCGACGAGGCGGGCGGCCTGACAACCGGCGCGCCGGTGCGAGTGTCGGGGGCTCCCGCCGGCCAAGTACAGAGCATCACCCTTGACGCGCAGGGGGTGCTGGTCAAGTTCACGGTGGCCGACGGCATCCGGCTGGGGGACCGCAGCGAGGCGTCGATCAAGACGACCAGTGTGCTGGGCAATAAGGTCCTCGATCTCACCACCCGCGGGGCCGGGACGCTTTCCGGCACGATCCCCGTCGAGCGGACCACCTCGCCGTATCAGCTGCCGGACGCTCTCGGAGACCTTACGACTACCATCAGCGGGCTCGACACCGAGCAGCTGTCCACGTCGCTGACAGTGCTGTCCCAGACCCTCCAAGACACCCCCGACGACTTGCGCCTCGCGGTCGCGGGCGTCGCCCGCTTCTCGGAAACTCTCAACCAGCGCGATGCGCGGCTGCGCGACCTGCTCGCGAACGCCGCCAAGGCGACCACCGTCCTGGGCGAACGCACCAACGACATCGTGCGCCTGATCTCCGACACCAATGCGTTGTTGGCGCAGCTGCGCTCCCAAAGCGCTGCGCTGGACGAGATCTCGACGAACATCTCCGAGCTGAGTCGACAACTCGCCGGGTTCATCGGAGAGAACAAGACGACGCTTCAACCCGCACTCGACAAGCTCAACGGGGTTCTCGCGATCCTCGACAACCGGAAGGTTCAGATCCAAGAGTCGATCAAAGGGCTGGCGGCCTATGCAATGCAGTTCGGCGAGACCGTCGCAGCCGGTCCCTTCTTCAACGCTTACCTCGCCAACCTGCTGCCCGGACAGTTCATTCAACCGTTCGTCGATGCGGCGTTCTCCGATCTCGGTCTGGATCCCAACGTGCTGCTACCTTCCGAGCGCACCGATCCGCAGGTGGGCCAGCCCGGCACCCCGGCGCTGCCGATTCCGTATCCGAGGACCGGCCAGGGTGGCGACCCCAAACTGACGCTGCCCGACGCGATCACCGGAAATCCGGGCGATCCCCGCTACCCGTACCGCGAACCCATACCGGCCCCGCCACCAGGTGGGCCCCCACCGGGTCCGCCAGCACTCCCACCACCCGATCAGCAAGCCCCACCGCCGCCGACTCCAAGCCCCGTCTTCGTGCCGGCGCCCGACGAAGTCGCGCCCGAACCACCAGATTCCTCGATTCCCCAAGGCAGACGATGACGAACTCTCGGACCAAGCTCGGATTGGCAATCGTTTTGGTCAGCCTCATCGTGGGCGGCGCGATCGCGGTGACGCGCGGGTCACAGGAGCTAGATCGTGTTCACGTCGTCGCCTACTTCGACAACAGCAATGGGGTCTTCGTCGGCGATGATGTCCGCATCAGGGGCGTTCGCGTAGGCGGGATCGACGCCATCGAACCGCAGCCCACACAGGTCAAGATCGCCTTCTGGTTCGACGCCAAATACACGGTGCCCGCAGATGCCAAGGCCGTCATCCTGTCGCCGACACTGGTGACCTCCCGCGCCATCCAATTGACTCCCGGTTACACCGGTGGCCCGACGCTGCAGGACAACGCCGTCATCCCCAGGGAGCGCACCGCCGTTCCGGTGGAGTTCGACGAAGTCCGCCAACAGCTCGAACGGCTGACGACACTGCTGCAGCCCACCGAGCCCGGCGGAGTCAGCACGCTGGGCGCCCTGGTCAACACCGCCGCCGACAACTTGCGCGGCCAGGGCCCGGCAATCCGCGACGCCATCATCAAGTTGTCGCAGTCGGTGTCCGCGCTAGCCGATCACAGCCCGGACATCTTCACCAGCGTCAAGAATCTTTCGACACTCGTGTCTGCGCTGCAGGACAGCACCGTCCTGATACGTCAGCTGAATCAGAACCTCGCGTCGGTCACCGGGCTCCTGACCAACAACCCGACCGAAGTCGGGGACGCGGTGAAGAACCTCAATGACGTGGTGGGCGAGCTGACAGCCTTCGTCTCCGCAAACCGCGAGACGATCGGCGCCACGTCGGACAAGTTGACGTCGGTCTCAACGGCACTGACGGCCAGCATCGACGACATCAAACAGCTGCTGCATATCGCGCCGACGACGTTGTCCAACGCCGCCAACCTCTACAAGCCCGCCCAGGGGACGCTCACCGGAGCTCTCAACCTGGCCAACTTCTCGGATCCAATCACTTTTTTGTGCGGCGCAGTGCAGGCCGCCTCGCGACTGAACAGCGAACAGTCGGCGAAGTTATGTGTGCAGTACTTGGCGCCGATCATCAAGAACCGCCAATATAACTTCCCCCCGATCGGGGTGAACCCCTTTGTCCAGGCCAGCGCCCGGCCGAATGAAGTGACGTACAGTGAGGACTGGATGCGGCCGGACTACGTTCCGCCGCAGCCGATATCGCCGCCGGCCTCCGACCCGACGGTGCCGCCGCCGCTTGCCGGGCCAGCGCTGCCAGCTGAAGCCCCGGTGCCGGTTTCTGGCCCGTCGGGTCAGCCCACCGATCCGGCCGCCGGGCTGCCCGGCATGATGATTCCACCCGGGGGCGGCTCATGACGGGGAAGCGCTGCGTTCGTGCCGCCGCGGTGATCGTGATCGCGCTGACCGTCGCCGCGCTGCCGGGATGCGGCTTTCGCGGTCTGAACTCCTTTCGGCTGCCCGGGACGCAAGGCCACGGGCAGGGCTCCTACACGATTCAGGCCGAAATGCCCGACGTGGAAAACCTTCAGCCGAACTCGCGTGTCCGAGTGGGTGACGTCAATGTGGGTACGGTCACGAAGATCGAGCGTCGAGGCTGGCATGCGCTGCTCACACTCGCACTCAACGGCGACGTCGACCTTCCCGCCAACTCGACCGTGTCGCTGGGTCAAACCAGCCTGCTGGGCTCACTGCACATCGAGTTGGCGCCCCCCACCGATGTTCGCCCGGCGGGAAAACTTCGGGCCGGTTCGCTGATTCCGTTGTCCTCGGCTGGGGCCTACCCGTCCACCGAACAGACCTTGGCGTCGGTATCCCTCCTGCTCAACGGTGGCGGAGTGGGGCAGGTACAGGACATCACCACAGCACTCACGTCCGCGTTGGGAGGCCGTGAAAACGAATTCCGCAGCCTGCTCACACAGCTGGACACCTTCACCGCCAACGTCAACGGTCAAATCGGCGACATCATCGCGGCCACTGACAGCCTCAACAATTTGGTCGCCCAGTTCGCCGCACAAAAACCAGTCATCGACAAGGCGCTGGAAACGATTCCCGACGCGCTGGCGGTGATTAACGCCGAACGAGACCAGCTCGTGGAGGCGGTCGACCAGCTCGGCAAATTCGGCGCACTGGCCGCCGACACAGTCAACCAGTCGCAAGAGTCTTTGATCCAGATCTTGAACGACCTGGGACCCGTGCTGGAATCACTGGCGAACGCCGGTCCCGCGTTGACCCGGTCACTGAACCTGTTCACCACGATTCCGTTCGTGAAAGACAACCTGACCAAGTGGTGGCGGGGTGATTACGCCAACATCACCACCATCGTGGACTTGACATTGAGTCGCATCGACGCGGCGCTATTCACCGGTACCCGGTTCGAAGGCAAGCTCACCGAACTGGAATTGCAGTGGGGCCGCACGATCGGGCAACTGCCCAGCCCTTACACCGCGCGAAATCCGCTGATCGTCCCCTACCGGTTGGATCAAGGACCGTAATGTACCTGAGTAGACGAGTCCGGTTGCAGCTGGCCGTGTTTGGAGCGGTGACACTGTTGGCCGGTGGAAGCATGGCCTTCTATTACCTTCGGCTGCCGAGCCTGCTTTTCGGTGTCGGCCGCTATCAGGTCACCATGAAGCTTCAGGACGCAGCAAGCCTGTACGACAACGCCAATGTGACCTACCGGGGCACGACGGTGGGCCGGGTCACAGACGTCCGCCTCAGTGACACCGGAGTCGACGCGGTGCTGTCGCTGCAGTCAGACATCAAGATTCCGGCCGACCTCGACGCTCACGTGGGCAGCCAGACCGCGGTCGGCGAGTTGTTCGTCGACCTCGTCCCGCGAAGCGGTGACGGTGCGCCGCTGGAAAACGGCGACGTGATATCGGCCGACCGCACCTCGGTCCCTCCCGACATCAATGCACTGCTGCGGGGTGTCAACGCCGGTGTTCAGGCGATCCCGCGTGACAACCTCAAAACGGTGATCGACGAGTCCTACACGGCTTTCGGTGGCCTGGGGCCCGAGCTTTCCCGGCTGACCCGGGGTGCCACCACGCTCGCGATCGATGCGCGCAACAACCTGCCTGCACTGACCACCCTCATCGACGAGTCCAAGCCCCTTCTGGATACCCAGACCGAAACCTCCGACTCCATCCAGACCTGGGCGGCCAATCTCGCTCAAATCACCAATCAGTTGCAGCTACAGGATGAATCGGTGCAGGGCCTACTGGTCAACGGACCCCCCGCCGCTGACCAGGTACGTCAGCTGTTTGACCGCGTACGGCCCACCCTGCCCATCCTGCTGGCCAATCTGGTCAGCCTCGGGCAAGTGGCACTGACCTATCAACCCAATCTCGAGCAGATCCTCGCCCTGTATCCGATTGAGATCGCCGGTCTCCAGGGTGCCGCACTCGCCAACCGAAACACCAAACAGGACGTCAAAGGTGTGTTCTTGTCCTTCAACCTGAACCTCAATGTGCCCCCGCCGTGCAGAACGGGATACCTACCTGCCCAACAACAACGCGCACCGTCTGAAGTGGATTATCCACCGAAGCCCGCCGGTGACTTCTACTGCCGGATACCGCAGGAGTCCGGCCTCACGAACGTCCGCGGGGCCCGCAACCTGCCCTGTGTGACTCGGCCGGGGAAGCGTGCGCCGACGGTGAAGATGTGCGAGAGCGACGAGAACTACGTACCGCTCAATGAGGGCACCAACTGGAAAGGCGATCCGAACGCGACGCTGTCCGGTCAGGCGGTTCCGCAGCCGCCGCCAGGAACGCCACCGCCCACCCCTGTGCCGGCGACCGCCCCGATTGCGGTCGCCGAGTATGACCCGAGCACCGGCAGCTACATCGGACCTGATGGAAAACAGTACCGGCAAGCGGATTTGGGCCAGAATGCTGCCGGGCAGCACACCTGGCAGGACATGCTGCTTCCGCCAAAGGACGGTGATCCGTGACCATCCACACCGCCGACGACCCCGCGGGCGACGATCCCACACCGTGCTCGCCTGCCCCTGATGACACCCTCGATGTCGGCACCGACAAGGGCGCTGGCGGTGCGGGCGCCGACAGCGAGGAGGACACCGAAGTCGTCGACGGCAAACACCAGCGGGACACCGCGCCCCCCTCGCGAACCCCGATGCCGCCGCAGCGACTAGCGCTTGTGATGGGATTGGTAGCAGCCGTGACGATGGCCGCACTGACCAGTTGGCTCGGCTTCCAGACCCACCAAGCGCATCAGGCCGCCGAACAACGTCAGCTATTCGTGCAGGTCGGACGGCAAGGCGCACTGAATCTAACCACGATCGACTGGCAGCACGCCGACGTCGATGTAAAGCGCGTTCTCGACTCGGCTACCGGCACGTTCTACGACGAGTTCTCCCAGCGGTCACAACCATTCATCGACGTGGTCAATAAGGTGAAGTCCAAATCGGTGGGCACCATTACCGAGGCCGGCTTGGAATCGCATTCCCGTGACACGGCCCAGGTGCTGGTCGCGGTCAGCGTGAAGACCACGGTCGGCGATGGGCCAGAACAGGAACCCCGGTCATGGCGAATGCGCGTCACGGTGCAGAAAGTCGGCAACGATGCGAAGGTCGCCGACGTGGAGTTCGTGGTATGAGGAATTCACCAGCGAAACTCGAGCCCGATGACGGCGACGCCGCCCACTCCGCCGGAGCCGACGACCAACCACCAACACCCGGGAAAGCATCGAACAGCGCGTCGGGATGTGAGTCCGGCGTCGCGCCAGAATGCCAGGACCCTGTCGAGGTCGACCCGACAGACGATCGTCGCGGCACCTTCGTGCGGATGCTCGCATTCTGGCTCTTGCCCTTTATCGCGTTGTTGCTCGCGCTGGGCGCGGCCTACTTCAAGTATCAAGAAGGGACCGCCGGTGACGAGGATCGCGCCCGCGTTGAAACCGTACAGGTCGCCACCGAAGCGACGGTCGCGATGCTGTCCTACACGCCTGAAACGGCAGCCGAGAAACTGAAGGCTGCGCGGGATCGACTGACAGGACCATTTCGCGGTTCATATACATCGTTGACTGAGGATGTCGTCATTCCTGGGGCACAGCAGCAGCGAATCTCGGCCACCGCCAGGGTGTCAGCCGCCGCCTCCGTCTCCGTAAGCAAGAACCGTGCCATCGTCATGGTGTTTGTCGACCAAACCACCACCGTGGGCAATGACGCGCCGACAGACACCGACTCCGTCGTTCAGGTCAGCCTCGACAAAGTCGGATCCCGCTGGTTGATATCGGGTTTCGAGCCGAAATGAGCACCATCCAAACTTCAAGGTCGGCTGGTGGCCCCCGAGTCCGCCAATAGCAGCGTGTGAGGAGTGACCTTGAGTGCCGTGCGCGCAGTGAGACCATTTAGCATCCACGTCGCCGATGACGTTCTCGACGATCTACGAACGCGTCTTTCGCGGACCCGTTGGCCCGAAGCCGAATGTGTACCGGACTGGACCCAGGGCATCCCACTCGGGTACACCCGCGAACTGGCCGCCTATTGGGCCGACGGATACGACTGGCGGTCCCGTGAAGCCGCCCTCAACCGATTCGATCAGTTCGTCGTCGAAATCGACGGCGTGGACATCCATTTCATTCACCAGCGATCTCCGCACCAAGAGGCTTTTCCGCTGGTGATCACCCACGGCTGGCCTGGCTCGATCGTGGAGTTTCGCAACGTGATCGAGCCGCTGACCAATCCGACTGCCCACGGGGGACGGGCCGAGGACGCCTTCCACGTGGTGTGCCCGGCGCTTCCGGGCTACGGCTTCTCCGGCAAGCCCACCCACTCCGGGTGGGGTGTTGAAAGAATCGCGCAGGCCTGGGAGGCGCTCATGCTGCGCCTTGGCTACCAGCGCTACGGCGCCCAAGGCGGCGACTGGGGCGCAGCGATCACCACACAAATGGGCCGCAACCGCGGCCACTGCGCCGCCATCCATCTGAATATGCCGATCGCTTACCCTCCCGCGGGTGGCATCACCGATCCGACCGAGGAAGAACAGCTGGCCCTGGCCGCCCTGACGACTTATCAGCGTTGGGAGACAGGCTATTCCGAGCAGCAGTCCACCCGGCCTCAGACCGTCGGCTACGGACTGGCCGATTCGCCGGTCGGCCAGATGGCGTGGATCGTCGAGAAATTCGCAGCGTGGATGGACTGCGACGGCCATCCCGAGAACGTGCTCAGCCGCGATGAGCTCCTCGACAACGTCATGATGTACTGGGCTACCAATAGTGGCTCCTCCTCGGCCCGGTTGTACTGGGAGAGCTTCAAGACCCTGGACGCGACAACTCGTGTGGAATTGCCCACTGGTATTGCTGCCTTTCCCAAGGAGGTCCTGCGCGCACCGCGAAGTTGGTGCGAACCGATCTACAACATCACCCATTGGACGACCATGCCGCGCGGCGGGCACTTCGCCGCTTTGGAACAACCGGGACTCTTCGTCGACGACATCCGCGCATTCTTCGAATCCGTGCGGTGATACGGCCAGCCGACAGGCAACGAAGCTTTGGGAGCACGCTTTCGATGAGCTAAACTTTCTGTATTGCGGAGATATTATCTGCTAGCAAGAGGATGCCCGCTGACAATCACGTGTCAACTATCAAGGAGGCGATGAGTGGTCGACGACGCACGCAGTGCAGTCATGAGAACGTGGACGCTCCCGCTAGGTGTCGCAACTTTGCAGGGCCACAGCGTCTACGACGTGGAGGATCCGTGTACCGGAGACGTGCTGACCCAGGTGCCCGACTGCAGCAGTGAGGATGTCGACAGGGTGGTGGCGACTGCACATGCCGCTCAACGCGATTGGGCGCTGCGGACGCCTCGCCAGCGCGGCACCGCGCTGCGGGCTTTGGCGACACTCATGCGCGATCACTCTGAAGAACTCGCGCTGCTCGACGCAATTGACGGCGGCTTTCCACTGCCTGCGATGCGCGACGACGTCACGTGGGCGGCCGACGTGCTCGAGCTGATGGCAGACGCCGCGCTCAACCTCAGCGGACGCACTATCCCGCTCTCGGCGAACCTGCACTACACGCTGCAGCAACCCTACGGCGTGGTCGCCCGAATCGTGCCCTTCAATCATCCTGTTTTCTTCGCGGGATCCAAGATCGCCGCTCCGCTGATGGCGGGGAACGCTGTGGTGCTCAAAGCTCCCGATCAAACACCGTTGTCGGCCATCCGGCTCGCCGAGCTCGCCAGGGAGGTCCTGCCCGAAGGCCTATTCGGGGTGGTAACCGGGCACGGGGCAACTGCCGGCGCCGCGTTGGTTGCCCATCCACTAGTCCGGCGAATCGGCTTCATCGGCTCCCCGGGCACGGGCCGACATATCCAGCGCTTGGCGGCCGAGCACGGCGTCAAATACGTCACGCTGGAACTCGGCGGCAAGAACCCGATGATCGTCATGCCCGACGCCGACCTCGAGGCGGCTGCCAAAAGCGCCGTGGTAGGGATGAACTTCACCACCACCGCGGGCCAATCATGCGGATCAACAAGCAGACTGCTGCTGCACGAAGCGATCGCTGACGAGGTGATTGATCTGGTCGTCGATCAGGTCGCTGCCATCAAGGTAGGCGACCCGCTCGTTGACGGCACGGACATGGGACCCGTCATCGACCAAGCGCAATACTCAAAGTCGTTGCGGGCCATCGAGTCAGGACGGGCGGGCGGCGCCAGCGTACTTACCGGTGGAGGACGCGCGCAGGGTGTTGGTAGCAAAGGCTGGTATGTCGCCCCGACCGTATTGGCTGGAGTGGCACCACAAGCCGATGTCGCCCGCGACGAGATCTTCGGGCCCGTTCTTTCGGTGCTGACCGTCCGTGACGAAGCCGAGGCTGTCGAAGTTGCCAACAGCGTCGAGTTCGGGTTGACCGCCGCGGTGTGGACCAACGACGTAAGCCAAGCCCACCGCATGGCTGCGGGACTTGATGCCGGCTACGTCTGGATAAACGGCAGTGCACGCCACTACTGGGGGTTGCCCTTCGGCGGTCGGAAATCGTCAGGTGTTGGATCCGAAGAGTCCACGGAGGAACTGCTGTCCTACACCCAAGTCAAGGCAGTAACCGTCACCTTGGACTGAACTGCGTCGATGCGCCGGAAGGCGTCGACAGCGGACGGTGACCTTTCTCGCAGTCGAAATCCTGTGGGAGAACTGCTATTTGACGTAGGGCGTCAGTCGGCCGTGCATCGGCGCCCCAGACGATAAGCGACCGATTAGAAAATCGACTCGGGACACGGCATCGCGCCGTTGCGGGTATGTGACACGCGGCTGTTTCCCCCGGAACCCCTCCGATGCCCGCGGCGGCGGCTATGTCCGGCGTCGGGTCGGGCAGCACGCAATCGACTGGTACACGCCGACTTGCGCTAGCATCAGTTGTAGTTTCAAAATAGTTGTGTGAATGAAACTGTTGTCGAACGACTGAGCCGCCGGCACAAGGCCTTCGTCCTGGCGTCCTGCTGCCTGAGCGTGCTCATTGTGTCGATCGACGTGACCATCGCCAACGTTGCAATCCCGAGCATCCGCGCCGACCTTTCGGCGTCGCCTTCGCAAATGCAGTGGGTCATTGACATCTACACCTTGATGGTGGCCTCGCTATTGCTGCTCTCGGGTGCCATGGCCGACCGATTCGGTCGGCGGCGTACGTTGCAGATCGGGTTGACAATCTTTGCGTCGGCCTCCCTACTGTGCAGCGTGGCTCCCAACGTCGAAACGCTGATCGGCGCCCGCTTCCTGCAGGCGATCGGCGGTTCGATGCTCACTCCTGCTGGGTTGTCGATCGTCACGCAGGTGTTCACCGGCAGAGTGGAGCGCGCGCGCGTCATCGGCATATGGGGGGGCGTCGTAGGCATCTCGATGGCCTTGGGTCCGATCATGGGCGGAATACTTCTCGAGTATGTTGACTGGCGAGCAGTGTTCTGGATCAACGTGCCGATCTGCGCGCTTGCGGTGCTGTTGACCGCGATCTTCGTTCCCGAATCCAAGTCGGTCACCATGCGCCACGTCGACCTGATCGGCTTGGTCCTGGGCATGGCCTTCCTGTTCGGACTGGTGTTCGTGCTCATCGAAGGGCCAGGGATGGGCTGGACCGACACCCGCGTCGTCGTTAGCTGTTGCCTCGCAGCGCTGGCCTTCGCGACATTCCTGCGCTACGAGTCACGCCGCCTCGACCCGTTCGTCGAGCTCCGATTCTTCCGCAGCATCCCGTTTGCTTCGGCGACGGCCATCGCGGTGTGCGCATTCGCTGCATGGGGCGCGTTCCTGTTCATGATGTCAATCTATTTGCAAGGGGAGCGCGGGCTTTCAGCGGTGAATACCGGGCTGATGTTTCTGCCCGTGGCCGTCGGCGCATTCATCTTCTCGCCCTTGTCTGGCCGGCTGGTGGGGCGATTTGGTGCCAGACCGTCGCTGATGATCGCCGGCGCATTGATCGTCGCCGCGACTCTCATGTTCGCGCAGATGAGCGACGCTACCCCGCAATGGCGAATGCTGGTCGCCTTTGCGGTTTTCGGCGTCGGTACTTCGATGGTGAACGCACCGGTCACAACCGCGGCCGTCAGCGGTATGCCGACCGACCGCGCCGGTGCGGCGGCGGCTATCACATCCACGAGCCGACAGGTGGGCGTCGCCGTCGGTGTGGCCATATGTGGCCCGGTCGCTGGTGCGGCATTGGGCGACACCAACGTCGATTTCGCGGTCTCCGCCCAGCCCCTATGGCTAGTGTTCGCTGGAGTTGGTGTGCTGATCTTCACGCTCGGTGTCTACTCGACGTCGAAGCGCGCGCTGCGCTCAGCAGAGCATCTGGCGCCGCTGATCGCAGGAACCGATTCGCGACGGGAGGTTGCCGATGTCGCGTAATCCGGAAGCGGACGAGGTCTGGCGCGCGATGACCGCACTGGTCACCGACAACCGCGACAGTTGGAGGCGAGCGACCGTCGACCAGACGGGCCTACCTTTCAGTCGCATCCGGATCCTGCTCCGGCTGGCCCGCGGGTCGATGACCGTCAAAGAGGTCGCGCACGCCGTGACCATCGATGCCCCGGCGGCCACGGTGGCCGTCAACGATCTGGAGGACCGCGGCCTAGTCATGCGTCAGACTATTCCCACCAACCGGCGGTGTAAAGTGGTATCACTGACCGACGCTGGCTGGTCGATGGTGGCCACCATCAATGCGGTCGACGACCCGGCTCCCGAAGCGCTTGCGGCACTTGAGGGTAGTGAACTGAGGGCGCTGCGCGATGCGATAGCAAGAGTCAGCGCCGCCGCCAAACACTGAATGAAAGCCGCGGCCGGATCGCTCAACGAACGACTCTCAGTCCGGCCTAGCGAACCTGCAACTTGCCAGGGTCGCTGTGGGGTACTGCAGAAGTCGGGTCAGATGGCGGGATTGGTGGACCAAGGGCCGCGACTGTCGAGAAGAACTCTGTTCGGTTGGAGTCCTGGGTGGCAGACGTCGGTCTGCGAGGGGATGCCGGCTGACACCGCCGTTACCGCGGTGGCCTAAATAATAGCTTGCAAACAGTTGTCATCCTATGTAAGCTTCCGTGTGGTGTAGCCCACATGAGTGCTCACGTTCTACGGGCACAAATCGATAGGAAGGTGCGCCCGGTGGATTCGATGGTGCCTGATGCGACGACAATGCGAACATTAGAGAATGCGCGCGGCTCCATCCTGAAGGGTCGCCTCCCTGCGTCTCTCATCGCTAATGCAGCGCTTTACGAGCTTGAATTGAGGCGAGTATTTGGTAGGACCTGGCAGTTTCTCTGCCACGAAGACGAGATCCCCAATGCGGGTGACTATGTAGTGCGCTACATCGCTGATAACTCAATTATTGTCGCGCGGCAGCAGGATATGACGATTCGGGCGATGTCGAACTCGTGTCGGCACCGCGGCACGCTGCTTTGCCGAACCGAGTCTGGGAATGAGTCGGCGTTCCAGTGTCCGTACCACGGTTGGACCTATCGAAACAACGGTGATCTCATCGCGATACCTGCGCAGCAGGCAGTGTACGGTGCTGCGTTCGACAAGAGTCGGCTAGGGTTGCGCGCTCTGCCGATGCTGGACTCGTACGCGGGCCTTGTCTTCGGGTGTGTGTCGGATGAGGCGCCGGGACTGGATGAGTACCTCGGGGACATGCGCTGGTATCTCGACTTGATGATGAAGAAGAGCCCGGCCGGCCTTGAGGCGTGGGGTGCCCCGCAGCGTTGGGTGATTGACGCGAACTGGAAGACCGGCGCCGACAACTTTGTTGGGGACGGCTATCACACGGTCATGACGCACCGTTCGATGTGTGAGCTGGGGTTGTTACCGCCCGATAATGTGGCCGTTTCGCCGGCCCACGTCAGCCTATCGGGCGGGCACGGGGCGGGCGTTCTAGGCGCACCACCCGGCATACCCGCACCGCCGTACATGGGCTATCCGGAGGAAGTCGTCTCCGGTCTCAGCGAGGGTTACGGCGATGACGTCCATGGCGAGATGCTGAAACGGACGATGTTCATTCATGGCAATGTGTTCCCGAACTTGTCCTTCTTGAACGCCTTCATCGCCAAGGACGGGGAGTCTATGCCCGTGCCCATTCTGACCTTGCGGCAATGGCGTCCCTTGGACGCAGCGCGTATGGAGGTGTGGTCGTGGTTCTTCGTGGAGCGCAACGCGCCCGAAGAGTTCAAGCAGCAGTCGTTTGAGACTTATGTTCGGACGTTCGGGGTCGGGGGTGTCTTCGAGCAGGATGACGCCGAGATATTCCAGGCTATTACCAAGGGAACACGCGGCGAGTTGGCTGGTGGTGTGGAGCTGAACCTGGAGATGGGACTGGACAATCTGGCTCCTGATCCAACGTGGCTGGGCCCGGGACGACCGTTGGCCAGTGGCTACGCCGAACAGAATCAGCGCGAGTACTGGAAGCAGTACTTCGACTATCTGGCCACACCGAGAAGGGATGAGAACGTATGACGACAACGGTGCCGCAGGATCCACCTAAGGCTGCGAGGGTTTCGCGCGACGTGCGCGAGGAAATCGAAGACTTCCTTTTCGACGAGGCCGATCTGTTGGATCGCGATGAGTTCGAAGAGTGGCTGGAATTGCTGGCACCGAATGTGCACTATTTCGCGCGCGTCCGTCAGACGCTTCGCAGAGCAGGTGGCCCGGGGTTCTCTGAGCGCTCTATGCACCTGAGTGATAACTACACGAGTCTGAAGATGCGTATTCAGCGGCACCGAACGTCGTCGGATTGGGCTGAGGATCCTCCGTCGCGGATCCGGCACTACATCACCAATGTCAGGGTCAGGTCTGGTGAGGACGGCGATGAGTACCGTGTGACGTCGAATGCGTTGCTGGTGCGCACGCGCGCGGACGAGCCTAAGGCGGAGACAGTCGCTGCCGAGCGCCGAGACATTATTCGTCGCGACGAGACGGGTTTGAAACTGGTCCAGCGCGAGATCCTGCTGGATCACACCACATTGCCCACGCACAACCTGTCATTCTGGATCTAAGGTGCCGGTGAGCTTGACATCATTACGGCGGCGCCTCCGCCGAAACTCCGGCCCACGAACGTTGTGGCCGAGCGAATTTGGGTCTGTCCTTAAGGTAGGCCGGTAGGTGCGCGCAGCTATTTATCACGGCCGCGAAGACGTGCGGATTGAAGAGCTTCCCGACCCGAGTCCACGTGCGGGCGAAGTGGTCATCGAGGTGGCCCGAGCGGGGATCTGCGGCACAGACCTGCATGAGTACATCGCCGGTCCGATGCATGCTGCGCCAGGGGTCGTCATGGGACACGAATATTCCGGGACGGTGGTCGGCGTCGGGTCCGGCGTGCGCGAGTTCACCGAAGGTGACCGAGTCTGCGGCGTCGGCGTTTTCGGCTGCGGTGAATGCGGCTTCTGCAAACAGGGGGCTGAAGCACTCTGCGGAGCAGTCGGTTTCATCGGCTTCGCTGTCAACGGAGCACTTGCCCGCTACGCGTCGTTGCCGACGAAGGCGTTGTTTCGCATCCCGGATGAGATCAGTCTCGCCGAGGCTGCCGTCGTTGAACCGATCGCGTCGGCGTACCACGCTGTCCGCCGTAGCGGGTTGGCAGCGGGTGGGACCGTCTTCATCGCCGGCGCTGGCCCGATCGGCCTTGCCCTGGTGCAGTTCTCACTTGCCGAAGGTGCGACTCAGGTCATCGTCAGTGAGGTTTCGGCGACGCGCCGCGTTGCCGCTCACCGGGTCGGGGCTACGCGCGTAATCGATCCTCTGGCGGAGGATGCAGTTGAGGTGGTTCGGATGTTGACGAACGGAAACGGCGTCGATGTCTCCTTCGACGCTGCGGGCGTACAACCCGCGCTTGATGCGGCGTTGGGCGTGCTGCGCCCCCGCGGTCGATTGATGGTCGTGGCGATTTGGGAGGCTCCGGCTGGTATCGACATCAATCGAAGCATCATGCGCGAAGCAGATATTGGCTTCTCATTTTGTTACGAAGCGCAAAGGCAGGTCCCGGCGATTCTTGACTTACTAGCTACGGGGGCGATCAGCCTCGGTGAACTCATCACCGACGAGATCCCGTTGGATGCCGTGATCAGTCAGGGCTTCGAGGAATTGCGCATCAACCGCGATGCACACCTAAAGATACTGATCGACCCATCGGCATAGCTGCGACCGGTATCGCACGCAGTAGATGTCACACCGCCGCACCAAAGGAGTTAAGTGTCTGCCAATATGGAGAGCCTCTTCGACGGTCTGACCGTCCTCGAGCTGGGGCACGTGATCGCGGCGCCTTTCGCTGCCTCGCTGATCGGCGACTTCGGAGCACAGGTCATCAAGATCGAAGACCCCGGCTCAGGCGACATGTTGCGTAGGTCCGGTCCTCGTAAAGACGGAGTGCCCCTTTGGTGGAAGTCCGCGGCCCGGAACAAGTCAAGCGTCGCTATCGATCTGCGGCTCGCCGAGGGGCAAGCGCTCGTGCGCAAAATGGTCGAACGCGCCGACGTGGTGATCGAAAACTTCCGCCCGGGAACGCTCGAGCGTTGGGGACTGGGATGGGAGGAGCTGCACGCAGCGAACCCGCGGCTGATCATGTTGCGGATTTCCGGGTATGGCCAGATCGGCCCGGAGAGCGCAAAGCCGGGATATGGACGGGTCGGCGAAGCCATGAGCGGAGCGGTACACATCACCGGGCACCCTGACCGGCCACCGACGCATTTCGGTTTCTCCCTGGGCGATGTCACGACAGGAATCATGGGTGCGTTCGCTGTTGCCGGAGCACTCTTCAAACGTGAAGCGATCGGGAATCGCTTCGATGGGGAATGTATCGACCTGGCTCTCTACGAGTCACTGTTTCGTGGTATCGACTGGCAGGTCATCCTCTACGACCAGTTGAACTTTGTTGCCGAGCGTCAGGGCAACCAGTTTCAGGTCAGCCCGTCACCGGTGTCAGATACTTATCTCAGTGGCGATGGGGTGTGGTACACCGTGGCGACCGGCACCGTCCGGTCAGTACAGAGCCTGCTCGAACTGCTGGGCGGCACGACTCTGCGCAACGATCCGAAGTACGCGACACAGGAACTGCAGATGTTGCACCGCGAGGAGCTCGGCGAGATGGTTCGCCAGTGGTTCGCCGAAAACAACTCCGATATTGTCGAAAAGGCCTGCGCGAGTGCGGGTGTCGTGGCTGCGCGGATCTTCACGCCGGCAGAGATGTTCTCCAGTCCCACGTTCGCGGCTCGCGAGAGCCTGGTCGAGGTCGCTGACCCGGAATTGGGTCCGGTCCGCGTCACCGGGGTGGTGCCGAGGTTGACGAACTTTCCCGGATCCGTGCGCAGCACCGGGCCCCGTCTCGGGATCCACGGCCAAGAGGTGCTGACTGAGTGGCTCGGCTTGGCCGACTCGGAGTACGAGGCGCTGGTATCGAGTGGCGTCGTCGGGGCGGTCGACGTTGACGGAGAGGTTCCCGGGCATTGAATTCGCTGCGCGACAAGGCCTGCATCGTCGGCGTTGGTCATACGGCCTACCGTCGTGATGCCACTGAGTCGGCAACGGACCTTGGCCTGCAACTTGAAGCGGCCCATGCCGCGATCGTGGATGCCGGGCTGTCGGTTGGCGAGATCGATGGCCTCATCTGCCCGATCAACGGTGGCACGGCCGAAGATTTCATCGCGAATCTCGGCCTGACGCATGTTCGTTACGCGGTGACTTCCCATACCGGAGGCGCGGCAAGTGTGGCGGGTCTGGCAACTGCGGCGATGGCGGTGTGGTCGGGCGTCGCTCGCCATGTCCTCATTCCCGCGGGCTGGTGTGGGTACTCAGGTCCGCGTGCCCGCGGGATGGCATCGAGCGCGGACATGGCGATAGGCAAGGTTGTCCGGGATTATTACGCGCCACAGGGCGCGGTGTCGGCGGTGCACCAGTATGCGCTCGTGGCCGACCGCTACGTCCGCAAGTATGACGTGCCGCCTGAAGCGATGGGGGCGGTGGCAGTCGCGTTTCGTGCTAACGCGCAGCTCAACTCGAATGCGGTGATGTGCGGCCGTGAGCTGACGATGCAGGACTACCTCGACGCTCCACCGATCAGTACGCCGTTTCGTTTGTTCGATTGCAGTTTGGAGACCGACGGCGCAGCAGCGGTGGTGGTATCAGCGGCCGAATGTGCGGCTGACGGCCCGCACCGGCCGGTGTTTGTGATGAGTGTGGCCGAAGGTCGCCCATTTCCCGTCGATGAGTTCGCCAACAGGGCCGATCCATTGGAGATCGGGCTCGCCGAGGCGGCGCCGCGCGCGTTTGCCGACGCCGGTGTCGCCCCGTCTGATATCGATCTGCTCGAGGTTTACGACAGTTTCACTGTCAACGTGTTGCGGCAGATCGAAGCGGCCGGGTTCTGTAAGCCAGGCGAAGCAGCGGATTTTGTACTCGACGGATGTATCGCCGCGGACGGTTCGTTGCCGACGAATCTCAATGGCGGTTTGCTCTCCGAAGCGCACGTGCAAGGGATGAACAATCTGGTCGAGGCGGTGCGGCAACTGCGCGGGGGCTTAGCGGAGCGGCAGGTCCACGACGCGGAGTTGGCGGTAGTGACCGGTATGGGCGGCGGATGGGGTTCAGGTGCTCTCGCGATATTGCGTCGGTGACGGCGTTGTGACTGGCCGCTTCACAAGGGGCCCGATGTGAGGCGAACGGAAACGGATGTCGCAGCACCGCTGTTGCCATCCCTGGAAGGTCTCACGGCCCAGTTCTATGAGCATTGCCGACGTGAAGAGCTGTCGTTTCAGCGGTGTTCAAGGTGCGGCCGTTGGCGTCACGTTCCTCGCCTGACGTGTGCTGGCTGCGGCAGTAACTCCTGGTCTTGGCAGAGGTCGTCGGGCAGGGGAGTGGTATTCAGCCACACGGTTATTCACCGCGCGCTGCATCCCGGGTTCGACGAGGCCGTCCCGTTCGTGTGCGCCGTTGTCGAAATGGATGAGGGTGTGCGGATGGTGGCACGGATAGTGGACCTAGTTGCCGACCGGACGGCGGTGCTGGTTGATGCGGCCGTCGAGGTTGTCTACGTGCACGTCGCCGATGATGTTGTGCTGCCGGCATTTCGGCTGTCCGCTGCGGAAGTGCGGGGCGATGGCCGCCGCTGACGAGTTGCGCGATCGTGTCGGTGAGAAGATCCACTTTCGAGGAGCCGACTCGGTGACGCAGAACGACATCCGCCGCAAACTGGAGGTTTTCACCTTTTCCTGTCCGCTGCATGACGACGAGGCGGCAGCGAAGGCGCACGGGTACCTCGGCGTTGTGGCCCCGGTGACGATGACCCCGCTGTGGGGGCTGCCGCCGTATTGGGCACCCGGACAGCCCAGTCCCTATCGGGTCGACGGGCAGGAGATGACGGGCAACATCACCGACACGCTGGCTCTGCCATTCAGCCGATCGGTCAACGTCAGCAGCGAGTGGCAATACCACACACCGCTGTACTTGGGGGACAGGTTGCAGGGGACTACGACGATCATCTCGGTAGAGCAGAAGCGCACCCGGGTGGGTACCGGAGTCTTCCTGCAATACGAGTCGGAGTACGTGAAGTTTTCGGGAGAACTGGTGGCGCTCAACCGAAATACCGTCTTCAACTACGACCCAGACGACGCCTCCAGGCCTGAGCCCGGCACTTCGGCCCGCGCCCAGCAGGGCGACCGAGGTCCCCGCACGCGCTCAGTGGATGATGCCGCTACCAGTGTCGACTGGAACACGCCACTTCAGTTCGACGACGTTACGGTCGGTGCGCAAGTGCGCGGACCGGCTCTGGCCCTGACCTACCAGCGCATTGTGATGAACATTGCCGCGGATCGCATGTTTTCCGGGATACACCATAGCGCCGCGGCCGCTCATGCCGCGGGGCTTGCCGACATCATCTTCAATACTCGTGGCCTGGAAACTCTTTTCGAGACCGGGCTTCGTCGCTGGATGGGCCTTCGCGGCAGGTTGGTGCATCTGGGTCCGTTCAAGATGAGTGCCTCAGTTCACCCGGGCGACGTCGTGCAGGCGCGATGGACGGTGACTGGCAAGCATGCCGAGGCTGGCGCAGAAACCGTAGATCTCGATTTCGGTGTCTTCGCCGGGGATCGGCAAGCGGTGCAAGGGATTGCCACCATCGCCCTCGATGGCAAAGAGCAAAGCTGATCAGAAGTTCGTAGGACAAGAAGGGGTCAAATGAGTGTTATCAAGGCGGACGTGGAGGTCTGCCAAGGCTACGCGAACTGTGTCGTTGCAGCGGCCGACGTCTTCGACATCGGTGATACGGGAACCGTTGTCATTCTTGATGACACGGTAACCGAGAGCGATGAGGCAAGGATCGTCACGGCAATTCGCAGTTGTCCCGTCTCGGCTCTACGTCTCGCAACGATTTGAGTGAGACGGCCGTGAACGTGCAAGTACCAGCGGGTGAGTGCGTCGACCATGGTTGAGACGAGTTGGTTCCCGAATGTACTTGCGTTTCAACCGGCATGAGTTCTCGTGTATTGCATCCTCAATCAGGATCTGGCTCCACTCGACGAGGTACGACGTGAGATCGACGCCTGGCAGACGCGGTGACGGTTTGTGGTGATCTGAGTTACGGCTGTCTCGGGGGTGGTTCGGGCATTACAGCAAAGGAAAGGTACCGATGACGTTAAAAATGAGTACTTCAGGCGGTTCGGACACGACCGCTCGTAGTCTCGTCGATGTCGATCGCGGGGAGATCAGTCGCGAAATCTTCACCGATGCTTCGATTTTCAACCGTGAGTTGGAGTATTTGTTTCCGCGAGCCTGGTTGTTTGTGGGCCATGCCACGCAGGTGTCTGCGCCGGGCCAGTTCTTCTCGTCGAGGATGGGTTCGGATCCGGTGCTGTTGACCCGTGACGCTCAAGGCGATGTGAATGTCCTGCTCAATTCGTGCCGACATCGGGGTATGGCGGTGTGTCGCTATGACGAGGGCCGTACGCTGCAGTTCACCTGCCCCTACCATGGCTGGTCGTACTCGATGGACGGTTCGCTGGTGTCCACTCCAGGGGATTTGCACGGTGTGCCGCAGCAGGGCATGGCCTACGGCAATGGCCTTGACAAAGCGAGTTGGGGACTTGTCAGGGCTGCCAAGGTGCACAACTTCAAAGGCCTGATCTTCGCGTGCTGGGACCCCGCCGCCCCGGATTTCGACGAGTATGTCGGCGACTTTCACTATTGGCTGGACAACCTGGCTGATGCTTTCGATGGCACCGAGGGCGCGACCGAGGTGTTCCGTGGAGTGCAGAAGTGGCGCATCAGATCGAATTGGAAGTTCGTTTCAGAAAACTTTCTGGGCGATACCTATCACGGGGCGACGACTCACGCCTCAGTTGAACAGGTGGGTATCGGCCCGGGCGGCAGAAACTCCCGGCGTCACGGTGAACGACAGGATCAGGGTGGTTTTTCGAAGGGCCGAGTGAAGACGTCGTTTCGTACGGGCCACGGTGCATCGGACAACCTGGCGTATGAGATCGCCTATCCTGAGTTCGCCGAAGAACCGGCCTTGAGTGAGTACTTCTCCCAGGCCTGGGCACTCCGTAAAGAGCGGTTAGAGGCGCAGGGCAGACAGCTCGGTGGTCGTGGCCCAGCGACGATGTTCCCCAATATGTCGTTCTCCGCCGGTTTTCCGCGGACGATCCTGGTGTCACACCCGATCAGCCCCACCGAAACCGAAGTGTGGCGGTGGTACCTCATCGACAAGAACGCTCCCGATGATGTACGTGACTGGCTGCGCCGCTATTACATGCGCTACTCGGGTCCTGGAGGGATGACGGAGCAAGACGATATGGAGAACTGGAATTACGCGACGCAGGCCAGCCAGGGCGTGATAGCCCGGCGCTATCCCTACAACTATCAGCAGGGTCTCGATATGGAAACTCCCAGTGCGCTCGACCAGGCGGTGCATTCTCACCACCCCATCGCAGGCGAGGTGAATGCACGCGCCTTTTACCGGCGATGGGCCGAGTTCACCGACAACCTCTCGTGGCCTCAACTCATCGAACTTGCCAAATCCGACGAGAGAGCCGCACGGTCGTGAGTGCAACGGGCGGTGAAATTTCCACGAGGCAGGATGCGGTAGAGAAGTTGCTGCTTCAGGCCGAAATCGCCGATTTCCTCTATCGGGAAGCCGACCTGCTCGACGAACGACGTTACTCCGAATGGCTCGGTCTGCTCACCGACGACTACGAGTACTCCGTTCCACTGCGGGCGAACGTCGCCTACGACGACCTCGCGCAGCTGGAGCAGACTCAGGAAGGTCACGACATCTGCTGGTTCGACGAGAAAAAGGAGACCGTCGCTTTGCGGGTGGAGCAGCTGATGACTGGCCTGCACTGGGCCGAAGAACCCGTCTCGCGAGTGTCACACCTAGTCACCAACGTGCGTATTGAAGGAGTAGACGGCGCGGAAGTCGAGGTGAGTTGCCGGTTCCTGGTGTATCGAAACCGGGTCGCCGATGAGACTGATTTTCTGGTCGGCCGGCGCAAGGACCGGTTGCGCCGCGTCGCCGGTGACTGGCAACTGTGCCGTCGCCGGCTACTCCTCGACCAAACGGTCTTACTCGCTAAGAACCTGTCGATCATTCTATGAAGCCGGACCATGTCCTTGAACCCTTGACCTTCAGCACGGCAAAATATATTCTTCTCTAAACCCATTTGATGGGCCGCGACCGATGAGGGGGCAGCTGGATTGTCTACTTCGCTCCAACCGAAGCGGCGTGCCGATGACGTGACCGCCCTGCGTGTGATGACAGAGGAAATGCGCCCGCTTCTCGTCGGCGACGGGTACCAGATGTTCGATGTGCGCGCTCCGCAATCATCGGGCCCACCGCCGCACCAACATCCCTGGGATGAAAGCTATGTCGTGCTGGAGGGCGAACTGTGGGTAAGCCGCGGCGGCGAAGAAGCGACCCTGCAGGTGGGTGAGGCGATTCGAGTGCCGGCTGGCGTCGTGCACGCCTATCGCGTTCTCTCTGACGGCGCCCGGTGGATCACGACTTCGTCTTGCCCGGGCGGCGCGCTGGATTTCTTTTCAGACGTGGACGAAACGTCGAACGGTCCGGGTGACGTGAAGGCCCTCATTGAGGCGGCCAAGCGAAACAGTGTCCGATTCGCCGATCCGGCGCTGGGATAGCCGTCTGTTGAGCCACCATGCCGCAGATGCCGGCATTCGCCGACTGTGTCGGTAGTCGGTTTACGGCCTGACATTCGGTGGTCGGTGTCATGAGGCGGGTCGGCGTGATCGGCTTGGGCGGCATGGGTTCCGCGCTGGCGGCGTCACTTCTTGCGACGGACCATTACGTAGTCTGTTTCGACATTCGGCCCGACGTATTACGCCCAATTGTCGAGCTAGGCGCCGAGGCTGCTGCGGACGCGCGTGAGTTGGCCGGCGCATGTGATGTCGTTTTGACGTTTCTCCCGGGGCCGAGTCAGGTGCTGGAGGTGGCGCTCGGGTCGGAGCGAGGTGTCCTGGCCGGCCTTGCCGACGGGGCCGCCCTGCTGGATATGTCGACCTGTAATCCCGAGGTCGCAGCAATCATCGGTCAGGCCTACGACGCGGCTGGGAGGCGTTTTGTCGATTGCCCCGTCAGCCGAAAGGCGCCGAACATGACCGTTCTGGTCGGAGGCCCAAGCGGGGTGCTCGGCCCTGATGCCGATGTCCTCGCCGCCGTCTCACGCACCTTGGTGTACTGCGGCCATCGAGGTGCGGGATATGCCACCAAGCTTCTCAACCAGCACATCAAGTACAGCTGGTACCTCGCTTCGGCGGAAGCCCTCTTAATCGCTGAGGCGATGGGATTGAATGCCGGCGACGTAGCCGACGCGATCGCGGAGTGCAGCGGGGGGGACTCGGGTCTCACCACGGCGGCGGCGTACTTCCGCCACGACACCGAGTCAGTTAGAAACCGCGCCCCCGCTAGCACCATTACGAAAGACTCCGCGCTCGCGGAACGAATGGCGACGAACGCCGGTATCCGCAGCAGGACGCTTGAGCCCGTCGTGGACTTCTTCCAAAGTGTTGCGGCCTCGGAGTTTCGCGACCGTGCCTACCCCGAAAGCACAGAACTTCTTCAACGAATCCGGTCGATGCCTCCGAAGTGAACCCCTACGTCTTGAGTGCGACCCGCGTCACGCTGTGTAGCTAACTGAATTGTAAACGGGGCCGAATATCGGTGAGCGGAAAGAAAGACCACCGACCATTTGCCGGTATGATCACCACCCGGTGGAGATGTCTGCCGAACCGCTGATCAACGTTGCAAGGGACTTCATGAGTACCGAGAAGTTGACGATGGCCGAACAGGTCGCGGCCAAGACCCGCGAAGCCGGACCCGATCATGACCCCTCTTCGTTGGCGCTCCCGCTTGCGCTCTACCGTGCTGTGACCGCCTTCGGTCGGGTAGCCGTCGATGAGTTGACGCCGGTAGACCTCTCGATGAGCCAGTTCAACGTTCTGACCGTCCTGAAGCGCGCCGACGGGCCGATGACGATGGGCGCACTGGCCGATTCTATTTCCGTACGCCAAGCCAGCCTGACGAGCGTGGTGGACACGCTGACCAAGGCAGGTTTTGTCACACGCAAGGTGAATCCCCGCGATCGGCGCTCGGTTGTGGTCGCGATATCGAAGAAGGGCGATCAGTTCATGACCGAGTTTCTGCCCGGTCATTACGACTTTCTGCAGAGACTCTTTGCCGGTATCAACCCGCGACACAGGCAGCAGCTGCTTGCACGACTGAACGAACTAATAGATTGCTTGGAGAACTACCCGAGCGGCCAGCGCACCTCCTGATCGGTCCCCGGGTATAGGACGGTCGACGCCGCTACGGTGCTGACGTCCACTCACCGGTCCTCGCTTGGCATCCACGGCTCCAACTGAGGGGTCTATCGGGTGCACTCAGGTAGTGAGTACTCCCGAGAAGAACGTTCGCTCGTCGGCTAGGTTGCGTCCGACCTTGGTGAAACGCGGCAGTCCGCGTGGCGCTCAGGGTTTGTCGCGAGGTGCGAATGACATTGCGGCACAGAAGAATTATTGATACGACGCTGCACGACCGCAATGAAGAACTGTGTCGATGTGATGGTCGACAGCTTGCGTCGGCAGCCGCACCGCTGCGCCCGCTTGACGTGGGCATCGTCTCCCCTTCGAGAGTCCCATTTACACAGAAGCCTAAATTTCTACCTTGCAGATATTCGGGAAGTATGATAAAAACTGGGTACTGTACTGGCTGAGGGGACGTCGAAGGTTGCTCAAAGACGCTTCAATTTGTGTGAGCTTGCTTGGAACGGAAACACGCTTCGTAGATGTCGACGGCGTCCGAACCAGGACAATTCAGGCAGGGGAAGGTCCGGACCTCATTCTCATGCACGGGGGAGGCGGTCACGCCGAAGCCTTCGCCCGCAACGTGACGGCGCTGTCGCGTCATTTCCGAGTGCATGCGCTGGACCTGTTGGGTCACGGTCTCACCAGTGGTTGTGAGGTCGCCCCGAAGCGTAAGGACTATGTCAGTCACCTTCTCGGATACATGGACCAGGAAGGCATCGACCGAGCCCACCTGGTGGGCGAGTCGTTAGGAGGTTGGATCGCGGCGTGGACTGCGTTGGAACATCCCGACCGTGTCGACCGATTGATCTACGTGTGCGGCGCGCGGTTGACGCTAGAGGTCGGCGCCGATGCCGAGGCTCGCACCGCTGCCGGGCGCGCAGAGCTTGCCCGGGTCACCCGGCAATTCCTGGCTGACCCGAGTCCGGCGAATGTGCGGGAGAGGATGGCCTGGCTTTTCCACCACCCTGACCGCGACCTGACCGATGAACTGGTGGCGCTGCGGTGGGCACTTTACCAGAGCGAAGAATCGCGGTCGGCACTGACGAACGCGACGGCGCCGCCCTCAGCGGCCACTGCGCAGGACAATCTCACGGCTGAGCGATTGACCAGCTTGACCAGGCCCACGCTCGTGCTGTGGACGAGTCACAATCCCTCGGCGACGGTGGAATTCGGACGGCGGGCAGCCGAGCTAATTCCCGGCGCTGAATTCGCATTGATGGAGGATTGTGGCCATTGGCCGCAGTGGGAACGGCCGGAAGAGTTCAACCAAATCCTCACCAATTATCTTCAAGGTGATCGCGAGTCCCGAGGGCAACGTTGATGGAGACAATCGGTTCCAAAACCGGCTCGGCGCTGCCGATAGACTCCTCGGCCTTCTACGACGAGGCGGTGTACCAGCGGGAACTCGACTCCATCTTCAAGCGGTCGTGGCTCTTCGTCGGCCACGAGTCCATGATCCCCAAGCCCGGTGACTTCCGCACAACCTATATGGCCGACGACGCCGTGATCGTGTGCCGGGACAAGGAATCTCGTGTTCGTGTGCTGCTGAACAAATGTCGGCACCGGGGCAATAAAGTCTGTCAGTTCGACAAGGGCAACGCGAACATCTTTCACTGCAGCTATCACGGCTGGAGTTACGACACTGCCGGACGGCTGCGCAGTGTTCCGCTAGCCGGGAGCGCCTACGGGCCGCAGTTCGATAAGGCCAGCATGGGCCTCGTCTCCCCCCGGGTAGCTACCTACAAAGGACTTATCTTTGCGTGCTGGGATCAGTCGGCGCCGCCGCTGGAAGAATATCTGGGGGAGGGCCTGCTGTGGTACCTCGACAACTTTCTACTCGACTGTGACCCCAACGGCCTGCAGGTCGTTCCCGGCCTGCACCGCTACCTCATGCCCGTCAACTGGAAGTTGTTGGCCGAGAACTTCGGCGGCGACCAGTATCACTTCGCTGCCACTCACGGATCGGTTTCCGCACTGTCGAAAGCTGGGCAGACTGCCCGCATCAACTTTTCGATAGACGAGGGGCAGCACTACAGCGTGGTTCTCGACGGCTGCGCGCCCCATGGGTTGCTGCAACTGGCAGTCGGTAAGAATTTTTATCAGGACGATCTCGCCCAAGCCGAAACGCTGGGTACCGAAGCAGTCGACTGGCTAACCGAGCGGCAGCGCCTGCAAGACGAGCGGTTGGCGACATCCCCCGTGCAGCCCTACAGCTTTCACGTAGCCAATATCTTCCCAAACTTCAGCATGATTGGCATGGGCACGGCTTTTTACGGTCGGGGATTCATCATGTGGCAGCCTCGGGGACCGCGGTTGACCGAGGTTTGGGAGTGGTGTTTGGTGGAAAGCTCCGCGCCCCGTGCTGTCAAGGAACGCATGGTCTTCGTCTTGAGTCAGCGGCAATCGGCGGCCGGTCTCGTGACGCCCGATGATCACGAAAACTTCGAACAATTGTCTGACGCCCTTGACACCGGAGTCGCCCGGGATGTGCCGTTCAACTACTCACTCGGCGAGGACGTCGAACCAATGGAGTCGCTGGTTGCGGAGTTACCCGGCAATGTCAGGCCGCAGATCAGCGAAGCCTACCAGCGCGAGTTCTATCGGCACTGGCACCGAACTATGACGGAGCCGGCCTAGCCATGGAGACCAGCCAGTTGGACGTGGAACTGCGGCTGCGAATAAACGAATTCTATGCGCGGGAGACCATGCTTCTCGATGATGGGCGGCTGGACGAGTGGCTGGGCTTATTGGCGCCGGATGTCAGATACACGATGCCATTCCCAGAGTCCAGCACGCATCCGGTCGACGATGATGACGGCCTACCGCCGTTTCTGTTGTTCAACGACGACTACGAATCGCTGAAGCTGAGAATTGCCCGGCTGGCTACTGGGCTCGCCCCCGGGGAAACTCCACGCACGATCACTCAGCGCTTAGTCAGCGACATCCTGGTCACCGATGTATCCGATCAGGAGCTGAGCGTCCGATCCAGCGTCATGGTGTTTCTCGTACGCCATGAACGCCACGAGAGCTTCTTCATCGGCAAACGACAAGACGTTCTACGCCGAGACGAAGACTCGGGCCTGCTGCTGGCCGCCCGGGTCATCACCCTGGCTCATAGCGTTCTTCCACGAGCGATTTCGATCTTCTTCTAATGCCCAGTCGTTCACTAGCTCTCAGATAGGTCGCACATGACAGATGTCGCGTCACGCGAGCTCGGCCTAGGATTTCTCGGAATCGGTCAGGCTGTCGCCCGAATCTTCCAGCAGTACCCAGACATGTCGACGCTGCCGTATCGGGTTGTGGCGGCAGCCGATACCCGATCACACTCGCTCGCCCGCTTCGCCACCGAGTTCTCCGGCCAGACCTACACGAACGCAGAGCAACTGTGTGCCGATCCAAGCGTGGACGTCGTCTACATCGCCACCCCTCCCGAGCTGCATCGGGAGCATGCGCTAATGGCCGCACGTCACGGAAAACACATGATCGTCGAAAAGCCGTTGGCCATGTCGATCGACGATTGCACTGCAATGGTCGAGGCGGCCCAGGCAGCGGGCGTGCAGCTGATGGCCGGCCACACACACAGCTTTGATGCGCCGGTGCGAGCGATGGCCGAACTTGTAGCCAGTGGCGAACTCGGCGAGTTGCTCATGGTCAACACCTGGAATTTCAACGACTTCAACCGGCGACCGTGGCCGACTTCGGAATTGCGCTCGACCAGCGGGCCAGTGCTCAACCAGGGGCCCCACCAGGTCGATATCGTGCGGCAAATAGCCGGCGGTTTGGCCAGAACAGTGCGTGCGTCGACAATATGGGACGACGTCCGGGAATGCGTCGGGGGATACACCTGTCATCTCGGATTCGAATCAGGAGCTTCCGCCACGCTCGTCTATGACGCGCGAGCTTTCTTCGACGTCGCGGAGTTGCACTCGTGGGTGGCAGAGGACGGCGGCCGCCGCAGTCCCCAAGCCAACCAGCGAGTAGCCAGCAACTTCGCTGCGCTCAGTCAGAACCCTGACCACCTTGAAGTCGCACTGGAAGCCCAGAAGGAGCAGGGCCGCTACGGTGCTGCGACGACGACCGAAGAGTCACAGGAGCTGTGGGGGTACTCCGCCCCCGGAGAGATCATCCACCACCCCTACTTCGGCCTGACCGTGGTCAGCTGCCAACACGGCGCGATCAGGCAGTCGCCCGACGGGCTGGTGGTGTACGGGCAAAACGGATTACAGGAAATACCGGTCGCGCGCACCATGCGGGGCAGGGCCGCAGAGTTGGCTGAACTACATCGGGCGATCACTGAGGACCGCCCTGTTCAGCACGACGGCCGCTGGGGGCGCGCGACGCTAGAAGTATGTTTCGCCATCCTGCAGTCGGCCTACGAAGATCGCGAAGTCGTTCTCTCCCACCAGGTATCGCTGTGACTTCAGATGAGGAGAAATCGTGGGTGAGATTGTAGCCGGTTACGCGTCGTCCCATGCCTTCACTTTCATCCCGCCTCCCAGGTGGGAAGGCTTCCGCATAAAGAACAGGAAGAACTACACAGTGCGACGCGGTAAGACCCCACCTCGCCTGAGGAAAGACGAAGAACCATTCGACGACGCTGCGGCGCGTTACGCGCACATCGAGAACGGGCTTCAAAGGCTGCGTGACAGCATCAGACAAGACCGACTGGATTGCCTGATCATCATCGGCGATGACCAGAACGAAAACTTCGACGGTTCGGCACTGCCCCAGATAGCCATCCACACAGGAGATGGGTTCACAGTGTCTGACCGCTTCTTGCCAGACGCGCGGTTTTGGAAAAGTTCGCCCGAGCTCAGTAAGGACTTGAGTGAGCACACCGTCGAGGCCGGATTCGACGTCACCGCAGTCACCGATTTTCGTGACAGCACCTTGCACTCACACGCACACGGCGAGATTGTGGCCAACATCCTCCGAGACCACCAAATCCCAGTGGTGTTGGTATTCCTCAATGCCGTTCACGTGCCGTCGTTGTCGCCTAAACGGTGCTTCGCGCTCGGCCGCGCGATTGCCGACGCCGTGCGGTCACGCCGCCCTGCAGACGAGAGGATAGGTGTCTACGCGTCCGGTGGACTTTCACACTTCACTGCCGGCTATCCGTGGGCTGCCTACGATGGGCCGCGCGTTCACGGCTCAATCGACGACGAATTCGATCGCCGCACCCTGAAGTGCCTCGCTACCGGAAACGGCTACGAGCTGAGCAAACTGACCAGCGAAGACCTGCTCAACTCTGGCAACATCGAGCTGAGATCGTGGATATGTGCTGTCGGCGCAGTCGGCGGCAACACGCCATGGGCCAGCGTCTATGAGCCCATTCCCCGCGCCCTGATGGGAATGGCCGTCGCCTGGACGAACCCCGAGATCCCTAATTAGGGCATCGCGTGAGGCACGCGGGCGCACGGTTTTGCCGGTTGACCCGACTGCGTCGCCACCATACTCTCTGTTTTACAGAAAAGATTTCTATCCTCCAGTGGATCTATCGGTCGATGAATCGAATCTAGTCACGGAACGGAAGTAACTGGCCCGTGGCGGAGGTGCAGCTTCAGCCTGGGGCCTCCAGAGGCCAATCACACAGAGACCGATAGGAAGGAGGCGATACGGATGGCCATTTGCACTGCCAGCAGCGCCCATCGCAGTTCGTACCAGGCGCCCGCGAACTTGAGCATCGCCGCCAAGGGCGGCGCCGACACCGACAGCCGAGGCTCGCGATGAGCTCCACCCCTTCGGCAAAAGGGCTAGACACTGAACGACACGCCATCGCGCTGGCCTGTCGCGTCCTGGCGGCGCGCGGTTTGGCGCCAGGCATCCTCGGCCACATCAGCCTGCGCGTCGACAAAGATCGACTGCTGATCCGATGTCGTGGTCCGCACGAGCGAGGACTCGCGTTCACCCGTGCAAAAGACATCCGGGTGGTCACGTTGGACGGTGAAGAGGGCGCCCCAGGAGAACTCGACGACGGTCACCAGCCGCCGAACGAGTTGCCACTGCACAGCGAAGTGCTCCGCACCCGCCGCGATGTCAATGCCGTGGTCCATGCGCACCCCGAGGCGGTAGTTGCCGCCGATCTCGCCGGTCTAGGCGTCCGGCCGATCGTCGGAGCGTTTGACATACCCGGTTTTAGGCTCGCCGCGGATGGCGTGCCGGTCTATCGGCGAGGGGTCTTGGTGCGCAATCGGCAACTCGCCCAGGAAATGGTTGCAGCTATGGCGGACCGGCCGGTGGTCGTTCTGCGGGCCCACGGCCTCACTAGTGCTGCGGAATCCGTTGAGCGGGCCGTACTACAGGCCATCAGCGTCGACACGATATCGCGTTTGTCGCTTCAGATCGCTTCTGCTGGTGGCACTCTGGCTGATTTGCCCGACGATGATGCAGCAGAGCTGCCTGACCTAGGGAATGCGTTTAACGAGACCATCGCGTGGCGTCACGAGTTGGCACGCCTCCAAACCCATCGTTCGTCGCGTCACACTTCCAAAAAACGATCCTCATAGGCCACTGGCGGCCATGCGGCCACGAGCTCACGGCCGTCGCCGCGGGCGGTCTGGGACGCCGCTTCCAATCCCGTCGAATCGCTGGCGTAGACATCCCCCGCACTCTCCTCGCCCGAGCATCGAGACCCGCGTGAATCGGAGCTTCGACAGCGCTGCGCGGATAGACCCCCCATTCCGCGACGAGGAAGCTAATCAGCAAATGAAGCGCTGCTGCAACGGCGACATCACCGGAGGGCAATAGTTTGAGTTGGTTGACCGGGCAAGTCGCCCTGGTGACCGGCGGGGCAGCCGGAATCGGTTTGGCCGTGGTCGAGCGTTTCTTGGCCGAGGGCGCATGCGTGGGCGTCCTGGATCGCTCGGAAGGCGACCTGGCTACCATCGGCAACGCCGACGGCAGGCTCATCGCGGTAACAGGTGACGTGACGTCGTATGCAGACAACGTCATGGCGGTGCGCGAAACGGTCGATGCGTTCGGAAAGCTCGACGTCTTCGTCGGCAACGCTGGGATCTTCGATTACTTTGCCCCTTTGGTGGGTTTCGACGGAGCCGACCTCAGCAGCGCCTTCGATGAGATCTTCGCGGTCAATGTAAAGGGCTACCTCCTTGGTGCCAGGGCCGCCGTTCCTGAACTCCTCAAAAGCGATGGCCCGAGCATGATCTTCACCGTCTCCAACTCTGGCTTCTATGCCTCCGGTGGCGGCCCGCTGTACACCGCTTCCAAGCACGCAGTCGTTGGCGTAGTGCGTGAACTGGCCTACGAGTTGGCGCCGAAGATCAGGGTGAATGGCGTCGCTCCAGGCGGCACGGTAACGGGCCTGCGTGGAATCGAGGACCTCGGCCAGGGTCAGGACGTGTTGTCATCGGTGCCCGGCATCGCCGACATTATGAGTACTACAAACCCATTGCAGTACGCGCAGCAGCCCGCCGATCACGCCGGCCTGTATCTGCTACTCGCGTCTGCAGACAACTCGCGAGCGGTGACCGGCGTCGTCATCAACAGCGACGGCGGCTTGGGCGTGCGGGGCCTCAACCAGCCGTCCGGAGGGACGGAACTTGCCACCGGCGCGATGCGCATCGACGTCGGGTCAACATAGGAGGTTT
>NZ_BLTG01000032.1 GCF_017312405.1 Mycobacterium sp. PO1
CCCCGACTAGGCTCGAGGGCATGAGTGCTGAGTCCATCACCGCCGGTCTGGGTGCCGAGTACGCCGCCACCGCGAGCGAGGCCTACCGGGCTGCGCTGCAGGTCATCGAGAGCGTGGAACCGCGTATCGCCGACGCGACCCGCAAAGAGCTTGCCGACCAACGCGACTCACTGAAGCTGATCGCCAGCGAGAACTACGCCTCACCGGCCGTGCTGCTGACGATGGGGACCTGGTTCTCGGACAAGTACGCCGAGGGCACCATCGGTCACCGCTTCTATGCGGCCTGCCAGAACGTCGATACCGTCGAAGCGCTGGCCGCCGAGCATGCCCGCGAGCTGTTCGGCGCCCCGTACGCCTACGTGCAGCCACACTCGGGCATCGACGCCAACCTGGTCGCCTACTGGGCGATCCTGGCGACCCGGATCGAGGCTCCGGGCCTGGCCGAGATGGGCGCCAAGCACGTCAACGATCTGTCCGAAGCGGACTGGGAGACGCTGCGCAACTCGATGGGCAACCAGCGGCTGATGGGGATGTCGCTGGACACCGGCGGACATCTGACCCACGGATTCCGCCCGAACATCTCGGGCAAGATGTTCCATCAGCGCCAGTACGGAACGGACCCCACCACGGGGTTCATCGACTACGACGCGGTCGCCGCGGCAGTGCGCGAATTCAAGCCGCTGGTGCTGGTCGCGGGTTACTCGGCCTACCCCCGACGGGTCAACTTCGCCAAGATGCGTGAGATCGCCGACGAGGTGGGTGCCACCTTCATGGTCGACATGGCGCATTTCGCCGGTCTGGTCGCGGGCAAGGTGTTCACCGGCGACGAGGATCCGGTGCCGCACGCCCACGTCGTGACGACGACGACGCACAAGTCGCTGCGCGGCCCGCGGGGCGGTCTGGTGCTGGCCACCGAGGAGTACGCACCGGCGGTCGACAAGGGCTGCCCGATGGTGCTCGGCGGCCCGCTGTCGCACGTGATGGCCGCCAAGGCCGTCGCGCTGGCCGAAGCCCGCCAACCGGCCTTCCGGCAGTACGCCCAGGCCGTCGCCGACAACGCACAGGCTCTCGCCGACGGGTTCGTCAAGCGGGACGCCGGCCTGGTCACCGGCGGCACCGACAACCACATCGTGCTGCTGGACGTCACATCGTTCGGTCTCACCGGAAGGCAGGCCGAGTCGGCGCTGCTGGATTCGGGCATCGTCACCAACCGCAACGCCATCCCGGCCGACCCCAACGGCGCCTGGTACACCAGCGGCATCCGGTTCGGCTCGCCCGCGCTGACCACCCGCGGGTTCGGCGCTGACGAGTTCGATCGGGTCGCCGAGCTCGTCGTCGAGGTGCTGAGCAACACCCAGCCGGCGGCGGGGCCCAACGGCCCGTCCAAGGCGAAGTACATCCTGGGCGAGGGCACGGCCGATCGGGTGCGCGCCGCGGCGGCCGAGCTGCTCGACGCCAACCCGCTGTACCCCGGCCTGACCCTCTGAGGCGCGCCGCGACACGACTGCGGGAATTTTACGATTCCCACAGAATTGGGTTACTGTAACTGCATGGCACAGAAACCTGTCGCTAACGCGTTGACCCTGGAACTCGAGCCTGTCGTTCTGCAGGAGTTGCGGCGGCACCTCGACACCGAGGACATCTGGTACGCCCATGACTACGTGCCCTTCGACAAGGGCGAGAACTTCGCGTTCCTCGACGGCAAGGACTGGGACCCGTCCCAGGTCACGCTGCCCAAGCACGTCACCGACGCCCTCGAGATCCTGCTCATCACCAAGGACAACCTCGCCGGCTACCACCGCGAACTCGTCGAGCACTTCATCCTCGAGGACAAGTGGGGCCGCTGGCTGGGGCGCTGGACCGCCGAGGAGCACCTCCACGCCATCGCGTTGCGCAACTACCTGGTGGTGACCCGCGAGGTCGATCCGGCCGCCAACGAGGACGTGCGCGTGGAGCACGTGATGAAGGGCTACCGCGCGGACTCCTACAGCCAGATCGAGACTCTGGTCTTCATGGCCTACTACGAGCGCGCCCACGCGGTGTTCTGCCGCAACCTGCAGGCGCAGCTCTCCGAACCGGTGCTGGCGGGGCTGGTCGGGCGGATCGCCAAGGACGAGGAACGTCACGAGGAGTTCTTCGCCAACCTGGTCGCACACTGCCTGACCTACAGCCGGGACGAGACGATCGATGCCATCGCGGCGCGCGCCGCGGCGTTGGACGTCGTGGGCGGAGACATCGATGCCTACCGCGACAAGATCGAGGTCGTCGCCGAGGCCGGCATCTTCGACAAGGCGGCGCTGGCCCGCGTCATCGCCGACCGGATCGCTGCGTGGGGACTGGCCGACGAACCGCGTCTGGCACAGTTCATCAGCTCGTAACGCGCACGCCGTTTCGTCTCGGCGCGCCTGTCGGGCGCGGGTGACGCACCGGGAGTAGCGTCGGTTCCGATGGCTAGCGAAATGCTCTGCTGTCCGGGCGGTCCACATCGTTTCGACACGACTTCGACACGACAAGGGACCGGCCCCGGTCCTGAGGCCGCTGTGTGTCCACCGGATGAGTTCGTGTGGGGTCACATGAACATGGATGCCCCAGGAGCGTTCCGTGACTGATCGCCGGACCTATGTGCTCGATACCTCTGTGCTGCTGTCCGATCCCTGGGCAATCATGCGGTTCGCCGAACACGAGGTGGTGGTTCCGCTCGTCGTGATCAGCGAGCTCGAGGCCAAGCGGCACCATCACGAACTGGGCTGGTTCGCCCGGCAGGCGCTGCGGCTGTTCGACGACCTGCGCCTCGAGCACGGCCGTCTCGACCAGCCGATCCCGGTGGGGGACGACGGCGGCACCCTGCACGTCGAGCTCAACCACAGTGACCCCTCGGTGTTGCCTGCCGGCTTCCGCAACGAGACCAACGACTCGCGCATCCTGACCTGTGCGGCCAACCTGGCGGCCGAGGGTAAGCGGGTCACGTTGGTGAGCAAGGACATTCCGCTGCGCGTCAAGGCCGGCGCGGTGGGTCTGGCGGCTGACGAGTACCACGCTCAGGACGTCGTCACCTCCGGGTGGACCGGTATGGCCGAACTGGACGTCGCCAGCGAGGACATCGACGGGTTGTTCGCCGACGGCGACGTCGACCTCGAAGCCGCCCGCGATCTGCCTTGCCACACCGGAGTCCGGTTGTTGGGCACCAACTCTCACGCTCTGGGGCGTGTCAACGCCGACAAGCGCGTGCAGGTGGTCCGCGGTGACCGCGAAGCCTTCGGCCTGCGCGGGCGTTCCGCCGAGCAGCGGGTCGCGCTCGATCTGCTGCTGGACGAATCCGTGGGCATCGTGTCGCTGGGCGGCAAGGCCGGCACCGGCAAGTCGGCGCTGGCCTTGTGCGCCGGTCTCGAGGCGGTGCTGGAACGGCGCACTCAACGCAAGGTCGTCGTCTTCCGCCCGCTGTACGCCGTCGGCGGGCAGGACCTGGGCTACCTGCCCGGCAGTGAGAGCGACAAGATGGGGCCATGGGCCCAAGCCGTGTTCGACACCCTGGAAGGTCTGGCCAGCCCGGCGGTGCTGGAGGAGGTCCTGTCCCGCGGGATGCTCGAGGTATTGCCGCTGACCCACATCCGCGGTCGTTCGCTGCACGACTCGTTCGTCATCGTCGACGAAGCGCAGTCGCTGGAGCGCAACGTGCTGCTGACGGTGTTGTCGCGGCTGGGGACCGGTTCGCGCGTGGTGCTGACCCACGACGTGGCGCAGCGCGACAACCTGCGCGTGGGCCGGCACGACGGGGTGGCCGCGGTGATCGAGAAGCTCAAGGGGCACCCACTGTTCGCGCACATCACGCTGCTGCGCAGCGAGCGTTCGCCGATCGCGGCGCTGGTGACGGAGATGCTCGAGGAGATCGGGCTGCCCTGAGCGGCGAATCCGGCGCGAAACGCGACACCGTGGGTGCCTGGGCGCGCCGGATTCGCAGAGGGTTGCTCGCCGTGGCGCTCGCGGCGGCGGTCGCGCCGGCCCCGATGGCGGCGGCCCAGCCCGTCGACTGTGCGGCGGTCAAGTGTGTGGCGCTGACGTTCGACGACGGGCCGGGCCCCTACACCGACCGGTTGCTGCAGATCCTTGGCGAGCACCACGCTCGGGCGACGTTCTTCCTGATCGGGGACAAGGTGGCCGCCGATCCGGCCGCGGCGGCGCGGATCGCCGGGGCGGGGATGGAGATCGGCAACCACACCTGGTCGCACCCCGACATGACGACGTTGCCGCCGCAGGAGATCGCCGCGCAATTCGCGGGCACCAGCGACGCCATCGAGGCGACCACGGGGCAGCGGCCCACGCTGGCCCGCACCGGCGGCGGCACCACCGACGACGCGGTGCTCGCCGAGGCGAAACGGCAGGGGCTGGCCGTGATCAATTGGGACGTCGTGCCGTTCGACTGGATCAACGACGCCGATGTCTCAGCCACCCGCGAAGTCCTGCTGCGTCAGATCAGGCCCAACTCGGTGGTACTGCTGCACGACACGTTCGCCACCACGGTCGACGTGGTAGCCGAATTCCTCCCGGTTCTCGAGGCGAACGGCTACCACCTGGTGACGGTCACCGAGATGCTCGGTCCGCGCCCGCCGGGCAGCCTCTACGGGGGCCGGGACAACGGCCCGCCGGCCGACGAACTCGTCGACACCGCGGGCTAGCGCAGTCAGCCTGCGCCGGGAAGCAACGGTTTCACCCGGTTGACGAGCTCGTTGATCGACAGCGCCACAAACAGCAGCGCGCACAAGGCCAGCAGCGAGTTCGACAGCCAGCCGTTGCGCCAGCGGGCCGGCACCTCGGTGTGCGGCAGCGCACCGTCGCGGCGCTTGTTCAACAGCACCAGCAAGGTGATGGCGAGAAACGGCATGAACAGCGCGCCGAGAACGCCGTAGGTGATCACCAGCGCCTGCGGCTCGTCGAGGAACAGCAGCACCATCGGCGGGAACGTGAGCCACAGCAGGTAGGACTTGAACAGCTTTCCGCCCGTGCGGGTGTCGGGGTGGCCCGACGGCAGTCCCCGCAAATTGCCGACGAAGTCGGCGAACAGCAGGCTCACCCCGCTCCAGACCCCGATGAGCGACGAGAACGACGCCGACCAGAAGCCCAGCAGGAACACCTTGCCGAACCAGTCGCCGTAGCGGTCGTCGAGGACGTTGGCCAGGTCCAGCAGGCCGCGGTCGCCGGTGGCGACCGCGACGTTGGCCGAGTACAACAACTCGGCCCCCACGATGAGCATCGCGACCACGAAGATGCCGGTGACCAGGTAGGCCACGCCGTTGTCGATGCGCATCACCTTCATGAATCGTGGTGCATACCAGCCTTTTTCCCGCAGCCAGTAGCCGTAGGCGGCGAGCGTGATCGTGCCGCCCACGCCGCCGGCGAGCGCCAGCGCGTAGAGCACCGAACCCTCCGGAAGGATCGGGCGCAGCCCCAGCAGGATCTGACCGACGTTGGGCACCGCGACGATCGCCGCGCCGACGACGGTGACGAACATGACGCCGACCAGCACCGCGATGACCTTCTCGAAGGCCAGGTAGCTGCCGAACCACACCATCGCCAGACCGATGAGGCCCGAGATCATCGCGACCCAACGCAACTCCAGACCGGGGAACAGCGTGATGATCGGCAGCGCCGACGACGACATCGCGGTGGCGCCGTAGACGAACCCCCAGATGACGATGTACGGCGCGAAATACCAGGTGGTCCAGCGGCCCAGGCTGCGCCAGCCCTCGAAGATGCTGCGCTCGGTCGCCAGCGAGTAGCGGCCGGCCGCCTCGACGAGGATCACCTTGAGGATCGCCCCCAGGACCGCGACCCACAGCAGCGCGTAGCCGTAGCGGGCGCCGGCGACCAACGTCGCCACCAGGTCGGCGGCCCCCACACCGGTGGCGGCGACCACCAGCCCAGGGCCGACGAACCGCCACCTCGGTCGCACCTGTGCGTCGTCGGTAGCGACGTGCACCGGTTGGTCACCACCCATGGATCTGCCCCCCGCCCTCTGGTATCGCACCAAAGTAGCGGCTGGGGCCAGTCGTCCGGGTCAGGACGCTCAGACCGGACCCCGACCGCGACCCCGAACGGTCAGTGACACCGAACGGTCAGTGACACCGAACCGTCACTGGCGCGGAACGGTCAGTGACGCGAAACGGTCAATGACACCGGTCAGTGGCGCGGAACGGTCAATGGCGCGCAACGGTCAGTGGCGCCGGCGAGACTCGACCAGATACCAGCCCGCCGCCGCGGCCCCTGACATCGCCAGCACCCGGTCGGCGCCTGCTCCGTGTCTGCCCTTGGACAGGTCGAGCAGCGAAGCCAGCCCCAGCATCACGAACCCCGTGCGCAGCGCGGGCTGGCTGGTCGCAGTGGTGACCAATGCGCCAGAAGTCGCCGCTGTGCCAGAAGCGGCTGTTGCGGCGGATGTGGACGTTGTGGCAGCAATGTCGTGCGGAGCGGGCACCGAGCCTCCTCGAGCGATTCGGGACCACTCGACGCTAGGCCGCAAGGACCCCACGTCGAATCGGGTGTTTCCCTAATTCTGTTGCGGTCCCGGCGATCCGTCAGCCGTTTTGCGCGATTTGGCGAGGGCGATCCGCGTCAGCGGTGGTCGTCTTTCACCTTCGCCATCGCCAGCACGTCGAGACGTTTGTCGAGCTCCTCCTCGGAGAGCTTGTCGCCGATCAGGCCCCGGTCGATGACCGCCTGACGGATCGTCTTGCGGTCCTTCAGCGCCTCCTTGGCGACCTTGGCGGCCTCCTCGTAGCCGATCGCCGAGTTCAGCGGCGTGACGATCGAGGGGGAGGACTCGGCCAGTTCGCGCAGCCGCTGGTCATTGGCCACCAGCCCGTCGATGCACTTGGCGGCGAACAGCTTCGAGACGTTGGACAGCAGGGTGAACGACTCGAGCACGTTGCGCGCCATCATCGGGATGTAGACATTGAGCTCGAAAGCGCCTGACAGGCCACCTACGGTCACCGCGGCGTCGTTGCCGATCACCTGGGCGGCGACCTGCGTGACGGCCTCGGGGATGACGGGGTTGACCTTCCCGGGCATGATCGAGCTGCCGGGCTGCAGGTCGGGCAGCTGCAGTTCGCCCAGGCCGGTCAGCGGACCCGAGCCCATCCAGCGGATGTCGTTGGCGATCTTGGTCAGCGACACCGCGATCGTCTTCAGCGCGCCGGACGCCTCCACCAAGCCGTCGCGCGCCGCCTGGGCCTCGAAAGAGTCCACCGCGGTGCGCAGTTCGGCGATGCCGGTCTGGTCTTTGAGCACCTCCACGACCTTCTCGCCGAAGCCGTCGGGCGCGTTGAGACCGGTACCCACCGCCGTGCCGCCGATGGCCAGCTCGCCGAGCCGGGGCAGGGTGGCCTTGACTCGCTCGATGCCGGCCTGGATCTGGCGGGCGTACCCGCCGAACTCCTGGCCCAGCGTCACCGGCACCGCGTCCATCAGGTGGGTGCGCCCGGACTTCACCGCGGTGTGCCACTGCCCGGCCTTGGAGGTCAGCGACTCGTGCAGCGTCTCCAGCGCCGGAATCAGGTGACGCACAGCGGCTTCGGTGGCTGCGATGTGCGTCGCCGTCGGGAAGGTGTCGTTGGAGCTCTGCGACATGTTCACGTGGTCGTTGGGGTGCACGGTGACCCCGTTCGCCGCGCAGATCGAGGCGATGACCTCGTTGGTGTTCATGTTCGAACTGGTGCCCGAGCCGGTCTGGAACACATCGATCGGGAACTGGTCGTCATGCTGGCCGTCGGCGATCTCGGCGGCGGCGGCGATGATGGCGTCGGCCTTCTCCGCGTCGAGCAGGCCGAGGTCCTTGTTCACCTGCGCGCATGCCCCTTTGAGCAGCCCCAGGGCGCGGATCTGCGTGCGCTCCAAGGGCCGGAACGAGATCGGGAAGTTCTCCACCGCCCGCTGGGTCTGCGCGCGCCACAACGCGTTCTTGGGCACCCGCACCTCGCCCATCGTGTCGTGCTCGATCCGGTACTCGACGTCCTTGTCGGTCATGTGCTCCCTGTTCGTCTCGGTGGGGGTCGGTGACTGGGTCGGTCTCAGGGGTCCAGAGCTGAAGGGTCCAGAGCTGAGGGGTCTAGGGCAGGGGGTAGGCGGCGGAGATGTCGCCGGTGAAGTTGACTGCAGAATATTCGTTGAGCTTCGAGAGGCGGTGGTAGGCCTCGACCATCCGGACCGTGCCCGACTTCGATCGCATCACGATCGACTGCGTCGTACAACCACCGCCGAAGAAGCGCACCCCCTTGAGCAGGTCACCGTCGGTGACGCCGGTGGCGCAGAAGAACACGTTCTCGCCGGCCACCAGGTCCGTCGTGGTCAGTACCCGGCTCAGATCGTGGCCGCGATCGATCGCCTGCTGGCGCTCCTCGTCGTCCTTGGGCGCCAGGGTCGCTTGGATCTCCCCGCCCATGCAGCGGATCGCCGCGGCGGTGATGATGCCCTCGGGGGTGCCGCCGACGCCGGCGAGCATGTCGGTTCCCGAATCCGGCCGGCACGCCGCGATCGCCCCGGCGACGTCGCCGTCGGAGATCAGCCGGATGCGGGCGCCGGCCGCACGCACGTCGGCGATGAGTTGCTCGTGACGCGGGCGATCCAGGATGCACACCGTGATGTCGGAGACCGAGGCCTTGCGCACCTTGGCGATGCGCTGGATGTTGGCCGCGATCGGCGAGGTGATGTCGATGAAGTCGGCGACGTCGGGTCCGGCGGCGATCTTGTTCATGTAGAACACCGCCGACGGGTCGAACATCGCGCCGCGCTCGGCCACGGCGAGCACCGAGATCGCGTTGGGCATGCCCTTGCTCATCAGCGTGGTGCCGTCGATCGGGTCGACGGCGAAGTCGCACTCCGGGCCGTCCCCGTTGCCGACCTCCTCGCCGTTGTAGAGCATCGGCGCGTTGTCCTTCTCGCCCTCGCCGATCACCACGACGCCGCGCATCGACACCGAGTTGACCAGTTCGCGCATGGCATCGACGGCGGCCCCGTCGCCGCCTTCCTTGTCACCGCGGCCGACCCATCGGCCGGCGGCCATGGCTCCGGCCTCGGTGACCCGCACGAGTTCGAGAGCGAGGTTGCGGTCCGGGGCCTCCCGGCGCGAGGGCGTTGTCATGGCCAGATTGTCCCATTAGTGGGTTCGGGTCAGGGAGCTGGGATACTGGGGAACATGACGACGCCGCCCGAGCCGGGACCGCAGGTCGGCGGGGAGCCCGGCGGACAGACCGAACCCGCAGGTTCCGCCGGTGCCGAAGCCGGATATGCCCTTCCGGGCCCGCGCCCGCAGAAGCCCCGATTGCTGCAGGACGGCCGGGACATGTTCTGGTCGATGGCGCCGCTGGTGCTGGCCTGCGTGGTGCTCGCCGGCCTGCTCGGCATGTGCTCGTTCGCCCCGTCCGGCCCCGGCGCGGGCCCCGCCCCCGACTATGACGCCCGCGCGGCACTGCAGGCCGACGCCCGTGCGCTCGACGTCCCCATCCGCCTGCCCCAGCTGCCCGAGGGCTGGCAGGCCAACTCGGGCAGTCGCGAGGGCATCGAGGCCGGCCGCACCGACCCGGCGACCGGCCAGCAGGTTCGCGCGGTCGCCTCCAGGGTGGGTTACCTGGCGCCCAGCGGCATGTACCTCAGCCTGACCCAGAGCAACGCCGACGAGGACGCCCTGGTGGCCACGTTCGGTTCCGAGCTGGTGCCCACCGGGGTGCAGGACGTCGACGGCGTCACCTGGGTGGTCTACCAGGGTGGGGAGCGCGACGGTGGCCGACCGGCCGAGCCGGTGTGGACCGCGCGGGTGCCCGGGCCGACCGGGCCGGCGCAGCTTGCGATAACCGGCGCCGGCAGCGCCGAGGAATTCCGGACCCTTGCCGCGGCGACGCAATCCCAGCCACCATTGACCGCGACGCAGTGACCAGCCGGCGAACGGAGATGCCATGACGGCCCCTGAATCGGATCTGAGCGGCTGGACGGCGGCCCCGTTCACCGCCAACGGGCTGACCTACGACGTGTACCGCAAGGGCGAGGGACCCGGTGTGGTGTTGATCCCGGAGATGCCGGGCCTGCATCCCGGGGTGCTGGCGCTGGGGAACCACCTGGTGGACAACGGCTTCACCGTCGCGGCGCCGTCGCTGTTCGGCACCCCCGGAGCGCCGGCGCTGTCGCCGAAGGCGGTGCCCACGCTGCTGAAGGGGTGCGTCGCCAAGGAGTTCGCCGCGTTCGCCACCAACGCCGACCGGCCGATCGCGCACTACCTGCGCGCGCTGGCCCGCGACCTGAACGACCGGACCCCCGGCAAGGGCGTCGGCGTGATCGGGCAGTGTTTCACCGGGGGTTTCGCGCTGGCCGCCGCCGTCGACGACAGCGTGCTCGCCCCGGTGATGAGCCAGCCGTCGCTGCCGCTGCCGCTGACCCCGAAACAGCGACGTGACGCGGGTGTGTCCGACGCCGAACTGAAGGTCGTCGAGCAGCGCGCCGCGTCCGAGGGGCTGTGCGTGATGGGTCTGCGGTTCAGCGAAGACGCGATGTCCCCGCGTGACCGGTTCACCACGCTGAAGAGCCGGCTCGGTGACGCGTTCGAGGTCATCGAGATTGATTCCGGAAAAGGCAACCCGGACGGTATCGGGCGCATGGCCCACTCCGTGCTGACCGACCAGGTCCGTGAGGTCGACGGCCACCCGGCCTATGAGGCGCGCAAACGCGTCGTGGAGTTCCTCACTTCTCGGTTGACGTAGCGGCCTGGGGACCGGGCTCGGCAGTGGGTTCGGACGTGGACTCGGACTCGCGTTCGGGCTGGGGTTCGGCCGGGGTGCGCGGCTTTCCGGGCAGCATCCGGCGCCACCACGGCACCGAACGGGCCTCGTCGTCGTCGCCGGCGTCGGCCTGGGTGCCGGTGATCGACTCGGCCGGTGCGCCGCGGTAGACCACCAGGTACACGCTGACCGTCGTGACGATGACGATCATCAGCACCGGGCCCAGCACGATGCCCCAGAACCCGAACATCGACAGCCCGGCGAACACCGCGAGCAGCATCAGCGCCGGATGCAGGTGGGCGCTCTTGGGCACCAGCAGCGGGCGCAGCACGTTGTCGATGTTGGTGGTGACGACGAGATGGAACACCACCACGAAGACGCCACCGAACACGTTGCCGAACAAGGCCATTCCGATGCCCAGTGGGATGGCGAGGATTCCGCTGCCGAGCGGGATGAATGCCAGTGCGGTCAAGAAGATGACGAACATGAAGAACGCGTCGTGGATGCCGCCCAGGTAGATCGACACTGCGCCGGCCACACCCTGGCAGACCGCGATGATGAACTGCCCCTTGACCGACGCCGAGACCATCGCGCCGATCTTGGCGAGATAGATGTCGGAGATGTTGTCACCCAACGGGTTGAGGTCGCGGAACAGATCGAGGACGCGGTCACCCTTGGTCAGCAGGGCCACGAACACGTACAGGAAGATGACCGCCGAGGTCACCAGCGACGCGATGCTGCCGACGGACTCCTGCAGGAAACTCAGCGCGTACTCGCCGCCGTTCTGCCCCAGCGTCGCCATCGCGTCGCGCACCGAGTCCTGGGTCAGCGTGACGTCCAGGAACGGGATGCGGGCCAGCACCTCGTTGGCCGAGTCGAGCAGCCGCTGAGCCAGTGCGGTGAAATCCGTTTCCGAAACCCACCGGCTGATCGAGTCGACCATCTGGCTGATCTGCATGAAGGCGAGGATGCCGACACCGGTCAGCGGTATCGCGACAATCAGGATCGCCGTCAGCAGCGTCACCGTCGCGGAGAGACCGACGTTCATCCTCGACCGCAGCCGGCTGTACAGCGGGTTGAACAGGTAGGCCAGCACGGCCGCGATGGCGATCAGCAGGACGTAGGACCGCAGAAAGTAGGCCCCGAAGCCGAGCGCGATGACCGTCATCACCACCAGCGCACGCTTCTGGGTAAGCGTCAATTCGTCGCGCATGCGCCCTCCCGTCGGCCGCCGAGCGCAACCTTAACCCGAGCCGGGGCGCCCGGACGCCTCTCCGAGCGTCTGGCGGGACCGCTGTCCGGTGACAAACCGCATGGCCAAACGGTTCATCAGCGTCGGCGTCAGCCGTGCGAACAGCCATTGCGCGTGTGCGACAGCCGGTTTGACGAGGATCGCCTTGTTGCGCTCGATCGCGCGCAAGGTGTCGCGGGCCAGGCGGTCGGCGTCGTAGGCCCTGCCGCCCTGGTTCTGCAGGAAGTAGTCGCGACCGACGAAACCGCCGACGGCGCCTTTGTCGAGGATCGGCGTCTCGACGGCGGCGGGGCAGACGACCGTGACGCCGACCCCGCGGGGTACCGCTTCCGTCCGCAGCGCCAGCGACAACCCGACGACCGCGTGTTTGGTCGCCACATAACTGGTGATCTGGCCGGCGGCGCTCAGACCGGCCATCGAGGCGGTGTTGACGATGTGGCCGTGGCCCTGGCGCAGCATCTGCGGGTAGGCCGCCGCGACGCCGTGCACGACACCGCGCAGGTTGACATCGATGATGGCGTTCCACTGGTCGAGGGTGAGCCGTTCGGTGTCGCCGCCCCAGACGATCCCGGCGTTGTTGAACATCAGGTCCAATCGACCCGCGCGGGCCACCACGTCGTCGACGGCAGCTTGCACCGCGGTGGCGTCGGTGACGTCCAGCCGGGCCGCCCGGGCGTGCGCACTCAACTCGGCCGCGGTGGCCGCGGCGGCGTGTTCGTCGATGTCGGTGCACACCACGTGCGCGCCGGCGCCGTCGAGTGCGCGGCACAGCGCGGCGCCGATACCGGATCCGGCGCCGGTGACCAACGCCTGCTTGCCGGCGACGCTCACGCCTGTTCCATCAGTTTCATGACGTGGCCCATCACGTCGGGATAGCGCTTGAGATGGGCGCCGCCGTTGATGTCGAGTACCTCGCCGGTCAGCCACGACGATCCAGGAGCGCACAGATAGAGCACCGCCTCGGCGATGTCCTCAGGTGTGCCCGCCCGTCCGAGCGCGGTGTTGCCGACGTAGTCCTCGACGACGCCCGGGACCGCTGCGGCAGCCGCGGTGAGCGGGGTGTGCACGAAGCCCGGCGCCACGGCGTTGACCCGGATGCCGCGCGGTCCCATCTCGAGGGCCGCGACCTGGGTCAGCATCGACAGACCGGCCTTCGCGGCGCAGTAGGCGCTCATCCCGGCGGCCGGCTGCCTGCCGTTGAGCGAGCTGATGTGGATCAGCGAGCCACCTTCGCGCAGGTGCCGGCCGGCGTGTTTGGACACGATGAACGCGCCGTTGAGACAGACGTCGATGACGGCGCGGAACTCCTCGGCGGGCATGTCGGTGATGAGACCGACGTTGCTGAAACCCGCGCAGTTGACGGCGATGTCGAGGGTGCCGTGACCATCGAACAGGCTCTGCACCGAGGTCTCGTCGGTGACGTCGACCGCTGCGGCGGAGTGAGGGCCGCCGAGCTCGGCGGCACGCTCACGCGCGGCATCGCCGTTCACATCGGCTATCACCACCCGGCACCCGTGCGCTGCCAGCGCACGGGCGCTCGCCCATCCGATGCCGGAGGCCCCGCCGACGACCACCGCCAGACGCTCGCCACTGTTGCTCATCCGGTCGGCCTTTCGACAGTGAAGTAGAACGTGTTCCAACTTCACATCCGGGCGGGCAATGCGCAAGAGGGGGGACCGATTCCGGCGCCGGCAGACCGGCACTGGCACACTCGGGGGCGTGACCGAACTGAACAGATCGGAGTCGATCACGGTGGCCGTGCCGCCTGACGAGCTCTACGCACTGGTGTCCGACGTGACGAGGATGGGTGAGTTCAGTCCCGTCTGTCGCGCCTGCTGGTGGGACGAGGGCGCCGGCCCTCAGGTGGGTGCCTGGTTCACCGGCCGTAACGAGGACGCAGGTCGCACCTGGGAGACGCGCAGCCAGGTGGTCGCCGCCGAGCCCGGCCGCAAGTTCGCCTGGGAGGTCAACGACGGCTGGGTGTATTGGGGCTTCACCCTGGAACCGGCAGGCGAGGGCACCGAGCTGACCCAGTGGTGGGAGTTTCTGCCCAAGGGCGTCGACGGGTTCCGCCAAGCTTTCGGCGTCACAGCCGAGGCCGAGATCGCCAAGCGCAGCGACGCCGCGCGCGAAGGGATGCCGGTCACGCTCGCCGCGATCAAGAAGACCGCCGAAACCGCTTGAGGCGACACAATCGCGGCGCTCAGCTGGTCGCGCTGCGTTTGACACACCGAAAGCCGAGGTGGCTCATCCCGGTGTCGACCTGCTGCGGGCGGCGGGCGGCCGGCCGGTACCGCATGCAGTAGCTGTCCGCGCAGAGGAACGAGCCGCCTTTGATGACGCGGCGGGCGACCTGGACCGGCTGGTCGGGGTCGTAGGTGTCTTCGGCGCAGCAGGGCTGGTCGTCGCGGGCCGGTCCGTACCAGTCGGTGGTCCACTCCCACACGTTGCCGGCCATGTCGGACAGGCCGTACCCGTTGGGCGGGAAGCTGCCCACGGGCGCCGTCTGGCCGTACCCGGTGTCGGGAAGGTAGGGGAACTCGCCGTGCCAGTAGTTGGCCAGTCGCTGCCCGGGCTTCTCCGGCTCATCGCCCCACGTGTAGGTCGCATGCGGCAGACCGCCCCGGGCCGCGACCTCCCATTCGGCCTCGGTGGGCAACGCCAGCCCGGCCCAGTCTGCATAAGCTTGCGCATCCTCGAACGCGACGTGCACGACGGGATGGTCGTCGCGGTTACGCAGCCCGGACCGCGGGCCCCGGGGGTGGTTCCAGCACGCGCCGGGCGTCCAGGTCCACCACTGGCTGAGATGCCTCAGGTCGACCGGTCCCGTCGTGCGACGGAACACCATCGAGCCCGGGTACAGGTTCTCCGGCGGCGCGCCCGGATAGTCGGCAGGGTCGAGCGGCCGCTCGGCCACGGTGAGATAGCCGGTGGACGTGACGAATTCGGCGAACTCGGCGTTGGTCACCTGGTGTGCCATGATCGCGAAGCCGTCGACGGTGACCTCGCGCGCCGGCGCCTCCTCCGGGTAGTGGTGGTCGGATCCCAGCATCGCGGTCTGCGTCGGCACCCACAGCAACTCGTCAGACACGTCGAGACCGCGCTGGCGGCGGGAAAGTGCGAGTAGCGGCCACCGCTGACACAGTCTCGACGAGGTTTGGCATCGACGTCACGTGCTCACGCCCCATCGAACACGGTTGTCCAGTCGTTGCGCATGCTCGCGACGGTCCAGCCGTTCGCTTCGGCGAGCTGCAGCGACTTCTCCGCCCCGGCAACATAATCGAACTCGCGCTCGCCGTCGTCGTGACGCACCAGCAGCGCCAGCGAGGGGTGCGGCGCGGCGGTCGCGTATTCCATCATCGCGATGTCACCGTTGGAGTTGCCGGCCGCGAAGATCGGCCGCCGTCCCACCCGGCCCCAGATGCGCACCGCCTTGACCGGTCCGTCGTTGAGGAACTCCGGGGTCGAGGTGGTTTTCAGGTGGCCGTCGACGAAGTCGAGCCCGACCGAACTTCCGATCACCCGCTCGGGCGGAACGCCGTACATCGGCGTGGTGATCGGGCGCATGAAGTCGCGGCCGCCGCCGGAGGCGATGTAATTGGTGAACCCGTGGTCCTCGAGATACCGCAGCAACTCCACCATCGGACGGTAACCGCATGCGGTGTAGGGAACCCCGAGCGTCGGGTGTGTCGCGTCGGCGAAGAACGCAGTGACCCGTTCGGCGTGCTCTTCGACGGTGAGACCGGCATAGGCCGACAACACCGCGCCGGCAAGCACTTTCAACGCCGAGTCATCACCGTTGTAGTGCTGGGTGACCGCATCGCCGAACCACGCGAGATCGCCCGAGGCGGCCGCGCGGTAGGCCGGGTTGTCGGTCAGTGACGGGTCCGCCGCGACCTGTTCGGCCAGCCGGCGGACCAGGAAGTCCAGCTGGATGTAGGCCGGCTTCTCACACCACAGCGTTCCGTCGTTGTCGAACACCGCGACGCGCTCCTGCGGTGCGACGTCGCGCACGGCACGACCGACGAAGTCGACGATCGCCGCCTTCGCCGCACAGTCGTGCCAGGACTCGAGTCCCGCCACGCTACCTCCCGTCGCTTCGCTCGCCGAGTTGTCAGCCGCCGATGGTCTCGAGGTAGTTGTTGAGCTTCTCGACGGCGTTGGTGATCGTGAACGACGCCGGTTCCTTGCGCGGCGGGAACTCCTTGAAGGTTTCCAGGAATTCCAGCACCAGGGCATTGGCCATGAACGCGATGTAGTCGTGGTCGAGGAACCAGTCCCAGTACGTGTTCGACGTGACATCGGCGTGCTCGAACGGGTCGGTGCGCAGGTTGAAGATCTTGGGCGCCCGCAGCTCGGTGAACGGCTCGAACCAGATCTGCAGCGTGCCCTGGCAACGCTGCTCCATGAACACGACCTTCCAGTTGTCCAGCCGGATGCCGAGCACGTCGCAGTCGTCGGAGAAGTAGATCAGGCCGCGGCGCGGGCTCTTGTCCACCTCGCCGGTCAGATACGGCAACAGGTCGTACCCGTCGATGTGCACGTGGTAGGTCTTGTCGTCGATCGTGTGCCCCTGCTTGAGTTTCTCCACGATCGAGGACTCGCCGGCGGCGGCCAGGAAGGTCGGCAGCCAGTCATGGTGCTGGACGATCTCGTTGGACACCACTCCGGCCGGGATCTTGCCGGGCCAGCGGATCATCTCCGGCACCCGGAACGCGCCCTCCCATCCGGTGTTCTTCTCACTGCGGAACGGCGTGGTCGCCCCGTCGGGCCAGGTGTTGGCGTGCGGGCCGTTGTCGGTGGAGTACACGACGATGGTGTCCTCGGCGATGCCGAGTTCGTCGAGGCAGTCCAGCAGCAGGCCGACGTGCTTGTCGTGGTCGACCATCGTGTCGTGGTACGGCGACTGCCAGCGGCCCGCCTGACCCAGGCTCTCCGGTTTGGTGTGCGTCCGGAAATGCATGTGGGTGGTGTTCATCCAGACGAAGAACGGGGTGTCGGCCTCGTGCTGACGCTTCATGAAGTCGATGGCCGCGGAGGTGGTCTCGTCGTCGACGGTCTCCATCCGCTTCTTGGTCAGCGGTCCGGTGTCCTCGACGCGCTGTTTGCCCAGCGGGCCGAAGCGCTCGTCGACCTCGTCGGACGCCTCGTCGGTTGCCCACGACTTGATGACGCCACGGGGGAGGAGGGCTTTTCGCAGCCGCGGCGCTTCCTCCTCGGTCGGGTAGTCCGGGTGCTCCGGTTCCTCCTCGGCGTTGAGGTGATACAGGTTGCCGAAGAACTCGTCGAAACCGTGCGCGGTGGGCAGATACTTGTTCAGATCCCCGAGATGGTTCTTGCCGAACTGGCCGGTGGCATAGCCCAGCGGCTTGAGCAGCGTGGCGATGGTGGGGTCCTCCGGGGACAGGCCCATGTCGACGCCCGGCATCCCGACCTTGGACAGACCGGTGCGGTACACGCTCTGGCCGGTGATGAACGACGAGCGGCCGGCCGTGCAGCTCTGTTCGCCGTACGAGTCGGTGAACCGCATGCCCTCGGCGGCGATGCGGTCGATGTTGGGGGTGCGATAGCCCATCAGCCCGTCGCTGTAGCAGCTGAGGTTGGTGATCCCGATGTCGTCGCCCCAGATCACCAGGATGTTGGGTTTCCCGTTCGGCATGAGTGTGCCTCGCTTCCGGCCTCGGTGTCTGAAGTCGTGATCGCCTGGAAGCCTAGCCATCGGGGCTCGGTGCGGCAGCGGATCGGCGCGCAGAGTCGTCGGCGATTTTCTGCGCTGTTCGTGCCTGCAATTTCGGTAGAGAATCAGCTATTACGCTTCGCATCGCTGACGTGAGCCGGGCTGCCTGCCCCGGGAGCTGTTCAACCGTACGGTTTTTGACCAGTCCCCCGTCGGACGTCACCAATTGTTCATGCGAGTTCCACCACGAGCGCAGATGCTGTGTAAAGCTTGCGCACACGGGTGCTACCGGAGCGCGGGACGGGGTGTCGACGTGAACGAGGACTTTGCCGGAAAGATCGAACTGGATGTCCGTGACTCGGTGGCCGATTGGTCCCCCTATGTGCTGAAGCGCGCGCCGGAAGGTTCGCCCAACATTCTCGTGGTGCTGTATGACGACACCGGGCTGGCGGCGTGGTCGCCCTACGGCGGTCGCATCGAGATGCCGGTGATGCAACGGCTGGCAGACAACGGTCTGACGTATTCGCAGTGGCACACGACCGCACTGTGCTCGCCGACGAGGTCGTGCTTCCTCACCGGACGCAACCACCACGTCAACCGCTCCTCGGCGATCACCGAAGCGTCGAACGGCTTTCCCGGTTCGGCCGCCCGGCTTCCGGCGGAATGTGCGACCGTCGCGCAGGTGCTGCAGGACAACGGCTACAGCACCTTCTGGGTCGGCAAGAACCACAACGTGCCCGAAGAGGATGTCGCCAGCGGCGGCAGCCGCTCGGAGTGGCCGCTGCAGAAGGGCTTCGACCGGTTCTACGGTTTTCTGGGCGGCGAGACAAACCAATGGTATCCGGACCTGGTGGAGGACAACCGGTTCATCGAGCAGCCCTACGGCCCCGAGGATGGCTACCACCTGTCGAAGGACATGGCCGATCAGGCGCTGAGGATGCTGCGTGACCAGCAGGCCACCAACCCGTCCAAACCCTGGTACATGTGGTTCTGCCCGGGAGCCAACCACGCGCCCCACCATTCCCCGGCCGAGTACGCCGACAAATACAAAGGCATGTTCGACGACGGATACGAGGCCTACCGCGAATGGGTGCTGGCCCGCATGGTGGACAAGGGCATTCTGCCCGAGGGCACGCAGCTGACCCCGCTCAACCCGATGCCCGACGACATTGCCGTGGATGCCGACCAGGTCCGGCCGTGGGATTCGCTCAACGACGACGAGAAGAGGCTCTTCGCGCGGATGGCAGAGGTGTTCGCGGGCTTCTCGGAATACTCCGACGCGCAGGTGGGGCGGGTCGTCGACTACCTCGAGCAGACCGGCCAACTGGACGACACGCTGATCTTCTACTGCGCCGACAACGGGGCCTCGGGCGAGGGCTCACCGAACGGGTCGGTCAACGAGAACAAGTTCTTCAACGGCTACCCCGACGAGCTGGCCGAGAACATGAAGTATCTGGAAACCCTCGGCGGCCCGGACACCTACAATCACTATCCGACCGGGTGGGCCGTCGCCTTCTCGACGCCGTTCCAGATGTTCAAGCGCTACTCGCAGTTCTCCGGGGGCACCTGCGACCCGATGGTGATCCACTGGCCGGCCGGCATCAAGGCCAAGGGCGAGGTGCGGCACCAGTACCACCACGCCACCGACGTGGTCGCCACCATCCTCGACGCCGTCGGCCTGGAGATGCCGACCACCTACCGTGGGGTCGACCAGTACCCGCTGAACGGGGTGTCGATGCGGTACAGCTTCGACGACGCCGACGCACCGACCACCAGGAAGCGCCAGTACTACACGATGCTGGGGACCCGGGGGATCTGGGAGAACGGCTGGAAGGCCTCGGCGATCCACGCCCCGCTGAGCGGGGCGGGCCACTTCGACGAGGACCGTTGGGAGCTCTACCACGTCGACGAAGACCGTTCGGAATCGAAGGACCTCGCCGACGAACACCCCGACAAGCTGCAGGAGCTGATCAAGACCTGGTTCGCCGAAGCCGACGCCAACTTTGTGCTGCCCCTCGACGACCGCTCGGCCACCGAGCTGCTCACCACCGAACGGCCCCAGTCCGAGCCGACCCGCAACCGCTACGTCTACTACCCGGGCACTGCGCCGGTGCCCGAGGGCGTCGCGGTCAACATCCGCGGCCGGTCGTACAAGATCATCGCCGACATTGACATCACTGACATCACCGACGGTGCGGAAGGCGTGATCTTCGCGCACGGTTCACGTTTCGGCGGCCACGCGTTGTTCATCAAAGATTGCAAACTGCATTATGTGTACAACTTCCTGGGCATCAAGCCCGAGCAGGAGTTCGTCTCCGAGGAGCTCCCTCCCGGCAAGCACTCCCTCGGAATGGAGTTCATTCGGGAAAGTGCGGGTGAGTACGGCGAATCGCACGGCACCACAACGCTGTACGTCGACGACAAGGTCGCGGCCAAGGGGCCGATGCGCGCGCAGGTCGGAAAGTTCACCCTGTCCGGTGACGGGCTGTGCGTCGGTTACGACAGCGGCGACAACGTCTCCAGCCTGTACCGATCGCCCGGAACCTTCACCGGGGGAACGATTCTGGGAGTGGGGATCGACGTCAGCGATGAGGCGTACCTCGACCTCGAAAAGGAAGCAGCCGCAGCGTTCGCCCGGGACTGATGGTGCCCCCAGCGGGCACGTCACCGACCTGCGGAGCCGAAGGGAGCGCAAGATGTCCGACTCAGCCAAGGCACAGCCGCATCTGGCCCGAGAGCACCTGCCGATACCCGACCCTCGGCATGTGGGGCTGACCACCTATGACGCCAAGGACCCCAACACCACGTACCCCCCGATCACCGAGCTGCGCCCGCCGAAGGGTGCGCCCAACGTGTTGATCGTGCTGATCGACGACGTCGGATTCGGTGCGTCGTCGGCGTTCGGCGGCCCCTGCGACACCCCGGTTGCCGAGAGGCTGGCCGCCAACGGTGTGAAGCTGAACCGGTTCCACACCACCGCGCTGTGCTCGCCGACCCGACAGGCGATGCTGACCGGCCGCAACCACCACTCGGTGGGCATGGGCGCGATCACCGAGATGGCCACCTCGGCGCCGGGCAACAACAGCATCCGACCCAAGGACAAGGCACCGGTGGCCGAGACGCTGAAGCTCAACGGCTACTCCACCGCCCAGTTCGGCAAGTGTCACGAAGTGCCCGGCTGGGAGGTCACTCCCGTCGGCCCCTTCCACCAGTGGCCGACCGGCTCTGGCTTCGAGTACTTCTACGGCTTCGTCGGCGGCGAGGCCAACCAGTACTACCCGGGTCTCTACGAGGGCACCACCGCTGTCGAACCGCCGCGAACACCGGAGCAGGGTTACACACTCACCGATGACCTTGCCGACCACGCGATCACCTGGGTGCGCCAGCAGAAGGCGCTGATGCCGGACAAGCCGTTCTTCATGTACTTCGCACCGGGCGCCACGCACGCCCCGCACCACGTGCCCAAGCAGTGGTCGGACAAGTACCGCGGCAGGTTCGACGACGGGTGGGATGCGCTGCGCGAGCGAATTCTCGCTCGGCAGAAAGAACTCCGCGTGGTTCCGCCGGATGCGGAGCTGACCGCCCGGCACGACGAGATCCCGGCGTGGGACGACATGCCCGACGATCTCAAACCGGTGCTGGCCAAGCAGATGGAGATCTACGCCGGATTCCTGGAGCAGACCGACCACGCGGTGGGACGGGTCGTCGACGCCATCTCCGATCTCGGCGTGCTCGACGACACGTTGATCTACTACATCATCGGCGACAACGGTGCCTCCGCGGAGGGCACCGTCAACGGTTGCTACAACGAGATGACCACGCTCAACGGCCTTCCCGGCATCGAGACCACCGAGTTCCTGTTGTCCAAGATCGACGCATTCGGCACTCCGGAGGCGTACAACCACTACGCGGTCGGGTGGGCGCACGCGCTGTGCGCGCCCTATCAGTGGACCAAGCAGGTCGCTTCGCACTGGGGCGGCACCCGCAACGGCACGATCGTGTCATGGCCGAACGGGTTGCCCGACAAGGGCGCCACGCGCGACCAGTTCCACCACGTCATCGACGTCGTGCCCACGATCCTGGAGGCCGCCGGCCTGCCCGCGCCCCACTCGGTCAACGGCACCACGCAGGCGCCCTTGGAAGGTGTCAGCATGATGGCGACCCTGCGCGATGCTGCGGTCCCCGAAACCCACCAGGTGCAGTACTTCGAGATGATGGGCAACCGGGGCATCTACTTCCAGGGCTGGACGGCCGTCACCAAGCATCGCACCCCGTGGAAGGCCGATGTCCCACCCCCGTTCGACGATGACGTCTGGGAGCTCTACGAGCCCGGGGACTGGACCCAGGCCCACGATGTGGCCTCCGAGAACCCGGCGAAACTCGCGGAACTGCAGCGGCTCTGGCTGATCGAAGCGACCAAGTACAACGTCGTCCCGCTCGACGACCGCGGCTTCGAACGCATCAACCCGGATATCGCCGGACGCCCCCAGCTCATCCGCGGAAAAAGTCAGCTGCTGTTCGACGGCATGCGGGTCAGCGAGTGGTGCGTGCTGAACCTGAAGAACCAGTCACACTCGGTGACCGCGAACCTCGACGTACCCGAGGCCGGCGCCGCCGGGGTCATCGTCACCCAAGGCGGCAGCGTCGGCGGGTGGACGCTGTATGCGCACGAGAACACACTGAAGTACTGCTACAACTACTTCGGGATCGACTACTTCGTCACTGCGGCAATCGAAGAGATTCCGGCGGGAAAACACCAGGTGCGCATGGAGTTCGGCTACGACGGTGACGGCTTGGGCAAGGGTGGTGACGTGACCCTGTATTACGACGGCCGCGAGGTGGGCCGGGGGCGGGTGGAGCGGACCCAGCCGATGGCGTTCTCCGCCGACGAGGCCTGCGACGTCGGGTGCGACACCGGTTCACCGGCCTCTCCGGACTACGGACCCACCGGCAACCGGTTCACCGGCACCATCGAATGGGTGCAGATCGACCTCGGCGGCGACGGCCAGAACCATCTCATCAAGCCGGAAGACCGTTTCAACATCGCGATGGCCAAGCAGTAGATCAGCCCTTCGGGGGTGTCGGTGCGGCGGCGTGTACGACGGGTTCGCCCGCCGCGGCCTTCATCTGCTCGAACAGCTCGACGTAATACGGAAGGCAGTGCTCGAGCGCCTGCTCGGTGGTGTACAGCGCTTGGTAACCCAGGTCACGCTGCGCCTTCGCGATCGAGAAGTAGTTGTCCAGGTAGATCCGCTCCACTGCAAGCGGTTCCAGCAGTGGTTTGGGAAGTCCGAGCTTGAAGTGCAGGAACTGCCATACCCGCATGGCCAGCCACACCAGTCGGCCCGGAACCCGGAATGTGGGGAGCCGCTCGCCGCACGCCTCGACGACCGGCCGGGAGAACTCGAACATGTTGATCGGCTCGCCGTCGTTGATGAAGTACGCCTGGCCGGGCGCGGTGCCGCCGGGCACGAGATGCTGCGCGGCGAGGATGAATCCGTGAACCAGGTTGTGCACGTAGGAGTTGTCGAGCTTGACCTCCTTGCTGCCGACCAGGACCTTGACGTGGCCGGCGAGGACGCTTTCGAACACCTTGCGGAACATCGTCTGATCGCCGCGGCCCCAGATGCCGCTGGGCCGGATCGAGCAGGTCAGCATCCCCTGCTCCCCGTTCTGGCCCAGCACGAACTTCTCGGCCGCCACCTTGGTCTCGGTGTACAGGTCGGCGAACCGGTCGGTGTAGGGCAGGGTTTCGTCGCCGCCGGAGATCTCCTGGCCACCCATAACCACGCTGTTGGAGGCGGTGTAGACGAAACGCTGCACACCGGCCTTCTGGGCGGCGTGCACCAGGTTCTCGGTGCCGGTGACGTTGACCGCGAAGCTGCGCTTGCGTGCCTCTCCGGAGGGGGAGCCGCCGCCCATCAGGTCGATGATCGCGGCGGTGTGGAACACGGTGTCGATCCCGTCGACCGCGGCGGCGACGTCGTCGGTGTCGGTGATGTCCCCCTCGAGCACCTCGAGGCGGGGATGCTCGGGCAACCGGGACGCGACCCGGTCGAAGGCGCGGACCTCCAGGCCCCGCTCCAGCAGCTCGGTCACCAGGTTGGCGCCGACGAAACCCGAACCCCCGGTGACCAGAACCCGGCCCAGATCAGTCTGCAGCGTCGCATCAGCCATGCCGGGCAGCCTAACTGAAACGTGTTCCAATTTGCCAGACCGAGGCAGCTGGATGCTTCCGCTGTCAACCTTCGTCGTCGTCTTTGGCGGCCAGCGCCTGCTCCACCCGCTTACGCGCACCGGCCAGGTGCTCTTCACAGCATTTGGCCAGTTCTTCGCCTCTTTCCCAGAGCGCCAGAGAAGCGTCCAGGTCGAGGCCGCCATGCTCGAGGCGCTGGACGACATCGATCAGTTCGTCGCGGGCCTCTTCGTATCCGAGTTCACTAATAGGCTTCATCGGCGCCTCTCTGCTCGTCGTCGATTGCGCCTTCACTGAGCGCTGTGAGCGCCCCGTCGGCCACCCGGATACGCAGCCGGGCGCCCGCGGGGGCGTCGTTCACCGACTGCAGCACAAGCGGCGGCCCGTCGGTGGGCAGTCCCTGCACGACGGCGTAACCGCGGGCCAGCGTGGCCGCCGGGCCGAGCGTGGCCAGCCGCGCGGCCAGGTGCCCGACCCGATCCGACTCGGCTGCCAGCAGCCGGGTGATGTCGCGCCGGGCGGTGCGCCGCGCGCGGTGGATCTCCTCGCCGCGTGCGTCGATCGCCTCGAGCGGACGGGCCAGCACGGGTCTGCTGCGCAGCTGCGTCACGACGTGCTGTTCCCGGTTGACCCAGTTGCGCAGCGCCCGTGCGCTGCGTGAGCGCAAATCCTTGACCAGTGCCTGCTCGGCGCCGGTGTCCGGGACGATCCGCTTGGCAGCGTCGGTCGGCGTCGCTGCCCGGACATCGGCGACCAGATCACACAGCGGGTTGTCCGGTTCGTGGCCGATCGCGCTGACCACCGGCGTCCTACAGCGCGCGATCTCGCGGCACAACGTCTCGTCGGAGAACGGCAGCAGATCCTCGACGCTGCCGCCGCCACGGGCGAGGACGATGACGTCGACGGCCGGGTCGGCGTCGAGGCCCCGGAGCGCCTCGACGATCTGCGGCACCGCATTGGGCCCCTGCACCACCGTGTGGCGCACCGAAAACCGCACCGCCGGCCAGCGGCCGGTGGTGACAGCCATGATGTCGTGCTCGGCGGCCGACGCGCGGCCGGTGATCAGCCCGATGGTGTCGGGCAGGAACGGCAACGGGCGCTTGAGCCGCGGATCGAACAGGCCCTCGGCGTCGAGCAGCCGGCGCAGCCGCTCGATGCGCGCGAGCAGTTCACCGATCCCGACGGCCCGGATCTCGCTGACGCGCAAGGAGAACGTGCCGCGTCCGGTGTAGAAATTCGGCTTGCCGAACACGATCACCTGGGTGCCGTCGGTCATCCGCACCGGGGCATTGACCACCAGGTCCCGTGGGCAGGTCAGCGACAGCGACATGTCTGCGGCCGGGTCACGCAACGTGATGAACGCCGTGTTGGAGTTCGGCCGCAGCGTCAGCTGGGCGATCTGGCCCTCGACCCACACCGCGCCGAGCTTGTCGATCCACCCCGCGACACGGATGGCGACGCCGCGGACCGGAAAGGGGTTGTCTGCCGACTGCCCCTGCGGCGGCTCCGTCATCGGGCCGAGCCCGCCGGGGCGCTCACTTCGCGGAGGCGCGGGTGATCCTGTTGGCCAGCAGCGTCTGGAACGGCGCGCGAGCCTTGGTCGCTTCCTCGTAGGACAGCAGTGCCTCCAGATCGCCGATGCGCAGCGACGTCAACCGGGCCCGCAACTGCGCCAGGGTCAGCGATTCGTACTCGAGCTCGGTGACGATCTCGGGCACGTCCGCAGGGGTGGGCTGTTCGGGCGCGGCCTCGCTGGGGGCCTCGGGCTCGCTGCTGAACAGCGCATACCGGCCCTCGGTCATGCGGGCGCCCTCGCGCACCGGCAGATCCACCACGTCGCCCCCCTCGGCGGAACCGCCGGGCAGATCGTCGTCGAACGTGGCCCATTCCGGTTGCTCGTCCTTGGGCGGGAAGAACGTCTCCAGCGTCTCGTCACCCTTGATCACCAGGACGGCGACATCCTGCTGCACCTTCATCACCAGCGACGCCACCTGGCTGGCCAGAGTCATCGGATACATCAAGATGGTCTGGGGGAGCTTGCGGGTTTCCTCGATGGCGGTCGCCGCCGCCCCGACGAGCAGCCGGACCCCATACGGTGCAGTTGCCATGGCCACAGCCTACGGCTGGGCGGCGACCGGGTGCGGTCAGTACCCTGGAACCCATGCCACCGACTGTCAACATGGGGATCCCCGGATCCAGCCAGAGTGCGCTGGGCTCGGTCGCCGGTGGCGTCACGGGCAAGCGGGTGCTGCTGGCCGAACCTCGCGGATACTGCGCCGGTGTCGACCGGGCCGTGGAAACCGTCGAGCGGGCGCTGGAGAAGCATGGCGCGCCGGTGTACGTCCGCCACGAGATCGTGCACAACCGCCACGTCGTCGAGACCCTCGCCGCGGCCGGTGCGGTGTTCGTCGACGAGACCGACGAGGTGCCCGAGGGCGCGATCGTGGTGTTCTCGGCGCACGGCGTCGCGCCGACGGTGCACGTCAACGCCAAGGAGCGCGACCTGCAGGTCATCGACGCCACCTGCCCGCTGGTCACCAAGGTCCACAACGAGGCCAAGCGATTCGCCCGCGACGACTACGACATCCTGCTGATCGGCCACGAAGGCCACGAGGAAGTGGTCGGCACCGCCGGTGAAGCGCCTGACCATGTGCAGGTGGTCGACAATCCCGACGCCGTCGACGGCGTCACCGTGCGTGACCCGGACAAGGTGATCTGGCTCTCGCAGACCACCCTGTCGGTCGACGAGACGATGGAGACGGTGCGCCGGCTGCGGGAGAAGTTCCCGACGCTGCAGGATCCGCCCAGCGACGACATCTGCTACGCGACCCAGAACCGTCAGGTGGCGGTCAAGGCGATGGCCCCGGAATGCGAACTGGTCATCGTCGTCGGCTCGCGCAATTCCTCGAACTCGGTGCGGCTGGTCGAGGTGGCCCTCGGTGCCGGCGCGGACGCCTCGTACCTGGTGGATTACGCCGACGACGTCGATCCGGCCTGGTTCGACGGCGTGACCACCGTCGGCGTCACCTCGGGTGCCTCGGTGCCCGAGATCCTGGTTCGCGGTGTTCTCGAGCGCCTCGCCGAACACGGCTACGACGTCGTGCAGCCGGTGACCACCGCCAACGAGACGCTGGTGTTCGCTCTGCCCCGTGAGATCCGGCCGGCGCGCAGTAACTAGTCAGTGAGCGCGGGTACGTTCGTCGAACGTGAGACCCGCCCACCGAACACATCAGAGAAGAGCGCGTCTGCGACACGTCGGGGCGGCCGCGCGCTGGCCGATGTCGTTCCTCCTCGCGCTGACCATGGTGCTCGCGGGCTGCAGCGACGCCGAGGACCGCCTCGACGCGACGGTGCGCTCCTTCGCCGAGGCGCTGAGCCGCGGTGACGCCGACGCCGCCGCCGACCTGACGTCCGACCCGGCAGCCGCGTCGGCCACGCTGGGCGAGTTGTTCGCCAGTCTCGGCAGCGACGTCTCGTTCCGGCCCGATCGGGTGCGTGCGGTGGACTCCGAAGGCGGGTTCGCGCTCGGCGCGACGTGGACGTTCGGGCCCGACGACGCCCACGAGTGGACCTACACCACCGATGGCGAGGCAACCGCCGACGGTCAGGAGTGGAAGATCCGGTGGGATCCGGCGGTTGTCGCGCCCGGGTTGGACGCCGGGCCGCTGGCTTACTCGACGCTGGTGCCGCAACCGGCTGCCCGCGTGCTGGACCGTACCGGTGCCGAACTGCTGACCCAGCATGTCGTCACGCTGGTCGACCTGGCACCCGATGCCGACGTCGCCGCGGTTGCCGCGTTGCTGAACCCGATCGCCCCGACCATCACCGCCGAGTCCCTGGCTGCCGATGTGGGGGCCGCCGCGGGTGCACCCGTCACGGCCGTCACGTTGCGTGAGGAGGACCTCACCCCGATCGAGGCCGCACTGACGGCACTGCGCGGCGTGACGTTGCGGCCCCAGCTGCGGCTGCTGGCCACCGACCGCGCGCTGACCTCACCCACGCTGACGGGGCTGGCCGACCTGTGGCAGCAACGCACCGACGCCGCGGCCGGGTGGGCCGTCACCGCCCAGACCTCCGCCGGTCCGCAGAGAGTGGGCGGGCAGGACGCCAAACCCGTCGGCGACATCGCCAGCACCCTCGACATCGGCATGCAGCGGGCCGCCGAGGACGCGCTGGCGCCGCTGGGCACCCCGGCTGCCATCGTGGCCATCCAGCCGTCGACCGGGAACCTGCTGGCCGTCGGGCAGAACGCGCCGGCCGATGCGCAGGGGCCGATCGCCCTGACCGGGCTCTACCCGCCCGGGTCGACGTTCAAGACGGTGACCGTCTCGGCGGCGCTGCAGGCCGGGCAGGTCACGCCGGACACGATCGTCAACTGTCCCGGCACCGAGAACATCGAGGGCAGGCAGATTCCCAACGACGACGAGTTCGACCTCGGCGAGGTGCCGCTGCACACCGCGTTCGCCCGGTCCTGCAACACCACGATGGGCCGGCTCGCGGTGAACCTCCCGCCGGACGCGCTCACCGATGCCGCAGCGCAGCTCGGCCTGGGCATCGACTATGTGGCACCGGGAATGACCACCGTCACCGGTTCGGTGCCCGTCGCGGACTCGTCGGCGCTGCGCGTCGAGGAGGGCATCGGCCAGGGGCAGGTCACGGCGTCGCCGTTCGGCATGGCGCTGGTGGCCGCGACCCTGGCGCACGGCTCGGTACCGGCACCGGCCATCGTCGAGGGACAACCCGGGGTCGCCGACCGCACCCCGCAACCGCTGCCCGCGACGATCGACGACCAGGTGCAGGCGATGATGCGCGAGACGATCACCGACGGCACCGCCAGTCAGCTCCAGGACATCCCCGGGCTGCTCGGCAAGACCGGAACCGCGGAATACATCGACGATCAGCACGCGCATGGCTGGTTCGTCGGCATCGCCGGCGACCTCGCGCTCGCGGTGTTCGTCAGCGACGCCGGCAGCTCGGCGCCGGCGGTCGACGCCGCGGGACGGTTCCTGCGGACCGTCGCCTAGATGTCGTACTCCCAGCGGTCGGCGTCGTTCTCGCGGGCACGGCGACGGTGTTCGACGCGTTCGTCGGCGTCGTCCGAGCCCCGGTAGCGCACCCGCGACACCGGGTGGTGGGTGCCGTTGCCCCGCTGCTGGGGAGGTTCACGGCGAGGTTCGTAGCCGAGGTCGGGGCGGTCATAGCGGTCATAACCGCCGAACGTCTCGTACCCCTCGTAGCCGTTGTAGCGGCTGCGCCGCTGCGGCGGACGCTCACGGTCGCCTCGCTCGCCGCGGTCGTACGGCACCCGACGGTCGCTGTTCGGCGCGGCCCGGCGGGGCTCGCGGGCCGAGTCGCTCCTGGCCCGGCGCCGCTGATCGCGCGGCGGCGCGTCCTCGGGACGTGGCCGGCGCCGGCGCGGACGGTCGGTGGCCACCTGATCGATGATGTCGGTCTCGTCGGGCCGGGGTCGGCGGGCGGCGGGCTTGGAGCGCTGGCGATCGCCGCGCGCCGACCGGGATGCGGAGCGTTGCGCTGAGGCGGAGCGACGGTCCTGCTGGCGGCGGCGCGGCGGTGCCCCGCCTCCGGCGTTCTCGGCTGTGGCGGCCGTCGTTGTCGCGGCGGTCTTGGCGGACCGGCCGGCGAACAATGCGGCGACCATCGCCGGCAGGCGCCCCGCCTTGGCCGTCGCGCCACGCTCGGACCGGCCGGCGGTGGCGGTGTCGTCGCGGCCGGCCGACTGGCCAGACGCCTGGCCGAGGTACCAGCGGGCCAGGCCGATCAGCAGCACCGCGGCGGAGGTGAAGAACATCAGCGGGAACCGCTCGATCAGCGGGTAACCGCAGTTGATCAGGATGTCCTTGAGACCTTCGATCGAGTCGTGGTGCATCAGGAAGTAGGCGCCGGGCACCATCACGAACAAGATCAGCGGCGGCTGGATGACGGCGGTGAACAGCCCGTTGCGCCGCACCGCGAGCACCGCGGCCAGGCAGCCGAGCACGAACAGCGTGGCGAACACCGCAGTCAGTTCCCCATTGCCCGAACCGGCGTCGACGGCGAATCCGGCGGCGGACGCGACGACGGCGATCAGGACGGCACCCCACCACGGAACACCCGGGATGTTGGGGTGCGCAGACCGGTTGTCGGCCGCCGCCGACGGCCGCGCGCGCTGTCCTGACACACGTCGACCGTACCGGCTCGGGCAATCAGACGCTGCCAGCGCACGGGGGCGTGGCGATCACATCTGGCAGACTGTGGACTCCGTGGGCTTGAATCTGGGAATCGTCGGACTACCCAACGTCGGAAAATCGACGTTGTTCAATGCGCTGACCCGTAACGAGGTGCTGGCGGCGAACTACCCGTTCGCGACCATCGAACCCAACGAGGGGGTGGTCGCGCTGCCCGATCCCCGCCTGGACGAGCTGGCCAAGATCTTCGGCTCGGAAAAGATCGTGCCCGCGCCGGTGACGTTCGTCGACATCGCCGGGATCGTCAAGGGCGCCTCCGAGGGTGCGGGCCTGGGCAACAAGTTCCTGGCCAACATCCGCGAGAGCGACGCCATCTGCCAGGTGGTGCGGGTGTTCGCCGACGACGATGTGGTGCACGTCGACGGCAAGGTCGATCCCAAGTCCGACATCGAGATCATCGAGACCGAACTGATCCTGGCGGACATGCAGACCCTGGAGCGGGCGGTGCCGCGGTTGGAGAAGGAGGCCCGCACCCACAAGGACCGCAGGCCCGTCCACGACGCGGCGGTCGCCGCCCAAGAGGTCCTCAACAGCGGCAAGACGTTGTTCTCCGCCGGCGCGGACGTCTCGCTGCTGCGGGAACTGAATCTGTTGACCTCCAAGCCGTTCCTGTATGTGTTCAACGCCGACGAGTCGGTGCTCACCGACGAGGCCAAGGTCGCCGAGCTGCGCGAGCTGGTCGCGCCGGCGGATGCGGTGTTCCTCGACGCCAAGATCGAAGCGGAGTTGCAGGAGCTCGACGACGAGTCCGCCGCCGAACTGCTGGAGTCGATCGGTCAGACCGAGCGCGGGCTGGATGCGTTGGCGCGCGCCGGTTTTCACACCTTGAAGCTGCAGACCTATCTGACCGCCGGCCCGAAAGAGGCGCGCGCGTGGACGATTCACCAGGGCGACACCGCGCCCAAAGCCGCCGGGGTCATTCATTCCGACTTCGAGAAGGGCTTCATCAAGGCCGAGATCGTGTCCTTCGACGACCTGGTGGCCGCCGGGTCGATGGCCGCCGCCAAGGCCGCGGGCAAGGTGCGCATGGAAGGCAAGGACTACGTGATGGCCGACGGGGACGTGGTGGAGTTCCGGTTCAACGTGTAGCGAACGAAGGAATCCACGGGGACGACTTGTCGGGGTGCGCACCTACCATTCGGCTCGCTGAGGCCAGCCGCCGATTATCCGGTGTCACCCCGAGGAGAGTCCCGATGAGATTGGTTTCGATCCGCATCATCACTGCCGATGTGAAGCGATTGGTCGCCTTCTACGAGATGGTCACCGGCGTCACCGCCATCTGGGGTAACGAACTCTTCGCCGAGATTCCGACAGCCGTCGGAGCGCTGGCCATCGGGAGCGACAAAACCGTCGCCTTGTTTGGGCAAGGATCTGCTGAGCCGGCTGCCAACCGGACCGCAATTGTCGAGTTCATCGTCGACGACGTCGATGCTGAGTACGAACGCCTTCGCGAACAGATCTCTGATGTGGTCACCGAGCCAACGACGATGCCGTGGGGAAACCGTGCATTGTTGTTCAGGGATCCCGATGGGAACCTCGTCAACCTGTTCACCCCGGTGACTGACGCGGCGCGCGCCAAGTTCGGTATGTGACTTTGACCGGCGACGTGATTCGGTTCACCGGCTGCTCGACCGCAATGTCGGTCTGAGAGTGTCATCACGGACATATATCCATCACGGAGCTGTCAGGCTGACATTGCGTAGCGTTCGGGGCGCCGCTCAGCGACGGGCCAACCGGCGCAGCCGGCTGACGGAGCTCGCCGGCGCGCGGCGCATCGCGGGCCGCAGCCGCCGCTGCGTCGACCGCTCGACCTGGCTGACGGCCATCAACAGCGCCAGGACCAGCGCCTGACGCCCCAGCACCGTCCGGCTGGTGCGCTGCTGCCACGTCGGGACGCGCGGATTGGAGCGGCGCCCGACCAGATAGCCGACCCCGAGAGCCGCCACCAGCAGCACGACGATCCCGACCGCAGACATGCCGTGAGCCTTCCCGGTGCTGATCGCGAGCAGATCACGAACCAGCGTCGGTGACCCTACGGTCTGGCCTCCCGGTACTCCACGACCGGGTCGCGGCTGAACAGCGTCTCACCGTCGATGACGACCAGCTCCGTGGCCGACAGCCGGTAGGTGGTCGCCCCGTTGCGCGCTTCGAACCCGGCCGGGATCGTGCGTACGTCGTCCAGGCGCAGAGATGCGCCGTCGCTGAGGCGCACGCCCTGATAGACGTAGTCGCCCTGCTCGTCGCGGCAGATCACCACCGCCGCCGTCTCGGTGCGGGCGATCGCCACTGCCTGCTCGTCGTCAGTGCAGCGCGCCTCGGAATCGACGAAACCGAGCTCGTCGATGACCGGCGCCGCGCTGGGCGCCGCAGTGGGCACCGAACTGGGTGCCGCCGGCGGCGGCGCCGCTTGCGGGGGAGGGATGTCGAGGCGCGTCTGCGGCACCGGCGGCTGCGACTGGGGGGAGAACGTCTGCGGCTGTGCAGGAACGGAACGCACCTCGCCGGACTGTTCGTTCGACGAGTTCAGCATCACGAACAGGATCACCAGCGTCGCGATCGACGCCAAGACGATGGCGATCGCCGACCATCTGGTACTACGCATCTTCGGCTCCGCGAGATCCCCGGACGTGTCCTGGCCGGGTGGTTGATCGGTGGTCGTCGGCATGCCTGCACTCCCTCGTTGCGCTGCCGAATGCGGGCGCCGTCTCAGCAAACCACTACGACCTGCACGATCGGGTGATCTCGCGCGGCGTTTCGCGAGGTGGCCGGCGCGGGCTCGCTCATAACAGCACCGCGATCTCGGCGCCCAGCCGGTAACCCTCTCGAAGCGGCAACGTGTCACCGCTCCAAAACGACCCCGGGTCGAACCAGTTGTAGTGCTTCTCGGTCTGCAAGAGGCCCATCTCCTCATAGGTGATGGCGACGGTCTCTGCACAGTAAGCGGTCTCCAGCCCGGTCTTGGACTGTTGTTGCTTGCGCCGATCCGCCGACTCGCGAACTTTTCTGTGCACGAACGGGATTCCGCGAGTGAAGTCGCTGACGGTGGGTAGCCTGCCCCGCATCCAGCGGCCGGTCAGCCGTGCGGTGGACGGGAACGGGGTGCCGTCCATGCGGGCGATCACCCGCAGCATCCGGTCCTCCTGCTCTGTGCTGGCGTAGGGGGAGAGCTGGCGCAGCCAGCAACGCTGCCCGTAGCTGTGCACCCAACGCTCGACCGCTTCGCGCAGATCGTTGAGCTGGACACCGCGGTGATGGGTGCCCGTCCACATGTCCACCAGCTTGTCGCCGAGTTCGGCATGCCAGATCAGCGGCGGCAGGTCGTCGAGCGCAACGGTCATCCCCACGTGGTTGACCGGGCTGTTCGTCATCGACTGAATTGCCCGGTCGGGTCCGGAGCGTCCGCGGAACAGCCAGATGTCACCGGTGCGGGTTTCCTCCAGCGCGCGCTGCAGCGACACCGTGCTTGGCTTCACCCCCGCAGCTTATGCAGACTGGCGGCATGCGTGGGATCTGGAAGTGGGTCGGGCTGGCAGGTGTCGCGGGTGTCGTGGCCGGTGGGGCGCTGGTGGCACGCGACCAGCGCCGACGGAACTCCTACACCCCCGACGACATCCGGGCGCGTCTGCACCAGCGGTTGACCGAGGCCGAGGCGGCCGGGCACAAGCGCGATTAGACCTCGACCGGAAAGAGCCGGTGCGTGCCGGAGAACCCTTTGAGCTCCACGTCCCGGCCGGCGCCGAAGGCGGTGTCCCCGTCATCGAGTGCGTCGTGCACCGCCTGGCTCACCAGGATCTCGCCGCCCCCGGCCTGCCCGGCGACGCGGGCGGCCATCGCCACGTTGCGGCCGAACAGGTCGTCGCCGCGCAGCACCGACTTTCCGCTGTGGACCCCGATTCGCACCCGAATGTGATTGGGCCGCTTGCTCAGTGACCGCTGGATGTCGCAGGCGCAGCGGACCGCCTGACCGGGGTGGGCGAAGGCCATCATGAAGCCGTCGCCCTGGCTCTTGACCACATATCCGTCATGATGCTCGACGAGGCGTCGCACGGCCTTGTCGTGCTTGCCGATCAACCGCACCCAGGCCCGGTCACCGATCCGCTCGTTGAGCGCGGTGGAGTCCTCGATGTCGGAGAACATGATCGCGACCCGGCCGCCCGGCGCCAGCCGGGCCAGGTCCGGGCGCTCCACCTCGGCCCAGTCGGCCAGTTCCTCGATCGAGGACCGCACCGCCGCGCCGAGTCCGTCGCGGCGCAGGATGTTGGCCGTCTGCCACACCGTCTTGACGGCCTTGCTTCCCCCGGTGAGCAGCATGTTGCGGGTGTCGAGGCGGCGGCGTAGCTCGTCGGCCTCGTGTTCGGCGGCCCTCCACTGTCGCACCACGACGGCCAGCGCGATGGCCTCACCGACGACGAGCACCGCCAGCACCCATGCTGCGATCTGCGCAACGGTCATGGCCCCAGTATTGGATGCTGGACCCGTGATCGTCCGCAAGGCCCCCTTCTACGAGAGTCGCTTCCTTCGCGCCGACGCAGCCGGTGGCCGGCGAGCACTGTGGCTGCGCGAGACGTTGTTGATGCCGACGGTCGGTGAGTCCTGCGCCGACGTCTGGGTGATGGTGTTCGATCCGTCGGGTCACCGAGCGATCAGGCAGTCGTATCCGATCGAGGCGGCGGACTTCGCCGACGAGCCCTGGACCGCGCAACTGGCCGGAACGGAACTCGACGACTCCCACGCCCAGGGGGTGCTGCCCGACGGCACCCGCTGGGATCTGTCGATCACGCCCGGCGGGCAGCCCGGGGTGCGGGTCCTGCCGGAGCGGTCCTACCGGGCCCGGTTCCCGACCGCCAAGACTCAGGTACGACATCCGCTGGCCCGCTTCGACGGTCGGCTGCAGTTACCGGATCTCGACATCGACCTGGACGGTTGGATCGGCAGTGTCAACCACAACTGGGGCAGCAGGCACACTCCCGCCTACGCCTACGGGCAGGTATGCGGATTCGACGAAGCGCCGGAATCCACACTCGAGATCGTCACGGCGCGAGCCGGGGTGGGGCCGGTCCTGTTGCCCGGCGTGACACTGTTCGTCTTCCGCCACGCCGGCCTCGAGTTCGCCGTGCGCTCGGTCGTGGGCAGCATGCAGACCCACGGCCGGTACCGCCCGTTCAGCTGGACGTTCGGTGCGCGGGTGGGGGAGCAGATGATCGAAGGTGAGATCAGCACCGTCGCAGGCGACGTGATCGGTCTGACCTATCCCGACACCCACGGCGGGGTGAAGTACTGCTACAACTCGGCGCTCGCGAGCTGCCGAGTCCAGGTGGCGGGCAAAGCTTTCCAGCGAGCCGAACTGAGTAGTAACCGGGCGATGTTCGAGATCCTCACCGACGACACCGTCGCAGGGGTGCCGCTGCTCGGTTAACCCGACACGCCGAACTGCAGCTCGGACAACGCCCGGTCGAGGGTGTCGACGTAGAAGTCGGCGGCCTCGACGTCGATGCACAGCGGCGGCTTGGTCTTGAGGATGTTCGAATGGTCGCCCGTCGGTTGGATGATGACCCCGAGTTCGAGCATGCGATCGCAGACCGCCCGGGTTTCCCGCGTGGCCGGCTCCAATGTCGCTGTATCGCGGATCATCTCGACACCGAGGTACAGCCCGAAGCCGTGCACGGTGCCGATGATCGGGTGCCGGTCGCCCAGCGCCTCGAGCCTGGTCTTCAGGTGCCCCCCGACATGACGGGCGTTGTCCTGTAGCGCTTCGTCACCGAGTACGTCGAGCACCGTCATCCCGAGCGCGCACGGCAGCGGACTGCCTCCGGTGGAGGAGAAGAAGTACCCCTGCCCGGCGAACGCCTCGGCGACGGCGCGGCTGGTGATCACCGCCCCCAACGGATAACCGTTGCCGACCGACTTGGCCACCGACACGATGTCGGGCACTGTGTCCTGCTGCTGGAATCCCCAGAACCATTCGCCCAGCCGGCCGTAACCGACCTGGACCTCGTCGGAGATCGCCAGCCCGCCGCTCGCGCGGACCGCGGCGTAGACCTGCTGCAGATACCCCTCTGGTAGCGCCATGCCGCCGGCGTTGCCGTAGACGCTCTCGCAGATGAACGCCGCCGGTGCCCGGCCCTCGGCGGCCAACGCCTGGATCTGTGCCACCGCGTCGGTGGCGTAGCGGTTGGCCTCGGCCCCGCGATACGTGCCACGGAAGCTGTTCGGCGATTCCACGGTGTGCACCCAGTCGGGTCGGGTGGCCAGCGCGTTCGGGTTGTCCGCGGTCGAGGTGGACACCGCGTCGGTACCGTAGGTCCACCCGTGGTAGGCCTCCCGGACCGCGACGACATCGCGCCGTCCGGTCGCGGCCGTCGCCAGCCGGATCGCCAGATCGCTTGCCTCGGAACCGGAATTGACCAGGAACACGGTGTCCAACGGGTCGGGCAGCAGCGCGGCCAGGCGCTCGCTGAATTCCACGACAGCCGAATAGTTGAACCGCGAATTGGTGTTGAGTTTGCGCAGCTGGCGCGCCGCGGTGTCGGCGATCCGTGGATGGGCATGTCCCAGCACGGTGACGTTGTTGACCATGTCCAGATAGCTGCGGGCCGCCGTCGACATCAGGAAATGCCGCCGGCCACGTTCGATCTGCGGCGGTGTGCGGTAGTAGAACTCCTGCACGGGAGCGAAACTCGCGTCGCGACGGGCCAGCAGGTCGCCGCCGTCAGCCCCGTCGACGGGGGGCAGCCCGAGCAGCGGCCGCGGATCACGGGTCAGTGCCGACCATCCGGGCCACAACTCGGCGGAGGTGAACGCGGGAGACGAAGGCGCGCCGACGGGGCGCGCGGTGATCTCCACCCGGCCGCCCACCCGCGCGAGCTGCCGGCCGCGGCCGACCGCGCCGAGCGTGACGTCGGTGACCCCGGCCAGCGTCAGCTCCACGCGGTCGGTGTGCAGTGTGACCGCGCCCGGCCCGGCTTCGCGGGCCTCCCCGTCCCACGGAGCGTTCAACACCGTGCCGGGGGTCGTCCAGAGGCTGACCCCGGTGGCCACCACCGATGGGGCGTCCTGGCTCAGCCGGGGTGCCCTGCTCAGGCGGGCCTCGCCGTACCGGCTGACGACGACGCGCGCACCGTCGTGCAGTGCGGCCGTGGCGAAGTCGTCCTCGGCGCCGGCTCGCAGTGCCCCGGTGTCGTCGAAGGCGTCGTCGTAGAGATCCGACGTGGTGGACAGGTCCAGCGTGTGCACCCGCGCTGGGTCCTCGGAAATGAGCGGCGCCGCCGGGGGTAGCGGTGCCGGCGCTGACGCCAGCCCGAGATCGGCGGCGATGAGTGCGCTCATCACTTGTGGCGCAACCGAGGTGGCGAGCTCGAACATCTGCCGCTCGGCGTCAGCCTGCTCGGTGAGGTAGTCGTTGTCCGGATCGAGCACCGCCTGTTGGGCGCCGCTGACGATCAGGACGACGGTGCGCAGCACCAGCATCGGCCACAACGCTGCCGCCTCGACGGGCGAGAGCGGGCGCACAGCGTGGAAGGCGCGGACCGCCGGCAGGATCGACGTGACGGTCGCGCCGGGGTGTCCCAGCACCGAGGACGCCGTGATCGCCAGCTCCGAGACGGCCCAGGTGCGGCACAGGTCGCCGAAGTCGATGATCCCGTCCGGCCGCGGGTCGTCGGCCGTGCATGGGGCGGCGCCGAGCACGACGTTCGCGTCGGTCAAGTCGATGTGCGCGGCCTGGCGGGGGAGCGCGTCATCCAGCGGAGCCAGGTGGTCCCACGCCTCTCGGGCAGCGGTCTGCAGCCGCTGCCGCAGTCCGGTGTCGCCGACGTGTTCGATCAGCGCGTCGACGACATGCATGCCGAAGCGCAGGTCCCACTGCAGGACCCGGTCCAGACCGGGATGGTCGAAGTCGCGAAGAGCCCGGCTCACCCGGCCTGCAACGTCGCCGAGCCCGGCGACGAGCTCGGGTGCCAGGTATCCGGCGGTGTCCAGCGTTCCGCCGTCGAGGTGGCGCAGCAGACGCACGTAGGCCGTGCCGGCCAGCATGCCGTCGACCGCGGTGCACGCCGCGCCGGCCGTGTTGGGCAGCGGCACCGCGATCCGCAACTGCGGCTCGGCTTCGGCGATGTGGCGGGCGGCGCGGTCCTGGGCTTCGATCTCGACGGCGCCGAACACCGGGTTGGCGATCTTCAGCACCCCCAGAACGCTGCCGTCGGCGCCGCGGGCCAGGAAGTTCTTGTCCTGCTGGCTGCCCAGCGATTGGACGGCGGCCTGCAGGCCGTAGTGCTCGGCGAGGATCGTGCTCGCTTGAGCGTCGCTGACCGCGGGAGCGGGCAGCTCGGGATGTTCGAGGAAGTTGAAGCCCCCGGGCCCGGATGTGCTCACTGCAGCACGAATTCGACGACGGCGTCGGAGAATGCGTCGTTGTCGTCGCCGGCGGCGGTGTGGCCGGCACCGGACAACTCGACGAATTCCGCGGTGGGCACCTTGTCGAGGAAGTCGGCCACCGCCTCCTCGCTGACCACGTCGGAGAGCTTGCCGCGGATCAGCAGGATCGGGATGCCCAACTCGACGGCGGCCTGCTCGAGAAGCTCGACGCGCACGAACGGGTCTTCGTTCGGCTTGGTCAGAAACGCGGGATCCCAGTGCCAGTACCAGCGTCCGTTGCGGTGTCGCAGGTTCTTCTTCAGCCCCTCCGGACTTCTGGGCCGGGCGCGGTGCGGCAGGTAGGCGGCGACGGCATCGGCGGCCTGCTCCAGCGAGTCGAAGCCGTGGACGTGGCTGAACATGAACTCGCGGATGCGGGCGCTGCCGTCCTTCTCGTAGCGCGGCACCACGTCGACGAGCACGAGTTTTGTGACCAGCTGCGATCCGGCCTGACGCGCAGCCAGGATGCCGGTGAGCCCGCCCATGCTGGCTCCGATCAGCACGACCGGCCGGCCGATCTGCTCGATCACCCGCAGCGTGTCTGCGCACAGCGCCTCGATGGTGTACTTCGCGTCGGGGGAGCGGTCGCTGTCGCCGTGCCCACGGCTGTCCAGCGCGACCACATGCAGTCCTCGCGACGCCAGAATCTGGCCGGTCTTCTTCCAGGAGAACCGGTTCTGGCCGCCGCCGTGCAGCATCAGCACCGAAGGTCCGGAGCGCTGCGCCGCCGACCCGGCGCCGTTCCACTCGTCGGCGACCAGGGTGAGCCCGTCGGAGCCGTGAAACCGCCTGGCCGTCGGCTCAAGCTGACCTGTGTTCATCGACGTTCCTCTCGGCCTGCCCCGACGGTCAGGTTACCGAGCGGGGTATTTGCCGCCATCCGGGGTCCCACACGGCACCGGTTCCCTAGAATTCTGCTCCGTGCAGCCCGCTGCAGACCACAGCGACGACCGCCGCCGCATCATCGAGGCGGCGTATCGGTGTCTGTCCGATCCGCATCCCGGGCCCATCCTGATGTCGGAGATCCTGCGTCGGGCGCAGGTCTCGACCCGGGCGTTCTACCGCCACTTCGAATCCAAGGACGACCTGTTCCTGGCCCTGTTGCGCCAGGAATGCGACGCGTTGGTCGCCGACGTGGACCGCGTCGCCGCGGCGGCTCTCGGTACTCCTGCCGAGCAGTTGGCCGCCTGGATCGGGGAGATGTTCGACATGTGCGCCGATTCGCAGCGCCGCCTGCAGCTGACGGTGATCGACTCCGACGAGGTGCGAGCGGCCAAGGGCTACCGGGAAACCAGGGCGCGGGCCCAGGCCGACCGGGAACGCTCGTTGACCACGATCCTGTGCCGGGGCCGTGCCGACGGCTCCTTCCCGCTGACCGAGCCCGACATCGACGCGGTCGCGGTCAGTTCGCTGGCCTCGCGGGTGCTGGCCGGTCAGGACCCCGACGATGCGCACGCGCTCAAGCAGGCTCAAGCCCGCGTCCTGGACTTCGCGCTGCGCGCAGTAGGTGCCGTCACCGCGGGTTGAGCCACGCGGCGATGAGAACCGAGGCCGGTTGGGGTCTCAACGGGGACAGCCCGTGACGCCGCGACAAGGAGGCCCCATGCCCGCCATCACCCCCTCGCTCTGGTTCGACAACGACCTCGAGGACGCCATCGCGTTCTATACGGCGATCTTCCCGAACTCGTCGGTCGACCGAGTCGACCGGTTCACCGACGCCGGGCCCGGGGCTCCCGGCGAGGTGGTGTCCGCGACGTTCACCTTGGACGGGCAGCAGTTCATCGCCATCAACGGCGGACCTCAGTTTCCCTTCACCGAGGCGGTGTCGTTCACGGTGCACTGCCGCGATCAGGCAGAGGTGGACCATTACTGGCAGCGACTGCTCGCCGGCGGCGGCCAGGAGTCGCAGTGCGGCTGGCTCAAGGACCGCTTCGGGCTGAGCTGGCAGATCGTGCCCGAGCGGCTCGACGAACTGCTGCGTGACCCCGACCCGCTTCGTGCCGAAGCGGCGGCGCGGGCGATGCTGGGGATGAGCAGGATCGTCGTCGCCGACCTCGAGACCGCGGTCGCCCTTGTATGACGGTGCGGTCCCTCACCGAACGAGGCGGTCGATCGCCTCGATCGTCGCGTCGCTGATCAGCGCGACGTCGGCCTCGTCGTCGCAGAGGATCACCAACGACGACGCCTCGGCCAGAATGGCGCCCAGCATCCGTAGCAGCAGCTGACCCTGCGGTGACGGATCCGCCGCCACCTCGGGAGTCCAGCGCCGCAGGGCGTCGCACAAGCGGCGTTCGCGCAGGCGGGCGAACCCGGCAGGACCGTCGTCGGAACTGAACACGACCGCCACGCCGCGGTGTAGCCACAGCGCTCCCAGGTAGGCGCGGGTCGCGGCCGCGAACCTCGCCGGGTCGTCGCCGCGGCTCGTGTCGGTGGCGGCCGCGACGTCCCGGTCGATGTCGGCGACCAGCCGGTCGAAGGCCGCCACGAAGAGATCGCGCATGCCGCCGAACTGACGGTGGATGCTGCCGATGCCGGCCCCACACCCGTCGACGACGTCGGCCATCGTGGCCCCGGTGAACCCGCGTGCGGCGAAGGCCGCCGTTGCTGCATTCAGGATGCGCTGCGGCATTGCCTCGGTGGTGGTCAAGCGTCGGATCGGGATCGACATCGCCGTCCACGCTAGTCCTGCTGGGCCGAGGCGGCGACTGGTAGGCCGAGTCGGCGCGCGCAGCGGCCGCCCCGGGCCGCCGATCCACGACGTCGCCGACTTTGCCGGCTCCACCCAGAACACGGGGAGATGCTGGGGCCGGTGCTGGTCAGCGCACGCAACCGGTCTCGTGTTGCTCGGTCAGAATTTGTTGATATACGGTTTCCCGGCGTCTCCGCAGATGTAGCCTCAGCCACAGCCAGGCACGGCGGTCGGTCGGAGGGCCAATGGCGTTGTGGTGTAGACGAGGGAGGACCTGCTAGATGGTCGCTCCCGACGCTATTGCCAAACCCGTGCGCGCAGTCGGCGGGTTCTACTCGATGGCGCTGGACACGTTCGTGGCGATGTTCAGGCCACCGTTCGCGTGGCGCGAGTTCATCAGCCAGTCCTGGTTCGTCGCGCGCGTGTCGATCCTGCCGACGCTGATGCTCACGATCCCGTACACGGTCTTGCTGACCTTCACGTTCAACATCCTGCTGCGCGAATTCGGTGCCGCGGACTTCTCCGGTACCGGCGCTGCGCTGGGCACCGTCCGCCAGATCGGACCGATCGTCACGGTTCTGGTGGTCGCCGGCGCGGGCGCGACAGCCATGTGTGCCGACCTCGGCGCCAGGACCATCCGCGAGGAACTCGACGCACTGCGCGTGATGGGGGTCAATCCCATTCAGGCTCTTGTCGTTCCACGGGTGCTTGCCGCGATGTTGGTGTCGCTGGCCTTGTCGGCGACGGTGATCCTGGTCGGCCTGGCGGGCGCGTACTTCTTCACCGTGTACATCCAGAACGTCTCCCCGGGCGCCTTCGCGGCTGGGCTGACGCTGATCATCGGTGCGCTCGACGTCACGATCGCGCTGATCAAGGCCGCACTGTTCGGGCTTTCTGCTGGCCTGATCGCCTGCTACAAGGGCATTTCGGTCGGTGGCGGCCCGGCGGGCGTCGGCAACGCCGTCAACGAGACGGTGGTGTTCACCTTCATGGCGCTGTTCGCGATCAACATCGTGGCCACCGCCGTCGCGGTCAAGGTGACGATGTGACGGTTTCGCGGCCCCATTCCCAATTCCCCTGGCTCAAGGCCCGGTTCCGCAGTGTGGCCGACCCCTGGAACAGCGTCGGTGTGCAGGCGAAGTTCTACGGCCGCACGCTGCGCTCGATCGGCCTGGTCCTCAAGGACTACCGGATCGAGCTGATCCGGCTGATCGCCCAGATGGGCCTGGGCGCCGGGGCGTTGATCGTCATCGGCGGCACCGTCGCCATCGTCGGCTTCCTGACCGTGACGACCGGTGCGCTGGTGGCGGTGCAGGGCTACACCGACTTCGCCGAGATCGGTGTCGAAGCGCTCACCGGTTTCGCCTCGGCGTTCTTCAACGTGCGGCTGATCGCGCCGGCGACCACGGCGGTGGCGTTGTCGGCCACCATCGGCGCCGGCGCCACCGCGCAGCTGGGCGCGATGCGGATCAACGAGGAGATCGACGCGCTCGAGGTGATGGGCATCCGCAGCATCGCCTACCTGGCATCCACGAGGGTGTTGGCCGGCCTGCTCGTGGTCATCCCGCTCTACTGCGTGGGTGTGCTGGCGTCGTTCTGGGCGGCGCGGTTCGGCACCACCGTGCTCTACGGTCAGTCGACCGGCGTCTACGACCATTATTTCCGGACGTTCCTGAACCCGATCGACCTGTTCTGGTCGTTCATCCAGTGTGTGGCGCTCGCGGTGGTGATCATGCTGGTGCACACCTATTACGGTTTCAGTGCGCGCGGCGGCCCGGCGGGTGTCGGCGAGGCCGTCGGCCGCGCGGTGCGTACGTCTCTGATCGTGTCTGCGTTCGTGCTGGTGATGATTTCGCTTGCGGTGTACGGACAATCCGGCAACTTCAACCTGGCGGGCTGAGGGATGGACGACGACGGTCTGGCTCCCGGGTGGTGGACACTGATCTTGGTTGCGGTGCTCGCCGGCGCCATCTGGTTGACATATGCGCTGTTCACCGGGTCGCTGCGGTCCACAACTCCGGTCACCCTGACCTCCGACCGGGCAGGTCTGGTGATGGAGAAGAACGCCGATGTCAAGCTGCGTGGCGTGCCGGTCGGGCGGGTCGCCGACATCGGGGTCACGGGTGAATCGAGTTCGCCGGTGGCGCTGCGCCTGGAGATCGACGACGATCAATTGCAGTACATCCCCGCCAATGTCGAGGCGCAGATCCGCGCCACCACGGTGTTCGGGGCCAAGTTCGTCGACCTGGTGATGCCCGGCGATCCGAGCAGCCAACGCCTCGAAGCCGGACAGGTGCTGCAGTCACGCAACGTGACCACCGAGGTCAACACCGTCTTCGAGAACCTCGTCGAGGTGCTCGACCAGGTCGACGTGGCCAAGCTCAACAGCACTCTGTCGGCGCTGTCCGACGGCGTTCGCGGCCAGGGTGAACGGATCGGCGAGGCCACCACAGCGGCCAACCAGGTTCTGCTGGAGCTCAATCCGCGTAACGAGACCATCCGGGCCGACCTGCAGGCGCTCACCTCGTTCAACCGGACGTTCAGTGCTGCGGCGCAGAACATCCTGTCCACCTTGGATGCGGCGAGTACGACCAGCGCCACGGTGGTCAGCAAGTCCGACCAGCTCGATGCGCTGCTGCTCTCGACGCTCGGACTGTCCAACAGCGGTATCAACCTGTTGGCGCCCAACCAGGCCAACCTGGTCAAGGCGATCAACGTGCTGGAGCCCACGACCGAGCTGCTCTACAAGTACAACCCCGAATACACCTGCCTGCTGGTCGGCGCCAAGCACCTGCTCGACAACGGCGGTTACGAATCGCCCGGCGGAAACGGCCGCAGCATCGTGTTCGACACCGGCCTGTCGTTCGGCGACGACCCGTACCGCTACCCCAACCACCTGCCGATCATCGGCGCCAAGGGTGGTCCCGGCGGCAAGCCGGGCTGCGGCTCACTGCCCGTGGTGGCCGACAACTGGCCGGTCCGCCAGCTGGTGACCCACACCGGGTTCGGCAGTGGTCTGGACTGGCGCCCCAACCCGGGCATCGCGTTCCCGACCTACGCCAACTACCTGCCGGTGACCCGCGCGGTGCCGGAGCCGCCGAGCATCCGGAATCTGTTCGGCGGTCCGGCGATCGGGCCGGTCCCGTATCCGGGCGCCCCCGCGTACGGTGCGCAGTTGTACGCGCCCGACGGCACCCCGCTGTGGCCCGGGCTGCCGCCGGCGCCGCCGCCGGGCGCGCCGCGCGACCCGGGACCGCGACCCGGCACGGAGCCGTTCATCGTCGAACATCCGATGCAGTTGCAGCCCACCGCGGTGCCGTATCCGTATGTGCCGCCGCCGGTGCCGGCGGCACCCGGCCCGCCCTGAACCGTCCCACCGACCGAGAGAGGTAACCGATGACAGCCAACATCCGACGCGACGCAGTGCGTCTCGGTGTGTTCCTGGCTGTCTGCCTGCTCGGTGTGTTCGGGCTCTACGCGGTGTTCGGCCAGCTACGTTTCGGTGAGGAGCGCACGAGCTATCGCGCCGAGTTCGTCAACGTGACCGGTTTGGAGACAAACGATTTCGTGCGTATCGCCGGCGTCGAGGTGGGCAAGATCAAGAACGTCGAAATCCAGCCCGACACGACGGCGCTGGTCGAGTTCGACGCCGACCGCTCCGTGGTGCTCACCGAGGGCAGCCGGGCGGTCATCCGCTACGACGATCTGATCGGTGGTCGCTACCTGGCGCTGGAAGAGGGCGTGGGCGGCACCGAGCGGTTGGCCGGGGGCGAGACGATCCCGCTGGCCCGCACCTCGCCGGCGCTGGACCTCGACGCGCTGATCGGCGGGTTCCGGCCGCTGTTCCAGGCCCTGGACCCCGACCAGGTCAATGCGCTGTCCGGGCAGTTGATCTCGGCGCTGCAGGGGCAGGGCGGCACGATCAACTCGTTCCTGGCCCAGACCGCGGCGTTGACCAGCACGCTGGCCGACCGCGACCAGCTGATCGGCGACGTCATCGTCAACCTGAACACGGTGCTCGGTTCGCTCGGCGACCAGAGCGAGCAGTTCGGCAAGGCGGTGACGGCCCTGTCGGAGTTGGTCGAAGGCCTCGAGGCCCGCGGGACCGAGATCGCCAACGGTCTGGCCTACACCAACGCGGCTGCCAGCACCATTGCCGACCTGCTCGCCGAAGCCCGCCCGCCGCTGAAGAAGACGATCGACGAGACCGACCGGACCGCCGGGATCGTGGTCGCCGACAACGAGTACTTCGACAATCTGCTCAACACGCTGCCCGATGCCTACCAGGTGCTGGCGCGCCAAGGCATCTACGGTGACTTCTTCAGCTTCTACCTCTGCGATCTCGTGCTCAAGCTGAACGGCAAGGGCGGCCAGCCGGTCTACGTGAAGGTCGCCGGGCAGTCCTCGGGGAGGTGCGCGCCACGATGAAGCCCTTCGCTGAACGCAACCAGCTGCTCATCGGCGGCATCGGCCTCGGCCTCACCGCCGCGATCGTGCTGGGCTCCCTGAACTACGAGCGGTTGCCCTTCGTCGACACCGGCCGGGAGTACACCGCGTACTTCGCCGAAGCCGGCGGACTGAACACCGATGCAGCGGTTCAGGTCTCGGGCTTCCGGGTGGGCCAGGTCAGATCCATCGAACTCGACGGCCCGCGCGTGCTGGTCACCTTCACCGTCGACAGCGACATCCGCCTCGGTGAACGCACCGAGGCCGCGATCAAGACCAAAGGCCTGCTGGGCACCAAGATCCTCGAGGTGGTCGCACGCGGGGACGGGCAACAGGACGGGACGATCCCACTGGACCGCACGCGGTCGCCGTACCAGCTGCCCGACGCGCTGGGCGAATTGGCCACCACGATCAGCGGTTTGAACACCGACCAGCTCTCCGAGTCGCTGCGGGTGCTGTCGGCGACGTTTGCCGACACTCCTCCCCAGCTGCGGATCGCGGTGGAAGGTGTCGCGCGGTTCTCCGACACCCTCAACAAGCGCGACGAGCAGTTGCGCAGCCTGCTGGACAACGCCGACGAGGCCACCACGGTGCTGGCCGAACGCAGCGATCAGGTGGTCAGCCTGGTCGCCAACACCAACGCCTTGCTGGCCGAGCTGCAGACCCAGAGTGCGGCCGTCGATGAGATCTCGGCGAACATCTCGGCGCTGAGCGCCCAACTGCAAGGCTTCATCGGCGAGAACCGCGCGACCCTGCGGCCCGCGCTGGACAAGCTCAACGGCGTGCTGACGATTCTGGACAACCGTAAAGAGCGGCTGCAGAAGTCGCTGAGCCTGCTGAACTCGTACTCGATGTCACTGGGCGAGTCGGTGTCGGCGGGACCGTTCTTCAAGACCTACGTCGCCAACCTGCTGCCGGGGCAGTTCCTGCAGCCGTTCATCGACGTGGCGTTCTCGGATCTGGGGCTGGACCCCAACGTGCTGTTGCCCTCGGAGCGCAGCGACCCACAGGTGGGCCAGCCGGGCACACCGGCGATGCCGGTGCCGTACCCGCGCACCGGCCAGGGCGGCGACCCGCATCTGACGTTGCCGGACGCCATCACCGGCAATCCGGGCGATCAGGGGTGCGGCCCGCCCGGTCTGCCGCTGCCCGGCCCGACGGGCTGCTACCCCTACCGTGAGCCCGAGCCGGCACCCCCGCCGGGCGGACCCCCGCCC